>NZ_CP040128.1:2696564-3370705 GCF_007874125.1 Noviherbaspirillum sp. UKPF54 | reverse complement strand
GCCGGCTGCACATATTTTTGCGGCGAATTTGCCGGCATGGGCGGCGATGGACGATGCATTGCCGCGTTATGAAAGGCACGAGCCGGGACGCGACTGAAAACAAAAGGCCCCGGCTGGGCCGGGGCCTTTTCTTGCCTGTGGCGTTTTTGCACGCAGTGCTTTTACGCCGCTTTCTTGGCAACAGATTTTTTTGCCGCCGCTTTCTTCACCGCCGGTTTTTCGGCTGCTTTCTTCTCGGTCTTTGCCGGGGGCGATTCTTCTTCCTTGGCGGCGGCCTTGCCCTTGGCCGGCGCCTTTGCCTTGCGTTCCTCGAACTCGAAGCCGACCTTGCCGTTCTTGTCCCTCACCAGGAAAGCCTTGAACGGGCGGCGGGTGCGCTGCGAAATGAAGCCCGGCAGCAGATCGGTCTTGCCTTCGTTGAGCAGCTTGGCCATCTGCTCCGGCAGGATTTCCTGCTGCAGGATGATACGTCCGCTGCGGAAATCGCAGGCCTTCGGCTTGGCGACGGTTTTTTCGCAGACGTAAGCCAGCCCCATCTCGTACACATTGCTGCCGCACTTCGGGCACGGTCCCAGCGGCGTCTGTTCGGAGAAATCGACGCCTTCGCCTTCTTCCCCTTCGTCCTGACTCTGGCCGAAGTCGAATTCCAGCTTGTAATTGTTGATGTCTTCGTCGCGCACGATTTTCAGGATCGCGGCAAACGGACGGCCCATCTTCGAGCGGAAGCCCTGCAGCGGGCCGATCTCGCGCTTGGCCAGCAATTCCTCGACTTCCGCGATTTCGAACTGGCGGCTGCCCGGCACTTTGCTCATCGAAAATTCGCATTGCGTGCAAGCGAAGCGCCGGTAGTTTTCCTTCACTATGCCGCCGCAGTTCGGGCAGGGCGTCTTCAGCGTCGCATAGTCGCCGGGGATGGTGTCGTTGTCGTATTCCTTCGCGCGCTTGACGATAATCTGGGTCATCTGCGCGATCTCGCGCATGAATTCTTCGCGGCTGATCTTGCCGCGCTCCATCTGCGACAGCTTGTATTCCCATTCGCCGGTCAGCTCCGGCAGCGTCAGTTCGTCGACGCCCAGACCGCGCAGCAAGGTCATCAGCTGGAATGCCTTCGCGGTCGGGATCAGCTCGCGTCCTTCGCGCAGCAGGTATTTTTCGTTCAACAGGCCTTCGATGATGGCCGCGCGCGTGGCCGGCGTTCCTAACCCCTTGCCGGCCATCGCCTCGCGCAATTCCTCATCGTCGACCAGCTTGCCCGCGCCTTCCATCGCCGACAGCAGCGTCGCTTCCGTATAGCGCGCAGGCGGTTTCGTGACCAGGCCGTTGGCGGTGACCTTGTCGGTCTTGACCGTTTCGCCCTTGGCGACCGGCACCAGCGTGCCGGCGTTTTCCTTGTCCTCGTCGTTCGCCGCTTCCTTGCCGTAGATCGCCAGCCAGCCGGCGTTGGTCATCACCTTGCCTTCGGTCTTGAAGGTGTGGCCGGATACCTCGGTAAAGCGCGTGGTGACCAGGTATTCCGCTGCGGGGAAGAACACCGCCATGAAGCGGCGCGTGACCATGTCGTACAGCTTCTGTTCAGGCTCCGACAGGTTCTTCGGCTGCTGCCCGGTCGGGATGATCGCGAAGTGGTCGCTGATCTTCTTGTTGTCGAAGATGCGCTTGTTCGGCTTGACCCAGTTGTTCTTCAGGATCTGCTTGGCGAACTGGTGGTAGTTGTTGTTCTCCGCGACGACTTCCAGCGTCTGCTTCACCGTGTTCAGATAATCTTCCGGCAGGTGGCGCGAGTCGGTACGCGGATAGGTGAGCACCTTGTGCTTTTCATACAGCGCCTGCGCCAGCGCCAGCGTGTTCTTGGCGGAGAAGCCGAAGCGCGAATTCGCCTCGCGCTGCAGGCTGGTCAGGTCGAACAGCGCGGGCGCCAGTTGCGTTGCCGGCTTCGATTCTTCGGTGACGGTGCCGGGTTTGCCGCGGCAGGCGGCGACGATCGATTCCGCAGCGGCCTTGCTCCACAGGCGCTCCGCCTTTTTCTCCGGATCGGCCTCGTCCTTCTTGAACTTGGTGTCGAGCCAGCGACCTTCATACACGCCGGCGGCGCACACGAATTCGGCGCGCACTTCCCAGTAGTCGCGCGGCACGAAATTCTTGATCTTTTCCTCGCGCTCGACCACGATCGACAACGTCGGGGTCTGCACACGACCCACCGTGGTGAGATAAAAGCCGCCTTCCTTCGAGTTAAACGCGGTCATCGCGCGCGTGCCGTTGATGCCGATCAGCCAGTCGGCTTCGCTGCGGCAGCGCGCGGCATCGGCCAGCGGCAGCATCTCGCGGTCTTCGCGCAGATGCGCAAAACCGTCGCGAATGGCGCCCGGCGTCATCGATTGCAGCCACAGACGCTTGATCGGCTGCTTGGCTTTCGCGTATTGCACGATCAGGCGGAAAATCAGTTCACCCTCGCGTCCCGCGTCACATGCGTTGACGAGGGATGTGACATCCTTGCGTTTCAGCAGCTTGTTCAGCACCTTCAGGCGCGATTCGGTTTTCGCAATCGGGTTCAGCGCGAAGTGCGGCGGAATCATCGGCAAATGCGTGAAGGTCCATTTGCCGCGCTTGACGTCGTATTCCTCCGGCACGGCAATTTCGACCAGGTGGCCGACGGCGGAAGACAGCACGTACTCGTCGGATTCAAAGTACTCATCGTGCTTGGTGAAGCCGCCGAGCGCCTTCGCGATATCGTTCGCGACAGAGGGCTTCTCTGCGATGATGAGGGTCTTAGTCATAACGGTGTTCTCGAAAGGGGGGCAAACAGGCGCGCGATATAAAATATGCAACCATGCTAGGCATGCGGTTGCTTAATTACAAGCCTCGCTAATATATAGCAAGTATCTGGAATCCATCTCCCAAATATCAATGTGGGCCGGCAAGCTGGCGTGGCGCCGCCACCTTATGCGACGGTCAAGTTTGCTGCAAGTTCACCAACATTTGTCGGACGACTTCGGTTTAGCGGCCAATGATAAGCGTGTTGCGGCGGAATCCGCAAGCGAGGAGACGGTGAAACCGGCAGGGAAGATAGGCTTGGCTGTTCGATAACAGCCGGATGGGAGTGAAATCGAACTAGTGCAGCAGGCGCGGCTCGGCGTCTTCATCGTCTGAAAACAGCTCGTCGAAGATCAGGCCGTCCGGTTCCTTACCCTGACTCCACAGGACCAGCAGCACGATGACTTTCAGCTTGTCGAGCGAAACCTGGGTCTCGCTGATGGCAAGGGCGCGTTCGATCACAATTTCGCGCTGGATCGGGCTGATGACCTTGGCCGCTTCCAGGAACTGCAGGAAGCCCACGCCGTCGGTGCCGAGCACATCGGCTTCCTGCTGCGCATAGATGCGTATGCCGTCGGAAAATGCTGTCTGCTGCGGAAAACGGTCGGAATATTCGTTGGTCGCTTCTGCCAGGTCGGTCAGCCAACCCAGCGCCTTGGAAATCTCTTCTTCCTCGAAACCGACTGCGGACAATTTTTTTACCAAGGCTTCCGAATCCGGGCAGGCTTCAGGCCGGTAATAGGTTTCGTAGAGATAAACGAGAACGTCAAACATGATTCTACTGTAGCGTTAAGGCCGTCTTCATACAAGCTACGCGACGACCGGGTTGTGAATAACTGACACTCTCGTGATGAATCCTTTCTTGTCTTTCTACACGAGTTTAATCAAGAAAAGATGTGCCAAGCCCAGCGACAGTACAAAATGGGTTGATGCCCTATGTAGAAGCATATCTCAAAACCAAAGATGCGCACAACGTGAAATGTATCAGGATGTGGCAAGGCGCCTGACCAGCCCGCCCGGCAGCATTTCGATGTGGCCGTCCAGTTCCAGCGTTAGCAATTCGGCATGCAATGCGGCGATATCCAGTTCGCAGCGTGCGGCGAGCGTGTCCAGATCGGCTGGATCGTGACCCAATGCTTTCAGCACGCTGGAAGCGATGCCGACGGCAGGCAACGCTGCCGAGGCCGGCGCGGGTTGCAGCGACCCGGGATGCTTGAGTTCATCGAGCACGTCCTGCGCCGATTCGACCAGCTTGGCGCCTTGCTTGATCAGCAGATGGCAGCCCTTGGACAAGGGCGAATGGATCGAGCCCGGGATCGCGAACACGTCGCGTCCCTGTTCGGCAGCCAGGCGCGCGGTGATCAGCGAGCCGGACTGCGCGGCCGCTTCTACCACGAGCACACCTTGCGCCAGCCCGGAAATGATGCGGTTGCGGCGCGGGAAATTGGCCGACATGACCGGCGTGCCGAGCGCGTATTCGCTGACGATGCAGCCGCCTTCGGCAATCATGTGCGCCAGCGCGCGGTTGCGGGTGGGGTAAATGATGTTCGCGCCGGTGCCGATGACCGCTACAGTCGATCCGGCGCCGCGCAGGCCCCCGTGGTGCGCCGCCGCGTCGATGCCGAGCGCCATGCCGGAGATGATGGTGAGACCCGCCTGGCTCAGTGTTTCGGAAAATTTCTCTGCATTGCTGATGCCCTGTGCGGTGGCATTGCGGCTGCCGACCACGGCCAGAGCAGGGCTCGACAGCAAATCGGTCCGTCCCTTGACGTACAGGATACACGGCGGGTCGGTGATATCGAGCAGGGCTTGCGGATAATCGGTGTCGGCCAGCGTCAGCACGCGGTTGCCAGGCTGCTCGGCCCACTCCAGCGTCCTGTCCGTCAGCGTCCTGATACCGTCCGACACGGGCGCGAGCAGGGCTTCGGCCACGCGCTCGGACACTACCTCGCGCAGCGCTGCGTGGCTGGCTGAAAAAATATTCTGCGGCAGTCCGAAGGCGGCGAGCAGCTTGCGCGCTGTCCCGCTCCCTACGCCCGGCGTGCGTTCCAGGCGCAGCCAGTGCGCGAGGTCATCGGTCCAGGCGGGGTGCGTCATCCGGCGGCTTAGTCCGCGGCTTCCTGATCGGGCGACTTCGCGACATCGCCGACCTGCACGCTATCGGTTACTTGCATGACCAGGCCGTAGGAGATGTTGTCGAAGACGCGGAACACGAACAGGCTGCCGTACTGTGTGTCCGGGAGCTTGACCTGTTTCTTGCCGAAGGAACCGATCGACCACGAGCTGTTGTCGGTCTTGTCGATCACGACGCGGCCCAGCCGGTACAGTTCGAGCACGGTGCCCAGGTCGACGCCATCCTTTTGGCCGCGGTTGATGCTGACGATCTGGTTCTGGCCGGCTTGCGACACGCCGCCATAGACCGACACGATGCGGGCGTCGAGCGCTTTTTCCGGCGGGTGCGGCACATAGTTGAGAATCGGCGAGGGCGGCACAGGCAGCAGGCGGTCGCCGACGCCCATTTCCTGCTTGACGCTGACCACCTTGAAGCTGTGCGCTTCGTCGGGCGTCTTGGCGGCACGATCGAGCTTCACCGTGCCGAGATAGGCAGCTTCATAGGCAATAACCGCGTTGGTCACCGGGTCTTTCAGCGGTGTGCCGGGACGAAACACCTGGAACGAGGTGCCGCCCTTCAGGTCGCCGCGCACATACGCGGTGTCGTTCTTGCCGAGGATGACGCGGCCTTCCTGGGTCGCCATGATGCGCGGCGTATCGTTCAACCCCTTTTCTTCGACAACCACCGGTTGCGACAGGAAAGGCTCGATGACACCCGACGGAATCGACGGTACGGCCAGCTTTCCCAGGCCTTCGGTGCGGATTTGCGGCTCCAGGCGTACGGTCGGGATGCCGCCGGTATTCGCATCGCCGGTTCCCGGCTTGTTCAGGCTCAGGCGTCCAGTCTTGCGGTCGAAATAGACGATTTGCCCGGGATAGATCCAGTGGGGATTGCGGATGTCTTCCTTGTTCATGCCCCAGACCTGGGGCCAGCACCATGCATGCTTGAGGAACTTGCCGGAAATGTCCCACAGCGTGTCGCCGCGCACCACCACGTGCTGGTCCGGCGCGTTCGGCAAAAAGGCGCAGCGCGATCCATTTCCCGCTTCATCGTTGGTGGCCGCCAATCCGTGGGCGGAGGCGAAAGCGAGAATGAGAGCGGCTGTGCTAAACTTTTTCATGATCTGTCCAGTGAGCGTGCGGCCGGTATTCAAATGATTCTTGGCGCCGCAGCGTATTGTCAGTGTGCGAAGAGTTGACAGCAAAAACTTGTCAAAGTGAATCAAATTCTGCACATAAATCTTTGAACTAGCAAGAGAAACGACACTCTTATCCTGTCGCATTGTTGTACAAAAGCCGTATGTCTTTATTAAATATCCTGCGTTATCCCGATCCCCGCTTGCAGAAAGTGGCCAAGCCGGTCACCGTGTTCGACGAGCGTTTGAAGCGGCTGGCAGCCGACATGGCCGAGACCATGTATGACGCGCCGGGCGTCGGTTTGGCGGCAACGCAGGTGGACGTGCATGAGCAGCTGGTGGTGATCGACACGTCGGAAACGCATGACAATCTGCGCGTGTTTATTAATCCGGAAATCGTCTGGGCCAGCGAGGAAAAGCAGGTGTATGACGAAGGCTGCCTGTCGGTGCCCGGCATTTACGACGGCGTCGAGCGGCCGGCGCGGGTGCGGGTGCGGGCGCTCGACCTCGACGGCAAGGCATTCGAACTCGAGGCCGACGGCTTGCTCGCGGTATGCATCCAGCATGAAATGGATCATCTGAAAGGCAAGGTATTCGTCGAATACCTGTCGCCCCTGAAGCGCAACCGCATCAAGACCAAGCTCCTGAAGGAAGAGCGGGAAATGGGCCGCGACCGCAAGCGTGCCGTGGCCGGCGCCCGTTGACGATGCGTTAACGACGCTGCAGTGATGGGGGTACAATCCTCCCCCATGAAAATCATCTTTGCCGGTACCCCCGAATTCGCCGCAGCCGCGCTCGCTTCCCTGCATGGAGCGGGCTTTGAGATTCCCCTCGTCCTGACCCAGCCTGACCGCCCGGCCGGCCGCGGCATGCAGCTGCAGGCTTCCCCCGTCAAGCAGTTCGCCCTAGCGCACGACATTCCCGTCGCGCAGCCGGTGTCGTTGCGGCTGGACGGAAAATATCCGCAGGTTGCGCAAGAAGCGCATGAATTGCTGAAGGCGACGCCGCACGATGCAATGGTCGTTGCCGCCTATGGTCTGATCCTGCCGCGCAGCGTGCTCGACATCCCCAGATACGGTTGCATCAATATTCACGCATCGCTTTTGCCGCGCTGGCGCGGCGCGGCGCCGATTCATCGCGCCATCGAGGCCGGCGACACCGAAACCGGGGTGACCATCATGCAGATGGAAGAGGGGCTCGACACCGGCCCGATGCGCCTGATCGGACGCGTGCCGATTGCCGCCGACGACACGACCGGCAGCCTGCACGACAAGCTGGCTGCGCTTGGCGGTACATTGATTGTGGAGGCGCTGCGCCAGCTGGAGCGCGGCGCATTGCCGTGTACGCCGCAACCCGAAGCCGGTGCCAACTATGCGGCCAAGATCAGCAAGGAAGAAGCGGCGCTGGACTTTGCGCAACCGGCGCAAGTGTTGGCGCGCAAGATCCGCGCATTCAATCCCTTCCCGGGAGCTTCGGCAGCGTTCAACGGCGTGCCGATCAAGCTGTGGCGTGCCGAGCTTGTGCCAGGCACATCCGGCAAGGCGCCCGGCCAGGTGCTGGCCGCCTCGTCCCAGGACGGCGTCGTTGTCGCGTGCGGCGAAGATGCGCTGCGCCTGACCGAGTTGCAGAAGCCAGGCGGCAAGCGCCTGCCTGTGGCGGAGTTTCTCAAGGGGTTTGCCATGCAAGGCGGCCGCTTCGAGTGAGCGGAATCCATCGGATATTGTTTCGTTGCAACAAAATATGGCATTACGATATCTGCTGACGTAAATTATTGATCTGCCGTATAATTTTTTCAGCGCCGATTTGATTGAAAAGTCAAAACCCAGCTTGCGGGCGCAGGAGTCTTTCCTCCACACAAATACTGCTAAAGCGGACGTAAATGAACCCGGACCCGCTTTATTGCTGTCCGGGTTTTTTATTTTCTTGAGATACATAAATGAAACGCGACGCCATTTCCTCTACCGAAGCGCTCTTGCGCGACTTGCTGGCCCAACGCATCCTGGTTCTCGATGGTGCGATGGGAACCATGATCCAGCAATACAAGCTGACGGAAGAGGATTACCGCGGAGCGCGTTTCGCGGACTTTGCCGTGCCGGGCAAGGAGTTGTTCGTCAAGGGCAATAACGAATTGCTGACGCTGACGCAGCCCCAGATCATCAGCGAAATCCATGAAAAGTATCTCGCCGCCGGCGCCGACCTGATCGAGACGAATACCTTTGGCGCGACCAGCGTGGCGCAGGACGATTACCACATGGCGCACCTGGTGTATGAAATGAACGTGCAGGCCGCGAAACTGGCGCGCGCCGCCTGCGACAAGTATTCGACGCCGGACAAACCGCGTTTCGTCGCGGGCGCCCTGGGGCCGACGCCGAAGACGGCATCGATTTCGCCGGATGTAAATGACCCGGCCGCGCGCAACGTCACTTTCGACCAGCTCGTGGCCGCCTACCTGGAACAGACGCGGGCACTGGTCGAAGGCGGCGCCGACGTGCTGCTGGTCGAGACGATTTTCGACACGCTCAACTGCAAGGCGGCGCTGTTCGCAATCGATACGTTCTTCGAAGAGGCTGGCAAGCGCCTGCCCATCATGATTTCCGGCACCGTCACAGACGCTTCCGGCCGCATCCTGTCCGGCCAGACCGTGCCGGCCTTCTGGCATTCGGTGCGCCATGCCAAGCCGCTGACGATCGGCCTGAACTGCGCTCTGGGCGCTGCGCTGATGCGGCCCTACGCGGAAGAGCTGTCGAAGATCGCCGACACCTTCGTCTGCGTCTATCCGAACGCCGGCCTGCCCAACCCGATGTCCGACACCGGCTTTGACGAGACGCCCGATGTCACGTCCTCCCTGATGAAGGATTTCGCCGAGAGCGGCTTCGTGAACATCGCCGGCGGTTGCTGCGGCACCACGCCGGAGCACATCAAGGCGATTGCCGATGTCGTCAGCAAGATTGCACCGCGCAAGGTGCCCGAAGTGGCGCCGGCGATGAAGCTGTCGGGGCTGGAGCCGTTCGTCGTCGACGAGAGTTCGCTGTTCGTGAACGTCGGCGAACGCACCAACGTGACCGGCTCGAAGGCGTTCGCGCGCATGATTCTCAACGAGCAATACGACGAGGCGCTGTCGGTGGCGCGCCAGCAGGTCGAGAACGGCGCGCAGATCATCGACATCAACATGGACGAGGCGATGCTCGATTCGGTCGCCGCGATGACGCGCTTTCTCAATCTCATCGCCTCCGAACCGGATATCGCGCGCGTGCCGATCATGATCGACTCGTCGAAAT
The DNA here is from genome assembly GCF_007874125.1 of Noviherbaspirillum sp. UKPF54. Classification (NCBI taxonomy): domain Bacteria; kingdom Pseudomonadati; phylum Pseudomonadota; class Betaproteobacteria; order Burkholderiales; family Oxalobacteraceae; genus Noviherbaspirillum; species Noviherbaspirillum sp. UKPF54. The sequence continues at coordinate 3,361,368 of NZ_CP040128.1, read as the reverse complement.
GGTCGGTGATCGAAGCCGGCCTGAAGTGCGTGCAGGGCAAGGCGGTGGTCAACTCGATCTCGATGAAGGAAGGCGAGGAGGAGTTCCTGCGCCAGGCCAAGCTGTGCCGCCGTTACGGCGCCGCCGTGATCGTGATGGCCTTCGATGAAACCGGCCAGGCCGACACTTTCGAGCGCAAGACCGAGATCTGCGCGCGCGCCTACAGGCTGCTGACCGAGAAGGTGGGCTTCCCGCCGGAAGACATCATCTTCGATCCGAACATTTTCGCCATCGCGACCGGCATCGAGGAGCACAACAACTACGCGGTCGATTTCATCAACGCCACGCGCTGGATCCGCGACAACCTGCCGCACGCGAAGATCAGCGGCGGCGTGTCGAACGTCAGTTTTTCTTTCCGCGGCAACGACCCGGCGCGCGAGGCTATCCATACCGTGTTCCTGTACCACGCGATCAAGGCCGGGCTGACCATGGGTATCGTCAACGCCGGCATGGTCGGCGTGTATGACGACCTGGCTCCCGAGTTGCGCGAGCGGGTGGAAGACGTGGTATTGAACCGCCGTCCGGACGCGACCGAGCGCATGATCGAATTCGCCGCGACCTTGAAGGCCGGCGGCAAGAAGGAAGAACAGAACCTCGAATGGCGCGGCGAGCCGGTGGAAAAGCGGCTCGCGCATGCGTTGGTGCATGGCATCACGCAATGGATCGTCGAAGATACCGAGGAAATGCGCGTCAAGGTCCTGGAATCGGGCGGGCGCCCGATCAACGTGATCGAGGGCCCGCTGATGGATGGCATGAACATCGTCGGCGACCTGTTCGGGCAAGGGAAGATGTTCCTGCCGCAGGTGGTCAAGTCGGCGCGCGTGATGAAGCAGGCTGTGGCGCACCTGATCCCGTTCATCGAGGAAGAAAAGCGCCAGGAAGAGGCCAGGACCGGCATCGTCGCCAAGCCGAAGGGCAAGATCGTGATCGCCACTGTCAAGGGCGATGTGCACGACATCGGCAAGAACATCGTGTCGGTGGTCCTGCAATGCAATAACTTCGAAGTGGTGAACATGGGCGTGATGGTGCCGTGTTCCGACATCCTGGCCAAGGCGAAGGCGGAGAACGCCGACATCGTCGGCCTGTCCGGCCTGATCACCCCGTCGCTGGAGGAAATGGCGCACGTGGCCAAGGAAATGCAGCGCGACCCGCACTTCCGCATGCTCAAGATTCCGCTGCTGATCGGCGGCGCCACCACCAGCCGCGCCCATACCGCAGTCAAGATCGCGCCGAACTACGAAGGTCCGGTGGTGTACGTGCCGGACGCATCGCGCTCGGTGTCGGTGGCGCAGTCGCTCTTGACGCAGGAGCAGCGCGACCAGTACATCGAAGAGATCAAGAGCGATTACGAACGTATCCGCGAGCAGCACGCGAACAAGAAAACGACGCCGCTGATTTCGCTGGCCGAAGCGCGCCTCAACAAGGCCAAGCTGGCTTTCACCGGAGACGCCGCGCCGGTGAAGCCGAAGTTCATCGGCCGCCGCGTGTTCAAGAACGTCGATCTGGCCACCCTCGCCAATTACATCGACTGGGGCCCGTTCTTCCAGACCTGGGACCTGGCCGGTCCATTCCCAGCGATCCTGAAGGACGAGGTGGTCGGCGAGCAGGCCAGCAAGGTGTACGAGGAAGGGCAGGCGATGCTCAAGAAGGTGATCGAAGGCCGCTGGCTGACCGCCAACGGCGTCATCGCGCTGCTTCCGGCCAATACCGTCAACGACGACGATATCGAGATCTATACCGACGACACGCGCACGCAGGTAGCATTCACCTACTACGGCGCGCGTCAGCAGACGGTCAAGCCGGTGATCGACGGCGTGCAGCGGCCCAATCAGTGCCTGTCCGATTTCATTGCGCCGAAATCATCGGGCATCGCCGACTACATCGGCCTGTTCGCGGTCACCGCTGGCTTGGGCATCGAGAAACATGAGAAGCGCTTCCTGGATGCCTACGACGACTACAGCAGCATCATGCTGAAGTCGCTCGCCGACCGCCTGGCCGAGGCGTTTGCCGAGCATCTGCACGAGCGCGTGCGCAGGGAATTGTGGGGCTATGCTCCGGATGAAGCGCTCGACAGCGCGGCCCTGATCGGGGAGGCGTATCGCGGCATCCGCCCGGCGCCGGGCTATCCGGCCTGCCCGGAGCATACGGTCAAGGCCGACATGTTCAAGCTGCTGCAATGCGACGACATTGGCATGCATGTGACGGAATCGTTCGCGATGTTCCCCGGCGCGTCGGTGTCCGGCTTCTACTTCGCGCATCCGGCGTCGAAGTATTTCGTGGTCGGCAAGATCGGCGAGGACCAGGTGGCGGACATGGCGGCGCGGCGCGGCGTGCCGAAGGAAGATGTGGAGCGCTGGCTGGCGCCGAACCTGTAAATGGAAGGCAAGCCGCCGGGGAGGCGCGCTCCCCGGCTATGCCGCGTTGCGCGCCACGATGTCGCCCCATTCGAAGGCGCTTAACTGCAGGTCATTCAAGTCGTTGCTGGAAAGGCCGAGTTTTTCCACCAGGTGTTCCAGCATCGATCCCGCCTCTTCGATGCGCTCCATGTGCTCGGCCAGCCGCAGCATGTCGCCATAGCGCCCTTTGCGGTGCAGCAGCGCATCGCTGACAGCTTCGACCACGGCGACCTGTTCCAGGATTTCCTGCATCGGCATGCTGAACAAGGTGTCCATCAGCGACATGATGCCGACGGTGAACGCGGTGTCGCCGATATGGCGCTGGTGCGGCTCGATCCGGTGCGCGATCAATTCCAGCAGCTTGCCGCGGGTTGCCGCCAGCGTCAGCAGCGGCGTCATGCTTTGCCCCTTCTTGCAGGGCTCGGCATACAGCATGATTTGCAGCCAGCGCTGCAGCTGATGGCGGCCCAGCACCAGCAATGCCTGCCTGACCGAGTCAATGCGGTGCCGCATGCCGATGGCGGGTGCGTTCACCAGGCGCAGCAGGTTGAAGCACAGTGCGATATCCTGCTTGATGCTGCGTTCGATGTCGATGTTGTCCGCCTCCGATGTGATCTGCGTCATCAGCTGCATGATCGCCAGCTGCGACGGCGACAGCTTCTTGCCGGAGAGGATGGCCGGCTTGGCGAAGTAATAGCCCTGGAAATAATCGAAGCCGAGGTCGAGGCAGGTGTCGAACTGTTCCCGATTCTCGACTTTCTCGGCCAGCAGTTTTTTCTTCGCGAGACGGAACTTCGGTGCCAGCTTCAGCAGCGCCGACAGCGGCATGTCGCGCAGGTCGATCTTGACGATGTCGGCCAGCGGCAGCAGCTTTTGGACATCCTCGTTGTCGGTGATGACGTCGTCCAGCGCGAAGCGAAAGCCCTGCTGGACCAGGGACTGGATGCGCTCGAGGATTTGCGGAGTCGCCTTCGTCGTTTCGACGATTTCGAGCACGACTTTTTCCTTGGGGAGGAACTGGAAGATGTCGCTCATCAGGACCGCGGCATCCACATTCAGGAAGCCGAGCGAATCGCCGATCACCTTTTCGATGCCCAGCTGCGACGTATGCGCGATCACCGACGCCGTTGCCGACAGGTCGCTGGTGATGTTGGCCGCCGCAGTATCGGTATTGCGAAACAACAGCTCGTAGGCGATCAGCGACTGGCTACGGTCGAGAATGGGCTGGCGCGCAAGGAAAAAGTCCCGCACGCGTAACGGGCGGGGCGAAGCGTTGCCGGTTGTGGAAGTGGCATTCATTTCGACATTATTGTTATTGCCGTATTCAAGTTTGCGCCGCGTGGCTTTTGGGCGAAGGCAAACCAGCGCACTTTGCGGTGCAGCCAAGTGCGCACAGGTCGTATGAGTGCGCACTGTCAGGCAGGAGGGCGGGAAGGCACACCGCGCTTGCCATCTCAGATGCTGCAACACATACGGCCTGTGCGCACTTGAGTCGCCAGCAGGCAGATGCAGAACTTCCGATGCTTCTTTGCCTGTAATTTAGCGCATTTTTATTTCTTTGTGGCAATTTTTTATGGTGCGGCGCATTGACCGGCGCCCGGCGCTTTACGCCACCGGCATTCCATCCACGAACACCTTCAATTCGCCGGCAGCAAAGCGCGTCCAGGTTTCGTTCGTGGTCAGCGGTGCTGTGACGATGATCGCCACCCGGTCGTTCGGCGTGGTGACCGTGGAAAAGTCGACGCTCATGTCTTCGTCCGACAGCTTGGCGGTGGAAAACGGGTACTGGCGCACGATGTAGTGCAGATCGGTCGAGCAGTGCGCAAACAGTGCCGATCCGTCGGACAGCATCATGTTGAAGGTGCCGTGCGCCGCGATGCCGTGGCTCAGTTCGCGCAGCGCCGCCGTCAGTGCGGCCTGTGTCGGCGGCGAGTCGCCGAAGCGCCGCCGCAATTCCTGCAGCAGGTAGCAGAAGGCCCATTCGCTGTCGGTGGTGCCCACGCGGCGGAAAGCGCCGTCGAGTGGCGGTGCAAATTCTTTCAAGTCGCCGTTATGCGCAAACACCCAGTAGCGTCCCCACAGTTCGCGCACGAAGGGATGGCAGTTTTCCAGTGCGATGCGGCCCTGCGTCGCCTTGCGGATATGCGCGATGACATTCCTGGATTTGATCGGGTAGCGTTTGATCAGGTCGGCAATCGGCGAGGCGACGGCGGCTTCGTAATCGACGAAATGGCGCACGCCTTTGCCCTCAAAAAAGGCGATTCCCCAGCCGTCGGCATGCACATCGGTGCGGCCGCCGCGCGTGGCAAAGCCGGTAAAGCTGAACACGATGTCCGTCGGGACGTTGCAATTCATGCCGAGCAGTTGGCACATGGTAGTGAGCGCGAACGATGATTCAATACGGTACCACGTCCGCCGCGCACCGGGGAATCGATTGACGCAACGGGAAGGCGGGCCAGGCCAGCGTCACGCTGCGGGCTCAAGCCAGGGGTCGCTTTCCGGACGGGGGAATTGTTGCGACATGAAATCGACGAAGCTGCGGACCTTGGCCGACAGCAGGCGCCGGCTCGGATAGACCATGACCACCGACAGGCTCTGGAGATGCTGGTCCGGCAGCAGCCGCACCAGCCGGCCGGCAGCCAGGTCGTCGCGCAGCGCAAAGGAGGGCCGCAGCACGACCCCCATGCCCTCAAGAGCGCACTGGCGCAGCAGATCGCCATTGTTGGACACTACCTTGCAGTTGATTGGAATCTGGGTCGTGGTGCCATCCGCCTGTTTCACCGGCCAGTGATGCCGCACCTGCTCAAGGGAAAAATTCAGGCAGATATGGCGGGATATATCCTCCAGCTCGGCCGGCACGCCGTGCTGCTTTACATATTCCGGCGAGGCGCACAGCACGACTTCAGTGATGCCGAGCTGGCGCGCAATCATGCTGGCATCGAATTTCTGGAAATCGATGAAAATGCCCACGTCGAAGCCGTCCTCGACCAAGTCGACATTGCGGTCCGACAGCGTCACATCCAGCACAACATCAGGATAGAGCTTTGCGTATTCGCGCAGCAACCGGGCAAGATGGAGTTGTCCGAATCCGATTTGCGAATAAATGCGTAGCGTTCCGGTCGGCTTCTTGGAATGCGCCGACGCGATTGCCTCCGCGTCTTCTACTTCCTGCAGGATTTGCAGCACGCGCTCCAGGTAGGCATGACCGGTTTCCGTCAGTGACAGGCGGCGCGTGGTGCGGTTGAGCAAGCGGGTGCCGAGGTGTTCTTCCAGGTCGGCCACATGGCGCGTGACGACGGCGTTGGAGATATCCAGCATCTGCGCGGCACGCGCAAAGCTGCCTTGCTCGACCACCTTCGCAAACACGCGCATCGATTGCAATCTGTCCATGCCAGTAGCTTCCTCATTGTTTCCGAAGCGGAAATAGTGGATGCGATTATTCTTCGTTTTTTCTGAATGTGCAATCCAGGTGCGAATTGGTGCGACACAGCATGATTGCGCACGCCGTCGTTACACCTTTGGGCAGATCCCTCACCGCTTGCCTCGGCCGCTACTCGATATGTCAACCGAATCAACGGCTTATGCAATTGGGCATGGGTCTTGCCAAGCATGGCGCAGGGCTGGATGCGAGGCGAGAAAGCTCTTCCTCTTGAAAGCGCCTTCCCTGGACGCCGATGGAAGCGAATGCTCGGTACACCGCACGGATTTGCACTGTCAAGGATTCATCTCCGGTTCCCCGTCATGGTTTGCATCCGCAGGCATGGCGGGGTTTTTTTATGGGGCGTTTGGGCGTGCATTGTTCTGCGTATCGGGTTGCCTGTGGTTGGCTGGCGATGCGGATGCTTCATTCGCGTTACGTTTTCTGACGTTGCCTGCCGCTATCCCCGCGGCAGGGGAGAGCACGGCGGTGCGCGCCTTGGGCGAGACCAGCGTTGCCGTCACGGCAGAACCGAGGGGATGTTCTAGTCATTGATTCCCTTGCAGTCACGGAGCAGTGTGACGTAGCCAATACAGCTTTGGACCTAGAACGGTAGTTTCCATAAAAAAAGCCAAAACAAATCAGTTCCTTGTGTGATGGGCGTAGGTTTTGCATTAGGTCCGAGCCCGGAAACGCATGGGTTTCCCATGCACGATATTTTGTAATCCGTTACACCACCGCGCGGTTGGCACAACTGTAAAGGATGAAAAATGACGCAATCCAGAAAAGAGCGCTCGGAGCAGTCGCTACGCCTGAATGGCATCCGTTCGCGGTTATACTCCCGGCCGCACGATGTGCAGAATATTTATGTGAGTCTCAAGCAATGGCGCATCTTGCATGCCGTCATAGACTGCGGCGGCTATGCCGAAGCCGCGAAATCGCTTCATCTGAGCCAGTCCACCATCAGCTACACCATTTCCAAGCTCCAGGAACAACTCGGCGTGCCCTTGCTCAAGATCGATGGGCGCAAGGCGATCCTGACGAGCGAGGGGCGCGCGCTGCTGGACCGCTCGCGCCATGTGCTCAAGGAAGCCATCGAGCTCGAGACCTTCGCCAAGAACCTGGGGCAGGGGCGTGGCGGCGAGGTGCGTCTGGTAGTCGATCAAAACTTTCCGACACCGTTGCTGATGCAGGCGTTGCGGGAGTTTACGCTGAGCGGGGAGGGCGCCGCCGAGGTCAAGCTGCGCGAAGTGCCGATATCGCAAACGGAAGAAGTGCTGCATGACCTGAGCGTCGACCTCGCCATCAGCGAGCATGTGCCGCTCGGGTTGCTCGGCGAGCCGCTGGTCGAAGTCGCGCACATTCCCGTGGCGCATCCGGATCATCCCTTGTTCAAGCTGGAGCGCGAGGTGACTGCCGCAGATCTTGCGCAGCACGTGCAGATCGGTATTGCCCCGAGCGGCGATGCCGCCCGCACAGCAGCGACGAACTCGGCTCAGGCGCGCTGCTGGCTGCTCAACAGCTGCGACACGGTGGTGGCAGCGGTGCGCGAAGGACTGGGTTATGCCTGGCTGCCGCAACATCGGGTCGGGCAATGGATCGAGCAAGGCTTGCTGGCACGTTTGCCTGTGGGCGACAAGGCCGGGTACAAGACGGTGCTGTATCTGATACACGGCCGCCCCTGGTCCGCCACGCCTGCGGCGAACCGCTTTGCCGAAGTGCTACGCAGCCTTGTCGCGCAGGCGACCGAGCAATAGCTCGCCTGGCAGCACGAACACGCCCACGATTTCGCCGGTACGCCGAAATGGAGACATGACATGAAAAGAATGCACCAGCCCTATGCAGTGGAAAGCTCGGCCGCGTCTGCCCGTTGGCGGCACCGCGCCGTCAACATGGCTTGCGCCGGATGCTGCGCATTGCTATATCTGCTGCCGGCTGTCCAGGCCTTCGCCGGCGAACGCGCCGTCAGGTCGCTGCTTGAAATGCGCCATGAGAACGTGGTGATACAACAGTGGGACCTGAGCTGCGGTGCGGCGGCGCTGGCGACCCTGCTGAAGTACCAGCATGGCGAACCGGTCACCGAGAAGGAGGTGGCGCTGTCGCTGATGAAGCGGGAGGAATACATCAAGAATCCGCAGCTGATCCAGAGTCGCGAAGGTTTTTCGCTGCTGGACCTGAAGCGCCATGTCGACGCCCGCGGCTATCTGGGCAGCGGTTACGGCAAGCTCCAGCTCAAGGACCTGGTTGCCAAGGCGCCGTTGATCGTGCCGATCAAAACGCACGGTTACAACCACTTCGTCGTCTTTCGCGGCATGTATCGCGACCGCGCGCTGCTGGCCGATCCCGCCTGGGGCAACCGCACCATGCCAGTGGATGAATTCATGGAGCACTGGATCGAATATCCCTCGCTGGGGCGCATCGGCTTTACCGTGCAGCGGCGCGACGGCGTCATACCGCCGAACCAACTGGCTCCTACGGAAAATGATTTCCTGACCTTGCGTTAGCTCATTCCTGTGCAATACGAAGTTTGATGGCATCGTACACATTGAAAAATTCGAAGGAAGGTGGTTTTTTCTCCTGCAGATGATCGAAATTTCGTACTTATCATTTGATTAAGTGCTGGGTAAAGTATGGAGGGACATGGAGCAATTCATGTCCCGAACTCAACATACTTTATTGCGCCGGTTAAGGAGAAATGAATGAAAAAATCACTGGTAACCAGCCTCATCGCCTTGCCTTTGCTGACCTTGTCGTCGATGGCATTTGCCGCCACCGAAGTTTCCCCCAACGAGCCGATGCTGTTGTCCGCGCACGAGATGGACAGCGTGACTGCCTCAGGACGGCATGCCCGGCAAAATGCGCTTCCCACAGGCTTTGCGCAAGCCTTCGGCAACATGAATATCGCTTCAATTATTCAAATCATCTACGCGCCGGTCACCGTCATTCAGATCGGCAGCAACAACACGGCGCTTGTCTACAGCGTTCCGACCAACTTCGCATCGGTATGGCAGCGATAGGATGAGCGGGTGCTTTGAGCGGAGGGTTGGCCATCCGCTCAAAGCACACGTTGATCGTTTCATTCAACAAACCCAGAATAGTCCGCCACTCGATGCCCGGCAAAAAGCTCGCTGCCGAACGCGTCCAGTGCTCGGGCAGTAGCGCTTCGATCGCGCATGCCCTTACGCCCCGCCAGTCCCGCCGCCGACAGCCTGGCCCGTTAGTCTGTTACTCCCTGCTTTGTCCCTGAAAGCATCAGGCCGTCTGATCCTGCGCCTGGCAAATGGCGAGGGCGGCAGTATCCTGACCGATTAAAAAACTGGATCAAAGACAGGGAATGCGCACGCGGCATCATCTAAATTTCATACTTATTTTTCGGGGGGCGCTGACTAAAGTGATAGGGAATCGCGGCACAAACCGTGTTTGCGTTTCGTTACTTTTCAACGCTTATGTTTAGGAGAAATGCAAAATGAAAAAATCGCTGATCACTTCCTTGGTATCCGCTTCGCTCCTGTCCCTGTCGTCGATGGCATTTGCAGCGGAACCTGTGCAGCTGACCAATGCGCAAATGGATGGTGTCACTGCCGGCCTGCTGAATTTTAATATCGTGCAGCTGACCCAGGCGATTAGCGCACCGGTTGCTGCGATTTCGATCGTTGGCGGTGGTGCCCTGGCCGTATCCCGCAACAATAACGTTGCTCTCATTCGCCAGCGCAATTAAGCAGGAGGAACTGGCCCTCGGCTGAGGGCCGGTGACGCTTGTTCGGACGGGTGATGAACCCGTTTTTTTATTTTTGCGCCCACAGTAGACGCCGCGGCGCACTGCACTTTGCTTGCCAGGTTGTGCAGTCCCTCATGACAGCATCAAGTGGCGTGGTTGAGATGGCCGGTATCGAATCAACTAGTGACATTGGGCCGGATGGCACCGGGAGAGCTCGCGGCGGGCATGTCTCCGCCGCCAGGAGATACGGTATCCACCTGATGCAATCGCTTACCGCATGCCGTCTTCCCTCGCTTGCTGCGCCGTGCGGTCCATGCTCCCGTTACTGCAGGAGGCCGGCGCGATGCCGCTGGCATACATCACCTATTCGCTCGATCCAGCGCCGTGAAACGAATTCAAAAACTGGATCAAAGTCGAAAGTTCACGTGACGCTCCATCTAAATTTCATACTTATTTTTCGAAGGAGCGCTGGCTAAAGTGAGAGGGAATCGCGGCATTCACCGTGCTGGCGCTTCGCTATCTTTTAACTTTTGGTTTAGGAGAAATGCAAATGAAAAAATCACTGGTCGCCTCCCTGGTTTCCGCATCGCTGCTATCCCTGTCGTCGATGGCATTTGCGGCAGAGCCCGCTGCGACGGAACCGGTGCAGCTGAGCGCCGCGCAAATGGACGGCGTTACCGCCGGCGTGCTCGACTTTAATCTCGCTTTCCTCAATCAGATTGTCGTGGCGCCGGCTGTCGCGGTGTCAGTCTTCGGCAATGCAGTTGCCATCCCCAATGTCATTAACCTTGGCGGCATTTTTCAACGCAATTAAGTAGCTGGCGGGTCCGGCCCTTGGCCGAGGGTCGGACCGCAATAAGAGTCGCCATGAGGGCCGCTATTGTCACTCCTTATCTGAAAAGAATCGGCAGCGAGATGGTAAAGCTGTATTTTGGAGCGTCGTTGCCCATGCCGATGCCGAGCTGCGTCACCAAGGTCAGATCGCGCGAGAGAACGGACGAGGCGCCAAAGGTCGCGATGCCATAAGTCTGATCCGACCCTTCCAGCGTAATGCCGTTGTTTTCCTGTTTCTTGCGATAGACCTGCGAGAAGCCTAGCTGCAACGATGTGGCCGGACTTGCAGCCAGGGTCGCGGATAAAGAAATGCCGGCAGAGTCACCCGGCCTGATTCCGTCTTTTTCAAAGGTCTTGCCATAGAAGGCGCTAGCCACGAATGCCAGCGGGTCCTGGCGTTTGAGCGCAATCAGTTCTGCAATTATCTGGCGAAAGCCGCCAGTCAAGGGAACGCCATTATCCTGCCGCTTGCCGTTCCCGAAGTTATAGGTGAGGCGTCCGACCAGATCAGGCCGCGCTCCGCTTTCGCGCGCAAGCGTCTTTGCAATGCCAAGCGTGGCGTCGCCAAGGCCGTTTCCGTTGGCTGAGGTGCCCGTACCGAAATCGGTCACTTGCGACGTACGCATGATGCTGTAAGGCAGACTGAATTCAAGCTGGCTATTGTAGGGCAGGCCTGCCCGGACATCGACGCGGAACGTGTTCTCGTTCTGCCTGTTCCTCTGATTAATGACCGCCTGCGTCGATGCCGAGGTGGCCGGATTCACAACGGTGGCGAGCACCGCAGCGCTTTGCTCGCTGCGCCGGTAAGTGTAGCTGGGCGTGATTTCAACCGTGCGCTGCGGCAGCAGTAACGCGCCGCTCTGGGTCAGAGTGCGCTCGAGTGCGCGCTGCGCTGCATCTTCGTCCACTTCGAAGACACCAGGCCCGGATCGCTGCGCGGTTCGTCCGCTCTCCGTCGCCGGTGCCCGTGGATCTGCCGGGGCGGGCGCGGACTGCGCGACCTGCGTGTCCTGTGCGGCAGTGTGGGGAAGTGCTCCTTCGCCTGCATGCAATGTCATGTGGGATGTCTGTACGCGTGGTTCCGGGAGATCCTGCGGCTGCGCCGCGCGGACGTCGTTCCGCTCGCGCTGTTGCCCTGGTGTCTCGGCTGCTTGCGAATGAGCGGCGCAGAGCATGCCGGCCAGTGCGAGCGGTACGATTTGCGTTGCGCGTACTGTTTTCGATTTCATCCTTACACCACCTTTCGTTGTCGACTATTCGAGGTTGGTGTGGGTGAATTGCAGTCATCGGAACGACGACAATCTGAACCGCGCGGCCAGAACGCTTCCCTATGGCGGCGCAATCCGCCCGCATAGAACCGGCGTCAAGTCGGCAAGACAGTACCCGGCCGGATAGGCGGTAGAATCCAGTCAATCAGGAAATTCGCGCAGTGTCATCGCTCGCGGAACAAATCAGTCACGCACATATAGGCGCAACGCGCAGTGCCGTGTCGCGTTGAAATGCAACGAATGTGTCTACCGCATCTTACTGTCTAGGACTGCCGCAGGTTCATCACCCACGTCAAGTCCCGTCATTGCCTGCCCAGCCCACCGGTAAGCGCCCGCCATGGCTTGCATCAAGGCTGCTTCGATACAAACTCTCGATCCAGCGGTGTCCCAGGGGGATTATTATTTTAGGATTGCCCGCTGGTTAAAATTGCTGCCAGCGGACGGCAAAGCGATTCGTTTTTCTGAACCGATCGCGCATGTCGAGCGGACCAAGCCCGACTGATACCACGTCGTACCTTATTTGTGCGCCCCCAGGTCGTGCTTTGCGCTACCAAGGAATGGCGTTCGTGCGCTAGCCGCGATATCGGGCCGGATGTTGTACTTCTCGATCAGTCGATAAAGCGTCACCCGCGATACGCCCAACAGGGATGCCGCCCGCGAGATTTGATTGCGCGACTGCGACAGCGCACGCCGGATCATCATGCTCTCGGCGGCGGCGCGCGCGTCTTCCAGCGACATCATCTTGTTGTGCGGGTCGTTGCGCTCAAAGCCGAGGTCTTCCGGCTGGATGAAGCGTCCTTCCGCCATCACTGTTGCACGCTGCACGCGGTTGACCAGTTCGCGTACGTTGCCGGGCCAGTCGTGGCTGAGCATCGCATTCATCGCTGCCTTGGAAAACCCGCGCAGGCTGCGGTTATGTGCGCTGGCAAACTTGGCGAAATAGTGCTTTGCGATATCCTCGATATCCTGTCCGCGATCGGCCAGCGGCGGCATGCTCATGCAGACGACATTGATACGGTAATACAAGTCTTCGCGGAAGCGCCCCTGTAATACTGCTTCCGCGAGATCGACATGAGTTGCCGCGATGACGCGTACATCGATTTCGATCGAATCGTTGCCGCCCACGCGCTCGATCGTCTTCTCCTGCAGGAAGCGCAGCAGGTTTACCTGCATGTCGATCGGCATGTCGCCGATTTCATCGAGAAACAGAGTGCCTCCTTGAGCTGCCTCGATGCGGCCGATCTTGCGCTGGGTGGCGCCGGTGAACGCACCCTTTTCATAGCCGAACAACTCGGACTGAAACAATTGCGGCGCAATAGCGCCGCAATTGACTGCCACGAACGGCGCGTTGCGACGCGCCGATTGCCGGTGAATCGACAGTGCGGCCACTTCCTTGCCTGTGCCGGACGGGCCGGTGATCAGCACCGAGGCATCGGTGCGTGCGACTTTCTGAATCTGGATGAACAGGCGCTGCATTTCCGGTGTCTGTCCTACCATCACGAAATCATCGTCATCTGCCTGCGGGGCCGGCGACGCTGTATGCTGCACTTCGCGCATGAACGCCATGCCCCAGGCGTGGCGCAGCGTCAGCGCGATATGGTCAAGGTCGGCGGGCAGCGTGATGAAATTGAACAGGTGTTCCCCGATGAATTCGCGCATGCGTGGCATCGAGATCAATTCCTGTGCGATCAGGCCGACCCATGAGATTTTATTGTTGCTGACGAACGGTTCGCATTTGTCGAGGTGCGCCAGTTCAGCTTCTTGCGTGACAATCAGCAGTCCAACTCGGCAACCGTTGTTGACGGCATTGTGGGCGGCTTCCAGGGTGAAGCACTCGAGCAGATTGAGACCGTATTCCTTCAGCGTTTTCGTATAGGTGCATGGCTGCCCGTTGCGGCTGGTCAGGCGCAGGACCATGACGGTTTGATTCGAAGGTGCTGAGTTGGAGACGTAAAGCATTTCGCAATACCTTTATTATGGAGATGCTCGTCGAGATTCCGGATGGGGGATGCATGGTTCGGATCGTTGGCCGATACGGCTGCATGTTCTCGTCGACCGACTTGCTGTCGGACAGCGCTCGACTGGGTCGGGTCAAATTCAAGCGCCGAGCTTACCGTCTTTTACTCACCCGAACAATGCCATAAATAGGGGATGCCGAGTCAATCAATGTGCCGTTTGTGCTCGGTCAAACTGCGATTTCTGCTTCGAAACGTAGTATCCATGCGGGATTGCGGACGATTTCCCTTGGAGAGCCGCATATTTCCTTGCTTGCGGTATCACTCATGCCGCTCAGAAATTCACTCGGTTAACCCCGCCAAGCGGCTGGCTGGATAGTGGCCCGGCAGCGCCATAACGCGTGACCGGAGACTTGATATTTCTGCTCGAACGGGGTGAGGGCTCTGTCCGGCGCGTAGGCTTCGCATTGGACGTGCGTGCCGTTTAACTGGCTGATCGCACTGGCAAATTCCTCGGCATACACACGCCAATTGCTGCGGCACTCGAGTTCGCCGCCCAGCGCGACAATGGCCGGGAATACGGGGTGGCCGTGCCAGCGCCGCTGAAGCTGCCCGATTTTCGGCCAAGGATTGGGATACAGCACATAATGCCGGGCCGGCCGTACGTTCGCCTTCAACATCAGGCGCCAGTAATCGACCAGATCGGCGCGCACCTTAATGAAATTGGCCGGCATGTCATCGCGCCATACGATATTGCGTGCCAGACGATCGGCCGACTGGTCCACGCCAATGACGAAGTGATCGGGGAATTGCGCGGCGAGATTGAGCGTCGACAGTCCGACGCCGCATCCTGCATCCAGGATCAGTGGTTTGGCGCCCTGCGCCTGCCACGCGGCGATACTCGCATCAAATGCTGCGTGGTTGTAAGGCATGAACGGCTTCTTGAATTCCGTGGCCGCGTGTTTGGCGACGAGCGCCGTCAGCTGTTCGTGAATGCCGGTCTGGGCGCTGCTGACGAAGCGGGAGTTCGCGTGCATTTATGAGCGGCTCCATCCAGCGGAAAAGCCGCCGGTTTCCAAGGCACGGCAAGATGATTTGATCGAGCTGGATTGATCCATGACTGATTTCGAGAAGTTCTCTATGCGCAAGCAGGCGCGCAAAGCACACCCCGCATTGAATTGGCAAATGCATGCGCAAGTGAAATTGGGCTGAAAAGCAATGCCCGTCATCATGCCATATGACAGTAGACGGAGCACAGGCTGCCAATGTCCCGTTTCAGGCAGCGATGGCCTTTTAGTTGTTGGTGGAAAAGGCCACAGAATGAAAACAGTGGTCCATGTATCCTGTGGCGGATTTTGTAAAAATGACGGTTAGTGCAGCGTGACCGGTTGACGCATCAGAGCGTCGTATTTGCCGAGGAAATCATCGATTTCCTCGATGCTTGGTTCGGTGGCGATCAAGTTCTCAACTTCTTCGCGGAAGGATTTGGCTAAGGTGCCGCCGATGAAGATTTCGCGCTTGCCGGACTTGTCCATGATCTCGTATCCGCCAAAGCGCAAGGCCTCGCGGCCGTTGTCTGCCCCAAATTCCACGACGCTGTACTGATCGCTGTTGTAGATTAAGTTCATGTTGCGCTCCTTGTGCTACGAATGATTGCAGGTTTGCCCTGATCCCTTCTGTTGATGCAAAAATGGGGCCAAGTCGACCGGTTTCAAGCTAAGCAGGGCGGGAGTGATAAAAAACATTCCTCTCCCAGGGAGAGGAATGTTCTTACGTTTGCATATCTTGAGTCAGTTGTAGCAGGTCATCATAAGGAGTGTCGGCAAGAAAGCGACGAATGCTCTCCACATGTTCGGAACTTGCCAGGCTGATATAAAGACGCTGCGGCGGACGACGCAGGGTGCGGTTCAACGTTATGCGCATCGCCATGTTGCCAGTGCAACAAAGGCAGCCAGGCGCAATGCGGGAAATTCTCGGCCCATTCATGCCATCGAGCGGTGACTGTCCGCTGGCAATGCCTTCGAGAATAAGTGCTGTCGTCAGCGCCGGATCAAGCGCCTCGGCGATGGCTGCTTCGCGCTGCAGTGCGGTAGCGCCAAGGACTAGTGTGGTGAGGGTCACCCTTTTTTCGATAGCTTGCTGGGTTCCACGCCCAGCTGCTTGAGCTTGCGATAAAGGTGAGTGCGTTCGAGGCCAGTCTTTTCGGCAACACGCGTCATGCTGCCGCCTTCTCGCACCAGATGATGCTCGAAATAAGCGCGTTCGAATGCATCGCGCGCCTCGCGCAGCGGCAGGTCGAATGACAGGCCGAACAGTTGCGAGTCGGATGATGCAAGCGCCGGTGTGATCGGGGCCGCCGGCGCGATTCCGGTTTGCAAGCCGGGCGCATAGGCGGCGGTGGCGGCACTTGCCGCCTGATCGCTGGCATTCGGCGCGGCCACCGGGCGTGCATGGTAAAGAGGGGCAGCGGGGCGGGGCGGTTCTTGCGTCCGCGACAAGCCCTGTTGTACCGCTTTCAGCAGTTTTTGCAAGGCGATCGGTTTTTCAAGGAAATTGAGAGCGCCGATCCGGGTCGCTTCGACCGCGGTGTCGATGGTGGCATGACCGGACATCATAATCACGGGCATGTTCAGCAAGCCATCGCGTTGCCATTCCTTGAGTAACGTGACGCCGTCGGTATCCGGCATCCAGATATCGAGCAGGACCAGGTCGGGAGTGCCCTGCGCCCGGAATTCGCGTGCCTGCTGCGCATTCTCGGCGGTGGTCACGACGTGACCTTCATCGCCCAGAATCTCCGAGAGCAATTCCCGGATGCCCATTTCATCATCGACTACGAGGATATTTGCCATACGTGTACCTGTGTGCCTCCATTGTCGCCTGATTTTCGTTGTTCGATGCAGCGCGAAACCAATATAAGTCGCAAAGATTGTTTCAATCTGTAAGCTTGCCCTGAGTATCGGGACCGCTCCTGTTACGGCGCTAACTTTAACAGCAAAATCGCGACTTTTGCACCGCTGGCGCTGGAGCGGTTCTTGAGGTCGATTCGACCGCCATGCTCATCGACGATTTTTTTAACCATCGCTAATCCCAGGCCCGTGCCACGCTGCTTGGATGTGACATACGGTTCGAAAGCGCGCGAAAGTATCTTTGAGGAAAATCCTGGCCCGTTATCGGTGATGGTCAGCCGCACCGCGGTACGCTTGCCGCCATCCGAATCGTGATAGTGGATGGCTTCCGTGACCACGTCGATGCGTGGCGGCTGCGTGGTGTCGGGCCGCTCCTCTACCGCATCTTGCGCGTTCTGCAGCAGGTTGTGGATGACTTGGCGCAACTGCGTTGCATCGCCCATCACCTGCGGCAGGTGCGGTGCCAGTATCGGATGAATGATATGGAGCTCGTCGCCGCCGATGTACAGGTGCAGGATTTCTTCGACTAGCGCATTCAGGTCGAGCGGGGTGAGCATGGCAGGCGGCGTTTTCGCGTAGTCGCGGAAATCGTCGACCATGCGCTTCATGGCCGCGACCTGGTTGACGATGGTGCTGGTGCTCTTGGTGAGCATCGTCGCGTCCTGCGGAGCGAGCTTGTCTTCCAGCTTCATCTGCAGGCGTTCGGCCGACAGCTGGATCGGCGTGAGCGGATTCTTGATCTCGTGCGCCAGGCGGCGAGCCACTTCGCCCCACGCAATCGAACGCTGCGCCGAGATCACGTCGGAGATATCGTCGAACACCACTACATAACCGGTGCCGCCGGCTACCGGCAAGTGCGAGCCGCGCGCCAGCAGCGTGATGTTCTGCTCGCCGTCGGCCTCGGACGGCAGGCGCGGAATCTCGATCTGCTTTTGCCAGTGCAGGTCGCCGGCACCGCCCACGCCGCCGTCGTCCACCGCCGACTGGGCGCTCTGTTCGGAGAAAGCCTTGGTCACGGCGTCGGCCAGCGGCTGCAGACCGTCGATGGCCGCCAGCGCTTTGCCGATGTGGCGGTCGAAATCGTGCTGCAGGATGCGCTCGACCGATTCGTTGCAGGTCACCAGGCGGAAGTGGCTATCGAGGACCATCACGCCTGCGGACATGTTAGCCAGCACCGATTCCAGGTAGGCTTTTGCATTCTCCAGCTCGAAGCGGTTGCGTTCGGCCGCGGCGCGCGCTTCCGACAGCTGGCGCGTCATGGTGTTGAACGATTGCGTGAGCGTGCCCAGTTCGTCCTTGGTCGGCACGATCGGGCGCGGCGACAGGTTGCCCTCGGCTACCGCCTTGGTGCCCTCGGCCAGCACCAACAAGGGCTTGGCCAGGTCGCCGGCGATCAGGAAGGCCGCCGCGATCGCGCCGAATATTGCCAGCAGCAGGGTCAGGGTCAGGGTCACGATATAAATCTTGCGCAGGCCGGAGCGGGCCAGCGAGCGCTCCTGGTATTCACTGTATGCCGCGCGCAATGCTTCCGCATCGGCGGCCAGATGCTGCGGCACCGGCTGAAGCAATTGCAGGAAGCGCGACTCGCTTTGCAGCGACAGCGCATTGCTCGCTGCCGGGATCGCCACCACTACGCGCAGGCGCAGCCCGCCGGGCGACTCCAGTAGATTCGACGCCGACGCGGAGGGAACGGCGGCGCCGTTCAGATCCTCGTGCGGCTCGACGCCGCCCTCGATGGCCGAGAAGCCGCGCGTCATGCGGGCCTGGCGCAGCATCGCGGCGGTCGGCAGTTCCGGCACCAAGGCGCCGAGGCGCCCGCCGACGGTGGCGATGATTTGACCGTTGGCGGTGACGATGGTTGCTTCCTGCATCTGCTCCTGGTCGCGCAGGCGCGACAGTTGCGTGACTTGCGCCGATTCCGATAACTCGGAGAGCTCCAGCGCGACGTTGCGCGCCTTGGCGGCGAGGTCAGCCAGCGACGCGTCGAGCGCGGTGCGGCCGAGCGTGAGACCGGATTCGAGCGCCGATTCGACGCGCACGTCGAACCAGGATTCGATCGAGCGCGACACGAACTGCACCGACACGATGTAGATCACGGTGCCGGGCAGGATGCCGATCAGCGCGAACAGCAGAACCAGGCGCGCCATCAGCTTGGAGCCGAATTCGCGCCGCTTGTAGCGCTTATAGAGGCGCCGCAGCAGCAGGGACACCAGCCCCAGCAGCGCAACCGTCATCAGCGCGTTCAGGCCCAGCAGCCAGGAATAGTGCTGGTCGAAAAAGACGGAATTCTCCGAAGCGGAGGCGAGCAGAAACAGCAGGATGCTGACCACTCCGCCGCCGATCACCAGCAAGTAACGCAGCAGCCTTGGCACTATTCCGCCCGGTAGGTGAACTGTTTCCAGTCAGACGAGAAGCGCCAGTCGCTGTTGTTGAGCGCGTTGACCTGGAAGGGTTTGGGCAGGCGTGCCACATCGAGGTACATGCGGACTTCGACGTTATAGACTTCGCCCGGCTTGAGCGCGCCTTTTTCGGCTACCAGCCAGCGCCCCGGGCGGCGTACCAGCGACAGGGCCTCGTCCAGCGTGCTGAAACTGGCTTGCAGCTGGCCGCCGATGGCCGCCTGGTATTGGCGCGTCAGGGCATTGTAGGCAATTCGGACAGTTTGCGAAGCCGACAGGGTTTTTTCATTGAACCAGTACCAGCGCGGGCGCGACAGTTCGATCTCGGTGGTGAAGTACAACGGAATGCCGCGCTGGATCGCGTCTTCCAGGCTGCGGTTGAGGTCAAAGGAAAAGGCAATCGACAGCCGATAGCCCTCGTCCGCCGCTTCCAGGTTGGCGCGCGTGATATCCACGCCTTCCGCTTTGGCTGGCGGAGCGCCGAATGCCAGTGCCAGCAACATTGTTGCCAGCAAATAACTTGCCAGTAAATGAAGGAAGCGGCGTGTCACTCGGGTTGAACCGGCACCGTGACAACATGTTTCACGGCATCCGTGTAATCGTCTACAACAGGGTTGAATGGGCGGCGGGAAGCCGGGCGATAGTCATGTTTTTTCCCGGCATAAAAGGCAGCATATCGTCGGCCATGCGATGGAAGCATAAACAGCGGTAAATAATATTCATGCGCTCTTCCAGACGAAGACAATTGAAAAATACTATCAGACCGCTGTCTTTTGGAATAGCGCGTAAAACAAGCCATCGTAATCCTGTTCTACATTTGCGACGGGCAACAACTGGCCCGGCGCGGCTAATCGGATAGCATTGTTTCGCGCTGCAAAAGAGGCGGCTTGCATTTCCGACTCTTGCGGCCAGATGGAACATGTAACGAATAGCAATTTACCATCGGGCCGCAGCATGCGCCACAGATTGTCGAGAATTTGCGCCGAATGTGTTGCAAGCCGTACTGCATCTTCCTTGCGGCGCAGCCAGCGGATGTCGGGATGGCGCCGGACGATGCCCGATGCCGTGCACGGCACGTCGGCCAGAATGCGGTCGAATTGCCTTCCGTCCCACCAGTCGCTACCGCTGGCGTCGCCTTCGTTCAGCGCCGCGTGCAGCTGCAGGCGCTGCAGGTTCTCGTCGATGCGTGCGAGTCGCTGGGCGTCGCAGTCGAGGGCGAGCACTTCGACATCGGCGCATTCCAGGATGTGGCCGGTTTTCCCGCCCGGCGCGGCGCATGCGTCGAGCACGCGCATCCCGGGCTGCAGATCGAGCAGGGGCGCGGCCAGCTGGGCGGCGGCATCCTGCACCGATACCAGGCCTGAGCTAAAGCCCGGGATCTGCGCCACCGGGACCGCGCGCGCCAGGCGCACCGCATCGGGGCCGATGCGTGAGGCGGCAATGTTGTTGTCGCTCAGGACGCGCAGATATGCGTCGACATCGGTGCGGCGCCGGTTCACACGCAGGGTCAGCGGCGGCGTTCCGTTGCCGGCTTCAAGAATGGTCTGCCACTGGCTCGGGTAAGCCGACTTGAGCGTGTCGATCCACCATGCGGGGTAGTTCCAGCGTGCGGATTCGTTGCGGCGTATTTCGCTCAGCAGAGCCTCGTGTTCGCGCAAAAATCGCCGCAGTACCGCATTGACCATGCCTTTGGCCGGGGCGAGGGCGGGCGTGGCGGAGGCCGCGGTGACGGCTTGGTCGACAATGGTAAAGGATTCGTATGGCGCGTCGCCGGGCGCATCGATGCCGGCGCAGATCAGGGCCAGCGCGCAGCACAACAGCCCGTGCAGTTCGGCTGGCGCGGGCGGCTTGTTCGTCAGCCGCCGGATCAGCGCCTCGACGCTGGCAAGCCGCCGCATGGTGCGATAAGCGATGTCCTGGGTTGCGCCGCGCGCCTGGGCGGAGGCATTCAGCGGCGCAAGCACGGCGCCCAGCGCCTGCGGCAACGCCGTCCCGGACTTGACTTGGGCAACGGCGCGCGCGGCAGCCAGCAGGCTGAAAGCGAGGGAATCGGATTTTAAATGAGGTTTAGACACGTCAATATGCATGGCGGGGCAAGCCCGGGGACAGTGGGCCTTTGCCGATGGCCGCCGTTTCAGGCAAAGCCGCCATTTTAGCCGCTGTGGCGCAGGGCTTAAAGCATGGACTGCGCCCGGCTGCGTTGCGTCCTCGGCGCTCGGCTTGAGCGCATTCGACCCGCGTGCTCAGACGCCCCACATGACGTCGTTGTTTTCGCGCCGCGCCGCGCGCAGCATCTCCAGCAAAGGATAGGCGCGCGTTGCAAAGCTGACAAATTCAACCGGCTCGTGCTCGTTGTCTTCCACGTCCTCGCCATGATGCGCCAGCACGTCGCGCTCCACTTCCTCGGAAGCCGGGTGCCGCCTGCTTTCGGCGATTTCTTCTTCCAGCGTGGTGACGGCGCGCGGCATCTCGCCGGCAGTGATGATGCCCTGCTTGACATCCTTGTGCAGCAAATCAAGGATGCGCTTGGCGTGATCTTCGTACATCAGTACTTCGGCGGCGGCTTTTGATTTGAATGTGACCAACATGGTGCCTCCACAAGGGTTTGTTCATATTTAAACCATAGCATGACTTCAGGAATTTGCTACAGGCTACAGCTGCTCCGGCCATGCATGGCTTGATATGGCATGTGACGGCGCAGCGGCGGCGTAATTCCCCCCCGCGCTCCCCGGTACGGCAATCAGGCGGGTTTGAAGGAGGTCAAGAAGGTGTCAACCGCTTCGCGGGGCACGGATTTTTCCTGGCCGACGACCACCAACTGGTACACGCGCTTACCGACGGCGACGAAGCGCGCGACCAGCAGGCGCGGCTGCTCGCCGTTGCGCGGCGCGCCGACTGCCTCGATGTCCAATGTAGCGGGCACGGCGCCCGGCGACGAGGCCAATTCGCGCCGGATGCTGCCGCCAATATTGCGGGTCAGCGCCGTTTTCATGGCGACCAGCGCGCGCTCTGCGGCGGCCGGATCTGGCATTTCGGCCGAACCGACCGCAAACAGCACGTCGCCGGCCTCGGCGGCGGTCATCGTCATCGTAACCGGCAAGCCGTCGAGATCGATCTGGCGTGCGGACGTGGTTGGCTTGGCTGGCAGTAAGATGCTGAATGGAATGCCGCTGTCGTGTACCTCGCGCCAGTCGAACTTGGGGCTGCAAGCGAGCAGCAGCAATGCGCAGGCGATCCCTGCCGACAAGATTGAAAAACGGTGGAAAAATCTGGCCATGGGCCGCATGGTAACAGCGATTTCCCGCTTCACGTGCTGCCGGCGAGCGCTTCCTTGCGTTGCGCGCGGTGGAATGCGCCCACGCCCATGGCCACGCCGGCGCACAGCAAAACGACGCCCGCCAGGACCGGCACGGGCGGCACGGTGCCGCGCCAGATGAAGGCATACAGCAGCGCCGACAGGGTTTCGAACACGATCAGCTGCCCGGCGAGAGAGGTCGGCAGCCGCTGGCTCGCCTTGTTCCACAACATCGTGCCCAGCCACGAGGCGCAAAGTCCAAGCATCAGCATCATGCCGATGAACAGCGACGGGCGCGGGCCGAGCGGAAACGCATAGGTGCCGTGGCCGGTGGCCGTATACAGGCCGAATCCGGCGAAGCCGAGCAGCGCCAGCGGGAAGGTTGCCAGCCCCTGCACGGTGGCCCAGGTCGAGGAGCGGATATGCGGATGCCGTTTCATGTGGCGCGCATTCATGATCGGGTACCAGGTCCATGCCGCCAGCGCGCCGAGCGCGATCAGGCAGCCGAGCGCATAGTCGGCCAGGGAGCGCCGGCCGTCGAGCTGGCTCAGTTCGCTCGCGTTCACCAGCATCAGGCCGGCGAAGATGATGACCAGGGAAGGCGCCAGCCTGCGCCAGGCTATCGATTCCGAGGGATGGCCGGGCGACCAGTTGGAGCAGATGGAGATGACGACCGGGAGCGTGCCGATCAGCATGGCCGGCAGCGGTGCGTCGGCCAGCTGGATCGCGCTGGCCAGCGCCGCGTAGTACAGGACATTGCCGACCAGCGAAAGCTTGACGGCGGCGCGCCAGTCCGCCTTCGACAAGGCGGCGATCTGCCGCCGGTCGAACCAGGCCGGCACCAGCGCGATCAGGCCGAATCCGACATAGCGGCCGAACGACAGCACCATGCCGGGATAGTCGCCGAGGACGAGCGGCGTGACGAAGACGATGCCCCAGAAGAGGCCGGCGCCCAGGGCGCAGAGAAATCCGATCAGCATTTGGCGTAAAGAAGATGGCGAAGCGCGGGCGCGCGATCAGTCAGCGGGCGATTATGCGCGCGTTGCCGGCTGCGGTCTTGTACCGATTTGCTGTTGGTATTGCGCGGGCGTGACGCCGTAGGCGCGCTTGAACCAGCGGTTCAGGTGGCTTTGATCGGTCAGGCCCGCCGCGGCGGCCGCATGCGCCGGTGTAGCGCGCTGCGCCAGCAGCGACTTGGCGCGTGCGGCGCGGCGCGCCTGCAGGTACTGGTGCGGCGTCGCATGGAACATCGCGGAAAAGGTACGCACGAAGTGAAATACCGACAGGCCCGCTTCCGATGCGAGTGTGTCGATGCCCAATGGTTCGTCGAGGTGCGCCTCGATGCAGTCGAGCACGCGCCGCATCGACGCCATGTGGCGCAGATGGCGCGGCGACACCGGCGCCTTCGCGTTTTTGCCGTAGCGCGCCACGATCGCGTCGACCAGCCGCGTGAAGTCGGACAGGAAGGCGATGTTACTGGGCGCGTCCCACATGCGGCGAAACATGCGCCGGTATGCCGCGGCAAGCGCGCGGTCATGGGCCAGCGCTTGCGGAAAGAACGCCTCGCTGCCGGTCAGCTCGCGCAAGGTGCGGGGCTCGATATACAGCATCTGGTAAGTCCAGCCCGCCTCCACCTCGGCCTCGCCGGTATGCAGTTCATCCGGATTGAGCAGGACCAGCGTGCCGGCCGGCGCCACGTGCTCTTCGCCCTGGTAGCGGAAGCGCTCCACGCCCGCTTCGATCGCTCCGATCGAATAGCCGTCGTGCACATGCGGTGCGAAGGCATGCTCCACCAACCGCGCCGAGTACAGTTCCACGCCGGGCAAGTGCGGGCTGGCCTTGAACGTGACGAATTCGGATGGATGCTGGAACATGGGCGGAACAGTAGGGCGGGGCGACGAAATATTCCATGATAATTCTTTCTCGCCTGGCTTGCGCTAGCCGCCCCCGGCATGCTGCGCGAGGCTTTTCCAGCCGCGATGCAAGCCTGCGGCCGCCATCCGGCACCAGCGCGACAGCTTCGGCCATAGCGCCTCTGGCGTGACGCACACGACCTCGGCGTCGTTCAGCGCCTGGATGGCAATCCAGCCAGCCTGCCTGACCAGATGGGGTTCTCCTTCACGCAGGCAGGCTGTCTCCGACAGGATGCGCTCCCCCAGCCAGACTGGCGCGCCTGTAACGCGCAGCATGCCGCTTGCCGCCACCACAATCGTGCCGCGGCACGCGTACTGCCGTAGAGATTGACCATGAGTAAGTTTCGTCTTCGTGGTGCGTTGCCGTGCCATCATGCCTTCCTTTCAGGTGTATGGGCCCATGCTATGAGCGCCGGAGGACATGCAACAGGCATAGGACACCGCAAGCTGTAGCGCAACAGAATGCCGGGATGGCATCTGTTATCGTGTATTTTTCAGGAATCTATATCTGTTCCGGAAGCGATGAATCGGTGATCATGCGATATGGACTCGCAACCTCTTTATAGAAAACTGGCAGACCACTATCTCGGCGCGATCAAGGCGGGATCGCTGGCCCAGGGCGAGCGCATGCCCTCGGTGCGTTCGATGATGCGGCTGCACGGCGTAAGCCTGTCGACGGCGCTGCAGACCTGCAGGCAGCTCGAGAGCGCAGGCTGGATCGAGGCGCGCCCGCGCTCCGGCTATTTCGTGCGCGGGCCGGAGCGTGTCGCGCTGCCGCCGCCGGATGAACCGGACCTGCTGCAGCCGCCCGACCCCGCGCAATATGTCGGCGTGCATGCGCGCGTTTCCGAGTTCATCGCGCAAGGGCGGCGCCATCCGGTCAGAGTCAATCTGTCGGGCGCGCGCGCCGCACCGGAACTGTATCCGGCCGAGCCGCTCCGGGCTGCCTCCGTGCGCGCGCTGCGCCGTCATCCCGAGATGCTGGTGCGCGCCACGCCGGCCGGCGGCAATGCCCTTTTCCGCAGCGTCCTTGCCAAGCGTGCCATCGCCGCCGGCATGGTGCTGTCGCCGGACGAGGTGACCGTCACCCACGGCTGCATCGAGGCGCTCAACCTCGCGCTGCGCGCGGTCTCCCAGCCCGGCGATACCATCGCGGTCGAATCGCCGACCTTCTACGGGCTGTTGCAGATCCTGGAAAGCCTGGGGTTGCGCGCGCTGGAAATCCCGACCAGCGCCAGCACCGGCATCTCGCTCGAGGCGCTGGAACTGGCGATCCAGACTTACGGCAATATCAAGGCGGCGGTCGTCGTGCCGCATTTCCAGAATCCGCTGGCCTGCCTCATGCCGGACGCGCACAAGCAGCGGCTGGTGCAGCTATGCGCGCGCCATGCCATCGCGCTCATCGAGGACGACACCTACAGCGAGCTGGCCGAAGGCGACGTGCCGCTCACGGCCTTGAAGGCATGGGATCACGGCGGCAACGTGATTCATTGCGCATCGCTGCACAAGACGCTGGCGCCCGGCATGCGGCTGGGCTGGATGACGGCGGGGCGCTGGCAGGCCAAGGTGGCGATGCTCAAGTATGCGCAGACGCGCGACAATGAAGAGTGGTCGCAGATCGCGGCTGCCGAATTCATGGCGTCGAGCGCCTACGACCGGCACTTGCGGCGCCTGCGCACGGCGCTGCGGCGGCAGCGCGCGCGCATGGCGCAGGCCATCGCAGCCTATTTCCCGCTCGGTACGCGGTTGACCATGCCCGACGGCGGCATGACGCTATGGCTGGAGTTGCCGCACAAGCTGCCGGCGGCGCAGGTATTTGATGCGGCGCTCGCGCAAGGTATCCTGGTGGCGCCCGGTTTGATGTTTTCGAACTCGAATCGCTTCGACCATTTCCTGCGGATCAATTGCGGCTTGCCGTATTCCGACGACGTCGACCGTGCGATACGCTACCTGGGGCGCGTCGTGGCCGATCTGTCGATACGGGCCGCAAAGGCGGCATAACCACCGAGAACCGCCGGCGTCATTGCTCCCGCAGCGCGCGCCGATATTGAATCGCTTCCGCCACATGGGGCTGCATCACGCCATCAGCTCCCGCCAGATCGGCGATCGTGCGCGCCACCTTCAGGACCCGATGATAGGCGCGCGCCGACCAGTCCAGCCGCAGCATCGCCGTGCGCAGCAATTGTTCGCCCTGGGCGTCCGGCTTGCAGTGCGCATCGATTTCGGCGGTACTTAGCGCGTGATTGCCCTTGCCCTGGCGCCGCAGCTGCCGCTCGAACGCCTGTTCCACGCGCGCGGCGATCGCGGCCGACGGCTCGCCGTCGGCCTGTTTCAGCAGCTCGTCATGCGGCAAGGCGCCGACCTGGATTTGCAGGTCGATCCGGTCCAGCAGCGGCCCCGAGATCTTGCCCTGATAACGCGCGACCGCATCCGGCGTGCAGCGGCACTTGCCGGAGGCGTGCCCGAGATAGCCGCAGGGGCAGGGATTCATCGCCGCCACCAGCTGGAAGCGCGCCGGGAAGTCGGACTGGCGGGCGGCGCGCGAAATCGTGATCTGGCCCGATTCGAGCGGCTCGCGCAGCACTTCCAGCACGCGCCGGTCGAATTCGGGCAATTCGTCCAAAAATAATACGCCGCGATGCGCCAGCGAGATTTCTCCCGGGCGCGGCGTGCCGCCGCCGCCCACCAGCGCCACGCCGGAAGCGGTGTGGTGCGGTGCGCGATACGGACGCGCTTTCCAGCGCGCGGTCGAAAAGCCGCCGGACAGCGATTGCACGGCTGCCGACTCCAGCGCCTCATCATCCGTCATGGAGGGCAGGATGCCGGGAAAGCGCGCGGCCAGCATCGATTTGCCGGTGCCGGGCGGCCCGACGAGCAGGATGCTGTGGCCGCCGCCGGCGGCCACCTCCAGCGCGCGTTTGGCATGCGACTGGCCCTTGACGTCGGCGAAGTCCGGATAGTCGGGCCGCGCCACTGCGGCTTGCGCGCGATGCCTGGACAGCCTGGCATCGCCATCGGCGGCGGCGAAATGCGCGCAGACCTGCAGCAATGAATCGGCCGGAAAGACTGTCGCGTCGCCGACCAGCGCCGCTTCGTCCGCGTTGGCGCGCGGCAGGATGAAGGCGCGCTGCCGGCCCGATGCGCCGCCGGCGCGATGCATCGCGTACGTCATCGCCAGCGCGCCGCGGATCGGGCGCAATTCGCCCGACAGCGACAGCTCGCCGGCGAATTCGTACTTGTCCAGTTCGTCGCCCGGCATCTGGCCGGAGGCGGCGAGGATGCCGAGCGCGATCGGCAAATCGAAGCGGCCCGATTCCTTCGGCAGGTCGGCTGGAGCCAGGTTGACGGTGATGCGCCGCGCCGGGAATTCGAAGCGCGCGTTCTGCAAGGCGGCGCGCACGCGGTCTTTGGATTCCTTGACCTCGGTTTCCGGCAGGCCGACGATCGTAAAAGACGGCAATCCGTTTGCCAGATGCACCTCGACCGTGACTTCCGGCGCGTGCATGCCGGCCAGCGCGCGGCTTTTCAGGACCGCCAGGCTCATTACTTGTTTTTCAGCTGCGCTTCCAGCTCGGCAACGCGTTTTTCCAGTTCATCCAGCTTGGCGCGGGTCTTCGCCAGCACCTGGTTCTGAATGTCGAATTCCTCGCGCGTGACCAGGTCCAGCCGGGAAAAACCCTGGGTCAGCATGGCCTTCACATTCTTTTCGATGTCTTTGGCGGGCGAGTTCTCCAGTGCCTGATTGATCTTTGCCTGGAGGTCATTAAAGAAGTTGTTTGCGTTCATGGTGAATCCAAATGTGAATGTATCGCACGTCCGTGGTGCGCATTGCGATGGTGCGCCTCAAGATGGTGCGGGTTTTCCGGTGCGCTGTTTTAAATGAGGGCGTGCCCGCCCTGAAAGGGGCGTTTAAATAAAAAAATGATAACGCATACCCTGAGGAAAAGGGTGGCATGGGTCCTGCTAATAGCCCTGCGAGCCGTATTAGAACCCATTTTTTGTTCCAACACCGCGAAAAGGGATATGCCATGAAAAAAATGATTCTCGCCACCGCAGCAATGGCCGCCTTTGCAGGCAGTTACGCTCAGGCAGAAGATCAAAAGCCGGAACATGAAGTCAGCTTCAACGCTTCCATTGTCAGCGACTATCGTTATCGCGGCATCTCGCAGTCGCGCCTGGATCCGGCGTTGCAGGGCGGGGCCGACTACACGCACAACCCGACCGGATTGTATGCCGGCACATGGCTTTCGACCATTAAATGGATCAAGGATGCCGGCGGCGACGGCAATATCGAGTGGGATATCTATGGCGGCAAGCGCGGTGAAATCACCAAGGATGTCGCATACGACGTCGGCGTGCTGACTTATGTCTATCCGTCCAATGGCCTCAATCCGAGCGCCAACACCACCGAAATCTACGGCCAACTCGGTTACGGGCCTGGCTATGTCAAGTACTCGCATTCCGTGACCAACCTGTTTGGCTTTGCCGACAGCAAGAACAGCGGCTATCTGGACATCGGCGCCAATGTCGAAGTGATGCAAGGCCTGACCCTGAATTTGCATGCCGGCCGCCAGCGCGTGCGCGGCCCTTCCAGTGCCGCCAGCTACAACGACTGGAAGGTCGGCCTTACCAAGGACTTCGGCGTGGTTACCGGCAGCGTGGCGCTGATCGGCACCACCCTGACCGTTCCCGGACCGGATGGCGAAAACCTGGGCAAGAACGGCCTGGTTGTCTCCGTCGGCAAGACTTTCTAGAGCGAGGCCATCATGAAACTGATCACTGCGATCATCAAACCATTCAAGCTCGATGAAGTGCGCGAAGCGCTGTCCACGATCGGCGTGCAGGGTATCACCGTGACCGAGGTCAAGGGCTTCGGCCGCCAGAAGGGCCATACCGAGCTGTACCGCGGCGCGGAATACGTGGTCGATTTCCTGCCCAAGACCAAGATCGAAGCCGCGGTCGACGACGCCATCCTCGACCGTGCGATCGAAGCGATCGAGTCGTCCGCCCGCACCGGCAAGATCGGCGACGGCAAGATTTTTGTCTACGACCTGCAGCAAGTCGTGCGTATCCGTACCGGCGAAACCGGCAAAGAAGCCCTCTAAGGAGAATGACATGATGAGACGATTGGCAAGCTTCCTGGCCGCCGGCGCCCTGCTGTTCGCAGTCGGCGTTTCGCTGCCCGCTGCCGCCGCCGATGCGCCGGCGGCATCCGCAGCCGCATCCGTTGACGCGCCTGCCGCCGCAGCAGCGCCTGCAGCCAGCAATGCGGCTCCCGCGGCCGCCGCGCCGGCAGCCGCTCCGGCGCCGACGCCCAACAAGGGCGATACCGCCTGGATGATGGTGGCGACCCTGCTCGTGATCCTGATGACGATCCCGGGCCTGGCATTGTTCTACGGCGGCCTGGTGCGGTCGAAGAACATGTTGTCGATCCTGATGCAGGTGTTCATGATCTTTGCCCTGATCATCGTGCTGTGGTGTATCTACGGCTATTCGCTGGCCTTTACCGAGGGCGGCGCATTCATCGGCAAATTCGATCGCCTGTTCCTGAACGGTATCTGGGATCCTGCCAAGGGGGCGTTCGCTACCGCCGCGACCTTCAGCAAAGGCGTGGTGATTCCGGAGTTCGTGTTCGTGGCGTTCCAGGCGACCTTTGCGGCGATTACCTGCGCCCTGATCATCGGTGCCTTCGCCGAGCGCGCCAAGTTCTCCGCCGTGCTGCTGTTCGTGGTGCTGTGGTTCACCTTCTCCTATCTGCCTATCGCGCACATGGTCTGGTTCTGGCCGGGTCCGGACGCGATTACAGACGCGGCGACGCTGGCGTCGGCCACCGAGAAGGCCGGCTGGCTGTGGCAGAAGGGCGCGCTCGATTTCGCGGGCGGCACCGTGGTGCATATCAATGCGGCGGTGGCCGGTATCGTCGGCGCCTTTGTGATCGGCAAGCGTATCGGCTACGGCCGCGAATCGATGGCGCCGCACTCGCTGACGCTGACCATGGTCGGTGCATCGCTGCTGTGGGTGGGCTGGTTCGGCTTCAACGCCGGTTCCGCCCTGGAAGCCGGCGACGTGGCAGCCCTGGCCTTTGTCAACACGCTCCTGGCGACGGCTGCCGCCACCGTATCCTGGGTGTTCGGCGAGTGGATGGCCAAAGGCAAGCCCTCCATGCTCGGCGGCGCGTCCGGCGCGGTTGCCGGCCTGGTGGCGATCACCCCGGCATGCGGCTTCGTCGGCCCGATGGGTGCGCTCGTGATCGGCTTGCTGGCCGGCGTCGTCTGCCTGTGGGGTGTCAATGGACTGAAGCGCCTGCTCGGCGCCGACGACTCGCTCGACGTGTTCGGCGTGCACGGCGTGGGCGGCATCCTGGGCGCCTTGCTGACCGGCGTATTCGCCTCGCCGTCGCTCGGCGGCCAGGGCATCTTCGATTACGTCGCCAACAAGATGTCGTCGGAGCCGTATTCGATTGCCGGCCAGGTCTGGATCCAGTTCCAGGGCGTCATCACGACGATCATCTGGTCCGGCGTGGTGTCCCTGGTGGCCTACAAGTTGGTCGACCTGCTGATCGGCATGCGCGTGCCGGAAGAACAGGAGCGCGAAGGCCTGGACGTCACCGCCCACGGCGAATCGGCGTATCACGGCTGATTTCGGCCGGCACAATTTCTCCATCCGCTGCCGCGGATCGCAAGGCGCCTCGCAAGAGGCGCCTTTTTTTTCATCCCGCCACCCCGCAGGCCGGGATGCCAGTCAGGCAACGCGGTTTACCCTTTAAATTGCCCGATTCGCCCTGATCTGAGGGGTGCCGAGTTCACAGGGATGAATGTGTTGTCATCTGTGAAATACATTCCGCCGCCTTGGCGTATCCAACACAACATCCGGCAGGCGCAAGACAGGGATTGCCGTTAGAATCAGCGTCAATCCTCTTGCAAATATGCTTATACCTTTAAGGTTTATATGGTTCCGCACCTCGTCACGGCCCTGAATGGCCCGCTCCTCGACCTCGAAAAGAAGATTCTCAATGCGACGCCGGCCATCGAGCGCTGGTTCCGGCTCGAATGGCAGGAACATACCCCGCCGTTTTACTGTTCGGTGGACTTGCGCAACGCCGGCTTCAAGCTGGCGCCGGTCGACACCAACCTGTTCCCGGGCGGCTTCAACAACCTGTCTTCCGAGATGCTGCCGCTGGCGGTGCAGGCGGCCATGGCAGCGATTGAAAAATATTGTCCCGATGCAAAGAACCTGCTGCTGATCCCGGAAAAACATACCCGTAACACGTTCTACCTGCAGAATGTCGCGCGCCTGATCCAGATCTTCCGCCAGACCGGGCTGAATGTGCGGCTCGGCTCGCTGTCGGACGATGTGAAGGAGCCGACCAATATCGAGCTGCCCGATGGCTCCGTATTGACCCTGGAGCCGCTGGAGCGCTCGCCCAATGGCCGCCGCCTCGGGCTGAAGAACTTCGACCCGTGCACCATCCTGCTCAATAACGACTTGTCGTCCGGTATTCCGAAAATTCTGGAAAACCTGCCGGAGCAAAACCTGCTGCCGCCGCTGCACGCCGGCTGGACCGTGCGCCGCAAGACCAATCACTTCGCCGCCTATGACGAAGTGGTCAAGAAATTCGCCAAGCTGATCGACGTCGACGGCTGGATGCTCAATCCCTACTTTGCCAAGTGCGGACAGATCAATTTCCAGGAACGTACCGGCGAGGATTGCCTCGCGTCTAACGTTGATACGCTGCTGGCCAAGATCCGCAAGAAGTACAAGGAATACGGGATCAAGGAAACCCCGTTCGTGATCGTGAAAGCCGACGCCGGCACCTACGGCATGGGCATCATGACGGTCAAGGACGCCAGCGAGGTGAAGGACCTGAACCGCAAGCAGCGCAATAAGATGTCGGTGGTGAAGGAAGGACTGGAAGTCAACGACGTGATCATCCAGGAAGGCGTCCATACCTTCGAGCACATCAACGACGCGGTGGCCGAGCCGGTCGTCTACATGATCGACCGTTACGTGGTCGGTGGCTTCTACCGCGTGCACGCCGAGCGCGGCGTCGACGAGAACCTGAATTCGCCGGGCGCGCATTTCGTGCCGCTGGCGTTCGCGCAGCAGCACGCGCTGCCCGACCTGGGCGCCAAGCCCGGCACCGCCGCGCCGAACCGTTTCTACATGTACGGCGTGGTGGCGCGCCTGGCCTTGCTGGCGGCATCGATCGAGCTGGAGAAGACCGACCCGAATCCGGAAATCTATTAAGGCCCGCTACATGAAATTCGCGTTCCTGGCCGACCCGCTCGACCATTTCAAGACCTACAAGGACACGACCTACGCGATGATGGCCGAGGCTGCGCGCCGCGGCCACGAGGTTTATGCCTTCGAGCAGCGCGACATGGCGTTCGAGAACGGCAGGGTGCTGGCCAATGTCGCGCGCATCACGATTACCGGCGACCTCAAGGACTGGTACCGGGCCGAACCTGCGCGGCCGGCGCAACTGCACGAATTCGACGCGGTCATGGTGCGCAAGGACCCGCCGTTCAACATGGAGTACATCTACGCCACCTACCTGCTGGAACTGGCGGAGCGGCAGGGGGCGCGCATTCTCAACCGGCCCGAGGCGATCCGCAGCCACAACGAGAAGATGGCGATCACCGAATTCGCGCAGTTCATCGCGCCGACACTGGTCACCAGCGACGCGGCCCGGGTGCGCGCCTTCCACCACGAGCACAGGGACATCATCCTCAAGCCGCTGGACGGCATGGGCGGCATCGGCATTTTCCGGGTCAGGGAAGACGGCCTCAATCTCGGCGCGATCGTCGAAACGCTCACCGCCAACGGTGCGCACACCATCATGGTGCAGCGCTTCATCCCCGACATCTCCCAGGGCGACAAGCGGGTGCTGCTGATCGGCGGCGAAGTCGCGCCATTCTGCCTCGCGCGCATCCCCCAGGGGGGCGAAGTGCGGGGCAATCTGGCCGTCGGCGGCCTCGGCGTGGCGCAACCGATTTCGGCGCGGGACCGGGAAATCGGCGAAACCCTTGCGCCAATTCTTTTGAAACGCGGCTTATTGCTGGTAGGATTGGACGTTATTGGGGATTACTTGACAGAAATTAACGTCACCAGCCCCACCTGTTTCCAGGAAATCACGCAACAGACCGGCTTCGATGTCGCCGCCATGTTCATCGAGGCGCTGGAAAAGCAGTGCACATAAAATAGCCTGCGCGGCAAGCCGCGCCGGACAAGAGATAGACCGCTTTTGTTTGGGGACATCGTTCCGCTTATTCCCGCTTGATCATTCTGGGTATCGAAGACCATGATTGGCATTCTTCTGTTGACGCATGCACCGCTGGGTAACGCCTTTATCGACGCGGCGACCCATGTGTTTCGCGCTCGTCCGGAAAGAATGGAAGCCATCGACGTGACCGCCGACCAGGATACGGCCGAAGTCAATCGCCTGGCCAGGGAAGCGATCGCCCGTATCGATGACGGTTCTGGCGTGCTGGTGATTACCGACGTCATGGGCGGCACGCCATGCAACTGCACGTTGCGCCTGGGCGATCCCGGCCATGTTGACATCATCGCGGGGATCAGCCTGCCAATGCTGCTGCGCGCGCTGACCTACCGTAACGATACGCTCGATGTCGTGGTGGAGATGGCGCTGGCCGGCGGCCAGAGCGGCGCGGTCAGGGTCGATAATCGCGTCCGCCTCGGGCCAAACTAATAATTTCAGACATGATTCAACAAGAAATCGAAATCATCAACAAGCTCGGACTGCATGCGCGCGCCTCGGCCAAACTGACCCAGCTGGCGGCGAAATTCCAGAGCGATGTCTGGATGACCCGCAATGCGCGGCGCGTCAACGCCAAATCCATCATGGGCGTGATGATGCTGGCAGCAGGCAAGGGGGCCAAGGTCGTTCTGGAAACCGACGGCGCGGACGAAAAGGCGTGCTTTGACGCGCTCGTCGAGCTGATCCAGAATAAGTTCGGCGAAGGCGAATAATCCAGGCGAAGATCTCGATGGCCTCATTCACGCTCCATGGCATTCCCGTTTCGCGCGGAATCGCGATTGGCCGCGCGCACCTGCTGGCGCCGGCCGCGCTCGACGTCAAGCATTACCTGATTCCGCAGGAACAGGTCGAAGCCGAAGTCCAGCGCCTGCAAAAGGCGATCGCCACCGTCCACAAGGAGCTGCAGACCATCTGGAACGAGCTGCCCAAGGATTCGCCGGCCGAGCTTGGCGCGTTCATCGACGTGCACGCGCTGATCCTGTCGGACCCGATGATCGCCGAAGTCCCGCTCGATATCATCCGCACCCGCTTTTACAACGCCGAATGGGCGCTGTTGACGCAAATTGACGAATTGTCGGCGCAGTTCGATGAAATCGAGGATGCCTACCTGCGCGAGCGCAAGTCCGACATCCAGCAGGTCGGCGAGCGCGTGCTGAAGGTGTTGACCGGCAGCGCCAATACCTTGCCGGCGGGGGACGGCAGCGAGGGCGCCGGGCGCATGATCGTGGTCGCGCACGACATTTCGCCGGCCGACATGCTGCGCTTCAAGGACCGCGCGTTCGGCGGTTTCGTCACCGACCTCGGCGGGCAGAATTCGCATTCCGCCATCGTCGCGCGCAGCCTCGACATTCCGGCCGTGGTCGGCATGTACAACGCCTCGATGCTGATCCGCCAGGACGACTGGGTGATCATCGACGGCGATGCCGGTGTCGTGATCGTCGATCCCACGCCGGGCGTGCTGGAGCAGTACCGCGAGCGCCAGGCGCGCCTGCTGCGCGAGCGCAAGAAACTCGGCAAGCTGAAAAAGACGCCGGCCATCACCAAGGACGGCACCGAGATCACGCTCCTGGCGAATATCGAATTGCCGGAGGATTGTGCTGCGGCGATGGAGTCGGGCGCCATGGGCGTCGGCCTGTTCCGCTCCGAATACCTGTTCATGGGCCGCGCCGGCTTCGTCAACAAGCTGCCCTCCGAGGACGAGCAGTTCGAGTCCTACCGCCAGGCGGTGCTCGCGATGAAGGGCCGCCCGGTCACCATCCGCACGCTCGACATCGGTGCCGACAAGCCGCTCGACATGGCCGAGCAGACTTCGCTGAATCCGGCGCTCGGCCTGCGCGCGATCCGCTTTTGCCTGGCCGAGCCGCAGATGTTCCTGGCGCAGCTGCGCGCGATCCTGCGCGCGTCCGCCTACGGCCCGGTCAAGCTCCTGATCCCGATGCTGGCACATGCGTTCGAGATCGACCAGAGCCTGGCGATGATCGAGCAGGCCAAGCGGCAGCTGCGCGACGCCGGCAAGAAGTTCGATCCGCTGATCCCGATCGGCGCGATGATCGAGATCCCGGCCGCGGCGCTGACCCTGCCGATGTTCGTCAAGAAGATGGATTTCCTGTCGATCGGCACCAACGACCTGATCCAGTACACGCTGGCGATCGACCGCGCCGACCACGAGGTGGCACACCTGTACAACCCGCTGCATCCGGCGGTGCTGTACCTGCTGGCGTCCACCATTTCGATTGCCAACAAGGCGGGCATCCCGGTGGCGGTGTGCGGCGAGATGGCCGGCGACACGAAGCTGACGCGCATGCTGCTCGGCATGGGGCTGCGCGAGTTTTCGATGCACCCGACCCAGATCCTGTCGGTCAAGCAGCAGATCCTGAACAGCGACCTCAACGAGATCGCGCCGTCAGTCAAGAAAATCCTGCGCTCGTTCGATCCGATGGCGATTGCCGAGGCCGTCAACCAGCTCAATCAGACTGGCACGGTTTGACGGACTGCAACGAGTTCGTTATTCTTATGCTGTGCGCCGATTTGATAATCAGCTTGCGGGCGCCTAATAAATACGGCTAAAGCGTGCTTGCATGTGAGCCCAGAATTTAGCCCGATAAGCTGACCAGCTGTCGGGCTTTTTCATTTCAGGTTCAAATAATTCTACTTCGGGACCTATATGTCATCCCTTGGGATCGTTGCACCGCAATCGATGCATTTCAAGGCGCCGCTGCGCCTGTCCAGCGGCGCGTCGCTGGCCGACTACACGATGGTCTATGAAACCTATGGCACGCTCAATGCCGACCGCTCCAACGCGGTGCTGGTATGCCATGCATTGAACGCCTCGCACCACGTCGCCGGCGTGTATGAGGGCGAGGGCGGGCGCAAGAACGTCGGCTGGTGGGACAACATGGTGGGCCCGGGCAAACCGCTCGACACCAACCGCTTCTTCGTCATCGGCATCAACAATCCCGGCTCCTGTTTCGGCTCGACCGGACCGATGCATGTCAATCCCGCCACCGGCAAGCCCTACGGCGCTGATTTTCCGGTAGTGACGGTGGAGGATTGGGTGCGCGCGCAAGCGCGCGTCGCCGATGAACTCGGCATCGAGCAGTTCGCCGCCGTGATGGGCGGTTCGCTCGGCGGCATGCAGGCGCTTTCGTGGAGCCTGTTGTTCCCGCAGCGTCTGCGCCATGCGATCGTGATCGCCTCGACGCCGAAGCTGTCGGCGCAGAACATCGCCTTCAATGACGTGGCGCGCCAGGCGATCCTGACCGATCCCGATTTCCACGGCGGCGACTACTATGCGCACGGCGTAGTGCCCAAGCGCGGCTTGCGCGTGGCGCGCATGATCGGCCACATCACCTATCTGTCCGACGACAGCATGGCGGAAAAATTCGGGCGCGGCCTGCGCAACGGCGGGTATCAGTTTGGCTTTGGCGTCGATTTCGAGATCGAATCCTACTTGCGCTATCAGGGCGACAAGTTCTCCGAATACTTCGACGCCAATACTTATCTGCTGATTACCAAGGCGCTCGATTATTTCGACCCCGCGCGCGACCATGGCGACGATCTCACCAAGGCACTAGCCGCCACTCAGGCGCAGTTCCTGCTGGTGTCCTTCACCACCGACTGGCGTTTTTCGCCCGAGCGCAGCCGGGAGATTGTGCAGGCGCTGGTCAACAACAAGCGCAAGGTCGCTTATGCCGAGATCGACGCGCCGCACGGGCACGATGCCTTCCTGCTGGAAGACGCGCGCTACATGAACGTGGTGCGCGCCTACTACGACCGCATATGGAAAGAAATCGACAACAGGGGGCGCGCATGAATTTCCAGGACTTGAGCATCTTGCGCGCCGATCTCGCGTTCATCGCGCACTGGGTGCGCGACGCATCGCATGTGCTCGATCTCGGCTGCGGCGACGGCGTGATGTTGGATTATCTGCAATCACAAAAGCAATGCATCGGCTACGGCGTCGAAATCGACGACCACAAGATCCCGCTGTGCGTCGAGCGCGGCGTGGCCGTGATTCAGCAGGACCTGGAAGCGGGCCTGGCGATGTTTGCCGATAATGCATTCGATACCGTGCTGTGCCTGTCGGCGCTGCAGATGATGAAGAACGTGGAAGGCGTGCTGCGCGATATCGCGCGCGTCGGGCGCGAGGCGATCGTGTCGTTCCCGAACTTCGCCTACTGGCCGCACCGCTTCGCGCTGCTGCGCGGGCGCATGCCGGTGTCGAAGTCGCTGCCGTATGAATGGTATGACACGCCCAACCTGCGTTGTGCCACGATCAAGGATTTTGAGGAACTTGCGAACCGGGTCGGACTCGAAGTGCTCGAATGTGTGGCGTTGCAAGACGGCAAGCCCGTTGATTTCCTGCCAAACTGGCGTGGCAGTCTGGCCGTATTCCGCTTCCGTAAAAAATAATCCGGGCACCTCCTGTCCACATTGCGAGCACCCTTATGACTTTGGCAGCGCCCAACGCTACCGAGCCAGCCGCCAAACCCGGCTGGCGCCATTACTTCAACCGGCAGATGCTGATCTGCGTCTCGCTCGGCTTTTCCTCCGGCCTGCCGCTGTTCATCCTGTACAACCTGCTGTCGGCCTGGCTGAAATCGGAAAACGTCGACCTCAAGGCGATCGGCCTGTTCGCGCTGGTCGGCTTCCCTTACACCTGGAAGTTCGTCTGGTCGCCGCTGATGGACCGCTTCCATTTCCCGCTGCTGGGACGGCGGCGCGGCTGGATGCTCGTTACGCAATTGCTGCTGCTCGGCGCGGTCGGTGCAATGGGCTTTTATTCGCCGAAAACCGATCTGACCGCGATCATCGTCCTGTGCGGCGCGATCGCCTTCCTGTCCGCCAGTCAGGATATCGTGATCGACGCCTACCGGCGCGAGATGCTGACGGATCAGCAGCAGGGCTCCGGCACGGCCATCTTCGTCAATGCCTATAAACTTTCGACCCTGGTGCCGGGTTCGCTGTCGCTGATCCTGTCGGACTTCATGAGCTGGCAGGCGGTGTTCGCGATCACCGCGCTGTTCATGCTGCCGGGCGTGTTGACCACGCTGCTGGTATCCGAGCCGACGCTCTACGGCGCGCCGCCAAAGAACCTGCGCGAGGCGGTGGTGCTGCCGTTCCGCGAATTCGTCAACCGCAGCGGCTGGTCCTATGCGTTATGGGTGCTGGCCTTCATCTTCCTGTACAAGCTGGGCGATTCGATGGCGACCGCGCTGGCGACGCCTTTCTATCTCGACCTCGGTTTCACCCGCACCCAGATCGGCCTGGTGGCGAAGAACGCCGGGCTGTGGGCCAGCCTGGCCGGCGGCATCCTGGGCGCGGTATGGCTGGAAAAGACCGGCATCAACCGCGGCTTGTGGATTTTCGGCGCATTGCAAGCGGCTGCGATCCTCGGTTTCGCTGCGCTGGCGAGAGTCGGCGTCAGCACCAACGAACATGCGACCCTGATGCTGGGCGCCGTCATCGGGCTGGAAGCGTTCGCGGTCGGTCTCGGCACCGCCGCGTTCACCGCCTTCATTGCCACCACCACCGACCCCCGCTATACGGCCACGCAATATGCGCTGTTCACTAGCCTGGCGGCGGTTCCGCGCACCTTTTTCAATGCCGCCACCGGCTACATCGTGACGCAAACCGGCTGGTTCACCTTCTTCCTGGTTTGCTTCGTGCTGGCCTTGCCCGGCATGCTGATGCTGCCTAAAATCGCGCCGTGGAATGAAAAATAACACCTGCCCCTGACGGAGGAACCCGATGAAGCGAAACGTCGTTGCGGCACTGCTGGCAATCGTTTGCGGCATCGGATCGTTTGCCGCCGTCGCCAAAGACCGCGCGCAAGGCGCGAGCGATGGCGTCAAGGTCGACAGCATGTCGCCCTTGCGCAAGCTGGTGCCGGAAGAGCAGATCGAGGCGCTGGCGCTAGAACAGTACACCGGCATGAAGCAGCAGGCCGGGCGGCTCGGCGCGCTGGTTCCCGAAACGCATCCGCAAGTCGTACGTCTGCGCGCCATCGCCAACAGGATCATTCCGCAGGCCGAGCGCTGGAATCCGCGCGCCGCGCAGTGGCAATGGGAAGTCAACCTGATCGCCTCCAGGGACGTCAACGCATTTTGCATGCCGGGCGGGAAAATCGCCGTCTTCAGCGGCTTGCTGAGCACGCTGAAACTGACCGACGACGAGCTGGCCATTGTGCTCGGCCATGAAATCGCGCACGCCCTACGCGAACATGGCCGCGAGCGCATGGCCAAGGGCACGCTGGTGAACCTGGGCGCGTCGCTCGGCTCCGCCTTGCTGGGACTGAAGGATACTGGCCAGATGGTGGTCGGGCAGGGCGCGAAACTGGTCCTGCTGAAATTCTCGCGCAGCGATGAAACCGAAGCCGACCTGGTCGGGCTCGATATCGCCGCCCGTGCCGGCTACGACCCGCGCGCCGGCATCGCGCTGTGGCAAAAGATGAATGCGGCCGACAAGGGCGCGCCGCCGCAGTGGCTGTCCACGCACCCGGCCGGCAAGAACCGCATCGCCGAGATCCGCAAACACATGCCGGAAGTGCTGCCGCTGTATGCGAAAGCAAAAGGGGCAGCGCCCACGACGCTGCCCCCGTATCGAAGCAATATCAAGACGATCGCGCCTATTCCCTGACTATCCCTTGAGGAAGGCCGACGCACCGTCGTACTCGATGGTCAGCGGCGCGTGGTCGGAAAAACGCTCGTCCTTGTAGATCGACACCGCGCTCGCCTTTTCCGCGATGCCCGGCGTGGTGATGTGGTAGTCGATGCGCCATCCGACATTCTTCGCCCATGCCTGGCCGCGGTTGCTCCACCAGGTGTATTGCTCGGCGCGCGGATCAACCCGACGGAATGCGTCGACCAGGCCCACCTCGTCAAACACCTGTGTCAGCCAGGCGCGCTCTTCCGGCAAAAAGCCGGAATTCTTCTGGTTACTCTTCCAGTTCTTCAGGTCGATTTCCTTGTGCGCGATGTTCCAGTCGCCGCAGATGACGACTTCGCGCCCGCTGGCCCGCAGTTCGGCCAGATGCGGCAGGAACACTTCCATGAAGCGGAACTTGGCCTGCTGACGCTCTTCGCTCGACGACCCGGACGGGCAGTACACAGAGATCACGGACAGCTTGCCGAAGTCGCAGCGCACGTAGCGTCCTTCCGCGTCGAACTCCGGGCTGCCGAAGCCGATCTGCACCGCGTCCGGCTTGATGGAGGAATACACGCCGGCGCCGGAATAGCCCTTCTTTTCGGCATAGTGGAAATGGCCGTGGTAGCCGGGCGGCGCCAGGAAATCCGGCGTCATGTCGCCGGCCTGCGCCTTCAGTTCCTGCACGCAGACGAAATGCGCGGATTGCTTCGACATCCAGTCGAAAAAGCCTTTCTTGGCAGCGGAACGGATGCCGTTCAGGTTGGCGGAAATAATCTTGAGCATGGTTCGTACAGAGAAAATAACGCGGCAAGCATAACTGATCCGCGCGAAATTTGCGGCGCCGGCGCGCCATATATCCCATTACAATGGCAGCCTGTCACGGCGCACCGGCCGGTTTTGTCAACCAAACAAATCGAGGGCATTTTGAGCAACTTACGTCAGGAATTTATAGCGTTTTCGGTATCGGCGGGCGTGCTGAGCTTCGGCGAATTCGTCACCAAGGCGGGCCGCCTGTCGCCTTATTTTTTTAACGCCGGCCTGTTCAATGACGGCGCCAACCTCGGCAAGCTGGCCGATTTTTATGCGCAGACGCTGATCGATTCCGGCGTCGAATTCGACATGCTGTTCGGCCCGGCCTACAAGGGCATCACGCTGGCGGCGGCCACCGCCATTGCGCTCGCCGCCAAGGGACGCAACGTGCCGTTCGCCTACAACCGCAAGGAAGCCAAGGATCACGGCGAGGGCGGCACCATCGTCGGCGCCAAGCTGCAGGGCAAGGTCGTCATCATCGACGACGTGATCTCGGCCGGTACCTCGGTGCGCGAATCGGTCGAGCTGATCCGCGGCGCCGGCGCCACGCCGTCGGCGGTGCTGATCGCACTCGACCGCATGGAGCGCGCCGGCAAGGATGGCGCGCTGTCGCCGCATTCGGCGGTGCAGGAAGTGACGCAGGCCTATGGCATGCCGGTGATTTCTATTGGCAACCTGAACGACTTGTTGGAATATATTTCCAAGGCTGGGGCGAATCAGGACCTGGCAAAGCATAAAGACGCCGTGGCCGCTTACAGGAGTCGCTACGGCGTGATGTAAAAACCGCTATTCGGGAGGAGCAATGGGGAATTCATTCGGGCGTGCACTGTTTCTTCCTTTGATACTGGTTTGCGCCGCCGCTCAGGCACAGAAAATCTACATGTGCAAGGATGCGGCGGGCCGCACCTTCACCTCCGACCGGCCGATTCCCGAATGTGCGGATACCACGATGCACGAACTGGACAGCCGGGGCATGGTCAGGCGCGAAATCGCGCCGCCTCCGACCGCCGAGCAAAAGCGGCAGATGCAGATCGAGGAGGAAAAGCGCAAGGCTGAGGCGGCTGCGGCGGATGAGCAAAAGCGGCAGGACCGTGCTATCAGGATGCGGTATCGAAATGAGGGTGATATCGAAATGGCACGCAAGCGCTCCCTGGAAACCATCAGGGAACAGATCAAACGCGAGAAAGCATCTCTTGCCGCCGCCGAAAAACAGCAGAGGCAGGCGCAAACCGAGATGGAGTCATACAAGAAAAAGAACGCGGCGGTGCCACCTGTCGTTCGGCATAAGGTTGAAGACGCGGACCGGATGGTTGGCGGATCAACCCAGATTATTCAGGACGCCGAGCAAGAGATCGAACGAATTAATGCGCAGTTCGATGCGACGGTGAACAGGTTCCGGGAACTTGTGGGAACGACCGCTTCGCGGTAATTGGTATTGCCGGTTCGGCATTCCGGCTTGCGCCAGAATGCCGTTTTAACAAAACGCGTTACAAAAAGCCGCTTAACCAGCCAGCTTCTTCTTCAACAAGTCGGTCAATTGCGCCGGGTTCGCCTTGCCCTTGGTCGCCTTCATCGCCTGGCCGATGATCGCGTTGAACGCCTTCTCCTTGCCGGAACGGTATTCCTCGACCGACTTCGCGTTCGCCGCCAGCACTTCGTCGACGATCTTTTCCAGTGCGCCGGAATCGGAAATCTGCTTCAGGCCCTTGGCTTCGATGATGTCGTCGACCAGCGTTTCCTTGTCGGATGGGGTGGCCCACATCGCCGCGAACACTTCCTTGGCGATCTTGTTGGAGATCGTGCCGTCGGCAATGCGCTGCAGCAACAGGGCGAGCTGCTGCGCATTCACCGGTGCATCGGCGATGTCGACGCCTTCACGGTTCAAGGTGGACGACACGTCGCCCATCATCCAGTTGGCCGCCGGCTTGGCCTGCTCCTTGCCGGCCTTGACCACGACCGCCTCGAAGTAGGCAGCCATTGCCTTGGACTGGGTCAGCACGGCCGCGTCATACTCGGGCAAGCCGTAGTC
This sequence comes from Noviherbaspirillum sp. UKPF54, assembly GCF_007874125.1. Classification (NCBI taxonomy): domain Bacteria; kingdom Pseudomonadati; phylum Pseudomonadota; class Betaproteobacteria; order Burkholderiales; family Oxalobacteraceae; genus Noviherbaspirillum; species Noviherbaspirillum sp. UKPF54. The sequence continues at coordinate 3,318,463 of NZ_CP040128.1, read as the reverse complement.
GCGCGCGAAGCGTTCGCGCATCGCGCCAGGCAATTCCGGCATCGACGCCTTCACACGCTCGATCCATTCCTGCGCGATTACCAGCGGCGGCAGGTCGGGGTCGGGGAAATAGCGGTAGTCCTGTGCGTCTTCCTTGCTGCGCATCGAGCGCGTTTCCTTGCGGTCCGGGTCGTACAGGCGGGTTTCCTGCACCACCTTGCCGCCGTCCTCGATCAGTTCGATCTGGCGCCGTACCTCGAAGTTGATGGCTTCTTCCAGGAAGCGGAACGAGTTCAGGTTCTTGATTTCGCAGCGCGTGCCGAATTCCTTTTGTCCCATCGGGCGCACCGACACGTTGGCGTCGCAGCGGAACGAGCCTTCCTGCATGTTGCCGTCACAAATGCCGAGCCACACCACCAGCGAATGGAGCGCCTTCGCATAGGCGACCGCTTCCGCCGCGCTGCGCATGTCGGGTTCGGTGACGATTTCCAAGAGCGGCGTGCCGGCACGGTTCAGGTCGATGCCGGTCATGCCATGGTAATCCTCGTGCAGCGACTTGCCGGCGTCTTCTTCCAGGTGCGCGCGCGTGAGCTGCACGGTCTTCATTTCAGCCTTGCCGTCCTTTTCAAGCACGAAGGAGAGGGTCCCGCCCTGCACCACGGGGACCTCGTACTGGCTGATCTGGTAACCCTTCGGCAGGTCCGGATAGAAGTAATTCTTGCGCGCGAAGATGGACTGCGGCGCGACCTTGGCGCCGATCGCGAGACCGAACTGAATCGCGCGCTCCACCGCGCCCTTGTTCATGACAGGCAGCACACCCGGCAATGCCAGATCAACCGGGCAAGCCTGCGTATTCGGCTCGGCGCCGAAACGGGTGGCAGCGCCGCTGAAGATTTTCGATTGGGTCGAGAGTTGCGCATGTGTCTCCAGACCGATGACGACTTCCCACTGCATAGTTTCCTCACTTTCAATCCCTATCCGGTGTCCGCCCTTTCAAGGGGAGGGGATGGGTTCAGTTTTTCTGTTCGTAATGGCAGCTGCCGGTTTTCAGGTCGACCGACAGCACCGTAAAGTTGGTCCGCGATCCGCACAAGGCGGGGCAGCTCGGCTGGACGTTCAGCGTATCGCCGTCGCGCACCAGCCGGATCGTGCAATTGCCGCTCCGCTCGAAGCTGAAGCCTCGCCTGGCGCGTGCGGCGTGCGCATCGGAGAGCGCGACGCGCCACAGCACCGTCTTGCCTTCGTCATGAACTTCCGCCTGCAAACCGTCGTCCATGTCGATGCTGCAGTCGAAGCCGTGCGTGCTGCGATAGAGCGCCGATTCCCAGCGAAACGCTTCGATGTGCTCGCCCGACAGGCGCATTTCGCCGTTGTCGGCGTAGGTCACCTTCTCGCCGTCTTCTTCGCGCGCCACGCTGCAGGAAAAATGCGTATCGAGCTGCTGGGCAAGGGCATTCATGCCGCTGCACAGCAGGATCGTCAGCGCGGCCAGGCGAAGCGCTGATTTCATGCGCCTTCCGGCGTGCGGCGGTGCCAGTCGGTCGCCAGCTGGTACTGATGCGCGACGTTCAGCAGCTTCGCCTCATCGAAATAGTTGCCGATGATTTGCAGCCCGACCGGACGCTTCGCATTCTTGTCGCCCTGGCCGAACCCGCACGGAATCGACATGCCGGGCAGGCCGGCCAGGCTGGTGGACAGCGTGAAGATATCGGCCAGGTAGTTCGCCACCGGATCGTCGGCCTTGGCGCCGAGATCCCAGGCGACAGTGGGGGACACCGGTCCCATGATCACGTCGCACTGCTTGAAGGCGTTCTGGAAATCCTGCGCGATCAGGCGGCGGATCTTTTGCGCCTGCAGGTAGTACGCGTCGTAGTACCCGTGCGACAGCACGTATGCGCCGACCAGGATGCGGCGCTTCACCTCGTCGCCGAAGCCTTCCGCGCGCGACTTGCGGTACATGTCGGCCAGGTCCTTGTACTCGCTGGCGCGATGGCCGTAGCGCACGCCATCGAAGCGCGACAGGTTGGACGAGGCTTCTGCCGGCGCAATCACGTAATACACCGGGATCGACAGTTCCGTCTTCGGCAATGAGATATCTACCAGGGTCGCGCCCAGTTTTTCATATTCGCGCAAGGCTGCGCGCACCGCCTGCTCGACATCGGAGGCGAGGCCGGCGCCGTAATACTCGCGCGGGATACCGATTTTCAAGCCTTGCAAGCCTTTGTTCAGGTCTTGCGTGAAATCTTCCGCCGGGCGTTCCAGGCTAGTCGAGTCGCGCGCATCGAATCCGGCCATGGCGTTGAGCAGCAGGCCGCAGTCCTCGGCGGTCTGGGCCATCGGCCCGCCCTGGTCGAGCGACGATGCAAAAGCGATCATGCCAAAGCGCGACACGCGGCCATAGGTCGGCTTAATGCCAGTCACGCCGCACAGCGACGCCGGCTGGCGGATCGAGCCGCCGGTGTCGGTCGCGGTCGCCGCAGGAGCCAGGCGAGCCGCGATGGCGGCCGCCGAGCCACCCGAAGAGCCGCCCGGAATGGCGGTCTTGTCCCACGGGTTCTTGGTCGGTCCGAAGAAGGAATTCTCGTTGGATGAACCCATGGCAAATTCATCACAATTCAATTTTCCTAGCGTAACCATACCTGCCGTACGGAACTGTTCGACCACAGTTGCATCGAAGGGGCTGATGTAATTCATCAACATTTTCGAGCCGGCAGTGGAACGCCAGCCGCGCGTGACAAAAATGTCCTTATGCGCGATGGGAACGCCGGTTAGCGGCGTCATGTCATTGTTGGCAATGCGCTGGTCGGCTTCGGCCGCCTGCTGCAGCGTCAATTCTTCGTTGACGTCGATGAAGGCGTTGAGATCGCTTTGCTTGATGCGGCCAAGATAGAGCTTGGCCAGCTCGCTGGCGGAGACTTGTTTGGCGTGCAGCAGCGCCGACAGTTCTTTGAGGGTTTTGGTATGCATAGCTGTGGTGGTTGGGCGCAAGCCGCGCGTTATTCGATGACCTTCGGGACCAGGTACAAGCCGTCCTGCGTGGCGGGCGCGACCTGCTGGTACTCGTCGCGCTTATTCGGCTCGGTCACCGCATCCTCGCGCAGACGCAGCGCCACGTCGTTCTGGTGTGCGGCGATCGGATGGTTCAGCGGCTCCACGCCGGCAGTGTCGACGGCACGCATTTGCTCTACCAGGCCAAAGATGCCATTGAGTTTGTCGAGGGTCTTGCTGGCTTGCTCTTCGTTCAGATCAAGCTGCGCCAGGCGGGCCAGGCGCTTAACGTCGGAAAGGTCGAGTGACATGATTGGATAGTAGTTTGGGCAAGTTGTTCGGGCTGGTATGTTGAAAAAGGCAAAATGTGTTCTTATTCTGGCAAAGACTTGTGAAAACGCCGCATCAGCACTGCATTTTTGAAGTTTCCGCCGACTAATCTCGGCTAAATTATAAGGTAGAATGTTGGGTTAAGACCTCGCCGGCACTGCCGGCGAATGCAGTAGCTAAAAGGTTTCTACCTTCAATGTTAAGCGCGCCTTTGATGCGCATCAGGACAATACATGTTTGGATTTTTACGCAGTTATTTTTCTAACGACCTGGCAATCGACCTGGGTACTGCCAACACGCTGATCTACGTGCGCAACATGGGCATCGTGCTCGACGAGCCGTCGGTCGTCGCGATCCGCCAGCAGGGTGGCCCGAACGGCAAGAAGACCATCCAGGCCGTCGGCAAGGAAGCCAAGCAGATGCTGGGCAAGGTGCCGGGCAATATCGAGGCGATCCGCCCGATGAAGGACGGCGTGATCGCCGACTTCACCGTCACCGAGCAGATGTTGAAGCAGTTCATCCGCATGGTGCACGACTCCAAACTGTTCAAGCCGTCCCCGCGCATCATCATCTGCGTTCCCTGCGGATCGACCCAGGTCGAGCGCCGCGCGATTCGCGAATCCGCCCTGGGCGCGGGCGCATCCCAGGTGTACCTGATCGAGGAACCGATGGCCGCCGCGATCGGCGCCGGTCTCCCGGTGTCGGATGCGACCGGTTCGATGGTGGTCGACATCGGCGGTGGCACCACCGAAGTGGGCATCATTTCGCTGGGCGGCATGGTGTACAAGGGCTCCGTGCGCGTCGGCGGCGACAAGTTCGACGAAGCGATCGTCAACTACATCCGCCGCAACTACGGCATGCTGATCGGCGAACAGACCGCCGAGCTGATCAAGAAGGAAATCGGTTCCGCCTTCCCGGGCTCCGAAGTCAAGGAGATGGAAGTCAAGGGCCGCAACCTGTCGGAAGGCATCCCGCGTTCGTTCACGATCTCGTCCAACGAGATCTTGGAAGCGCTGACCGACCCGCTCAACAACATCGTCTCCGCCGTCAAGAACGCGCTGGAGCAGACTCCGCCGGAACTGGGCGCCGACATCGCCGAGAAGGGCATGATGCTGACCGGCGGCGGCGCGCTGCTGCGCGACCTCGACCGTCTCTTGATGGAAGAGACCGGCCTGCCGGTGATCGTCGCCGAGGATCCGCTGACCTGCGTGGTGCGCGGCTCGGGCATGGCGCTCGAGCGCATGGACAAACTTGGTTCCATCTTCTCGTACGAGTAATCTGCTCGACGTTTCATACGACGCGCCTCGCTTCCCGTGCGGGGCGCGGGGGCTGATAACGACCTACGGTCACATTCCGGAAAATAGCTAGATCCTGATGGAATACAGTCCACCGCCACTTTTCAAGCAAGGCGCCTCTGCTCGCGCCAAAGTGGTGTTCTTCTCCCTGATCGCACTGATCCTGCTGGTGGCCGATTCACGCATGCGGTCGCTGACCGCGATTCGCCAGTTCGTCGGCACCGTGCTCTATCCGTTGCAAGTGGTGGCCCTGCTGCCGCGCGACGCCGCGTACGTGGTCGGCGATTACTTCACATCGCTGTCGGCTCTGGAAAAGGAAAACAAGAAGCTCAAGCAGCAGCAGGTCGCCAATGCGCAGACGCTGCAGCAGGTGCAGCAGCTGTCCGCCGAAAACGAACAGTTGCGCCGCCTGCTGGCCGCGAATGAGCGCGTGCCGGTGAAGTCGGTCATGAGCGAGATCCTGTACGACGCACGCGACGCGTTTACGCGCAAGATCGTACTCGACCGCGGCAGTCAGCATGGCATCAAGCCGGGACAGCCGGTCATCGACGACGTCGGCGTGGTCGGCCAGGTGACGCGCGTGTTCCCGTTCACCTCCGAAGTGACGCTGTTGACCGACAAGGACCAGGCCATTCCGGTGCAGGTCGTGCGCAGCGGCTTGCGCAGCGTTGCCTACGGCCAGGGACATTCGGGCGTGCTCGACTTGCGCTTCATGCCGACCAATGTCGACATCAAGAGCGGGGACGTCCTTGTCACGTCCGGCATCGACGGCGTATACCCGGCCGGCCTCGCGGTGGCGAAGGTGTCCAACGTCGAATCCAAGTCGTCCGACGCGTTTGCCCGCATCACCTGCCAGCCTGCGGCCGGGATCGACCGCAATCGTCAGTTGCTGATTCTGTTGACCGATACCCAGCTTCCGCCGCGGCCGGAACCGGAGGATGGCAGGGATAAGAAGGCCAAGAAGCATCCGGGGGACGTGGCCAAGGATGCGAAGAAAGAGGGCTCCAATAAGGAGGGCGCCAATGCGGCCCCGGCCGCGCCGGCAACGCAACCGGCGCCGGCGCCCCAGCCTAACGCGCCCGCGCCCCAGCTGAAGACTCCGCAACAGCCGGGCGCGCAGCCGGCAGCAGCAAGTCCGGCCACCCCGGCAGCTGCTGCACCTGCTGCACCTGTGGCACCGGTGCAGGCTGGAGCCACCAAACCGGCCGCGACCGCGCCTCAATCCGCCTTGCCGCAGCGCGTCGCTGCGCCGCAAAAAGCGCTGCAACAGGCTCCGGTGCAGGCACTCGCACCGGCAGCTGCCGCCAAGCCGGCAGCGCCTGCCCCGACCACCGCGAAACCGGCGGCACCGCAAAAGGCAACGACGCCATGAACACTCGTCCACACTACATCCTGTTGCCGGCCAATCCCGTTTTCATCACGGTGACGCTGATCGCGGCATTCCTGCTCAACCTTCTGCCTTGGGGGCAGTGGTACGGCGTACCGGATTTCGCCGCGCTGGCGCTGGTGTTCTGGAGCATTCACCAGCCGCGCAAGGTCGGCATCGGCGTTGCGTTCTTCATCGGATTGCTGATGGACGTGCACGATGCGACGCTGCTCGGGCAGCACGCGCTGGCGTATACCTTGCTGTCGTACTTCGCGATCATGATTCACCGCCGCGTGCTGTGGTTCCCGATGGGGACGCAGGCGTTGCACATCCTGCCGCTGCTGATGCTGGCGCAGGTGGTGCAGCTGGTCGTGCGCCTGCTGGTCAGCGGCCGTTTTCCCGGCTGGATGTATTTCCTGGAAAGCGTCTCGTCGACAGCGCTCTGGCCTGTGGTAAGCATGATGCTGCTCGCGCCGCAGCGGCGCGCGATTGATCGCGACGAAACGCGGCCGATTTGATGGCCGGATGTGCGTTGATTGTTTGAACTGCGCTCTCGCGGGCGCCCTCGCTTCTGCGCCGGGTGCCCCTACGCCGGGCGCCCCCAACCCCTCTCCCGCTCGCGGTGGAGGTGACCGTAATGATGCGATCGGCCCAAGGGTGATCGCATAAGATTAAGCATGACTGAATTCAAGAACACCGAACGCGAACTGCATTTGTTCCGCATGCGATTGTCTGCGGTGGGTGTGTTCGTGCTGATCTGCTTCGGCTTGCTGCTGGCGCGCTTTTTGTGGCTGCAGCTCTTCAAGCACAACGATTACGCCGCGCAGGCCGAGGAAAATCGCATTTCCGTGATTCCCGTGGTGCCGAACCGCGGCCTGATCCTGGATCGCAACGGCGTGGTCCTGGCGCGCAATTTTTCCGCCTACACGCTGGAGATCACGCCGTCCAAGATCCAGGGCGACCTCGACAACGTCATCGACGAGCTGTCCACGCTGGTCGACATCCAGCCCAAGGATCGCAAGCGCTTCCGCAAGCTGCGCGAAGAGTCGAAGAATTTCGAGAGCACGCCGATCCGCACCCGCCTCACGGACGAGGAAGTGGCGCGCTTTACGGCCCAGCGCTACCGTTTTCCCGGCGTGGAAATCCAGGCGCGCCTGTTCCGCCAGTATCCGCTGGGTCAAACGGCTTCGCATGTGATCGGCTATATCGGCCGCATCAACCAGCGGGAAGCGGAAAATATCGAAGAGATGGAGGATGCCGCCAATTATTCCGGCACCGAGCACATCGGCAAGGAAGGGCTGGAGAAAAGCTACGAGAAGCAGTTGCACGGCACCACCGGCTACGAGGAAGTCGAGGTATCCGCCGGCGGGCGTGCAGTGCGCACGCTGTCGCGCACGCCCGCCAGCCCAGGCAACAACCTGATCCTGTCTGTCGATATCGAACTGCAGAAGATTGTCGAAGAGGCATTCGGCGATCGCCGGGGCGCGCTCGTGGCTATCGAACCCGCCACCGGAGACATTCTTGCCTATGTATCGATGCCGACCTTCGACCCCAATCTGTTTGTCGACGGCATCGACGCGCAGAGCTGGGAAGAGCTGAACAATTCGCCGGACCGGCCGCTGGTCAACCGGCCGCTGACCGGCAGCTATCCGCCGGGTTCGACCTACAAGCCGTTCATGGCCCTGGCTGCGCTCGAGCTCGGTAAGCGCACGCCGAGCGCCACCGTCTACGATCCCGGCTATTTCTGGTTCGGCAACCACAAGTTCCGCGACGACAAGGAAGGCGGGCACGGCACCGTCGACATGTACAAGTCGATCGTGCATTCGTGCGACACCTACTACTACATGCTCGCTAACGACCTTGGCGTGGATACGATGCACGACTTCATGAAGCCGTTCGGCTTCGGCCAGATCACCGGCATCGACCTGGAGCATGAGCGCCGCGGGCTGCTGCCGTCGACCGCTTGGAAGCGCAATGCGTACAAGCGGCCGGAGCAGCGCAAGTGGTACGCCGGCGAGACGATTTCGCTCGGCATCGGCCAGGGCTACAACTCGTTTACGCCCCTGCAGCTGGCGCACGCGGTCGCCAATCTGGCCAACAACGGCGTCGTGATGAAGCCGCACCTGGTCAAGATCATCGAGAACGGCGTGACCAAGGAACGCGCCGTGACCGTGCCCAAGGAAAGCTACCGCATCAAGCTCAAGCAGGAAAATATCGACATCATCAAGCATGCGATGGTCGGCGTCACCAAGGAGGGCACGTCGGCGCGCGTGTTCGCCAACGCCGGATACGAGTCGGCCGGCAAGACCGGTACCGCGCAGGTGGTCGGCATCAAGAAGAACGAAAAGTACGACGCGAAGAAGGTGGGCGAACGCATGCGCGACCATTCGCTGTATACCGCATTCGCTCCTGCCGACAATCCGAAAATCGCGATCGCGCTGATCGTGGAAAACGGCGGCTTCGGCGCGGAAGCGGCGGCGCCTATCGTGCGCAAGGCGCTCGACTACTACCTGCTCGGCAAGCGCCCGGTCGACAAGGACAAGACGCCTGCAGACAAGACGGTCGCAGCGGACGCCAATCCGACGGCGACGCTGAAGGCCGAGGCGGAATCGATCGGCGGCCCTAAGGCGGGCGCCGAAACCCAGGGCAACAAAGATTAAGAGACCATGCATCTGACAGAAAAACGTCCGCTGCGGCAGATCATCAAGCCGTATTTCACGGTATTCGACGGGCCGCTAGCGCTCATCCTGTTCCTGATCCTGTCGGTGGCGATCGTGACGCTATATTCGGCCGGCATCGATTTCCCGGGGCGCGTCGAGGATCAGTTGCGCAACATCCTGATCGGATTTGTCGTGATGTGGATCGCCGCCATCATTCCGCCGCAGACGCTGATGCGCTTCGCCGTGCCGGTCTATTCCGTGGGCCTGGCCCTGCTCGTCGCGGTCGCGGCGTTTGGCCTGATCAAGAAGGGCGCGCGCCGCTGGCTCAACGTCGGCGTCGTGATCCAGCCCTCGGAAATGATGAAAATCGCTATGCCGCTGATGCTCGCTTGGTTCTTCCAGAAGCGCGAGGGGCAGTTGCGCTGGCAGGAATTCCTGGTCGCGGCGATCATCCTGGCGGCCCCCGTCGGGCTGATCATGAAACAGCCCGATCTGGGCACCGCGCTCCTGGTGCTGTCGGCCGGCTTCTACGTGATTTTCCTGGCCGGTTTGTCATGGAAAATCCTGATCGGCCTGGTCGCAAGCGGCTTGGCTGCCCTGCCGGTGATATGGTCGATGATGCATGATTACCAGCGCGACCGCGTCATGACGCTGATCGATCCGACCACCGATCCGCTTGGCAAGGGCTTTCACATCATCCAGGCGACCATCGCCATTGGATCCGGCGGCATCGCCGGCAAGGGATGGCTGAAGGGCACCCAGGCGCACCTCGAGTTCATTCCGGAACGTACGACGGACTTTATCTTCGCCGTGTTTTCCGAAGAATTCGGACTGATCGGCAATTGCGTGCTGCTGGTCCTGTACCTGCTGCTGATCGGGCGCGGCATGATCATCGCCGCCAATGCGCCGACCTTCTTCAGCCGCCTGCTGGCGGGCGCCATCACGCTGAGTTTCTTCACCTATGCGTTCGTCAACATGGGCATGGTGAGTGGTATCCTCCCGGTTGTCGGGGTGCCGCTGCCGTTCATGAGCTATGGCGGAACCGCCATGGTCACGCTCGGCTTGGGCGTGGGTATGTTGATGAGCATTCAACGACACCGCAAACTCGTGCAAAGTTAGCGCACACTTCTACCCGCGCCGTCGTATTTCCAGCCGGCGCAGATGTCGGAAAATCAATTATTGCGGCAATCATTTTGTCGAGGCAAACTGTTCCCCGTTAAACCGGGTATGCCCGTTCAATAAATTTCCGCCAGTTTCTGTCTGCCGCATTGTGCCGGCATCGCAAAAACTGCGCGTAGGCAATATCTCTTGCCTGATAACGATAAACAAGAAAGGGGAGCGCGATGTCCTTGCGTAAGTACTACGACCGCTACCGATGTCAGGTCCTGCTTGCATGCGCACTTGCACCCGCCCTGGCCTTGGTCGGCTGCGGCAGCGTGCCGCATTCTTCCTCCCAGGCCGGTGCCGTGCCTTCCTCTTCCCGGCCGTCTTCCGCATCCAGGTCGTCGTCCGCCGCGCCTGTCCTGCCGCGCGCCGGCTCGGGCCGGGGCGGCTACTACCAGGACGACGGACCGGGCGATGCGCCGCCCGAGGGACTGATGGACGTTCCCGACGCGGAACCGAAGATCGAACCGTATCTCCCCCGCAGCAACCGGCCTTATGTCGTGTTCGGCAAGACGTATACGCCGATGACCGACGAGCGCCCGTTCAAGCAGCGCGGCGTCGGCAGCTGGTATGGCAAGAAGTTCCATGGGCAGAAGACTTCGTCGGGCGAGCCGTACGACATGTACAAGATGACCGCCGCCCATCCGACGCTGCCGATTCCGTCGTATGCGCGGGTCACCAATGTCGCCACTGGCAAGCAGGTGATCGTGCGGATTAATGACCGCGGGCCTTTCCATTCCGGGCGCATCATCGACCTTTCCTATACCGCGGCGCTCAAGCTCGGCTATCTCGGCAAGGGCAGCAGCGAACTCGAAGTCGAGCGCCTGCTGCCGGACGAGATTGCGCGCATTGCAGGCAGCCGCAAGGACCAGCATGCCCGCGCGGAGCAATCGTTGCCCACGCCGGATGTGCTGGCAGCTGCGGCGGCGGTTGAATCGGCGCAGCGCGCTGAATCCGCCGGGGAGGTTTCGCAGGCGGCAAGGCAGGACGGCATCATCCCCGTAGCGGCGCAACCCGAGGCGCCGCATGCCGGCATGCCCATCGTGGCTGCCGCGCCGCCGGCCTCTCCCGCCATTGCAGCGCCCGGCTTTTACCTGCAGCTTGGCAGCTTTACGCAGCCCGACAACGCGCAAGCGGCGCGCAGCCGCCTGACCCAGGATGCGGGCGGCAGCCTGCCGCCAATCGAAGTCGTGGAATACGGTCTGTTTTACAGGCTCTACAGCGGCCCGTTTGCCACCCGCTCGGAAGCAGCGACCGCCGCGCAGCAGCTGCAGGATAAGGGCAGCTTCAAGCCGCTGGTCGTGCAGCGCTAAGCGCCTTTACTCGGCTTCGGGCTCGGCCGCACCCTGCTGCTTGATGCGCAGCGCGCGCTCGTAGAGCGCGTTCTTCTTTTGCCCGGTGATTTGCGCCGCCAGCGACGCTGCCTGCTTGACAGGGCACTCGGCCAGCAGGATGGTCAGGATGCGATCGGCTTCCGTTTCGTCATCGTCGGCCGCCGCCGGCGCGCCTTCTACCAGCAGCACGAATTCCCCTTTTTGGCGGTTTGCGTCGGCCGCCAGCCAGGCCGGTGCATCAGCCAGCCGGCAGCGGTGGATTTCTTCGAACAGCTTGGTCAGCTCGCGCGCGAACACCACCTGGCGGGTCGCCTCGAACTGGCCGGCGAGGGCGGCGACGGTATCGACGATGCGATGCGGCGCTTCGTAAAGCACCAGGGTCGCCGCGACATGCCGCAATCCGGCAAGCGCCAGCTCGCGCTGCTTCGCCTTGGCGGGCAGGAATCCGACGAAATGGAAGCGGTCGTTGACCAGGCCGCCAGCCGAGAGCGCCGCCACGGCGGCCGATGCGCCCGGCAGCGGCATGACGCGCAACCCCGCGTCGAGCACCGCGTCGACGATGCGTGCGCCCGGATCGGACACGGCCGGAGTGCCGGCATCCGACACCAGCGCGACGCGCTGGCCGGCCTGCAGGCGCGCGATCAGCGCCTGCGCCGCTTCGCGCTCGTTGTGCTCGTGCGCCGCGAGCAATTCCTTGGCGATCCCGTAGCGCGCCAGCAGATGGCCGGTGTTGCGCGTGTCTTCGCAGGCGACGGCATCGGCGATCGCCAGCACATTGAGCGCCCGTAAGCTGATGTCGCCCGCATTTCCGATCGGCGTGGCCACCACATATAATGTCGACGCCGGATAAATTTGCCGCGATACCTCTTCCATGATCGGCAGGGTGGCTAGTGTGCTGGAGGTGGGCGATGTCATGAGGAGAGCGCGATGTGGAAGCGATGGGCGAATGTGATACTGCTGAGCAGTGCCTGCAGCGGATTGTGCCTGTCCGCGCTGGCAAACACAACCGCGCCCCTTGCCGCGCCGCCCGTAACCGCCCCCGTCATGCGCATGGCACAGAACGACCTGGCTCTGCCGCCGGCCGACGCCTTTCCCGCCAATGCCTCGCCCGCGGCCGCCGCCGCACGGGTCTCCCATATCTCCCGTATCGCCCTGCTGCTGCCATTGCATTCGGACACCCTGGCCGAGGCAGCGACGGCTGTGCGCGCCGGATTCATGGCCGCACATGAGCGCGAACCGGACGGCATCGAAATCAGCGTCGTGGAGACCGGCGATGCGCCGCAGGACATCCTGGCCGGCTATGCCGCGGCCGCTGCGCAAGTCGATATTGTCGTCGGCCCGTTGTCGCGCACGGGTGTTGCCGCCGTCGCGCAAAGCCATGCTTCCGACAAGCCGACCATTGCCCTCACGCCTCCCGACAGCCAGGATGGCGAGGAAGTCGCATTGCCTCCGCAAATGGTGGTAATGGGCCTGTCGATCGAGAACGAGGCACGCCAGGCCGCAACCTGGGCCGGCGCCAGCGGGACATGGGGCAAGGCTTACGTGCTTCATACGCCCGCCGCCTGGCAGCGACGCGCGGCCCGGGCGTTCGAGACGCAATGGCGGCAATTGGGCCGGGAGCCGGAAATGCTCGAGATAGCCGCCAACGACGGCTTTTTGAACGGGCGCGCCCTGCTGCAGCTCAAGAAGCAGATCCAGGGAGACAAATCGGTCATGGTGTTCGCGGCTCTCGACGCGCGTCAGGCGCGGCAGGTGCGCGCGATCCTCGGCAACGATATCGCGCTGTACGGCACGTCGCAGCTGAACCCGTTCGTGCGAGCCGACGCGAATGATCCCGCGCGCAGCGTCGAGATGAACGGCGCCCGACTGCTGGACATTCCCTGGCTGTTACAGCCGGATCATCCCGCGGTCATGGTTTATCCGCGCCACGTCGTCGATGCTGACCAAAAGCCCAGCGCCGATCTGGAACGGCTGTATGCGCTCGGCATCGATGCTTACCGCGTCGCGCACGAAATCGCTTCCCAGAACCGTGACTTCCAGATCGACGGCGTCACCGGCAAGCTGAAAGTGCATTTCGACAAGACGAACGTGCAGTTCGAACGCATCGCCCAGCCCGCCGTCTATCACGATGGCCTGGTGGTGTCGGAAGACGGCGCGCGATAATGGGCTTGTTCGGCACCGGCACGCGCACCGCCAAGCAGGTGGAAGGGCAGGCGGCCGAAGACGCCGCGCTGGCTTATCTGCAGCAGCAGGGATTGAAGCTGTTGCAGCGCAATTTCCGCTGCAAGGGGGGCGAGATCGACCTGATTTTGCAGCAGCAGGACACCCTGGTGTTCGTCGAGGTGCGGAAAAGGGCCGATGCGCGTTTTGGCGGTGCCGCCGCCAGCATTACCGCAAGCAAGCAGGCGCGCCTGATCCTGGCCGCGCAGGTTTTCCTGCAACGCTACCGTGTACCGCCTTCCTGCCGTTTCGACGTCGTCGCCTTCGAGGGCACGCACTTAAGCTGGATAAAAAACGCCATTGAAGCGTAATCAAAAGCAACTTTCTTTGGGCACTTAATTTCCTCGGCGCAGTCCAACACCGGCTATCATTTCCAAATTGAAATAAATGGATTTTGGTAGACCGGCGGGAAGTCGCTTCCTACCTGCACTATAATCGCGATCACTATGACAAACCAACGCATTCAGGCGCACTTCCAGGAAAGTGCCGAATTAAAGATCAAGGCTGCCGCCGTTCTCGCCCAGCCGATTTCGCAAGCTGTGGAACTTATGTTCACGGCTTTGTCTAATGGCAACAAGATACTTGCTTGTGGGAATGGTGGTTCGGCAGCCGACTGCCAGCATTTTGCCGCCGAGCTGGTGGGACGCTTCGAACGCGAACGCCTGCCGCTGCCGGCGCTGGCGCTCACGACCGATACCTCGATCCTGACGGCGGTCGGCAACGATTACCACTTCAACGATATTTTCACCAAGCAGGTGCAGGCATTCGGGCAGCCTGGCGACGTACTGCTGGCGCTGTCAACTTCCGGCAACTCGGCCAACGTGCTGGCTGCCGTGGACGCGGCGCTGGAGCGCGACATGCGGGTGGTGGCGCTGACCGGCAAAGGCGGTGGCGCCATCGGCAAGCGCCTCACCGATGCGGACGTGCATATCTGCGTGCCGCACGATCGCACCGCACGCATCCAGGAAGTGCACCTGCTGACGATTCATTGCTTGTGCGACGGTATCGACGTTGCATTATTTGGGGAGGATGCAAATGATTAACTGGACGCGTGTGACACGTCCTTTGGCGGCCGTGCTGTTGTGCGGCGCTGTCACTGTCAGCCTGCAGGGCTGTATCGAAATGGCTGTCGGCAGCGCCGTCATGGGCACGCTGGCGGCGACCGACCGCCGCACCTTCGGCGCGCAGACCGAGGACAAGGCGATCCTGCTCAAGGGCGAGCGGCGCATCGCCAATCTCGTCGGCGAAGACGGGCATGTCAACATCACCAGCTTCAACCGCAAGGTTCTTCTGACCGGCGAAGTGCGCGACGAAGCGACAAAGGCAGCGGTCGAGCGTGAAGTCAACGCTATCGAAGGCGTGGAATCGATCACCAACGACCTGGAAGTGATGGGCTCCTCCAGCTTCACGTCGCGCTCCAACGATTCGCTCATCACGGGCAGGGTCAAGGCGGCGTTCGTCGACACCAAGGACTTGTACGCGAACTCGATCAAGGTCGTCACCGAGCGCGGCACCGTGTATCTGATGGGCCGCGTCACCCCGCGCGAAGGGCGGCTGGCGGCGGAAGTGGCCAGCGGTATCGGTGGCGTGCACAAGGTCGTCAAGGTGTTCGAATACATTACGGAAGACGAGCTCAGGCAGATGACCGCGCAGCCGGAAAACCAGAAGAAGTGAGCTTTTCCTGATCTGGCATGGGCCGCCGGGCGATCTGCCCCGCGGCTTTTTTTATTCGAGGCGAACGATGATGTCTTTCGTGATCCTGGTTGCGCTGCTGATCGTTTTCTGGGCGGTGGGCGCCTACCAGCGACTGCTGCGGCAGCGCAAGCAGTGCCGGACGGCGTTTTCCCAGGTCGACGCGCTGGCGCTGCATCGCCATGAATTGATGCCGGCGCTCGTCAGGGTCTGCCGGGAGCGGATGCCTCAGCAGGTCGACGCGCTCGATGCGTTACTTGCGGCGGACAAGGCAATCCTCGCCGCATACGCGCATGCCGGCCGCCATGCGCTCGATGCCGCCGCCATCGCTCCCCTGAACGAAGCGGAAGCTGCGCTGGAAACGGCGCTGGGTGCTGTGTTCGCGCTGGTACCGCATTCCGATTCGGCATCCAGCGAGGATCTTTCCAGGCTGATCGAGGAACTGGGCGCGGCGGAGAGCAGGATGGCATTCGCGCGCCAGGTCTACAATGAAGCTGCACGCCATTACAATGCCGCACGCGCGCAATTCCCCGGTTCGGTCGTCGCTGCCGTGTTCGCATTCACGCCGGTGGCTGCGCTGCCGGACGCCGGCATGCGTCAACCGGACCGCCTCTGAACAAGATCGAGAAATGACTATGCGACGCACTTTCCTGAAACACACTCTCGCAGCCCTGAGCCTGCTTGCGGCAGGCGCCATGGTACAGGCTGCGGCTGTCGAACCGGTTAAGGTGGTCTACCACCTCGTCGATGGTATCGACCAGGCTTCACGCGCGATGGCGAACATTCGCAACCATCTGCGCGCCGAACCGGACACGAAAATCGTGGTGGTGGCCAATGGCGACGGCATCCGCTTCCTGCTGTCCGGCGCAACAGAGCGCAACGGCCGGCCGTTCGACGCGGCGGTGGCTGCCCTAGCCGAGCAGGGCGTGGAATTCCGCGTCTGCCGCAATACCTTGAACGCGCACGACATCGCGCCGTCGCAGCTCCTGCCGCAGGCGAAACTGGTGCCCTCCGGCGTGGTCGAAGTTGCCAGGTTGCAGGCGCGCGAGGGCTACGTTTACCTGCGGCCCTAGCCGGCGTCATGAACTGACTATAATGAGGGTTATCCCCAACATCACTAGGCCAAGGCATCATGCAAGCTGAAACTACCAATTCCCGTCAACGCACCTGGATCAAGGCTGTGGCGGCCATTGCCGTGGTGGCTGTCGCGGCAGTCGGGTATCTGTCGATGTCGTCCCAAAAAGCGGCGCCGGACGTGACCTTCACCAGCCTGGGCGGCGAAAAAGTGCCGATGCAAAGCTTGCGCGGCAAGGTGGTCATGGTCAATTTCTGGGCCACCAGCTGCACGACTTGCGTGCATGAAATGCCGCAGATGGTGCAGACCTATAACAAGTACAAGGACAAGGGCCTGGATTTCGTTGCAGTCGCGATGAGCTACGATCCTCCCAATTACGTGCTTAACTACGCGCAGAGCCGCGGCCTGCCGTTCAAGGTCGCGCTCGACACGCAGGGTGAATTGGCTAAATCCTTCGGCGACGTGAAACTGACGCCGACCACCTACGTGATCGACAAGAACGGCAAGATCATCAAGCGCTATGTCGGCGAACCGGCCTTCGCCGAACTGCACCAGCTGCTGGAAAAGGCGCTGGCCGCCTAGAGGGTGTTATGAACTGGGGAAGGGGGCGCGCAGCCCCGGGAACCAGCCGAATGCAAGGCGCGGCGACACGTCGTAGCGGTGCTACGGCAAGGAGCCGCAACACCGCAGGCGGCTGGTTTCCGGGGCTGCCCAGAGGGTTCGAGCGAGAAGGGACGCATTGCGGCGTTGCGGCGCTTGCGCAGGGGGCCACCCTGAGCGTCGCGCCGCGCCTAGCACTGCATCCCTTCTCGCTCGAACGCGCCCCCTTCCCCAGTTCATAACACCCTCTAGGAACGCGAAGACAGCTCCGTCCGGCCCGGCCCCTGCGCATCGCGGGCGCCGGTGCGCATGAACGGCTTGTCGTGCCCCGAGAAAAACAGCGAGACGCCGGTCAGCCACTGCTGCGTCGGCGCCGGATGAAGATAGGGGGCGGGAAGCAGCGCCAGCATGCTCAGGGCGATGCGCAACGGATTGAACACGTGCCTGCGCAGCGATTCGGCTGCAATCCAGATGAAAGCCATGCTCACTGCCGCGCCCAGTGCCGTGCCGGCGACCACTTCCGATACCGAATGCGCATGCAGCGTCAGGCGTGACAGCCCGATGAGCACGGCGCCCGCGAAGCCGGCCAGCACGCCTGCGGCGCGCAGCGCCGGGGCCGTCTTTTGCAGCATCAGGTAAAACAGCACCGGGATGACGGCGGTCGCCCGCATCGCATGGCCGCTAAAGCCGGTGAAGTCGAGCGCGCGAACGCCGATGCCCCAGCCGATGAACGCCATTTTCGTCACGACGACGATGCCCAATCCCGCCGTAAAGAGCCCGCTCCACCAGAGCGCCAGGCGCCGCTCGCCCTCGATGTAGAGCC
Organism: Noviherbaspirillum sp. UKPF54; assembly: GCF_007874125.1. Taxonomy (NCBI): domain Bacteria; kingdom Pseudomonadati; phylum Pseudomonadota; class Betaproteobacteria; order Burkholderiales; family Oxalobacteraceae; genus Noviherbaspirillum; species Noviherbaspirillum sp. UKPF54. The sequence continues at coordinate 3,300,937 of NZ_CP040128.1, read as the reverse complement.
ATGCCGCGATGGCAAATGCGACGAGCATCGTGATGGTGACATCGCCAAACTGCGTGATATGTGTCCATGAAATCATACGTCTCGCTTTAGCAACCGGAGCAGAAATATTGTCGTCGACAGGTCCGACCGGCCATTACGCGGTCGGTTCCCGTTTTTGGGGCGCCGTAACATCTGGTAAATAATTCGGGAAATGAAGGTCCGCCCCCGGCGTGAGGACCGGTTCGGGAAAGGAGGCTTGTCGTCGTCATCGAGCAGAAACAAGCGATATAGCGAGATCGGCCGTTGACACAAGAACCGAAAAACCATTTGGCGCCACGACGCGCAAGGCGTGGGGCCGGCATCGATTATTTTTACGGCTTCACGCGGCCTGCCGTTTAGTTTTTATCAAGCCGCATCGTCGTTCGCTGCGGCAGGTCTGCGCGAAGCGGCCGGGAAAACCGCTTCGCTCGGGCCGGATCAGGCCACGCCGGCGCCATGCGCCTGCATGTCGGCGTGGTACGAGCTGCGCACCATGGCGCCGACGGCGGCGTGCGCAAAGCCCATCTTGTACGCTTCGTCCTCGAACATTCTGAACGTGTCCGGATGCACGTAGCGGCGCACCGGCAAATGGTCGCCCGACGGCATCAGGTACTGCCCGATGGTGAGCATGGTGACGCCGTGCTCGCGCAGGTCGCGCATCACCTGCAGGATTTCCTCGTCGGTCTCGCCCAGGCCGACCATCAGTCCCGACTTGGTCGCGACTTCCGGATGGAGTTCCTTGAAGCGCTTGAGCAGGCTCAGGGAAAATGCGTAATCGGCGCCCGGACGCGCTTCCTTGTACAGACGCGGCACGGTTTCCAGGTTATGGTTCATCACGTCCGGCGGCGCTTCCTTCAGCACTTCGAGCGCGCGCTCCATGCGGCCGCGGAAGTCCGGGGTGAGGATTTCGATGCGGGTGTTGGGCGACTGCTCGCGCACCCGCCGGATGCAGTCGGCGAAATGCCCGGCGCCGCCGTCGCGCAGGTCGTCGCGGTCGACCGAGGTGATCACCACGTAATTGAGCTTCATGGCGGCGATGGTTTTCGCCAGCTTGGCCGGCTCTTCCGGATCGAGCGGGTCGGGACGGCCGTGGCCGACGTCGCAAAACGGGCAGCGCCGGGTGCACTTGTCGCCCATGATCATGAAGGTGGCGGTGCCCTTGCCGAAGCATTCGCCGATGTTCGGGCAGCTCGCTTCCTCGCACACCGTGACCAGCTTGTTGGTGCGCAGGATATCCTTGATTTCGTAGAAGCGGGTCGACGGCGAGCCTGCCTTCACGCGAATCCAGTCGGGCTTTGCGAGCTTCTCGGCCGGCACGATCTTGATCGGGATGCGCGCCGTCTTGCCGGCGCCTTTCTGCTTCTCGTTCGGGTTGTAGTCGGCGGGGGCGGAAGAGGGCAGGGGCTTGCTGTCGGTCGTCATGGTCGCTTCGTCAGTGTTCATTCCGGCGCGGGCCGAATCCGGCGGCTTGCGCGTCGACGCTGTTCTCGGATGGATATCGGAGCGGCAGGGAATGCTTCAGGTCGTCAGTAAATCGGTCAGGTTGTGAGCGAGCGCCAGCTGCACGTCGCGCAAGGGCGCTTGCACGCCGACGGTTTGCATGTCCACCGTCGCCATGCCTTCGTAGCCGCAGGGGTTGATCCACGAGAACGGCGCCAGGTCCATCGCGACGTTGAGCGACACGCCGTGATAGGTGCAGCCGTTGCCGCGCACCTTCAGTCCGAGGGCGGCGATTTTTGCGCCTTTCCAGCGGCCGTCGCACATGTAAATTCCCGGCGCGCCGGGCTTGCGCTCACCGTCGAGATTATACGCGTGCAAGGTATTTATGACCGACTGTTCGATTTTATTCACGAATTCGCGCGCGAACAGGCGTGCGCCCGGGCGGCGGCGCAGATCCATGAGCAAATAGATAACGACCTGGCCCGGGCCATGGTAGGTGACTTCACCGCCGCGGTCGGTCTGGATCACCGGGATGTCGTGCGCATTGAGCACGTGCGACGGATCGGCGCCCAGGCCGAGCGTGAATACCGGCGGATGTTCGACGATCCACAGTTCGTCCGGCGTTTCGGATGTGCGCGCGTCGGTGAAGGCGCGCATGGCGGCAAAGCTCGTTTCATACGGCTCGAAGCCGCGGTCGATGATGGTCGGTGTCATTAGCGCAGTATAGTCCGGAACACCCGGCGCTACAGCGGAATCGCTTTTGACTGGGTTTATCCCGACAGTTGCGGTCCAGTTTGCCGGCTTTCATGCCAATTCAGGGAGCGCCAAAAATGACAATAACAATCGCCATCGAATGCGCCCGACGGCCAGGGCCAGGCTAATGGCATGCCGCTTCCCCAGGCGACGATTGCGATTAATCAAAACGTCTTCAAGCATTTGCGCCAGTTCTCGCCGGACAGGTTGAAAATCAGTGCGGCCGGGAGGCATCCCTTGCTCAAATGCCGGCGCTATTTCGACGCGCCCGCGCAGTTTGCTGATTGGGTAAATTCCTGCAGTACCTTCTTGTCCAACCCTAGGAGATAAGCATATGCAGTTCAAGACAAAAATGATTCCGTTGGCTGGCGCTATCGCCTTTGCATTCGCGGGCGCTGCATCGGCACAGGAGCAAGTCGTCAAGATCGGCCACGTCGGCCCGATCTCGGGTGCCATTGCCCACCTGGGCAAGGATAATGAAAACGGCGCGCGCATGGCGATTGACGAACTGAACGCCAAGGGCGTGACCATCGGCGGCAAGAAGGTCAAGTTCGAACTGCTGGCGGAGGACGACGGAGCAGACCCGAAACAAGCCACCTCGGCCGCCCAAAAGCTGGTCGACGCCCATGTCAACGGCGTCATCGGCCACCTCAATTCCGGCACCACCATCCCGGCTTCCAAGATTTACCACGATGCCGGCATCCCGCAGATTTCCCCGTCCGCGACCAACCCGAAATACACCCAGCAAGGCTTCAACACCACCTTCCGCGTGGTGGCCAACGACGGCCAGCTGGGCGGCACGCTGGGCCGCTATGCGGCTGACCAGATGAAGGCCAAGAAGGTGGCCGTGATCGACGACCGTACCGCTTATGGCCAGGGCGTGGCCGAGGAATTCATCAAGGGCGCCAAGGCCAAGGGCGTGCAAGTGGTGGCGCAGCAGTACACTAATGACAAGGCGACAGACTTCAACGCCATCCTCACCTCGATCAAGGCCAAGAATCCGGACGTCGTGTTCTTCGGCGGCATGGATGCCGTGGCCGGTCCGATGCTGCGCCAGATGAAGGCGCTGGGCATGAACGCCAAGTTCATGGGCGGCGACGGCATCTGCACCGAGGGCCTGGTCAACCTGGCCGGCGACGCCATCGGCGAACCGGGCAAGATCGTGTGTGCCGAAGCCGGCGGCGTGGAAGAGGCGCAGAAGAAGGGCATGGACGAGTTCCGCGCCGCGTACAAGAAGAAGTTCGGCATCGACGTCCAGCTCTACGCACCGTACGTCTACGACGCGGTGATGGTGATGGTCGAGGCGATGAAAAAGGCCAATTCGGCCGAGCCGGCGAAATACCTGCCCGAACTGCACAAGATCAGCTACAAGGGCGTGACCGGCAATATCGCCTTCGACGCCAAGGGCGATATCAAGAACGGCACCCTGACGCTGTACACCTACAAGGGTGGCAAGCGCGAACAGATCGCCGTGGTGAAGTAACACGAACGGCGACGACGGGCGGTCGGAGACGGGCCGCCCGCGAAGGCCGAATTGTCCATCCTGTGCCGGCTGGCTGGCCGGGTGCTTTCATCCGGCGCGGCGGACCGTGGCATACTTTTGCGCTTTCGGCTCGGCACGCCGGAAGACGGCGCGACCGTCGAACCGGCAGGATGGAATAATGACGATGAAACAAAAGCATATCGGCCTGATTTACACCGGCGGCACCGTCGGTATGGAAAAAACCGCGCGGGGCTATGCGCCGATGCGCGATTTCGCCGCGGCGCTGTCCCGCCTGCTGGACGGCGGGAGCGGCGCCGTGCCGCGCTACACGCTGCACCAGTACGCCGAACCGATCGACAGCAGCAATGCCACACCCTGCGACTGGCAGCGGATCGGACGCGATATCGCCGCGCGCTATCACGAGTATGACGGCTTTGTCGTCCTGCACGGCACCGACACCATGGCCTATACCGCGGCGGCGCTGTCCTACATGCTGCAAGGCGTGCGTAAACCCGTCATCGTCACCGGTTCGCAGATTCCCTTGAGCGTGGCGCGCTCGGATGCGCCGCACAACCTGATCACGTCGCTGCAGCTGGCCGCCTCGGAGGCGATCCACGAAGTCGCGCTGTATTTCAACCAGCGCCTGCTGCGCGGCAATCGCGCTACCAAGGTGAGCGCCGAACGTCTCGACGCATTCGACAGCCCCAACTACCTGTGGCTGGGCGAGGCAGGCATCGAGGTGCGGCTTAATCATGCCGCCTTGCTGCCCGACCCAGGCCAGGAGCGATTCGAACTGCCGGAGTACGAAAACCGTACCGTGTTGCCGATGCGCTTCGTGCCTGGCTTGCCGCTGCGGGCGGTGCAGGCATTGCTGGACCTGAAGCCGGACGCCGTGGTGCTGCAATGCTACGGCGCGGGCAATGTGCCGGACCGCGATGCGGCGCTGCTCGACATACTTGCGCGCGCCGACGCGGCGGGGACGGTGCTGGCTGCCTGCAGCCAGTCGCCGCACGGCAGGGTGACGATCGGCGCCTATGCGGCCGGCGCGGGCATGATCGATGCCGGCGTGATCGGCGCGGGAGACATGACGTTCGAGGCAGCCTTCGTCAAGCTGCACCACCTGCTCGCGCGCGGCTTGCCGGCGGCAGAGGTGAAAACGGAATTCCTGCGCGATCTGTGCGGAGAGCGGAGCGCCTGACACGACATTGTCCCAGTTCGGGACAATTCAATCGGCACCACGCGCCAGGGTGGGCGGCCGCGGGAGGGGCTTGCCCGTTCTATCGGGCTTGCAGCAGCGCGTCATTTTCTTCGTCGGTGAACAGCCTGGAGCGCGTCAGGAAGCGCTTCCCGGTACCGTTATCGAGCGAAAACATGCCGCCGTTTCCGGCGACCACGTCGATGATGAGCTGTGTGTGCTTCCAGTATTCGAACTGGTCGGCGCCCATGTAGAACGGCACGCCGTATACGTTGCCGAGGAAAACGTCGCTCGCACTGATGTTGAAATCACCTGCCGCGTAGCACAGAGGCGCGCTGCCGTCGCAACATCCGCCCGACTGGAAAAACATTAGTTCACCATGCTTTTCCCGCAACGCCGCAATGAATTCCCGGGCGGCTTCGGTTGCCACCACACGCTGAACCACCGGTTGTGCCATGTTCGTTCTCCACGCAGAAAAAACAGGCGTGCCCTGCTTGTGGCAAGGCACGCCGCCTGATGAACGCTTAGAAGAAGCCGAGCGCTTTCGGGCTGTAGCTCACCAGCAGATTCTTGGTTTGCTGGTAATGTTCAAGCATCATCTTGTGGGTTTCGCGTCCGATGCCAGACTGCTTGTAGCCGCCGAATGCCGCGTGCGCCGGATACAGGTGGTAGCAGTTGGTCCACACGCGGCCGGCCTGGATGCTGCGGCCCATGCGGAAGGCGCGCGAGCCGTCGCGGGTCCAAACGCCCGCGCCCAGACCGTACAGCGTGTCGTTGGCGATCGCCAGCGCGTCCGCTTCATCCTTGAAGGTGGTGACCGACACCACCGGCCCGAAGATCTCTTCCTGGAAGATGCGCATCTTGTTGTTGCCGGCGAAGATGGTCGGCTTCACGTAATAGCCGCCGGCCAAGTCGCCCGACAGGAGGTTCTGCTCGCCGCCGATCAGCACCTTCGCACCTTCCTGGCGGCCGATGTCCAGGTAGGACAGGATCTTTTCCATCTGCTCTTGCGAAGCCTGGGCGCCGATCATGGTGGTGCTGTCGAGCGGATTGCCCTGCTTGATGGCAGCGACACGTTTTACTGCGCGTTCCATGAACTTGTCGTAGATCGATTCCTGCACCAGCACGCGCGACGGGCAGGTACAGACTTCGCCCTGGTTCAGGGCGAACATCGCGAAGCCTTCCAGGCACTTGTCGAAGAATTCGTCGTCCGCATCCAGCACGTCTTCGAAGAAGATGTTGGGCGATTTTCCGCCCAGTTCCAGCGTCACCGGGATAATGTTTTGCGCGGCGTATTGCATGATCAGGCGGCCGGTGCCGGTTTCGCCGGTGAATGCGATCTTGGCGATGCGCTTGCTGGAGGCCAGCGGCTTGCCGGCTTCCAGGCCGAAGCCGTTGACGATGTTCAGCACGCCGGGCGGCAGCAGATCGGCGATCAGCTCGGCCAGCACCATGATCGAGGCCGGGGTCTGCTCGGCCGGCTTCAGCACCACGCAGTTGCCTGCGGCCAGCGCCGGCGCCAGCTTCCACACAGCCATCAGGATCGGGAAATTCCACGGAATGATCTGGCCGACCACGCCGAGCGGCTCATGGAAATGATAGGCATAGGTATCGGCGTCGATCGGCGCGACGCTGCCTTCCTGGGCGCGGATGCAGCCGGCGAAGTAGCGGAAGTGGTCGATCGCCAGCGGGATGTCGGCGGCCATCGTTTCGCGGATCGGCTTGCCGTTGTCGATCGTTTCGGCGGTCGCCAGCAATTCCAGGTTGGCTTCCATGCGGTCGGCGATCTTGTTGAGCACGCGGGCGCGGTCGGCCGGGGATGTCTTGCCCCAGGCAGCCTTTGCGGCATGGGCCGCGTCGAGCGCCAGTTCGATGTCTTCGGCGGTGGAGCGTGCGATCTCGCAGAAGGGCTGGCCGATCACCGGGCTGATGTTCTGGAAGTACTGGCCACCGGTCGGCGCCACGAATTTGCCGCCGATGAAGTTGTCATAGCGTTGCTTGAACGGATTCTTGATGCCGAGTTTGCTGATGTCTGCAAGATTCATGTCTTCCTCCAAAATGGTGTGGGGCAGGCTATTGGCGTATATGTCTCGCGGTATGGTGCCGCGAGTACGTGATACATAGGGCAAGCGCTGTGCCAGACAGTCTTGGGCGGCGGTGTATGCAGCGCAAAGCGTGGGCTGGCGCGCCTTTCGGGGCGGAGCGGGGAAGCGGAACGAAGGGGGAGGGGAATTTGCCGGGCACGCGGGTAGCGGTGCGCATGTCCTATTTTTGAACAGTTCATGAAGGCACTGTTCAAATTCGCACCAGGTGGCGGACATTCCGGTATTTCGGAAGGAAGAAAAGCTAGACGCTGCCTTCCTTTTCTATGACGAGGATACGTGCTGCGCCGCGCGGGTGGGCGACGTGTTCGCAGCCGGCGCCGGCGAAAAACACATCGCCGGCCTGCAGTTGCGCGATTTTCTCGACCCCTGCCTCGCGGTAATGCATGTCGACCGCGCCATCCAGTACGGCGAACACTTCCTCGCCGTCATTGACATGCCACTGATACGGCGTATCGGTCCAGTGCAGGCGGGTGGTGACGCCGTTCATGCGGGCGATGTCGAGCGCTCCCCAGGGGCGCTCGGCGGTAAAGTCGCGGCTGCGGATAATTTTTTGCATGGGGCTGTTCGGGGCGTGGGTGGGGACAGTCTCAGCAGTTGCCGCTGCATGTGCCGTGCCGCTTGAAGGATGCGGTCGCCGTGCGGCGCGAGGCGAAGCGAGCGGCCAGCGGGCCGGCCAGCGTTTTCAGTGCGTCCGGCCAGCTTGCCGGCGACTCGACGTCGATGCGGCTTGCGGCGCTGTCCGCCTCGACCACGGTCAGCCTGCCGGGGAGCGTCGTGAATGTGTCGCCCGCCGACAGCCAGTAATCGTGCGGAATGCCCTCGACGGTAATCCAGAGGCGGCCTTGCCGCAAACGCAGTGTCTGCACACGCCCGGCGATCCCGGAAACAACCTGGCCGGGCAAAACCGTGAGCGATTGTTTTGTGAAAAGGCTTCTCATGGTCATGGACTCCTGAAATGGCGGGCGGGGCGCCGCTGCAGGCTCGCGGAAACGGATCAACCCTGCCTTGTGAACTCATTCTAGTGCTTGTGCCGGTGTTATCTAAACGATATATTTTCGACTCTCTTGTTAATTTTGCTCACATGACATGGCTGACCTGCGACGCCTGCCCAATCTGGCCGCCTTGCGCGCATTCGAGGCGGCGGCGCGCCACGGGAATTTCTCGCGCGCGGCCGAGGAAATCCATGTCACCCACGGCGCGATCAGCCACCAGGTGCGCGCGCTGGAGGCCGACTTGGGCGTGGCGCTGTTTGCGCGGCACGGCAAGCGCATCGCCATCACGCCGGAAGGCGAGCGATTCGCAGCGACGCTGCGCCGCGCGCTGGGCGATATCGCAGCCGAGGCCGACGCGCTCAGGGAGGGGGGCAAGCAGCAGCGGTTGACCATCACCGCGCTGCCGTCCTTTGCGGGACGCTGGCTGGCGCCGCGCCTGGGACGGTTCATCGAGCAGCATCCCGAGCTGGAGGTGATGCTACAGTCGAGCAACCATCTCACCGACTTCGTGCGCGAAGCGGTCGACGTCGGCATCCGCTTCGGAAAAGGCGGTTATGCAGGATTGGCCAGCGAGAAGCTGATGGATGATTACTATTATCCGGTGGCCAGTCCGCGCTTCAACGGCGGCAAGCTGCCGAAGTCGCCGGCCAGACTGGCGCGCGGCATGCTGCTGCGCTGCGAGGGCGAACCCTGGCCGCCCTGGTTTCAGGCTGCAGGGCTGGATTTGCCGGAGCCGACCGGGGGACTTGTGTTTCAGGATTCGTCGATGCTGGTGCGCGCGGCGGCCGAAGGGCACGGCATCGCGCTGGCGCGCCATGCGATCGCAATGACGGAACTGGCGTCGGGCGAACTGGTGCGGCTGTTCGACGTCGCAATCCGGTGCCCGCATTCCTACTATCTGGTCTGTCCGCCGGAGGCGCTGCAAAAGCCGCAGGTGCGGGCGTTTCGCCAATGGTTGTTCGACGAGGTGGCGAAACTCGGCCCGCCCTGAGTTACAGGATTACAGGACGACCTTCACCATCGGATGCGAGCTCAGCTCGCGGTACAGGTTGTCGAGCTGCTCGCGGCTGATGGCGCGCACGGTAACGGTCAGCGACAGATAGGTGCCCTTGGAAGAAGGGCGCATTTCCATCTTGCCGGCATGGAAGGTCGGATCGTGCCGCGTCACGACTTCGACCATCGTCTGGGCAAAGGCGTCCTGCATGATGCCCATGATCTTGATCGGGAAGTCGCTCGGATATTCGATAAGGGTGTCGGAGGTCTGCGTCATGATGTGCTCGCTGCGGCGGTTCGGAGGTAAGCAGGAACGGCCGTTCGAATGAGGTGCTCGATACGGATGGCGCAAGAGCGCCATTCGGTCGGAAAGATGTCTATTTTACGCCCTCTTGGCATCCTGGTAGGCCGCGTGGAGCAGCCGGAATACCGGGCCGGGCTTGCCATCGCCCACGGGCCGGCCGTCCAGCGTAACCACCGGCAGGACTTCTCTGCCGGCCGACGACAGCAGCACCTCGTCCGCTGAGAAGACTTCGCTGCGCGTAATCCGGCGCGCTTCGAAAGGGATGTTGCATGTGGCGCATAGTTCCGCGATCAAGCCGTAGCGGATGCCTTCCAGGATCAAGGCATCCGTCGGCGGCCCCATTAGTTTGCCATCCTTGACGACCCACACGTTCGAAGACGCGCCCTCGGTCAGGAAGCCGTCGCGGAACTGGATCGCCTCGGCCGCGCCTTGCTCGGCTGCCTGCTGCGCGGCCAGCACGTTGCCGAGCAGGGAGATCGACTTGATGTCGCAGCGCAGCCAGCGCTGGTCTTCCATGGTGACGCAGGCGATGCCGTTGTCACACATTTCGGCCGACGGCGGCGTGAAGTCGTTGGTCATGATGAAGACGGTCGGCGCGACATCCTTCGGGAAGGCATGCGCCCGCCGCGCCACGCCGCGCGTGACCTGCATGTAGACCAGCTGGTTGTCGGCTGCAAATCCGGCGGCGTAGGCATCGGTCACGCGCGCGATCAATGCCATCCATTCCTGTTCGCTGTACGGATTGGCGATGCCGACCGCCGCCAGACTGCGGAACAGGCGCGCCATGTGCTGCCGGACGCGAAACAGCCGGCCGGCGTACATCGGAATCACTTCATAGACGCCGTCGCCGAAAATGAAGCCGCGGTCGAGCACCGGGATCTTCGCTTCGGACAGGGAAGTGAAGGCACCGTTGAGGTAGACGAGAGGATCTTGCATGTCGATTGAAGGCAGGCGGCGCTTCGTGCTCGAACGCCAAAATGTGAAACGCGGCGGGCATGGCGAGAAGAAGCGTCGCTTCCGTTGTTCGCCATGTCCGCCGCGTTCGTTGGGGCTGGACGGGCAGGACTGCCCGCGCCGGCCGGTTATTTCATCATCAGGCGCACCGAGTCCCAGGCGCGGCCGAAGATGCTGGCCTGGTTCACTTGCTCCAGCGCGACGACCGGCAACTCGCTTTGCTGCTTGCCGTCGACCATCACCTTCAGCGTACCGACCTTGCTGTTCTGGTTGACCGGCGCGATCAGCGGGTCCTTGCGTTCCAGCACCGGCTTCATCTTGTCGGCAATGCCCTTCGGCACGGTCACATAGACATCATGCGTAAAGCCGATCTTCACCGTGTTTTGCGAGCCTTTCCAGACTTGCGGCGTTTGGACCGCCTGGCCCTTCGCATACAGCTTGACGGTGTCGAAATTCTGGAAGCCCCAGTTCAACAGTTTCTGGCTTTCCTGCGTGCGCACCTGGTCGGATGGCGTGCCGATGACGACCGAGATCAGGCGGCGGTCGCTGTTGCCGCTCGGGCGATGCGCAGTCGAGATCAGGCAGTAGCCGGCGCTGGAAGTGTGGCCGGTTTTCAGGCCGTCGACCGTCGGATCCAGCCACAGCAGGCGGTTGCGGTTCTGCTGCTTGATGTTGTTATAGGTGTATTCCTTGATCGAGTAGATCTTGTAGTCTTCCGGGTGGTCGTAGACCACGTGCGTCGCCAGCGTCGCCAGGTCGCGTGCCGTCGAATAATTGCCGGGATCGGGCAGGCCGTGCGCATTGACGAAGTGGGTCGACTTCATGCCCATGCGCTCGGCTTCGCGGTTCATCAGGGCGGCGAACGCATCCTCGGTGCCGGCCACCGCTTCGGCCAGCGCCACGGCCGAGTCGTTGCCGGACTGGATGATCAGGCCGTACAGCAGGTCGTTGACCTTCACCGGCGTGGCCGGATCGATAAACATTTTCGAGCTGCTCTTGTCGACTTTCCAAGCGCGCACCGAGACGTTCACCATCTGGTTGGCGTCGAGGCGCTTTTCCTTGATCGCGGCCGATGCGAGGTAGGCCGTCATCAGCTTGGCCAGCGAAGCCGGCTCGATGCGCATGTCGGGTTCGTGCGAGGCCAGCACCTGGCCGCTGGTGGCGTCGAGCAGCAGCCACGACTTGGCGTCGATGGTGGGCGCAGGAACGGATTGCGCGAAGGCGCAGGACAACGAGAGGGCTGAGGCGGCAAGCGCCGCAAATAATTTTTTCATGAATATAACAAATGAAAGTCCGCTCGGAGTCCGGCGGATGACGCGAAGAAACAAGCTCGAAATTATAGCGCTGCTGCTTGCGCCGGTTTAAAAACCAGCCGTTGATTGCAGTCAATTGCAACGGTTTTTGAACCGGCGGTCAGCGGTGCCACATTTCGACCACGAAATTCTTTATATGTTGCAACTTGCGGTGAAAAAAATGATCGGCGCCCGGGATGACGATGACCGGCAAGTCTTGCGGGCGTGCCCAGTCGAGCACATCTGACAATGGAATCGTCTCGTCGTGTTCGCCATGGATCAGGATAGTGTTGGCGGGAACGTCCGGGATGACCCACTTGCCGGCGGCGGTACCGACCAGGACCAGGCGTTCGGCCGGCGCGCCTTGCTCGGCCAGACGTTGTTGCAGTTGCGCCTGAACCACAGTGCCAAAAGAGAAACCGGACAGCGCGACCGGCAAGCCGGGATATTGCTGCTGCATATGCGCCAGCAAAAGCGCCATGTCGTCGGTTTCGCCGCGGCCGGCATCGTGTTCGCCTTCGGACTTGCCGACACCGCGGAAATTCATGCGCACGGCGGCATAGCCGAGCGCGACGAAGGCGCGCGCCAGCGTCTGCGCCACCTTGTTGTCCATCGTGCCGCCATACAGCGGATGCGGGTGGGCTACAAGTGCGATGCCGCGCGGCGCGCCGTGCGGCAGGTCGAGCGCGCACTCCAGCGCGCCCGCCGCGCCGGCGAGGGAGAAGCGTTGGGTATGGGCGTTCATTGTCAGATTTTCAAGCGCTCGACGACTTTGCCACCGACCAGGTGTTCATCGATGATTTCGTCGATGTCGTGGTTGTCGACATAGGTGTACCAGGTGCCTTCCGGATAAACCACCAGCACCGGGCCTTCCTCGCAGCGGTCCAGGCAGCCGGCCTTGTTGATGCGGACCTTACCCTGGCCGTTCAGGTGCAATTCCTTGATGCGCTTTTTTGCATGCTCTTGCGCCGCCTGTGCGCCCTTGTCGGCGCAGCAGGGGCGTCCTTCCTCGCGCTGGTTGAGGCAGAAAAAGACGTGGTGCTGATAGTACTGCTGGTCGCTCATGATCGGTCGTGTTACCCAAAGGCGAGATGATACACCCGTGTCAGCTCCGCTTCAGGCGATGCGCCGGATGCAAAAGAAACCACAGCGCGAAAAATTGCCAGAACAGCGACAGGAAATGCGCGGCGCCGTTGAAATTCAGGAATTTCCCTTGTATCCAGGCCTGCAGCGTCGCGACGAAATAAGGATTGGTCGGTACCAGGTTGACCGCGATGAAGCTCGCCAACAGGCTGACCACCGCCAGCCGCCGCTGCATCGTATGCGGCGCGAAGATGAGGCCGGACGCCATCATCGCGCCGACCAGCAATCCGCCCTTGGCGCCGGGCGTGAGCCAGGCGAAGGCGTTTTCCGGCGCAAAGAACAAGCCGCTGGCCAAGACCTTGGCCGCCAGCGCCGCCGCCAGCAGGAGCAGCAGCAACACCGCGCGCGGCGCCTGCTTGCGCAGCAGGCAGGATGCGGTCAGCAGCGCGCCGGCCAGGCCGCAGGCGGTAATGATGGTTTCGGACAGCCAGTACTCCTGCACGCTGAATTCCATGTCACGCCGCAGCAGCGTGACCAGGTCGACCGGCGTTTCCAGCAGATGCGACAGCCATTCGGACAGCAGCGGCATGAACTGCCCATGCCCGAACAGATAGCTTTGCGGATAAATCTGCGCCAGCGGCCACAGCCCGATCACGATCAGGCCGCGTCCCGCGTCCTCCACGAACCAGCGCTGGCGCAGCCGCAGCAGGCGGCTTTGTTCAAGGAAGACGCGCCCCAGGCGCACGCCGGCAATCGCGCCGATGCAGGTTCCGGAAAGATTGGTGATGAAATCCAGGTTGGAAGACACCCGGTTGGGAAGATAGGTTTGCAGCGCTTCCATGCTCCCGGACAGCAGTGCGCCGCATGCGACGGCGAGCAGGGCCGCTGCCCAGCCCCGCAAGTGCGGATGCAGCGCAAAGACGACCAGCATGCCGAACGGCATGTAGCCGATGACATTCGTGATGACGTCGAACCCTGTCCAGTAATGCGGCAAAGGCTGCAGCAGGAAGGCCCAGAACGGCAAACCGATGTCGCGCCAGTTAGAGAACGGATACAGGCTGGCATAAACGATCAGGAAGCTGTACATCGCCAGCCCGACGCGCGCGAAGGTTGATACGTGCGGCGTGGCATCCGGTTCGGCGGCGGCCGTTTGCAGGCTTTCCTTGTTCAATGGCATGGTTCGGTCATGGTGCTGTCATGGCGCGCCTGCGGGACGCCCCATGGCGTCTCCCTGTCTTTGCGGCAACGCGGCCAGCCACCGCATTATGTCGGCAATCGCCATATCGCTAGCCGCTGCCAGCGCCCGTGCGCCGCCGCCGGCATCGGCGCTGGCGGCCGGCACCTGGCTGCTGAACGATTGTTGCGCCACCAGTACGCGTCCCCGGAACAGCGACGCGCGCAAGGTCACCCGGCCGACGCTTTTTCCGGGCACGTCGAAGACTTGCATGAAATCGTCAGCTTCGATGCGCAGCAACGGCATGTTGGCGGCCCCGTCGGAGGCCGGCAATACAACCCCGCCGGCCTGCGCGATGCGCGTCTTCACGCGCTGCGTGACCATCTGCGTCGGCGGCGTCATCCAGCGGCTTTGCGTATAAGCGCGCGGCTGCAGATCGCTCTGGTAATTCAGCCGGTAAAACATCAGCGGCCGGTCGAGCCAGCCGGGCGCCGTCACGTCCGCCACGCTTATCGCGGGCAAGGCCGGCGCGCCGGTCATCGGACGTGCCGGCCCGAGATCGTACAGCGTTGCCGATTCCGGTCTGGGCAGCGCGCAGCTGACGAGCAACATGCACATCGCACACAGCGCGGGAATCCTCTGGAGTGTTTTTTTCATCTGTTGTTCCCTTATCTGGAGGGGGCGCCAAAGCCGGGCTCGCCGGGGCCGGGCGCGGCGCGCGGCATGCCGAACAACACGCTTTGCGGACGTTCGTTCAGGTTGTCGAGCGTACGGTTGAGCGCGCGCAACGACGAGCGCATGTCGCCGGCCAGCGGCAGCGTTTCGTATTCGAGTTTGCTGGCCATGCTGCCCATCTGTTCAGCCGCGTTGCCCAGTTGTGCCAGCGCGCCGCCGGGAGCCTGCAGGTTGCGCGACATCTTGTCCAGGCTGACGGTGAGGGCGCTGGTGTTTTGTGCCAGGGTATTGACGGAGCTTAAGGTTTGCTGCGCCTGCGCCGTCAGGGCCGGCAGTTTTTCCAGGGTCGGCTGCAGTTGCCGCGGGACGGCTTCCATGGCCGAGGCGGCCTTGCCTGCCTTTTCAAAGGCGCTCAGGATGGCTTGCTGGTTGGCCGGCGCGAGCATGTCGTTGAGGCGCCGGGTTACTTCCTGCGCCTGCTGCAGGATGGCCAGCCCGCGCGTCTGCAGCTGGTCGAACAGGCTGGGCCGCATGTCGATGCGCGCGATATTTTCCTCGCTGCTTGGCAGCTTGGTCGGGTTGCTGCCATCGTCATCCAGTTGGACATAAGCGATGCCGGTGACGCCCTGGTAGCCGAGCGAGGCAAAGGTCGAATGCGTGACCGGCGTGTCCGGCCGGACCTTGATGCGCACCAGGATCTGCCCCGGCACCTGCGGGTCGAACGAAATGTCTTCCACCTTGCCGACGTCCAGTCCGCGATAGCGCACGTTGGCCTGGGGATTGAGGCCGGGAATCGACTGCTTGGTCGCGATCTGGTACGGCACCCATTGCACGCGGTCGCGATTGAGCCACAGGCCGATCAGGACCGCGGCGGCCAGCAGCGCCAGCGTGAAAAGGCCGGCAACGACGGCATGCGACTTATTTTCCATGTTCCATGTCCATTTCCTTGTTGCGTAATACTTCCAGCGCGCGCCGGCCGCGCTCCCCGAGGAAGAATTCCTTGACGAACGGATGCGGCATCCTGATCACCTCTTCCGGCGTGTCGTTGGCGATCACATGCTTTTCCGCCAGCACGGCTACCCGCGTCGACAGCTCGAACAGCGTGTCGAGGTCATGCGTGACCATCACCACCGTCAGATGCAGTTCGCGGTGCAGCGCGCGAATCAGATTGACGAAGCTGTCCGACAGGTCCGGGTCGAGGCCGGCGGTCGGCTCGTCCAGGAACAGCAGTTGCGGTTCCAGTGCAAGCGCGCGCGCCAGCGCCACGCGCTTGACCATCCCGCCGGACAGGTCGGCCGGCATTTTCAGCGCATCGCCCGGACTGATGCCCACCATGTCGAGCTTGAGCAGGACCGCGTCGCGGATCAGACCTTCCGGCAACGCGCGCAACTCGCGCATCGGCTGCGCGACGTTGTCGAACGCGGTGAGCGCGGAAAACAGCGCGCCGTGCTGGAACAGCATGCCCCACCGGTTGCGCAGCGCCTGCAACTGCGCGCCCGTGGCGCGGTGGATGTCTTCGCCGAACACCCGCACCGTGCCGTGCGCCGGCTGCTCCAGCCCCAGCATCTGCCGCAGCAGCGTAGTCTTGCCGGAACCGGAACCGCCCACCAGCGACAGGATTTCACCCTTGCGGACCTCGAGATTGAGATCCTGGTGGACCACGAACTGATCGAAGCGAGTGCACAGGTCCCGGATCTGGATGATGGGCTGCGGCATCAGCGGAACCCCACGCCCTTGAACAGGATCGCGAACACCGCATCGGCCAGGATCACTGCGGTAATGGCGGTGACGACCGATAGCGTGGTGCCCTGGCCCAGGCTTTCGGTATTGGGCTTGACGCGCAGTCCGAAGTGGCAGGCCACCAGCGCGATCAGCATGCCGAACACGATGCCCTTGCCGAGTCCGATCCAGTAGTTCAACAGGGGCACGACGGACGGCAGGCGCTGCAGGAAGTAGCTGGGCGACAGGCCGAGCTCCAGGTGCGCCGCGGTCATGCCGCCGACCAGGGCGATTGCATCGGTCCAGATCACCAAGAGCGGCATCGAGATCGCCAGCGCCAATACGCGCGGCAGGATCAGGCGATAGCCATGCGGCATGCCCATCACCAGCATCGCATCGAGCTCCTCGGTCACGCGCATGACGCCCAGCTGGGCCGTGATGGCCGAGCCGGAGCGTCCGGCGACCAGGATGGCGGCCAGCATCGGTCCCAGTTCGCGGATGATGCTCATGCCCAGGATGTTGACCAGGTAGACATCCGCGCCGAAGGTATGCAGCTGTTGCGCCGACAGGTAGGACAGCACCACGCCGATCAGGAATGCCACCAGCGCGGTGATACCGAGCGCACGGTAGCCGATATGGAACACGTTGGCGGAAATTTCTTTCCACGGTCCGCGCTGGGGGCGCATCAGGAAGCTGCCCATGTCGATGGTCAGCTGTCCGATCAGGCCGACGAAATAATAGGCATGGCCGGCGAGGTCGTGCAGCCAGCGTTGCAGGCGCCGGCCCAGTGGCCCGTCGCGCCGGCCCGGCGGGAGCCGAAGCGGCGCGCTGCGCTCGATGCGGTTAAAAATGTCGCGATGGTCGTCGGCCAGTGCGAGCTGCTGCGGGCGCGTCTTGCCCCATGCATTCCACAGCAGTTGGGCGCCGATATGGTCGAGAGAGGCGATCTGCGTTAAATCCCAAGCAATATGTGGGCTCTGCGGCAACCTGTGCAGCGTCGCCTGAATGCTCTTCATGACGCCGGATTGCGCCAGCGCATTGACTTGCCAGCTGCCGACGGCGCGAACCGCCAGGTGCGTGCCGGGTTCGATGTTCAGGGCGGGCGGTTGCTGATTTGTCATGCTGCGAGTTTAAGGGAGAATTATCCTGTCGTCATCCTTTGCCAGATCATGCCGTCCGCATCAGAAAATGACGGACCAGAGTCGTCCCGTTACAATCACGCCATGAAACTTTCCCCCGAACGCATTTCCAGTTTTTGCCATCCGGCCGCGCGACAGGTGGCGCTCAAGGTAGTGGACGAAACCGGCTCCACCAATGCCGACCTGCTTGCCGCGCTGCCGACGATGGCGACGCCCGCCTTGCTGGTCGCGCGCACCCAGACAGCGGGGCGCGGACGCGCCGGGCGCAGCTGGCTGTCGGCGCCCGGCAAGTCGCTGACCTTTTCGCTGGCATGGAAATTCGACGCGCCGTTGCAGGCGCTGGTCGGATTGCCGTTGGCCGTCGGGGTTGCGCTTGCGGAAACGCTTGACATGTTCAATGTGAACGTCCGGCTGAAGTGGCCGAATGACGTGCTCTATGAAGGAAAAAAGCTGGCCGGCATCCTCATCGAAAGCGCGGCGGCAACCCGCTCCGACCAGAGCTGGGCCGTGATCGGCATCGGGATCAACATGGCGCTCGACGAGGAACTGGTCGCGCGCATCGAGCGCCCGGTCGCCAATATCCCCTGGCTGGCGGACCTGGATCAGGACATGTTGATGGCTACCCTGTTGAACCGGCTGGCCGAAGCCATGGAGCAATTCGGGCAGGAAGGACTGGCCGCCTTCGTGACGCGCTGGAACCACTTGCACGCCTATGCCGGCAAGCCGGTCGTCATCGTCGATCACGGCAAAATATTGCATGAAGGAACTGCTGTCGGGGTCGATGCCATCGGCCGCTTCTTGCTGGACGGCGCCGCCGGCCGCATTGCAATCATGGCCGGCGACGTATCGCTGCGGCCGTCGGAAAGGTAAACGGAATGCTGCTACTGATAGATGCCGGCAATACCCGCGTGAAATGGGCAATGGTCCCGAGCGGCGCGCACGTGCCGGGCGAACTGGGCGGCTGGACCGCCAGCGGCATGGTCGAACATGCCCGGTTGCTGGAGCTGGCCGATGAATGGCGCGGGCAGAATATCGTGCGGGTGCTGATTTCGAACGTGGCCGGGCAGGCCATGCGCGATGCGCTGGAACAGGTGTTGCTGCGCGCGCTAGGCATGCAGCCGGTGCCGCTGGAATGGTTTTGTTCGGCGGCGACACTGGGCGGCGTGCGTAACGCTTACCGTAATCCAACCCAGCTCGGGTGCGATCGTTTCGCATCAGCGATCGGGGCGCATGCCTTGTTCCCGGATCAGCCCCTCATTGTCGCCACCTGCGGTACGGCGACCACGATCGATGCCATCTCGGCGGACGGCGTATTCATCGGCGGCATGATCCTACCCGGGCTGGGCCTGATGGCCAGTTCGCTCGCCAGCAATACCGCGCAATTGCCCCAGGTGGCGCAAGGCCTCGATATTGCGGACCCGTTCGCGGACAATACCGATGCGGCGATCGCCAGCGGCTGCATCGCCGCGCAAGCCGGCGCCATCGAGCGGGCGCTCGCGGCGCATGCGCAGCGCAGCGGCGGCCGGGTGCAATGCATTCTTTCCGGCGGCGCCGCCGCCCTGATCGCGCCGCACCTGCCGGCGCCGCACCGCAGGGTCGACAATCTCGTGCTGATCGGCTTGCATCAAGTCGCCATCAGCACCGCACGACACAACACATCATGCTGAAATTCTTTTTCTGGCTGCTGGTGCTGGCCAATGCCGCGTTGTTTTCCTACCAGCGCGGCTATCTCGACTGGTGGCTGCCGAGCGGGCGCGAGCCGGCACGCTTAGCCAATCAGCTCAATGCCGACAAGATCAAGCTTGCCTCTGCCCCGAGTGCCGCGCCCGGCACGGCGGCGGCCGGTGCCGCATCCTCAGCCGCATCCTCTGTGGCACCGGTTGCACCTGCAGAGCCGGCCACTCCCGCCCAGGCCGCACCCGCGCCCGTGACTGCGCCCGCCGCTGTCCCTGCGGCCGTTGCGAATGCAGCGCCGGCAGCGCCAGCGCCGCCCCCGCCGGAGAAGAAAAAGCCGGCCATGATCGCGTGTACCGAATTCGGCAACTTCAACGCCGAGGATGCCAAGCGTGTTTCCGCACAACTGACGGCGCTAGCCATCGGCAGCCGCATCGAGCAGCGTCCGGTGCGGGAAGTGACCAGCCATATCGTCTATATTCCGCCGCAGGCCGACCGCGAAGCGGCAGAGAAGAAGGCGGAGGAGCTGCGCGGCCTGGGTGTCAGCGACATTTTCATCATCCAGGACAATTCCAGCTTGCGCTGGGGGATTTCGCTCGGCGTGTTCAAGACGGAAGAAGCGGCGCGCACGCATCTTGCCAATTTGAACCAGAAGGGCGTGCGCTCGGCCCGCATCGGCGAACGCAGCGTCAACCTGGTGGCGCTCCAGGTGCGCGACATGGAGGCGGACAAGAAAGCGGCCCTGGAACGATTCAAGGCGCGCTATCCCAAGCAGGATATCCGGCGCTGCGAGCCGGCCTGATTCATCACTGCCGCGGCCTTTCGCCGCCATCGCCGGCCTGGATGCGTTAATAAATCGCTATTGCTTGCCGTCTTGTCCGTCGTCGTCGGGCGAAGGCATGAGCTGGCGCATGGCGCGGCGCAGCAGTTGCATCTGGCCGCTGAAATTGCGGCAGGCATGGCATACCAGCAGGTGGACGCGGATGCGTGCGAGTTCGGCCATGGATAATTCGCGGTCCAGCCCTTCCGAGGTAAGCCGGTGTATTTCCTTGCAAGTAATCTTGAGCGCCATCGGGTTTTCCTAGCGGGTCCGGTTGCCGAACCAATTCAGGTCAAGGCATTCGCGCAGCTGAATCCGGGCGCGGTACAGCATGACCCAGGCATTAGACGAGGAAATGCCCAATTCCTTACAGATTTCATCGGTATCCAGTTCCAGCCATTCCCGCATCATGAAAATGCGCGCATTCCGGGGCGGCAGCCTTTCCAGGCAAAGTTCCAGGACACGGAAAAAATCCTTCTGCTCCAGCGCCGCGCCCGGGTCTCCCCATTGACGCGGCATATCCACCGTGTGGCCGTCCGGCTTGAACAGTGCGTCGATGGCGTCGGCGTCGGACTGTCCATCCTCGGCTTCGATGCGCACTTCGCGCCTGGCGCCGCGCAGCGCGTCGATGATCTTGTGCTTGAGGATGCCGGTGACATAGGTGCGCAGCGACGACTCGCCGGCGAAGCGCTCCGGTTTTTCCAGCACCGCGATCAGGGTGTCCTGCACCACATCCTCCGCCAAGCTGTCGTTGCGCAGCTGCAGGGCAGCAAAACGCAGCAGCGCCGGGCGCAGGGATTCGAGTGCGCGAGGAAGGTCAGGAGAGGTTGTCATTTGCGCAAAAGACTAGCCCAAGCCTCGTCGAAATACAAGAAATGCTACGGCAGACAACCGCGCTTCGGAAGCGCTTTCCCTGTAAAATCGCGTCCAGTGAAAAAATGTTGACGATAGGCCCTACCATGACCGACTTAACCGATCCCGCCGCCGATCTGAGTGCGGTTGCCCCGCAGATCAAGGCTCAAATCCTGGCCGAGGCGCTGCCTTATATCCGCAAGTTCCACGGCAAGACCATCGTCGTCAAATACGGCGGCAATGCCATGACCGAAGAGCGACTGAAGCACAGCTTCGCGCGCGACGTCATCCTGTTGAAGCTGGTCGGCATGAACCCGGTCGTGGTGCACGGCGGCGGCCCGCAGATCGACAATGCCTTGAAGCGTCTCGGCAAGCAGGGCACCTTCGTGCAGGGCATGCGCATCACCGACGAGGAAACCATGGAAGTGGTGGAGTGGGTGCTGGGCGGCGAAGTGCAGCAGGATATCGTGATGCTGATTAATCACTACGGCGGCCAGGCGGTCGGCCTGACCGGCAAGGACGGCGGCCTGATCCGCGCGCGCAAGATGAAGATGCCGGACAAGGAAAATCCGGGCCAGTTCCTCGACATCGGCTTCGTCGGCGAGATCGAGGCGATCAACCCGGCCGTGGTCAAGGCGCTGCAGGACGATGCCTTCATCCCGATCATTTCCCCGATCGGTTTCGGCGAGGATGGGCAGGCGTACAACATCAACGCCGACCTGGTGGCCGGCAAGATCGCGGAAATCCTGCGCGCCGAAAAGCTGATCATGATGACCAACATCGCCGGCGTGCAGGACAAGCAGGGCAACCTGCTGACCGACCTGTCGGCGCGCGAGATCGACGAGATGTTCGCCGACGGCACCATTTCCGGCGGCATGCTGCCGAAGATTTCGTCGGCGCTGGACGCCGCCAAGTCCGGCGTGAACACGGTGCACATCATCGACGGTCGCATCGAGCATTCGCTGCTGCTGGAAGTGCTGACCGAGCAAGCGTTCGGCACCATGATCCGCTCGCACTGAGCAATCCTTCCCGCGTGCCCGATTTCCGATCCGGCGCGCGGGGCGTCAATACAGCTTTTCCACCTCGTAGCCGCGCCGGCGCAGCAGCGCCGGCACGCCGTTTTCCCCCAGCACGTGCAGCAGGCCGATGGCGACGAATGACGTTTCGCCGGACTGCAGCAGCGCGCCGATCTTGTCGGCCATTTCCGGGTTGCGCTTGTCGAGCAGGACGCGCTGCGTGAAGTCGGCCGACAGGGTTTTCTCCGCCAGCGACTCGCGCAACAGCCGTTCCTGCGCATCGCCGTCGGCGCTGGCCCAGGCCTCGATCAGCGCGCGCGCCTTGCCCCGCGATGCGCTTTCTTCCAGCTCCGCCAGATTCTCGCGCAGGTATTGTTCCTGTTGCGCGTCGCTCATGTCGTCGTACAGCGACATCTGGTATTCGGCCGACTCCAGTTCCCGCACCTCCTTGGCCTGCGCCTGGGCAAGCAGGAAGAACTCGATGCCATAGCGTCGCTGGTAACCCTGGCGCTCAAGGTCCAGTCCCACCAGCATGTTCGTCACCAGCCACGGCTTGAGCATCGTCACCTGCGCGAACGGCATGCCGAAGCGTTCCAGCGCGCGCCGCAAGTGCGCAAGGCCCGCAGGCGACAGGTGGCGCTCCAGCGTATCGCCGTCGGCATACAGGCCGTGCTTTCGCAGCGCCGCCTGGAACGGCTCGTCCCGGCGCACGTCCAGTTCCAGCACCAGGCGGCTGGCATGCGACAGCGCCTGCGTCACCTGGTCGTCGAGCGGGAAGAAGGCGGGCAACCCGACATGAATGGTGCCAAACACATAAGCGGTGTGGCCTTGTTGCCGCACCCGGTACAATGCGCCGCGGCGCGCGGCGGCCGTGGCTTGTGCGGCGGCAGGGGCTGGATTATTCTCGCCATAGGCGAACGGAAGAAAAAATGCGGCGAATGCGCTTAGCAAAAAAATAATTCTGATGTTCATGCGCTCCCTTTCAAAACAACTCTAGCAGATGCCCAAGCCGATTTGGTTGTTCGACCTCGATAACACGCTGCACAACGCATCGCATGCGATTTTCCCGGCCATTAACGCGAACATGAATGCCTTCATCGCGAAGGTGCTCGGCGACGGCGACACGCCGGCCGACCCGGACACCGTCAACGCGGCGCGGCTGGCGTACTGGAAGCGCTACGGCGCGACCTTGCTGGGCATGGTCAGGCATCACCAGGTCCGGATGGACGATTTCTTGCGCGAGGCGCATCGCTTCGATGATCTGCCTTCCATGATCCGCGCCGAGCGCGGCCTCGGCCAGCTGCTCAGGCGCCTCCCGGGGCGCAAGATCCTGCTGACCAATGCCCCGCGCCGCTATTCGCATGATGTGATGCGCCATCTCGGATTGCACCGGCATTTCGCCAAGCACATCGCGATCGAAGCGATGCACGTGCATCGGCAGCTGCGCCCGAAGCCGTCCCGGCACCTGCTGCGCAAGCTGGTGGCTAAAGAACGCATCGCTCCTAGCCGTTGTGTATTGGTGGAGGACAGTGTCGACACGCTCAAGGCCGCCAAGGCTATCGGCATGCGCACCGTCTGGATCACGCAGTACCTGGCGACCAGCCCCAACCTGCGGCAGCTGGCGGGCAACCGGCCGCTGCCGAGGTTTACCAAGAGGCCCATTTACGTCGATGTCAAAGTACAATCGGTCATGGAATTGCCGACCACGCTGCATCGACTGCGTTAAACAGCTCACTTCAACAGAACATCATGGCAACCACAAAACCGGGCGAACGCAAGCTCCAGATTCTTCAGGCCCTGGCAGCAATGCTGGAGCATCCCAAGGGAGAAAAAATCACCACCGCGGCGCTGGCCGCCAGGCTGGAGGTATCGGAGGCGGCGCTGTACCGCCACTTCGCAAGCAAGGCGCAGATGTTCGAAGGCCTGATCGAATTCATCGAATCCACCGTGTTCGGCCTGATCAACCAGATCAGCGAACAGCAGGAAAACGGCCTGGCGCAAGTGCACGCGATCGCCGGCATGCTGCTCAATTTCGCCGAGCGCAATCCCGGCATGACGCGCGTGCTGATCGGAGACGCACTGGTCAACGAGGACGAACGCCTGCAGCTGCGCATGAACCAGTTCGTCGAGCGAGTCGAGCTGTCGCTCAAGCAGGCGCTGCGCATCGCGGTCACGCAGGGCGAGGCGCAGGAAGGCGAGGTCGCGGCGCGCGCCAACATGATCGCGAGCCTGGTGCTGGGGCGCTGGCATCGCTTCGCCAAGAGCGGCTTCAAGCAAAGTCCGTCGGAGAACGCGCAGGCGCAGATCGCGCTGCTGCTGGCGTAAGAACAGGCAGCGGTCAGGTGCGGCTTGCGCGGCACTCCGTCGGGAATAGCCCCGCCTGACCGCTGCCCGGCTTGGCATTACAATACGCGTTTCGGCGCCGTGTCCAGCGCGCCGCCGCATTATCGCTGTCTGTACCGCCTTGAATTCTCCTTTCAATCCCGCCACCGATTGCATTGCGCTGCTCGACGACTGCCGGGCCGGCGATGCCGATCCGCGCTCGCGCCTGTACACCGGTTATGCCGGCGCGCTGTCCTGCGGCGATGCCGCCGGGCTGCCGGCCATGCTCGATGCGATGCAAGATGCGTTGCGGCAGGGCTTGCACGCGGTGGGCGTGTTTTCCTATGAGCTGGGCGCGGCCCTGCACGCGCTTGCGCCGCGCGAAGATGCCGGGCCGCTGGCGCAGGTTATGCTGTTCGATCGCTGCGAGCGGCTGTCCTCGGCGCAGGTCGAACAATGGCTGGCGCGGCGATGCGACGATGGCCGGCCGGCCGGCATTGCCGGCATCTCGGCCAGCGTGACGCAGGAGCAGTTCGCCGAGGCGATTGCGCGCATCCACGCCTACATCGAAGCCGGCGACACTTATCAGATCAACTATACGTACCGCCTGCGCTTCGAGGCATTCGGCGCGCCGCACGCGCTGTACCGCCGGCTGCGGCAGCGGCAGCCGGTGCCGTACGGCGCATTCATCGTGCTGCCGGATGGGCGCGCCGTTCTGTCCCTGTCGCCCGAGCTGTTCATGCAGCACGCGCAAGGCACGCTGCTGACACGCCCGATGAAGGGCACCGCGGCCGCCACGGGCGATGCCGGGCAGGACAGGGAACGTGCCGCGGCGCTCGCGGCTGATCCGAAAAACCGTGCCGAGAACCTGATGATCGTCGACCTTCTGCGCAACGACCTGGGGCGCGTGGCCCGGTTCGGATCGGTACGGGTGCCGCAGCTGTTCCAGGTCGACCGCTTCAGCGGCGTGCTGCAAATGACGTCCACCGTCGAGGCACGCCTGCGCGACGACGTGGCGCTGCGCGACATATTCCATGCCCTCTATCCGTGCGGCTCTATCACCGGAGCGCCCAAGCGGCGCACCATGCAGATCATCCGCGAACTGGAGCCCGATGCGCGTGGCATCTATACCGGAGCCATCGGCTGGTTCGACGCGCCCGGTGCGGACAACCCACACAGCGTCGGCGACTTCTGCCTGTCGGTGCCGATCCGCACGCTCTGCCTGCAGGCCGCCGCGAATGGCGTGCGCCAGGGTGAAATGGGCGTGGGCGCGGGCATCGTGCACGACAGCCTTGCGGCGGACGAGTTCGCCGAGTGCGCGCTGAAGGCGGCGTTCCTGACCGGCCTGCCGAATGAATTCGAGTTGCTGGAGACGATCTACGCCACGCGTAAAGGCGGCTGCCGCCATCTGGATTTGCACCTGCAGCGCCTGTCCGCGTCGGCGCGCTATTTCGGATTTCAATATGATCAATCGCGCGTGCGCGCCGCCTTGCGCGGGACTTGCGATGCGCTGCCGCCGGAGGTGCCGCACCGGTTGCGGCTGGCATTGCGGCGCGACGGCGGCTGCGACTTGCAGAGCGCGCCGCTTGCGCCGTTGCACGAACCGGTAGGCGTGCTGCTCGCGCCCGAGGCGGTCGCCGCCGACGATGTCTTCCTGCGGCACAAGACCACCGTACGCCAACGCTACGATGCCGCCTGGCGCGAGGCGGAAGCGCGGGGCGCGTTCGACATGCTGTTTCGGAACACGGATGGCGAACTGACCGAAGGCGGACGCAGCAATGTGTTCGTCAAGCTGGACGGCCGCTGGTGCACGCCGCCGCTTTCGTCTGGCCTGCTGCCCGGCGTGATGCGCGCGGTCCTGCTGGCCGATCCGGCATGGAATGCGCAGGAGCGGCGCCTCACGCCGGAGGACTTGTGGCGGGCCGAAGAAATCGTGGTGTGCAATGCGCTGCGCGGCGTGCTGCGGGCGAGCCTGATGGCCGGATAGTCTATTCGCCGGCAAGCGCTTTGTCCGGCACGTTGCGCGCGGCCGGCAGCACAAGCCCCATCGCGAGCAGCACCACGGCGCCTCCAGCCAGCGTCCCGGCGCGCACCGCCTCGTGCAGGAAAATCGCTCCCCATAACATGCTGAACAAGGGAATCAGGAACGACACGCACATGGCCCGTGTCGGACCCACCTTCACGATCAACGGAATGAATAATGCCTGCGCCAGCCCGGACGACAGCAGGGACAGGCCGGCAATGCATCCCAGCGCAAGCGGCGACGGCACGGTCTTAGGCAGCACGAAGGGAGCCGCCGGCAGCATCATCAGCCCGCCCAGCACGAGCGATCCGGTGGCCATGGCAATCGGATGGATGCCGCCCGGCATGCCAGTCTTTTTGACGATGATGCTCGAGATCGCGTAACTCGCTGCCGCCAAGAGGCAGGCGGTGATCGAGATCAGCGTCGTTGGTGTCGCCGCCAGCGTGCCGGCGCCGACCAGGATCGCCACTCCCGCCACTCCCAGCAACAGGCCAACGATCTTGAGCGCCGTCAGGCGCTCGGACAGCCACAGCACCGAGAACACCGCGCCGAACAGCGGCGCCGTCGCGTTCAGCACCGCAGAATGGGCCGCCGGCAGATGCAACGCCGCGAATGAAAAGCAGGTGAACGGCAAGACGCCGGCAAACAGTCCGACCACGGCAAACGGCTTGAGATTGGCCCGCCAGTGCAACGTCACGCCAGTGGCGGTCGCATACGTCATCAATGCGATGCCGGCCAGCGAGGTGCGCAGCATCGCGGTCAGCAGGGGGCCGACTTCCGGGACGGCGAGCCGCAGGAAGATGAACGAGCCGCCCCAAATGGCGGAAAGAAAGACCAGCTTCGCGAGATCGGCGGGGGGCATGAGAAAAAGAAGATTGCTAGACGGCAATAATCCTGCCGGCCGATTGTAGCATCAGGCTATGAACGGCGCTGCAGGCACCGTGGCCGCTGCGTGGCAGCGGCTATCCGTTGGACAAGCGCGCTTGAGCAGGGATAAGGCTCTGGCGGACAACTGTAATGCGGTTGATACAAACCAAAGGGGGTAAGCCGGGTTCGCAAATAATCATACGAGGGGAGACTTCAAATGATAATGCAATGCTTAACGCGCGCCATGGAGGCATCGGCCATCGCGTTCGCCATTTTCGCGATTACCGGTTGCAGCGGGCGTAGCGCCGCGGCCAATGCGGAAGCAGCGGCTCGCAGTGGAGCTTCGCCATCCGTCACCGCGTCGGACACGCAGGCGCAGCAAGAGGACGACGAGGCGCCGGTGGTCGAGGCGCAAGCGCACCGCGTGATGCAGCACACCCTGGTCGAGCAATACCATTTCAACGCGTACAGGAAATTCAACGCCATGCTTGATGCGGCGCCGCATCGGCATGGTGAGACTATGCGCTCGGAGCCGGATACTTCGGGCGGGGCGGATTTCTCTGCCTGCTCGAGCGCCAGTTTGATCAGGCAGGACTAGCTCTTAACACCCTCGAGTTCCGCACACCGGGCAGCCCGCGTTGCGCGCCACGCGGATGCTGGTCCATTCCATGTGGCGCGCATCGAGCAGCAGCAGACGACCGGCCAGCGATTCGCCGATGTCCGCGATCACCTTCAGCGCTTCGGCCGCCTGCATCGTCCCGATGATGCCGACCAGCGGTGCGAAAACGCCCATGGTCGAGCACAGCACTTCCTCGAACTCCTGGTCCGGCGGAAAAAGGCAGGCGTAGCAGGGCGTGTCCGCGTGGCGTGCATCGAAAACCGATATCTGGCCGTCGAAGCGGATCGCCGCGCCCGATACCAGCGGTACTTCGTGCTCGACGCAGGCGCGGTTGACGGCATGACGCGTCGTGAAGTTGTCGCTGCAGTCGAGCACCACGCTCGCCTGAGCGACGAGTGCGCTCAGGCGCTCGCCTTCGACGCGCTCGCTCAGCGCGACGATCTCGATGTCGGGATTGATTTTCTCCAGCGTTTGCTTCCCGGATTGCGCTTTCGGCTGGCCGACGCGCTCGGTGGTATGCAGGATCTGGCGCTGAAGGTTGGTGAGGTCCACGCTATCGTTGTCGACCAGCGTGATCTTGCCCACGCCGGCAGACGCCAGATAGTAGGCGGCGGGAGAGCCGAGCCCGCCGGCGCCGATCACCAGCGCACGGGCGGCCAGCAGCTTTTCCTGGCCTTCGATTCCGATGTCGTCGAGCAGGATGTGGCGGGAGTAGCGCAGTAGCTGGTTGTCGTTCATGAGGAATTTCGTATTGCGCGCAATGGAAGGCCTAATGTAGCACTTTCCGGCGCCAAAAAAGGAAAAGGCCGCAATGCGGCCTTTTCTATCGCGGATACCGGTTATTTCTTCTCGCCGTGTCCGTTGCCGTTCCCGTTGACGTTCTTCTTGTCGTTGATGGTGTCTTCCTTCTTGCTCTCGATCTTGGCGGACTTCGAGAGCTGGACCGGCAAGCCCTTCAACTGGTTGAGCGCTTGCGCCAGCTGGAAGTCGTCCTTGCCGCCGAATTCGAGCGGCTTGCGCTTCTTCTCGAGTGCGGCCAAGCGCTGTTCTTCTTCCAGTTCGTCGACCAGCTTGGCGTGCGCGGCGTCGTCCTTGGCCTTGTCCTTGTCGTTCATCAGGTGGTGCGTCAGGTCCGCTTCGCGCAGCCGCAGCCCGTTCAGGCCGTCACCGTCGGCATTTTCGTCAACCAGCAGGTCCGGTACGATGCCCTTGGCCTGGATCGAGCGGCCGTTCGGCGTGTAGTAGCGCGCGGTGGTCAGCTTGACGGCGGTATCGGCGGTCAGCTGGCGGATGGTCTGCACCGAGCCCTTGCCGAAAGTCTGCGTACCCATGATGGTGGCGCGCTTGTAATCCTGCAGCGCGCCGGCCACGATTTCCGAGGCCGAGGCCGAACCGGTGTTGACCAGCACCACCATCGGCACCTTCTTGACCGCTTCCGGCAGCTTTGTCAGCGGATCGGACAGTGCGGCGCGCGAGGAGGTGTAGAACTCGCGGCGCGCGTAGAACGTCGCCTTGGAATCCGGCAGCTGGCCGTTGGTCGACACCACCGGAACGTCCTTCGGCAGGAAGGCCGCCGACACGCCGATCGCGCCGGGCAGCACGCCGCCCGGATCGTTGCGCAGGTCGAGCACCAAGCCCTTGAGGTTCGGCTCCTGCGCGTAGATCGCGGTGAGCTTCTTGACCAGGTCTTCCACCGTCGGCTCCTGGAATTGCGCAATGCGCACCCAGGCGTAGCCCGGTTCGACCACCTTCGACTTCACGCTCTGCACCCGGATTTCCTGGCGCACGATGGTGACGATGATCGGCTTGTCTTCTTCCTTGCGGGCGATGGTGAGCGTGATCTTGGTATTGGGTTCGCCGCGCATGCGCTTGACCGCTTCGTCGAGCGTCATGCCCTTGATCGGGGTGTTGTCCAGGCGCGTGATCAGGTCGCCGGCCTTCAGGCCGGCCTTGAACGCAGGCGAATCCTCGATCGGGGAGATGACCTTCACGTAGCCGTCTTCCATCCCGACCTCGATGCCAAGGCCGACGAACTTGCCTTGCGTGCCTTCGCGCAGCTCCTTGAACGCCTTCTTGTCGAGGTAGGCGGAGTGCGGGTCGAGCGAGGCGACCATGCCCGAGATGGCCTCGGTGAGCAGTTTCTTGTCTTCGACAGACTCGACGTAGTCGGACTTGATCAGGCCGAACACGTCGGCCAGCTGCCGCAGCTCTTCCAGCGGCAGGGGCGTCGTTGTCTTTTGCGCGCTCGCTTCGAATTGCATCGAGCCGGCGATGCCGGCGATGACGCCCAGTCCGATAAGACCGAAGTTCTTCAGTTTACTGCTCATGTGTCACCTGGAAATCCATTCAAGAGGATCAAACGCGCGGCCCTGATGCCGCATTTCAAAGTATAAACCCGATTGTTCGTTGCCGCCGCTGTTGCCGGCGCTGGCGATGATCTCGCCTGTCTTGACCAGGTCGCCGGCATGCTTCAGGACCGCCTGGTTATTGCCATAAATAGTCAGGTATTCGCTTCCATGGTCAATGATGATCAGATTGCCAAAGCCGCGCAGCCAGTCGGCGAAGACCACCCGCCCACCGGCGACGGCCTTGACGTCCGCGCCTTCGGCCGTGCGGATGAACAATCCTTTCCAGCTCGGTCCGTCGCCGCGCTTGCTGCCGTATTTCGCCAGCAGGTCGCCCTTGACCGGGAGCCGCAACTGGCCGCGCAGCGACCCGAAGGAGCGCCCGAATACCCGGTCTTGGACGCCGGCTTCCGGCGTGAGTTCATTTCGCCCCAACAATTTCGGCGGCGGTTCGTCATCGTCTATTGCATCAGGATTGCGCACCTTCGCCTTGACCGAGCTCATTTTGGACGCTGCGGCAGCGCTGTTTCTTGCGGCGGTGCGTGCCAGCTGCTCCTGGCGCCGCTTCTCCAGCTGCGCGGCCTCGGCCTTGCGTTGTTCCTCGATTAACTTGGACAGGCGGTCAACCAGCCCTCCCAGGCGCTGCTCGTCGCGTTCGATATGGCCGGCCTGCTTGCGCTGCGCGGCCAGCTTGTTCGACAGCTGGGCCAAAAGCGCCGCGCGGCGCGACTTTTCCTGCTCGAGCTGGGCTTTCTGCTCGCGCTGCTCCTGCGCGACTTCGTCCAGCTCGTCTTTCGCCTCCTGGGTCGCGCTCTTGTTGTTTTCGATCGCCGCCATGTTGGCGCGCAGCGCTGCGATCAGTTTGGCCTGCGCCTGCGACACGTAGCCCATGTATTGCAGGTCGCGGTTGATCCGGTTCGGATTGTCGCCAGACAGCAGCAGCTTGATGCGATCCTCGTTGCCGGCTACGTAGTGCTCGCGCAGCAGCGTGGCGAGCTGCTTCTGCTGGGCTGCGATCGATTGCGCCAGCCGCTCCTGCTCGTGCGATAACTGGGATATCTTGGCTTCGATCGCGCTCTGCTCTTCGCCCAGGTCGCGCAGGGCGCGATTGGCTTGCGAGATGGATGCTTCCGAGTGCGCCAGTGCGTCGGCGGCATCGCTCTTGGCCGTTTCGGTACGGGTGATCTCGCGCTTGAGCGTATCGAGTTTTTGCTGCAGTTCGGCTCGCTCGGCTTCAGCGGCATGCTTTTGCCGGGCGCGGTCGGTGGTTTTTCCGGCATGGGCGGGCAGCAAGCCGCCCGCCATGGCGGCCGTGATGCCGAGCGTGGCAAGGAATTTCTTCGTAATACGCATGCGATGCCTGGACAATCGAAATTCCCTGGTGCCCGGTGTGGTGATGGTTGAAAAATGGAGGCTTACTTCGACTTGCCCTGGCTGGCGACAGCCTTCATCGCCGCTGCGATCGCTTCCTGGTCGCCCAGGTAGTAGCTCTTGATCGGCTTCAGGTCCGCGTCCAATTCATATACCAGCGGCTGGCCGTTCGGGATGTTCAGGCCGACGATATCGGCATCGCTGATGCCGTCCAGGCTCTTGATCAGCGCGCGCAGGCTGTTGCCGTGGGCCGAAATGAGGATTTGCTTGCCAGCGCGGATGGCCGGTGCGATTTCTTCATCCCAGGCCGGCATCACGCGCGCCACTGTGTCTTTCAGGCATTCGGTGAGCGGGATCTGTTCCTTCTTCAGCTGGGCATAACGCGGATCGTTGTAGGACGTGCGCGGATCGTTCGGCTCCAGCGGCATGGGCGGCGTGTCGTAGCTGCGGCGCCAGACCAGTACCTGCTCGTCGCCGTACTTGGCGGCGGTCTCGGCCTTGTTCAAGCCCTGCAACGCGCCGTAGTGACGCTCGTTGAGGCGCCAGTCGTGCTCGACCGGGATCCACATCAGGTCCATTTCATCCAGCGTCAGCCACAGCGTGCGGATGGCGCGCTTCAATACCGACGTATAGGCCAGGTCGAAGGTGAAGCCGGCGTCCTTGAGGATCTTGCCGGCCTGACGTGCTTCGGCGATGCCTTTTTCAGTCAGGTCGACATCGGTCCAGCCGGTGAAGCGGTTGTCCAGGTTCCACGTGGATTCGCCGTGGCGCATGAATACGATTTTATACATGGTTGATGATGGAAAGTCAGTGAAAGGGGATTCGGGAGCCGAATTGGCTTCTATTTTATAATGTCGCGATTGTTTAACACTATTGAGGCACCGTGAAATTTCTCATCGATAACATTTGGCTCATCGCGCTGGCGCTGGTATCGGGCGGCGCGCTCGCATGGCCGAATCTGCAACGACGCGGCGACCGGGTATCCCTGCTGCAGGCAACGCAACTGCTCAACCAGGGCAAGGCCATTGTGGTCGATGTCCGCGAACCGGCCGAATTCGCAGTCGGCCATTTGCGCGATGCGCGCAATATCCCGCTCAAGGAGCTGGGCGGCCGGATCGGCGAGCTTGATAAGTTCAAGGCCAGGACCGCCATTGTGGTGTGCCAGCGCGGCGTGACCTCCTCCAAGGCCGTGTCGCAACTGAAGAAAGCCGGATTCGCCGAAGCCGTCAGCCTGGATGGCGGTATCGCAGCCTGGCAGGCGCAAAGCTTGCCGTTAGTTAAGTAAGGAAAGTGACATGACTGCACGCGTCCTCATGTACAGCACCGCTGTTTGCCCGTATTGCACCATGGCAGAGCGCCTCTTGAAGTCCAAGGGCGTCGAGCATATCGAAAAAATCCGGGTCGACCTTGAGCCGGAGCAGCGCGCCGAAATGATGCAGAAAACCGGCCGCCGCACGGTGCCGCAGATTTATATCGGCGAGACCCACGTCGGCGGATTCGATGATCTCTCTGCGCTGGATCGGGCTGGCAAACTGGACCCGCTGCTGCAAGGCGCGTAGACTTGGCACTTCAACAACCGGGGGACGGCGTGCGCCGTCCCTTTTCCATCTTATTTTCTTCGAAGGCATGTCATGGCTGACCAAAACCAACAACCCGTGTTCCAGATCCAGCGGATTTATCTGAAAGACTTGTCGCTTGAGCAGCCGAATTCGCCGGCCGTGTTCCTGGAGCAGGAAGCGCCGAACATCGAAGTGCAGGTCGATGTCGGCGTCGAAGCGCTGGCCCCGACCGTTTTCGAATCGACCGTGACCATCACCGTCACCGCCAAGGCCAAGGACAAGGTCGCCTTCCTGGTCGAAGGCAAGCAGGCCGGCATTTTCGAAGCCGCCAACATCCCGGCCGAACAGCTCGACCCGCTGCTCGGCATCGGCTGCCCGAACATCGTCTATCCGTACCTGCGCGCCAATATCGCCGACATTATCACGCGCGCCGGCTTCCCGCCCGTGCACCTGTCGGAAATCAATTTCGAAGCGTTCTACCAGCAGCGCCTGCAGGCTCTGGCAGAGCAGCAGCAACAACAGAGCGGCGGCTCCGGCATCGTCATGTCGGACGGTACGCCTGCAAAGCATTAATCGCCAAGCGGCATTCCGGCCAATAAAAAGACATGCGCCGGGCGGCTGCCCGCGCGCGCCGGAACATGCCGAGGGAGTGCATTCATGAAATTTCCACGTCTGGTGGCTTTTGCCATGTTGATGTCTGCCGTCGCCAGTGCCACGGCCGCCATCGAGTTCAAGTCGGTCGGCGCGGCGCCGGCGGTGATGTACGACGCGCCGTCGGCCAAGGGGCGCAAGCTGTATGTCGCGCCGCGCGGCATGCCGGTCGAAGTGGTGCTGACCTACGGCGACTGGAACAAGGTGCGCGATGCTGCGGGCGATATGGCCTGGGTCGAGGCCAAGCGGCTGATGCCGCGACGCCACCTGGTTGTCAGGGTTGCCAGCGCCAGGATCCGCGCGGCGGCCGACGATGCAGCGCCGCTGGTCTTCACCGCCGACAAGGGGGTACTGCTGGAACTGGTCGATGCGGGCGCTTCGGGGTGGGTCAAGGTGCGCCACCGCGACGGGCAGGCAGGCTTCGTGCGGGCCGCCGACGTCTGGGGCGAATAAGGCGCCAGGCCTGTTCGCCGGAATGGAAATCAACAGAGGTCGACAGAGGTTAGCGACTTATGCAAGCGTCAACAGCAGCACAGCCGGTAAAAATCTCGATATTGGGCGCGGGCGCCTGGGGTACGGCGCTCGCCATCGCGCTGGCGGGCCGGCATCAGGTCCTCCTGTGGGGGCGCGACGAGCAGGCGATGCGCGCGGCGGCAGCCTCACGCGAGAACGGGACCTACCTGCCCGGGTTCGCCTTGCCCGAAGGCCTGCGGGTCACCTCCGACTTTGACGAGGCAGTCGCGCATGTGGCCGCCGATCCGCAGGCGCTCCTGATCGTGGCATCGTCGGTCGCCGGCTTGCGCCCGCTGGCGCAGCAATTGCGGACGCATCCGATCCCGAATCTGGTTTGGCTGTGCAAGGGTTTCGAGGAAAACACGCGCCTGCTGCCGCATCAGATCGCGCGCGAAACGCTGGGCGCGGACGTGGCGCTCGGTGCCTTGTCGGGGCCGTCCTTCGCGCAGGAAGTGGCACGCGGCTTGCCGTGCGCCTTGACGATCGCGTCGGACTCGCCGGCGCTGCGCGAGCTGGTGGTAGGCGCCGTGCACGGGCGCGCCATCCGCGTTTATTCGACTGACGACCTGGTCGGCGTCGAAGTTGGCGGCGCGGTCAAGAATATCCTCGCCATCGCCACCGGCGTCGTCGATGGCATGGGGCTCGGCCACAATGCACGCGCGGCGCTCATTACGCGAGGGCTTGCCGAAATTACCCGGCTCGGCATCGCGCTCGGCGGCCGCGCGGAAACCTTTATGGGCCTGGCCGGCATCGGCGACCTGATCCTGACATGCACCGGCGACTTGTCGCGCAACCGCCAGGTCGGCCTTGGCTTGGCACAGGGCAAGAAGCTCGACACGATCGTGACGGAACTCGGCCATGTCGCCGAGGGCGTGCGCTGCGCGCAGGCGGTACGCGCGCTGGCGGCGCAACACCAGGTTGAGATGCCGATTGCAAATGCCGTCGCGGCGGTGCTGTTCGATGGCGGTTCGCCGCGCGACATGGTGGAGAGCCTGTTGTCGCGCGACCCGCGCGACGAGCGGGCCTGATTCCGCACGTGTTGCTTTCCATGTGGCGCAGTTCGCGCCGAGGCGGTGAGCGCTTCGATTATTCCGGTTTGCGCAGCATCGTCATCAGCACTGACGCATCCTCGAGAGCGCGCAACGCGTAAGGTACGTTGCCGGCAAGATAAATCATCCGGCCCGCCTGCAGCACTTGCGTCTTGTCATGCGCCTGCAGTTCGACCGTTCCTTCTAGGCAGAGCAACGTGATTTCTCCCGCGACATGATGTTCCGGCACTGACTTATCCGCCGGTAAAACGAGGCGCATCACTTCCAGATCGTCCGTCCTGAGTAGTGCGGTGGACATCGACTGACGCAATTTTTCTGCGAGCGGGCGAACGTCGATCAGTTCGCCGGAAGTGGCATGGTGCAACATGAGCGGTCTCCTTCACGAGCGGCATTGGCGGCAACGGTGTTATCGAGACTGCATCAACGGTTTGTTTGTTCCATGCGTCACAGGAAAATGCGACGACGCAAGTGGGCGCCCGGCCTCGAAGGGTAGCGTTTCGCAACGCGATAAATAACGTGATCGCCGATCACGAAAGGCAAACTATTTGCGCTGCCCATAGTCATAGATATTCCGTATCGCAAGCAACTTGCCCGCCTCCGGCAGGGCATTGTCCAGCACATCTTGCTGGTCTGACAGGAAAACCGAACTGCTTTTGTCTTTTATCCTGACGCTTTTTGTCATTTCATGTCATGAATGACAAAATCCCTCCCAAATCGCCGTATCGCGAATGGTTTTTCCGGAAGTAATGTTTCTGATAATACAAATGCATTCCTGACATGCATTGCGATTTATACTGGTGTTTTCTTTATTCTTTCAAAAGAAATAATTTTTATGCGCAATAACCTGGTTTTTCGTTCCCGCAACGCATTTTCGCGCCATATCAGCCGCGGTTTCACGCTGATTGAAATCATGGTGGTCGTCGTCATTATGGGGATTCTGGCCGCGCTGGTCGTTCCCAAGTTGATGGGGCGTACCGACGATGCGCGCATTACCGCCGCCAAGCAAGACATTGCCACTTTGATGCAGGCGCTCAAGCTGTACAAGCTCGATAACCAGCGCTATCCGACTACGGAACAGGGCTTGCAGGCGCTGATCGCCAAGCCGACCACGGGGCCGGCAGCCAATGGCTGGAAGAGCGGCGGTTATATCGACAAGCTGCCCAAGGACCCGTGGGGCAACGCCTATCAATACCTGTCGCCGGGCGTCAAGGGCGAGGTCGACGTGTTTTCGTACGGTGCCGACGGCCAGCCGGGCGGCACCGGGGTCGATGCCGATATCGGGTCGTGGGAACTGTAAGCGCCTCCTTGTACCATCCTTGTCATCGCGCTGCGCACCGCACGCGGGCGCGCGGCTTCACCCTGCTTGAGCTGCTGGTCGTGCTGGTCATCGCCGGCATCATGCTCGGCGTCGTGACCCTGACCGCCCTTCCGAACCAGCAGCGCGCGTTACAGGACGACGCGCAACGCATCGCCCTGCTCATGCAGCTGGCGCGCGACGAGGCGATCGTGCGCAATCGCCCGGTCGCCTTCGAAGCCGGGCCGGAGCGCTACCGTTTCCTGATCCTCGACGACAGCACCTGGTCGCCGCTGCCGCAGGACGACCTGCTGCGGGAAAGGGAATTCAAGCGCGCGCCGATTGCGCTTTCCATTTCGCCTGCCGCCGCCGCAACGGCCAACCCGCTGCGCGTCGTGTTCGGGCGCGAGCCGGTCGACAAGCCGTTCATGCTGACCATGTCAACCGAGGGCGCGAGCGTGGCGATCCGCGCTGACGGTATCGGGCACTTCACGGTGGAGTGACATGCGACCATACCGTTCACCGTGCCGCGCCGCCGGCTTTACCCTGCTCGAAGTACTGGTCGCGCTGGTCGTTGTCGGCACCGCGCTGGGCGCGAGCCTGCGCGCCGTCGGCAGCCTGACGCAAAACAGCAGTGCGCTGCGCGCATCGATGATGGCGACCTGGTCGGCCGAGAACCGCCTGGCGCAAATCCGTCTGGCGCGCGAATTCCCGGCCTTCGGCAAGCGTTCTTTCGCCTGCCCGCAGGACGAATTAAAGCTGGTGTGCGAAGAAGAAGTGATCGCCACCCCGAACCCGTTTTTCCGGCGCGTCGAAGTCAGCGTGTTCGACGAGCGCAATCCGGAGCGCCGCATCATCAAGCTGTCGCAGGTGGTGTCCAATGGCTAGCCGTCAAAACCGGGGCTTCACGCTGGTCGAACTGTTGGTCGCCATTACCGTCATGGCGATCGTCGCCGTGCTCGGCTGGCGCGGGCTCGACACCATCGTGCGCGCCCGGGTGGCGCTGACCCAGGACCTGGAGCAGACGCGGGGCATCCAGCTCGCATTCGCGCAGATGCAAAGCGATTGCGCGCATATCGTCCAGCCGTCGAATATCGCGGGGCACGCCACGTTGCTGACCGGGCCCCAGCGCGTCACGATGGTGCGCACGGTATTCGCGGAAAACCAGCCTTCGCGCGTGCAGGTCGTCGTCTATCGCCTGCGCGACGGCAAGCTGAGCCGGTACGAGTCGCCGGCCACACGCGATCTGACGGAACTGGATTCGATGTGGCAGGCGGCGATCGACGAAACGAATGCCGCGCCGGGCATCCTGCTGCAGTCCGATGTCGGGCAGATGAGCATCGATTCGTTATTCCGCAATAGTTCCGGTTCCGGCGTCAGCAACACGCCGCCCGCAGCCACGCCCCAGGGCAATGTCGCCATGCCGGTCGGCTTGCAGGTCGTCCTGCAACTGAACGGGCATGAAACCGGCATGACAAAGATTTTCCTGCTGGGTGCGGTATGAAAGCGCGCCGGCATCCCCGTCAACAAGGCGTTGCGGTCATCACCGCGTTGCTGCTTACGACGCTGGCCATCACCATCGTCGCCAGCCTGTTCTGGCAGCAGCAGGTGCAGGTGCGCGCCATCGAAAACCAGCGCCTGCAATTGCAGAAGCAGTGGATCCTGCGCGGTGCGCTGGACTGGAGCCGCCTGATCCTGCGCGAGGATGCGCGGCATTCGCGCGTGGACCATCTCGGCGAGCCGTGGGCGGTGCCGCTGGCCGAGACGCGGCTCGACGAGTACGTGGAAAACAAGGAAGCGAGCGGAGAGGCGGGGGATGCATCGCTGTCCGGCGGAATCGTCGATGCGCAGTCGCGCTTCAACCTCACCAATCTCGCGCAGCAGGGCAAGGCCAATCCCGCCGAAGTGGCCGCCTTCGCGCGCCTGCTGTCGCTGACGCGCCAGAATCCGTCGCTGGCGCAGGCAGCGGCCGACATGATGGCCACGGCCCAGGCGGCTGCGGCGCCGGTTGCAGCAACCGGCACGAACCCGGCAACGCCGGCGGCACCCGTTTCCAGTTCTTCGTCGAAAAAGCCGCTCGATATTCTGCAAGTCGATGACCTGCTCGCGGTTCCCGACTTCACCCCGGAGGCGCTTGCCGCGATCAAGGACTTTATCGTGGTACTCCCGCAATCGACCAAGATCAATGTGAATACCGCACCCGCGGAGGTATTGGCAGCTAGAATTGGTACACTGTCACTTTCCGAAGCAACGGCGCTTGTTGCTGCAAGAGAATCGGCGTGGTTCAAGGATGTGCCGGATTTCGAGCAGCGCTTGCAAGGCAAGACCATCGATGCTGCGGACAAGCAGCAGCTCACGGTGAGCACCAATTATTTTCTGGTGAACGGGAATGTACGCCTCAACCGGGCGGGAATGCAGATGCAGTCGCTGATCGAGCGCAGCGGTTCCGGCGCCTTGCCGACGACCCAGATAATCTGGATCCGCGAGAGCTAGCAGTGAGCGAAGAACAAGAAAGAACGAGACGCCCTTGAGCACACTATACATCCGCCTACCATCGAAGGCCGCCGCAGACAGCCTGGGACCGGGCATGCCCCTGTACTGCCAATACGCGTTTGCCTCCAATGGCGGCGCGGTCGAACGCGAAGGCGTGGCCGCTCTGTCGGAACTGGCTGAGCCGGTTGGAAAAGCGCAGCAGGTGGTGCTGTTGCTTGCCGCCAGCGACGTGACGCTGTTGCGCGTGAAAGTGCCGCCGCTGCCGCCCGCCAAGCTCAGGGCCGCGCTGCCCAATCTGGTGGAAGATGACCTGATGAGCGATCCGGCCGAGTGCGTGGTGGTGGCCGGCGACACGCTGCACGACTTGCGCACGGTCGGCGTGGTGCAGCGCAGCTGGTTGGAATTGCTGGCCAGGACCCTGCATGCGCTCGGCGCGCGCCGCGTGTCGGCCCTGCCGTCGCAATTATGCCTGCCCTTCGCGGGCGACGGTGTGAGCGCCGCCGTGACGGAGCAGGGCGAGGATATCGAAGTCGCGGCGCGCCTAGCCGAGCAGGATGGGATCGGCTTGGCGATCATGGCCGACCAGCCGGAGTCGGCCGCCTTCGACGTGATCCAGTCGCTGACGGCACTTGTGCCGCAGGCGGTGCTGACGCTGTACGTGCCGCAGTCGCGCCTGCGCGACTACCAGGATTCGCTGCACCTCGTTCCCGCGCAGGAAGAGCGTATCAAGCTCGCTCCCGACAGCTGGACGCAGTGGATCGGCGGGGCGGCCGATGTGTCGCTGGACCTGATGAGCGGGCTGGCAGGTGCGGCGGGACCGCAATTCAACTGGCGTCCCTGGCGCTGGCCACTGGCGCTGGCGGCGGCATTACTGGCGATTAACGCCCTTGGCTTGAATATCGAATGGCTGCGCCTGAAGCGGGAAGCGGAGGCGCTGCGCGCGGGCATGATCCAGACCTATCGAAGCACGTTCCCGAAAGATCAGGTCATCGTCGATCCGCTAGCGCAAATGCGGCAAAAGATGACGACCGCGCAACGTGAATCCGGCCAAATCGCACCGGACGACTTCCTTGCGCTGGCGGCCGCCGTCGGCGATGTGATGCGCGGCGTCGCGCCGGGCGCTTCGCCGATTGCTGCGCTCGAGTACCACGACCGCAGCCTGACGGTGAAGCTCAAGCCGGGCAGCTCGGTACCCGTCGAGCCGGTGCGCAATGCGCTGGCCGCGCGCAATTTATCGATTTCTCAGCCGGACACCGGCGTGTGGCAGATCCGGAGCGCCCGATGAATCCGACCCTGAATGCACTGAACGTAAAGTTCGCAACGTTCTGGCAAGAACGCAACCCGCGCGAGCGCAGCCTGCTGGCGGCCGCCTTCGCGGTGATCGTTCTTGGCCTGTTTTATGCGCTGCTGATCGATCCTGCGCTCAGCGGCCGCAAGGACATGGAAAAAAAATTGCCGGCCCTGCGCGAGCAGGCCGCCGAGGTGCAGGCACTGTCGAAAGAAGCCGGTGCGCTCGCCGGCAAGGGCTCCGCGCCCGCTGCAGCAGTCACCAGGGAAAGCATCGAAAGCGCGCTCAACAACCGCGGCCTGAAACCGCAAAGCGTGATCGTGACGGGCGAACTGACCAAGGTGCAGCTGAACGGTGCGTCATTTTCCGGCATCGTCGACTGGCTGACCGAAATGCAGAAGAGCGCGCGCCTGTCCGTAGTCGATGCCAACGTGGATGCGCAGGCCAAAGCCGACACCGTGAACGCGACCTTGACCTTGCGGCAGCAGCGCAGCGAGTCGACCCAGTAAGGCAGATCCGGTGCGACGCCTCGTGATATGGTTACTGGCGGGAATAGTCACTGTGGCACTGACTTTCATCGCCTTTTGCCCGGCAGCCTGGATGGCGGTCTTGCTGGAGAAGCAGACCGGCGGACGCCTGACCCTGGGCGATCCCCAAGGCACGCTGTGGCGCGGCTCCGCCTTCATCGGCGGCGCGCCGAGTGGCAATGATCCGGTCACGCCACTGTTGCCGGGGCGCTTTTCGTGGCGCTTGTCGCCGATGGTATTGCTGGGACAGGTCGACCTGGACCTGGAAAACAGAGCGGCGCTGGCACAGCCGCTGAAGATAACGGGAACATGGCACCAATGGCTGGCCAGTGCAGACTCGGTTTATTTGCCGGCGGAAAGATTGGCGGGATTGGGTGCGCCGCTGAATACGATACGGCCGTCTGGAGAGATGCGGTTGTCGTGGACGCCGCTGCAGTTGATGCGACAAGGTAATGCCGTAAATGTGAACGGGACGACGACCTTGCAAATGGACGACATTGCGTCGCGTCTGTCACCGATCAAACCACTGGGCGCTTACCAAATGATAATGGACTGGCATGGTGCGCAGGCGCAACTAACATTGAAGACGATCAAAGGTCCGATGTTATTAAGCGGTCATGGCACGGTGACCAATGGACGATTGCAGTTTTCCGGAAAGGCGGAAGCGGAAGAGGGGCAGGAAGAACGGCTGGCAAATCTGTTGAATTTGCTGGGACAACGCCGACGAGAAGGCGACAAGTATGTTATCGCGCTAGAGTTCAAATGAAAAATAATCATTCAGCAGAAACATTAACATTGAAAAGCCACATCCGCTCCGGCGGGCGGGGGAGCTGGCGTCGCGTCGGGGCGGCCGCTCTGATCCTGTGCCTGATGACCGGCATGCCGCCGGCCATCGCGCAAGACCCCGCATCCAACCAGGCGACGCTCAATTTCGTCGGCGCCGATATCGAATCGGTGATCAAGGCCATCGGCCATTACACCAGGACCACCTTCATCATCGATCCGCGCGTCAAGGGCACGATCAACCTGGTATCGGAAAAGCCGGTCACCAAGGCGCAGGCAATGGAGCTGCTGACGTCGGCACTGCGCCTGCAGGGCTTCGCGGTCGTCAGGAGCGACGGCGTCACCAAGGTAGTGCCGGAAGCCGATGCCAAGCTGCAGGCAAGCCCGGTGAGCCAGGCCAGCGTGCGCGGCGACCAGATCGCCACCCAGATCTTCCGCCTCAATTACGAATCGGCCAACAACCTCGTTCCCGTGCTGCGCCCGCTGATTTCGCCGAACAATACGATCAACGCCAATCCGGGCAACAACTCGGTCGTCATCACCGATTACGCCGACAACTTGAAGCGCCTCGGCAGGATCATTGCCGCGCTCGATACGCCGGCCGCCGGCGACCTGGACGTGGTGCCGATCCGTCACGCGGTGGCGACCGACATCGCCGCGCTCGCCAACCGCCTGCTCGACCAGGGCGCAGCCGGCGGCGCGCCCGGCGCGGAAGCCGGACGTGTGTCCGTGCTGGCCGACAGCCGCACCAACTCGGTCATCATTCGCGCGCCTTCGGCAGCGCGCGCCAACCTGGCGAAATCGCTGATCGCCAAGCTCGATCAGCAGACATCCCTGCCGGGCAATGTTCATGTGGTCTACCTGCGCAATGCGGACGCGATCCGGTTGGCCCAGACGCTGCGTGCCGTGGTGGCGTCGGAGACGTCGGCGCAGGCATCGACCCCGCAGGCACAGCAGCAACAGCCGCAGCAACAGCAGACTGGGCTGGCGTCGCAGGGCCAGCAGCAGGGCCTGGGCACCGGCGGCGGACAATTGCAGCAGTCTACGACGCCGGCGGCATTGCCCACAGGAGGGGCGGGGGGCTTCATCCAGGCCGATCCCGCCACCAATTCGCTGATCATCACCGCCAACGAAGCGGTCTACCGCAATTTGCGCGCGGTCATCGACCAGCTCGATG
This sequence comes from Noviherbaspirillum sp. UKPF54, assembly GCF_007874125.1. NCBI lineage: Bacteria > Pseudomonadati > Pseudomonadota > Betaproteobacteria > Burkholderiales > Oxalobacteraceae > Noviherbaspirillum > Noviherbaspirillum sp. UKPF54. Next base: position 3,258,375 of record NZ_CP040128.1, on the reverse strand, counting down.
CGCGGCGCGCGCAGGTCTACATCGAATCGCTGATCGTCGAAGTGACCGATTCCGTGGCCGCCCAGCTCGGTGTGCAATGGGCCGGCGCCACCGGCGATTCGAACAGCAGCTACCGTGTCGGCACCATCACCGGTTTTTCCACCGGCGGCGACAACCTGATTTCGCAGCTGGTCGCAAGACTGAGTGCGGGCACGTCCACCTCGGCGGCATCCATTGCCGGCGCGCCGAGCAACGGCTTGAACATCGGCGTGTTCAAGCAGAACAACGGCCAGCTTGGGCTGGGCCTGCTGGCGCACGCGCTCGCTGCTAATACCGACACCAACATCCTCTCGATGCCGAACCTGATCACGCTGGACAACGAAGAAGCCCGTATCCTCGTCGGCCAGAACGTGCCGTTTATCACAGGGCAGTTCACCACGACCAGCGGGAGCGCGACCAATCCATTCCAGACCATCGAGCGCCGCGACATCGGTGTCGTGCTGAGGGTGCGCCCGCAGGTTTCCGAAGGCGGCAGCGTCAAGATGGCGATTTACCAGGAAACCTCGGCGATCACCGACTCCACCAACGCCGCCGGCTTGATCACCAGTAAGCGCTCGATCGAGACCAACGTGCTGGTCGACGACGGCCAGCTCATCGTGCTGGGCGGCCTGATCGACGACAATGCGCAGTACAGCAACGAAAAGGTGCCGGTGCTCGGCGATGTGCCGGTGCTCGGCAATCTCTTCAAGTACCGCAAGCGCAATCGCGCCAAGACCAACCTGATGGTGTTCTTGCGCCCGACAGTCATCCGCACCAACGAGCAAAGCATGAACGTCACTGCCGACCGTTACGATTTCATCCGCGGCATCCAGGCGGGGGCGCAGCCCGAATCGGTGATCGGATTGCCTGATGTGAGCGCTCCGGCGCTGCTTCCTTTGCAGAATGGCATGCCGCAAGGCGGGCCGATGATGAATGCGCCGCGCGATGTGAACGGCAGCGTCCAGGGCGGTGTCCAACGTATTCCGCCCGTGACCGTGCCGCCGAGCCAGGCTCCGGGCACATCACCCGAACCGAATCAGAGAATACAGTAAATGAGTACCGTACTGACCGACGCCAGACTTCTTCCCTACGCCTTCGCGCGCGACCACGCCTTGCTGGCGCGGCGCAGCGAGGCCGTGGGCAATGCGGTCGAAGTCTGGGTGTCGGAAGCCACCGCGCCGTCCGCAATCACCGAAGTCAGCCGCCGCTACGGACGTGTCAAGCTGAAATCGCTGCCGCATGCCGATCTGGAAGCGGCGATTGCCAAGGCCTACGCCAATTCCGCCGGCGATGCCGCGCAGGTGGTCGAGGATGTCGAATCCGACCTCGACCTGGCCAAGCTGATGCTCGACATGCCGGCCATTGAAGACTTGCTGGAGTCGGCTGACGATGCGCCGGTGATCCGCATGATCAATGCGCTTCTGACGCAGGCGCTGCGCGAGGAAGCCTCCGATATCCACATCGAGCCGTTCGAGCAGGTCTCGGTGGTGCGTTTTCGCATCGACGGCGCGCTGCGCGACATCGTGCGGCCGAAGAAGGCGATTCACGCCTCGCTGATCTCGCGCATCAAGATCATGGCGCAGCTCGATATCGCCGAAAAGCGCTTGCCGCAGGACGGCCGCATCACGCTGCGCGTGGGCGGCAAGCCGGTCGACGTGCGCGTGTCGACGCTGCCCACCGGCCATGGCGAACGCGCCGTGCTGCGTTTGCTGGACAAGGAGGGCGGCCGGCTCGACCTGAGCCATCTCGGCATGAGCGCCGACGTGCAGAAGCAGTTCGACAACCTGATTGCCCAGCCGCACGGCATCGTGCTGGTCACCGGCCCGACCGGTTCCGGCAAGACCACCTCATTGTATGCGGCGCTGTCGCGCCTGAATTCGCCCACCACGAATATTTTGACGGTGGAAGACCCGATCGAATACGAGTTGCCGGGCATCGGCCAGACCCAGGTCAATGCGCGCATCGACATGACCTTCGCCAAGGCGTTGCGCGCCATCCTGCGCCAGGACCCGGACGTGATCATGATCGGCGAGATCCGCGACCTCGAAACCGCGCAGATCGCGGTGCAGGCATCACTCACCGGCCACCTGGTACTGGCCACGCTGCACACCAACGATTCCGCCGCTGCCGTGACGCGCCTGCTCGACATGGGCATCGAGCCGTTCCTCTTGTCGTCGTCGCTCCTGGGGGTGGTGGCGCAACGCCTGGTGCGCAAACTGTGCCCGCACTGCAAGCGGCAGGATGGCCATGAGTGGCATGCGGTCGGCTGCGACAAATGCGGGCACACCGGTTATCACGGCCGCGTCGGCGTCTATGAGCTGCTGCTGACCACCGAGCAGATCCGTGCGCAGATCCACGACCGCGCCTCCGAAGCCGACATCCGAGCCACCGCGCAGCGCAACGGCATGCGCACCATGCGCGAGGATGGCGAGCGCTGGCTGGAAGCCGGCGTGACGACGCCGGAGGAATTGTTGCGGGTAACGAAAGAGTAAGCGATGCCGGCATTCCGCTATGAAGCCGTCGATGCGGCGGGCGTAACCAAGAAGGGCGTGGTCAATGCCGACAGCGCCAAGGCCGCGCGCTCCGACCTGCGCTCGCAAGGACTGGTGCCGCTGGCGGTCGACGCCATCACCGCTCAGGTCGACGAGATGGGGCAGACCCGGCGCAGCGCGTTCGGCGACCGCCTGTCGACCACCGAGCTGGCCCTGTTTACCCGCCAGCTGGCGAGCCTGCTGGAATCGAGCCTGCCGCTCGAACAGGCGTTTACTGCGCTGCTGGAGCAGGCCGAGCGGCCATACGTGCGCGACCTGGTCGCCTCGATTCGCTCCGAACTGATGGGCGGCTCGTCGCTGTCGGATGCGCTGTCGCGCCACCCGCGCGACTTTGCCGACATCTATCGCGCGCTGGTCGCCTCCGGCGAGCAGATCGGACAGCTCGCGCGCGTGCTGTCGCGCCTGGCCGACTATATCGAACGGCGCAATTCGCTGGTGCAGAAGGTGCGCCTGGCGTTCACCTACCCGGCCATCGTCACCGTGGTCGCATTTGCCATCGTGATCTTCCTGCTCGCCTACGTCGTGCCGCAGATCGTGTCGGTGTTTGCCAACACCAAGCAAAAGCTGCCGCTGCTGACGGTGATCATGCTGGCGATTTCAGACTTCGTGCGCAACTATGGCTGGATCGTCGCCATTATTGCGGTCGGCGCGTTTTTCGCATGGCGCACTGCGCTCAAGAATCCGGATATCAAGTACCGCTGGCATAAATGGCTGCTTGAGGCGCCGCTGTACGGCAAGTTCGAGCGCAGCCTCAATACCGCACGTTTCGCCAGCACGCTGGCGATTACCACCGGTTCCGGCGTGCCGATCCTGCGCGCGCTGCAAACCAGCCGCGACACGCTGTCGAACGTTGCCATGCGCGAGCAGGTCGAGGATGCGACCACCAGCGTGCGCGAAGGGGTTGGCCTGGCGCGCGCTTTGTCCGCGCATAAGCATTTCCCGCCGATGCTGATTCACATGATCCGCGCCGGCGAGGTGACCGGCGAGTTGCCGGCCATGCTGGAGCGCGCATCCAATGCGCAGGAGCAGGACCTGGAGCGGCGCGCGATGACTATCGCGGGCTTGCTGGAGCCCGCCCTGATCCTGGTGATGGGCGTCGTGGTGCTGCTGATCGTGCTGGCGGTATTGATGCCGATTATCGAGATCAACCAGCTGGTGCGTTAAGGAGAGTGCGGGTTTTTCGGCATAAGAACAATCAGATGCTTGTACCCGCGCCGGCTTGTCCGCGAGGGAAAGGGCAGGAACCCATCATGAGAGGGAGTAAATGAAGCGCGTGCCGCTGATCGTCAGTTTCTTGCTGTTCATCGCACTGTGCGCATCGATTGCGTACTGGGGCTTGCAGCTGTTCAAGCCGCCGACGCGGCCGGTGGCCGCCCCGCCACGCGTCGCGCGGGCGGACATCTCCCCGGATGAAGCCGCGGCCCTGTTCGGCGGGCGGCCGGGCAAGGTTGCCGCCGCGAGCAACTATCAATTGAAAGGCGTGATCCTTTCCGGCACTGAAAACGACAGCGTTGCGATCCTGAGCGCCGACGGCAAGCCTGCGCAAGCGGTCGGCGTCGGTACGGAAGTGGTGCCGGGTGTGACCGTCAAGGAAGTGCACCGCGAGTATGTGTTGTTGTCGGACGCCGGCGCGGTCAAGCGCGTGGACCTGCCGGAAAATGCGAAGATGCAGGTGAATATCGCTTCGGCGGCACCGACCACCGGTGTGCAAGAAGGAGCAGGAATCGCGCCGTCGCCGGCTCGCAATCCGCCAACGCCACAAACGACGCAAGCGCCAGCCGCGACGCCGGCTCCCGCTCCTGCCGCAGCGTCCGGCCAGACACCGGGGGTGCGCTCGCCGTTATTGCCACCGCCGGCGCCCCAGGCGCTGCAGCAGGGGCAGACGCAACCGCTAAGCCAGACAGCGCCCGCCGTTCCGGCGCGCGTGGTCGTCCCGTCACCGGCCGCACAAACGGCTACGTCTCCTGCGACGCCCGCGCCGGCAGTCGTTCCCGCTCCGGCGCCAACAACAGCCGCTCCAGCTGGCATGCCGCCCGTAACGCAGCCGGCACCAGCGCCGGCCACTGGCTCATCGGGCGAAATGCTGCCCCCTCCGGCGCTTCAAAGCCGTTAGAGCCATTTCAGCCAGGCAGCATCCGATTAGGAAGCGGTGCGAGCACGGCCCCGTGTCGGGGCTATGCGCCTTAATCGTCTTTGCTGATATCGGGTAGTCTGTTCAACAGCTTCTGCTGCAAGGATTTCCCTTTTGCGGTGGCTTGCTGCTGCGATTGCGCGAATCGCTGCCTGGCATCCGGCGCATTCGGATTGCGAGCCTTCAGTGCCTTTTGCGAAGGTTCCGCCCGGATCATCAGCTTTTGCCGCGTGGCGAGTGCCTTGTTGGCCATGACATGGTGGGAAAGTGGGCCGGCGCGGGCTTGGTCCGCGCCGGCACGATGGATGATTACAGGACGTAGCGCGACAGATCCTCGTTGACGGCGAGCGCGCCGAGCTTGTCGTCGACATAGGCAGCGTCGATGGCGACGGTCTTGCCGGACACTTCGCTGGCCGAGAAGGAAATTTCTTCGAGCAGCTTTTCCATCACGGTGTACAAGCGCCGCGCGCCGATGTTCTCGGTCTTTTCATTGACCGAGAACGCGATTTCCGCCAGTCGCTTGATGCCGCTGTCGGTGAACTCGATGCGCACGCTTTCCGTGCCGAGCAGCGCTTCGTACTGCTTGGTCAGGCAGGCGTCGGTGGCCGTCAGGATGCGCTCGAAGTCGGCGATCGACAGCGATTCCAGTTCGACCCGGATCGGGAAGCGCCCTTGCAGTTCCGGGATCAAATCGGACGGCTTGGCCAGATGAAAGGCGCCGGAAGCGATGAACAGGATGTGATCGGTACGGATCATGCCGTACTTGGTGTTGACGGTGGTGCCTTCGACCAGCGGCAGCAGGTCGCGCTGCACACCCGCGCGCGACACGTCCGCGCCGCCGACTTCGGAGCGGCTGGCGATCTTGTCGATCTCGTCCAGGAACACGATGCCGTTCTGCTCGACGTTGGCGATGGCCTTTTGCTTCAGCTCGTCTTCGTTGATCAGCTTGGCCGCTTCTTCCTCGACCAGGAGTTTCATCGCGTCCTTGATCTTGAGCTTGCGCTTTTTCTTGCGCGACGCGCCCAGGCCGGAGAACATCGACTTGATCTGCTCCGTCATTTCCTCCATGCCGGGCGGTGCCATGATTTCCATGTGCGGACCGGTTTCGGCCACTTCGATCTCGATCTCGCGGTCGTCCAGCGCGCCCTCGCGCAGGCGCTTGCGGAAGGTCTGGCGCGCCGTGCTTCCCTGGGCATCGGTATCCGGCGTGCTCGGGGCCGCCGAAAAGCCGAAGTCGCGCGGCGGTGGCACCAGGATGTCGATCACGCGGTCTTCCGCCGCATCCTCGGCGCGCGTGCGCACCTTGCGCATCTCGGTTTCGCGCGTCTGCTTGATGCCGATGTCGATCAGGTCGCGGATGATGGTGTCGACGTCGCGACCGACATAGCCGACTTCGGTGAACTTGGTCGCTTCGATCTTGATGAAGGGCGCGTCGGCCAGCTTCGCCAGGCGGCGCGCGATTTCGGTCTTGCCCACGCCGGTCGGGCCGATCATCAGGATGTTCTTCGGCGTGATCTCGTGGCGCAGCGGCTCTTCCACCTGCTGCCGGCGCCAGCGATTGCGCAAGGCGATGGCGACCGCGCGCTTGGCCTTGCCCTGGCCGACCACGTGCTTGTCGAGTTCGGAGACGATCTCTTGGGGAGTCATGTTCATGATGTTGTTCGCAATCCGTGGAAAACGTTATGGGGCGCCGCGTTATTCGAGCGTCTCGATCGTGTGCGACAGGTTGGTGTAGATGCACAGCTCGCCGGCGATGGTGAGCGACTTCTTGACAATGTCCAGCGGCGACAGCTCGGTATTTTCCTGCAGTGCCTTGGCGGCCGATTGCGCATAGGCGCCGCCGGAGCCGATGGCACCTATGCCGTCCTCAGGTTCGAGCACATCGCCGTTGCCGGTGATGATCAGCGTCGATTCGCGGTCCGCCACCAGCAGCATCGCTTCCAGCCGGCGCAGCATGCGGTCGGTGCGCCAGTCCTTGGCCAGTTCCACCGACGCGCGCATCAGGTTGCCCTGGTGTTTTTCCAGCTTGGCCTCGAAGCGCTCGATCAGCGTGAACGCATCGGCCGTGCCGCCGGCAAAACCCGCCAGAACCTTGCCCTGATAAAGCTTGCGCACCTTGCGTGCGCTTCCCTTCATCACGATATTGCCCAGCGTTACCTGCCCGTCGCCACCGAGCGCGACAACGTTGCCGCGGCGTACGGACAGAATGGTCGTGCCGTGAAACTGTTCCATGCTTGCCTCTGAAGTGAATGTATCACCAGCAAATGAGGGCAGAAAAGCAAATTACAAGTAGTGTAGGCGAGGGCGGGGAAATCGCCAGAAAGGAGCGGGCGGCTTAATTCTTGCGCGGCAGGATGCGCGCGATGTCGTTCAGGCCGATCACGTTGAATAGCGCCGCCACCAGGTGGTTTACTTGATGGAATTCGAGCGTCTTGCCGTTGCCGCAGAAAGGCGCAAGTCCCGTCAGCAGCCGTCCGGCGGCATTGAAGTCGACACGCTTGAGCGCGGAGCAGTCGATGATGGCAGGATTGTGTTCGTCGGAATGGGCGACGATGGCGAGGATCAAATTGTCGATGCGGCCTTCGACTACGGCCGGCATCATGAAGTTGTCACCGGCAGTGTCGCTGGCAGCCGCTTCGGTCGCTGCCGTGGTGACCTTGGTCTTGGGGGCGACGAAGGCCGGGGGCGAAACCTCGAATGTAATGCAGTAATCGATGCTGGTTTCCTCGAAATCTTTTTCGCGGTTGAGCAACTGCAGAATTTCGAGCAGCAGCAGCCAGGAATCTTCCATATCGTCGCGCCGTCCGACCGCGATCGACGCGCGGATCTTCTCCGCCAATTCCGCCGCGCCGACCAGGATCAGGTCATGGCCGGACTTCTGCAGTTTCTTCAGCAGGTTCAGCAGCAGGCCGCACCCGAGGGCATCCACCTCGCTTACCCGAGCAAACTCCAGGCGCAACGCACGATGCGTTTCAGCCAGTTTCTGTATGCGTTCGACCGTCTTGACGCTACTGCCATCGAGCTTGCCGGAGAACGGCACCGTGGGGGACGTGCCGGGTTGCGCAGCTGGTGCCTGGGGCGTATCCTGCTGCGTACTTCCAACCCAGGCAGGCGGAGAGGTTTCGAACTTGCTAGCATAGGCCAACGACAGGTTGTCGAACTGCTGCTGGTTTCCGGTCACCTGATACAGGTCGAACAGCATCAGCCAGATAGCGGCAGTCGCATCGTCGAGCAAGTCTTCGGCGATAGCGTTCTTGAGCAACTCCTCGACCACATCGATCTGGCCGTTGGCATACATGATGGCCGCTTCTTCGACGACTGCGGCTACTTCCGACGTGGCCACACCAATGGTTCCGATGGTGCTCGATCCGTTGAGCAGGAAATCGGTGGCCGCTCCCATTTCTGGTGCGTTCGGCTGCGCTTGGGCTGCCGGATCTGAAACGGGATTCTTTTTCGGTTCCGCGCGGGCGGCTGCGTTTGGTGGCGCAGGCTTGGCACGGGCCGTAGGCGGGGCTAGGGGAGCAGATGCCTTCGATGTGGCTGGCGAGCCGATGGGCTGAATCGTGGTCGCCTTGAATTCGGACGACATTTCGGATTCGATCGCATCGATTTTCAGCACGGTGGCGAGGGCTGCCTGGGCGTCGCGCCTCGGCGCGGGCAAGCGGCCGCTGTTTGTGCTGTCGGTCTTGCGTTCGGATCGCTGTACGGGCGACGGCGTGCTGCGATTCGAGCGCGAACTGGCCTTGTCGGCAGGGTTATCCTGCCGGCCATCCTTCTTGCCGAAAAGCGAAAAAATCCCCACGTCGTCCCTGTCTAGAGTGTTTTTGTTTTTCGCTTGCTGCCAGCGAAATTAAAAAATGCAGGTTTTATTAATTTACTCCGGGCTACCATTACAACGGCTAAGACCGGGTTTGTCAAACATCTGGACACGGATTGACAACGTTGTCAGGAACCTTGCCTGAACGATAATGGCATTCCTGCTCCGTCTACGGCGCATCATTTTCCTCGCTTTGCTGGTGTTTATCGGCAGGATGATGGGATGGCGGTGAAATGAGGGAGTCGTAAAAGCAAACAAGCGTACGATGCACGATAGGCAAGGTACGCTTGGTAAAGTCCGGGCCGGAGCTAGTCCGGTTGGGCTCAATCGCCGTACAGCTTTTGCTTGAGTTCGCGGCGTTGTTGCGCTTCCAGCGACAAGGTGGCGGTCGGACGGGCCAGCAGGCGGGGGATGCCGATCGGTTCGCCAGTCTCTTCGCACCAGCCGTATTCGCCGGCATCGATGCTGGCAATCGCCTGCTGCACCTTCTTAAGCAGCTTGCGCTCACGGTCGCGCGTGCGCAACTCCAGTGCGTGCTCTTCCTCGATCGTCGCACGGTCGGCCGGATCCGGCACCAGCACGGTTTCACGCAGATGTTCGGTGGTCTCGTCGGCGTTTTTCAGCAGGTCTAGTTCGAGCTGCTGCAGACGCGCTTTGAAGAAGGCCAGCTGCGCCTCATTCATGTAGTCGTCGTCGCTCATCTTGAGAATCTGCTCTTCGGTCAGCAGGGCGCCGCCGGCAGGGGCGGCGGGAGTAGGTTTAGTTGTTTTGGTAGCCACTTCGCTTACTTTCGAAACTACGGTTGTTTCCATTGTATCTGTTAATCCGGCACCTGCATTGTTACCGCTCATGGAGCTGCCGGATGCCTCCTTGGAACTCGTTTTTTCAGCTGGGGCACGTGTGCCACGCTTCAAAACTGGTGCTGTTTTGCTAGCGACGGGTGCTGTTTCTTTCGCACCGGCCGCGCGCGCTGCAGCGGGTACTGCCTTCTTTGCGGCTGCCGCCTTGACAGGTGTCGCTTGCGCGGGGGGAGTCACTGCCGCCTTGGCATCTGCCTGAGCATTGCTTTTTACCGTGGTTTTGGCTGGTTTGGCAACAGTTTTCGGTGTCGTGGCGCCGGATTTTCTGGTCGGGGCGAGCGCGCTCTTGGCTGTTTTCGTAGACTTGCTCGCTGCTGTTTTCAATAATGATTTGCCGGCCGCTGTGCCGGGCGATTTCGCTTTGGGCGTGCCTGCGGCTTTTTTGGCGGCCGCGTTCCTGGGAGCGGATCTTGTAACGGTTGCGTTCATCGTTATCCTTTTCTTATCATGAACCGCCCGACCTGCCATCTGCCCGACATCGGCGCCCCCCGACTTGCTTACCGCTTTCTCCGGGCAGGCTCAGGCTGCACCGGGCGTTGCGTGCGACTTGTTTTTACACGCATATTGCCAAACGACCACCTCCGCTGCTTGAACCAACATCAAACATTAGTTTATACCAAACATTGTTCCAGGCCGCGAATAAAAGTGTCTTTCGGTAGATTCTTGCCGATAAAGACCATTTTGCTGCCGCGCGCTTCGCCCTCTCCCCATTTCGCGCCGATATCGCTGCCCATCATCTGGTGCACGCCCTGGAATACCACCTTACGGTCCGCGCCTTCCATCCACAGCACGCCCTTGTAGCGCAGCATGCGCGGCCCGAATACCTGCACCAAGCCGCCCAGGAATTCATCCAGTCGAGCGGTATTGAACGGCCGATCGCTTTTGAACACGAAGGCGGCGATGTCATCCGAATGGTGCGCGTGATGATGGTCGTGGTCGCAATGCTCGCCGCAATCATGATGTTCATGTACATGTTCTTCGGCGGCGAGGAAATCGGGATCGATTTCCAGCTTGTCGTTCAGGTTGAAGCCGCGCAGATCGAGCACGTCGGAAATCGGCACCTGCCCGAAGTCGACCTTGTTGACCGGCGCGCGTGGATTGATGCGTTTCAGGCGCGCGATGAGCGCATCGACTTCGTCCATGCCCACCAGGTCGGTCTTCGACAGCAGCAGCTTGTCGGCGAATCCGGCCTGGCGCTGCGCTTCTTCGTGTTCGTCGAGCTGGAGCATCCCGTGCTTGGCGTCGACCACGGTGACGACCGCGTCCAGCAGGAAGTGGGCGGCGACCTCGTCGTCCATGAAGAAGGTCTGCGCCACCGGCCCCGGGTTGGCCAACCCGGTGGTCTCGATCACCATGTGGTCGAATTGCAGCTCGCCCGCATTGCGCTTTTGCGCCAGCGTGGATAACGCGACGATCAAATCGCCGCGCACGGTACAGCAGATGCAGCCGTTGTTCATCTCGACGATCTGTTCGTTGCTGTCTTGGACCAGGATTTCATTGTCGATGTTTTCCTGGCCAAACTCGTTTTCGATCACGGCAATCTTGTAGCCGTGCGGCTCGCGCAGGATGCGGTTGAGGAGGGTGGTTTTGCCGGCGCCGAGAAAGCCGGTCAGTATGGTTGCGGGAACAAGTGCCATGGTGTCATTGCGCGCAGTCTGCGCACCATCCTTTTATGGTGAATTCGATATCGTGGCTCTGGAAGCCTTTTCCGAGGGTTTCCTGCAAGGCGTTCTGCAGCAGTCCCGCCTCCGCGATGCTGTCCAGGCAAAACACCTTGGCGCAGCGGGTGCACTTGAAGTGGCCATGCTGATGATGCGGCGCGTGGTCGGCGTGGTGTTCGGCGCCGGCGCTGTAGCGGAAAACGCGGTCGTCGCCGGCGATCTTGTGCGCCAGCCCGGCATCGGTCAGGCAGTCGAGCGCACGGTACAGCGTCACCCGGTCCATGTCGGCGAACGCATCCTGCACATCCTGGTGCGAAAAGGCGCGTTGAGCGCCCAGGAGCGCCGCCAGCACCTTGACGCGCGCGGCGGTAATGCGCACCGATGCATTGCGCAATTGGGATTCCGCCAGCGCCGCCATGCGCGGCTCATCGAATTTGCGGCGGGTCCCATCTGTGGCCGGTTTGGCTTTGAGGCTCATGGAAGCAAGGCTGTGAAAAACAGGAGCGGGGATTATGACTGACTTGCCATCGTGCTGCAAAAATTGCCGTCCATGCAATCGTCAAGGCTTATGCAGCATCAAGCCTTTCAGATATTCGCCCTCCGGGAAGCTGGTCGTCATCGGATGGTCGACGCCGGCCGACAGCCGCCGGAGGATATGGGCGTCGACCTTCGCGTCGTTGGCGGCGCCGGCGACGATTTTCTGGAACAGGTCGGCGCTGATGGCGCCCGAGCAGGAGTAGGTAAACAGCAGTCCGCCCGGGCGCAACAGCTGGAATCCCAGCAGATTGATGTCCTTGTAGGCGCGCGCAGCGCGTTCCACCTGGCCGGGGGAGGAGGCGAACTTGGGCGGGTCGAGCACGATCAGATCGAACGATTTTCCCTGCTCGCGCAACGTACGCAGGGTCTTGAACACGTCTGCATCCCACCATTCGGCGCGGGAAGCGTCGAAACCGTTGAGCGCCACGTTGCGCTGCCCGATCGCCAGCGCTTCGCCGGATGAGTCGATCGACACCACGCTGCTGGCGCCGCCCTTCAAGGCCGCCAGCGAAAAGCCGCCCGTGTAGCAGAAGCAGTTGAGCACGTCGCGCCCGGCGGCATGCTCCATCACTAGCCGGCGGTTGTCGCGCTGGTCGATATAAAAGCCGGTCTTGTGCCCGGTCCTGATGTCGACCGCATAGCGCACGCCGTTTTCCGTCACCAGCGTCTCATCCGGCGGTTCGGCACCGGCCAGCGTTCCGGTCACCAGCGGCAATCCTTCGCGCTCGCGCACCGACGCATCCGACCTTTCATAGACGTTGGGGCACCCGGTCTCGGCAATCAGTGCCTGCACGATCGGCGCCTTCCATGCTTCCACGCCGGCGGACTGGAACTGGCATACCACATGGCCTTGCACGCCGCCGTACCAGTCGGCCACCAGGCCGGGGAAACCGTCCGCCTCGCCGAAAATCAGGCGGATCGCGTCGGTATCCTTGATGGTGGCGAGCCGGTACGCGAGTGCTTTTTTCACGCGGCGCTTGATCAACGCATGGTCGACCGGCTCGTTCTCGCTGAAGCTCCAGACCCGCGCGCGGATCTGCGACTGCGGACTGTAGGCGGCGCGCGCGAGGAATTGGCCGGACGACGACTGCACCACGGCGGTGGTGCCCGGTTTATTCTTTTCTTCCGGTTTGCCGTCGATGCGGTCGATGGCGGTCGGGAAGATCCAGGGATGGCGGCGTAGCAGGCTTTTTTCCTTGCCGGGCTTGAGTGTGATGGTGAGCATGGTCTTGATGATGAATGCGCCGCGGACGGCGCTTACTTGTCGGTGTTGATTTTTTTCGCGCGCGGATGGGCCGCGTCGTAGACCTGCGCCAGCCGCTGGAAATTCAGCGAAGTGTACACCTGGGTCGCCGCAATCGACGCGTGGCCCAGCATTTCCTGCACCGCGCGCAGGTCGCCCGACGATTGCAGCACATGCGACGCGAACGAATGCCGCAGCACGTGCGGATGCACGTTGGCCGGAATGCCGAGTGCCTTGGCATGGGCCTTGAGCCGCAACTGCAGCACGCGCGGCGACATGCGGGTGCCGCGCTCGCTCAGGAACAGCGGATGCGGATCGAGCCGCACCAGCGTGGCGCGCACCGCCAGCCAGGCGCGCAGCGCTTCCAGCGCGGGCGCGCCGACCGGCACCGTGCGTCGCTTGCCGCCCTTGCCGGTCACGCTGACTTCGCCGGCGTCAAAGTCGATCCAGCCGGCCGAGGCGTAACTGCCTTCCCTGGCAAAGCGCACGTCCAGGGCCGCAAGTTCCGACACCCGCAGACCGCTCGAGTACAGCAGTTCGAACATCGCGCGGTTGCACAGCTGGCTAGCTCCATGTTCGTCTTTCCCGGGGCTGGGCTGGGCGACGACGCGCACGGCATCGTCGGCGGAAAGTGCCTTGGGGAGCGGCTTGTTGCGTCTGGGTGCCCTGACGCCTTCGACCGGATTGGATGCCAGTGTTTCCTGCTCCACCAGCCATATAAAAAAGCCGCGCCAGGCCGACAGCTTGCGCGCGATCGTGCGCGCGTTCTGGCCGTGCGCATGCAATTGCGCGGCAAATTTTCGGATATGGAAATGCGACAGCGCGGCCAACGCCGGGCGGCCCGGCAAGTCAGCCGCGAGCCCGGCCAGTTCGGCCAGGTCACGCCGGTAACTGCTGATGGTATGCGGTGACAGCTTGCGGTGCTTTTCCAGGCTGTCGAGATAGCTGGCGATACGGGGCGAATCGGTATCGGCGCTCACATCGATATATCCGGGCTTAGGCGAGCAGGCAGCTTAACGCGGCGCTGGCCGTCTCGCCGATTCTGGACAGGAAATCGGTCGCCATGTCGGCCGTGAAGCGATGCGGATCGGGCGAGCCCAGCACCAGCAGGCCGAACGCTTCCGGCTGTGCGCCCGTGCGCAGCGGCAGCATCGCGATCGACTGGATCGATTCCGCTTCGTCGAGCCAGGACGCGGCTTCGAATTCCTGGTTGGCGCCGCAGTACGGGGCGGTCAATCCGTTGCAGAACAGGCGGGCGTCTTCCGACACCTCTTCCGAAAACCAGGTATGGGAAAATACGTCGGCCACACCCCAGATGCGCAAGGTGGCCTGCGGCACGTCGAAAATCGTGTGCAAGCCGTTGATCAGCGTATGCGGCAGGTCGACGTCATTGCGTGCCAATAGCAGCGAGCGGGTCCAGAGCTGGAATTTCTCCATGATTGCGTCGTTTTCCTGCCCGATGCGCATGAGTGCCGCCAACCGCATCTCCATCATCTTGACCTTCTCGCGCAACACTTCCATCTGCCTTTCCTGCAGGGAAACGGTGCGCCCCGCCAAGGGACTGGCCAATTTCACCATGGCCAGCAGTTCGCTGTGCTCTTCGAAAAAATGCGGATTGTCAGACAGGTAGCCGGCGACGGCGGCGGAGTCGAGTTGGGTGGTCATGTATGCTGGTTCCGAAGGATACGCGGGATCGGCCGACAGGGACAGCGCCTGTCCTGGCTCAAATGCCGATCAAATAGTCAGGCGTGATTTTAACCGACAACTGTCGGGAGTAAATGGCGGGATGCGTGGGGAAACGCAGGCAGTGGACGGGATAAGCGCGGCGGACAAATGAACCGGCCGCCGCGGTTGTTTCCTGCGGCGGCCAGTGACGGCAAGGCCGAGATCAGAACAGGTGACGGACGCCGATGTTGAACAGGCGATCGCTATCGCCGTTGGTTGCGGCATTCAGGCGCACATTGCTGTCGTTCCTTGTATAGCCGATCGAGGTGTACAGGTTGGTGCGCTTGGACAGCGCGTGGCTGTAACCGATGGCATATTGGTTGGATTTGCCGCCAGTGATATCCCTGATGTCATTGCGATTCCAGGATGCCATGACCGTACCCGCGCCGCCGACCGGAGCGGAAACGCCGACCAGCCAGTTGCGGTTTTTCAGGGACGTGGGGCCGTCGATCTTGGTGTCGCCATAGGCCAGGTGCGCTTTCGCCACGCCGAAATCGTAATAGCCGCCGAGCAGGGCGGTACGCAGATCAGGTGTGGCGCCGGTAGCGGCAAAGGCCGTCGCTTGCGAACCGGCCAATGCTACCGTGTTCGATCGCTGGTAGGCGAATTGGACATTGATCGGGCCGTTCGCGTAGCCCAGTCCGACGCCAGCGGTACGACCATCGGCAAAGGCACCGGGGGCTTCGCCGAAACTATAACTGACCGTGCCGGTCACGCCACTCATATCAGGCAGGGAATAGCTGAGCGTGTTGTCGACGCGCAGGAACGGATCGGTGTTGTACAAGCCGTAGCCGAACGCTTTTTGTGCGTTACCGGCCAATCCAATGCGGAACGGGTCGACCTGATCCATTGCGACATACAGCGGGCTGAGTTGACGGCCCAGCTTGACGGAACCGAAGCCGCCCTTCAAACCAACCCAAGCTTGGCGGCCGAACAGGCGCGTCGTTGTGGCATTGCTTTGGGCCAGCGTGCCATTGTCGGTATTAAAGCCGTTTTCCAGATTGAAAAGCGCGGACAGTCCACCGCCCAAGTCTTCAGTTCCCTTGAAGCCGATACGGCTTCCCGACTGATTGCCACTGTCCAGTTTCCAGTTGCGGCCTGCGCCATTGTTATCGTAAACAACGCCCGCGTCGACAACGCCATATACAGTAATGTTGGTTTGGGCAAACGCCGTGCCGGCAAGCGAGCTCAGGACCGCGAGTGCGATTAATGATTTTTTCATCGTTTTATCCCTCATTGAAAAAGGTTTGGTGAAAAATCCGTGCATGTCGGACAAGCTCACATTACAAGTTCAGTACAGCAAGCGAGCTGAAATCGTCAACATCACGGGCAGGAGTTGACCGAAAGCCCTCGTACGAGGCAGGTATGTGGCTTTTTTGTCACGTTGATTTGTGGATACAAAATTAGCGCATCGATTATGCGTCCGGCCTGCGCTGCTTCTATGTTGCGCAATTACTTCATATCCGCCCGCTTCTTCGCCGATCCCTGCAGGCTCTTGATGTGGCGCAGCCAATATCGTCGCGTTGTACGAAATACTGGATTAGATCCAACGAAATGATGACGATGAAATCATGGCCAATCGTGAAGAGTTGCTGATTATTCGCGCGGCGCGTGCAGGCCAAGCTTCCGCGCAGCTGAAGCTGGGTGAGCGCTATTTGTTTGGCGGGGCCGGTCTGCCCAAGAGCTTGCCGACGGCCCTGTACTGGCTTGACCGTGCCGCACAGCAAAATGAAAAAGATGCATGGCTGCTTATAGGCAGCCATGTTCCCTTCGAAACCGTTCAGCAGGTCAGCGAACCGTCCAAGCTGTGCGTCTGGTACGAGCGCGCATTCGATGCCGGCGTGGCGCAAGCCGGATTGGTGTTGGCCAAGCTGTTGCTGGGGCAAGCCAGCGGCGTCGTCAGCGACGCAATGCGACAGAAGGCGCTGCGGGCATTACAGGAAGCGGCGCAGGCGGGCATCGCCGAGGCGCAGTGGTTGCTGGCGCAACACATTGGCCAGCATGGCACCAGCGCGGCAGTGCAGGCGGCGTCTCCCGCCGATAATGAAGCAATGTTGGAATGGGCGCAGCGCGCGGCAAGGAGCGGCGTCGTGCAGGCGCAGTACGCGCTAGCCGATCATGCTTGGGCCACGGCAGATTACGCGGCATTTCTGCAATGGGCCTTGCCGCTGGCGCGCCGTCTGGCGGATCAGCATGCCGAGAGCAGCCGGCAATGGGAGGTGCGCGACCTCGATCTGCTGTCGCGCTGTGCCCACGCACTGTATCGAGGAGGAACCTGCGATCCCGCCGAGGCGGTGCGCTTCTGGGAAATCGTTGCGCAGCAGGGCGATCGCGAGGCGCAGTGCGCGCTGGGGCTGTGGTACGCCCGGATGGATGAAAGCGGCCGTCGCCTGTCCTCCATCTCTGGCCTGGCCAATTACAAAAAGGCGATCCGCTGGTTGTCGCTGGCTGCCGAGCAGGGGGCGGTCAACGCATGGTATGCCCTGTCGCGTATCTACCTGAAACCGGAATGCTCGCAGCGTAACTTGGCCGAGGCGCAGCGCTACCTGGAAAAGGCCGCGCAGGCCGGGCATGGCATCGCGCAACTGGAGCTTGGCAGCGGCGCCTGGCGTGCGCGCAGGCATCATGAAGGCAACGACGTGCGTGCCGCTTACTGGCTGCAAAAAGCTGTTTCGCAAGGAATCGAGGAGGCGCGCCGCCTGCTTGACCAAGTTGCCGTACGTGCAACGCCAGCTGCCTGGGCCAAGGCAGCGATGCAGCAATTGACGCATGATGGAGCCGACCTGTACCCGTTGCTTGCCGCGCGCATCGAACTGGCAGCCTTGTTCGGGCTGGCGCGCAGCGAGGCATTGCTGATCGATCTCCCGGCGGCGGACTGCGGGCATTGCCTGGTCGTCGATATCCGGGCGCACCATCCGCATAGCAAGCGCAGGCTGATTCTGGTGCAGACGGCGGAAGAGCGCAAACTGCTCGATCGTGTGGCGCGCTTGTTCGAGCAGCTCGATTGCGGGCCGGACGGGCCCGAAGGCAATTACCGTCAGCGGCTGTACCGGCTCAAGACATTGCTTGGCGACTGAGCGTCACAGCTCTATTTCGCCTTCGAATACGCTGACTGCAGGACCCGTCAGCATGACCGAATTGCCCGGGCCGGCCCAGGCGATCGACAACTCTCCGCCGCGCGTTGCCACCTTCACTGGCGAGTCCAGCAGGCCGCGCCGGATGCCGGCGACAACGGCAGCGCAGGCGCCGGTGCCGCAGGCAAGTGTTTCGCCCGCACCGCGCTCGAATACCCTCAACCGGATGCTGTGACGATCGACGATCTGCATGAAGCCGGCGTTGACCCGCCTGGGGAAGCGCAGATGATGCTCGATTGCCGGGCCGTCCAATTCCACGGCGGCAGCCTGCGCATCGTCGACGACCTGCACGGCATGCGGATTGCCCATCGAAACCACGGAGAACCAGTCAGTCTTGCCATTGACGTCGAGTGGCCAGAGCAGGTCGTCGCCTTCGCGCCTTCCCTGCAAGCCGGTCGCGTTGAACGGTACGCGCTCTGGTTCCAGCACCGGCGCGCCCATGTCCACCGTAATGCTGCCGTCGGCTTCCAGTCGCGGCTCGATTACGCCCGACATGGTTTCCACCCTGATCGTGCGCTTGTCGGTGAGGCCCTTGTCGGTGACGAATTTGACGAACGCGCGCGAGCCGTTGCCGCATTGCTCGACCTCGCCACCGTCGGCGTTGTAGATGCGGTAGCGGAAATCGACGTCCGCTGATTGCGGCTTTTCGACCACCAGCATCTGGTCGGCGCCCACGCCGAAACGGCGGTCAGCCAGCTGCTGCCATTGCGCCGGTGTGAAGTCGATCTGCTGGTTGATCCCGTCGATCACGACGAAGTCGTTGCCGGCGCCATGCATCTTGGTGAATTTGAGTTTCATGCGTCGATTATAGAAATCAATAAAATCCCGGCTCGCCCGGCGGCCGGGTCTTGAAGCGCTTATGCGCCCAGAAATACTCAGCCGGCGCTTCCCGCACGCGCTCTTCGATGAATGCATTCATGCGGCGCGTCGCCTCGATCATGTCCGGGCCTGGATAATTTTCCCACGCCGGATAAAACTGCACTTTCCAGCCGCGGTATTCCGGCAGGAAGGTCGCTATCACCGGGATCACCTTGGCGCCGGTAGCCGCCGCCAAGCGAGCGGTCGCCGTCAGGGTGGCTGCCGGAATGCCGAAGAAGGGGACGAATTCCGCATCCTTTGACCCGAAGTCCATGTCCGGCAGCATGAAGAAGGGCAGGCCTTCGCGCATCGCGCGGATGATCGGCTTGATGCCGTCGGGGCGGGAAAACAGGCGCACCGGGTGAAAGCGCGAGCGGCCCTTGCGCAGCGCCTCGTCGAACACCTTGTTTTTCTGCTCCGCATAGATCGTGCAGCCGGAAGTTTCCAGCGTGATTGCAACGGCTGCGACATCCAGGCTGACGAAATGTGGACAGAGCAGGATGGTCGGGCCCGTGCGCATCGCGTCCAGCGGCAGTTCGGGTTCAATCACGATCAGGCGTTTCAGGCGCTCCGCCGGCGCCCACCACAATACCGCGCGCTCCAATATGCTGCGCGCATAGGCCTGGAAGTGGCGTTTTGCGATCATGCGGCGCTGATCTTCCGGCAGGTGCGGCAGGCACAGGCGCAGATTGGTCAGGGTGATGCGGCGGCGCGAGCGCACCGCGATGAACAGCAGCGAGCCGATCGCTTCCCCGAGACGGCCCAACAGCGGCAGGGGCAGCCAGTGCAGCAGCCACATCAAGCCCAGCAGCAGTCTCATGCGGTTTCCTTCGGCGCGGACGGCTCGGCCACGCCCGGCGGCGTCTTGTAGCGGTTGTAGCTCCAGAAGTACTGGGCCGGACAGCGCGCGATCAGGCGTTCCATCGCGGCGTTGATCGCGCGCGCCTGCTGCTGCGGCGTGTCGCCCAGCGGCTCATCGAACGGAACGAAGCGGATCAGGTAGCCGCGCCCAAACGGCAGGCGTTCCGCATAGACCAGGATGATCGGCGCGCCGCTCATTTGCTGCATCTTGGCCGGTAGCGTCATGGTATAGGCCGGCTTGCCAAAGAAGTCGGCCCAGACGCCTTCGCCGTTTTGCGGCACCTGGTCCGGCAGCACGCCGATCGGCCCGCCGCTCCTGAGGGTCTTCAACAAAGTGCGCACGCCGGCCAGAGTGGCCGGCGCCAGCCGCAAGTCGCCGCGGGCGCGGGCGCCTTCGATCAGCGGCTTTAAGGCCTGCTTGCGCGGCGGACGGTACATCACGGTCAGCGGCGTCTTGGTCGCGACGTACTGCGCGGTGATTTCAAAGCAGCCCAGATGCGGCGTCAAGAAAACGATGCCGCGCTTCGCGTCGAGTGCCGCTTGCACGATTTCCCAATTCTCGATTTTTGCACTGCCAAGCACGCGCTGCGGCGACGCGCACCAAATGAAGGGCAGTTCAAGGATGTTTTTGCCGGCTTCGGCGATCGCCTGGTGCAGCGCACCCGGAAATCCGGCGCGCAAAATGTTGTCTTTCAGTCTATGCCGATAGGAGGGCGATGCGAGGTAGACCAGCCAGCCAAGCAGGGAACCGATTGCATGCAACATCGGCAATGGCAATACCGAAAGCAGGCGAAAGAGAGTGACGAGCATCAAAAACGCAACGAGAAAATTTGAGGTTTTTTTCCAGACGCGTAAAATAGCATATTGGTGCGCCGGCAGTCCTTGTTCTCGCACCGAATTCTTCCGCCGAGTTAATCAGACAACTTGCGAGGCGGCTTACAAATTTCGCTAAAGCGTCGCAGGCTCATTGAGTTGGCCGCGACAAGGTCGACAACAATCTTTAAAGGAGCCTGCGATGGCAAATGAATACCTCTTCACCTCGGAATCCGTTTCTGAAGGTCATCCCGACAAAGTCGCCGATCAGATTTCCGACGCGATCCTCGACGCCATCCTGACACAAGACCCGAAGGCGCGCGTCGCCGCCGAAACGCTGTGCAATACCGGCCTGGTCGTGCTCGCCGGCGAAATCACCACGCACGCCAATGTCGATTACATCGGCGTTGCGCGCGATACCATCAAGCGCATCGGTTACGACAATGCCGACTACGGCATCGACTACAAGAGCTGCGCGGTGCTGGTGGCCTATGACAAGCAGTCGCCGGATATCGCGCAGGGCGTCGACGAGGGCAAGGGGCTGGATCTGGATCAGGGCGCGGGCGACCAGGGTCTGATGTTCGGCTATGCCTGCGACGAGACGCCGGAACTGATGCCGGCCGCGATCTACTACGCGCACCGCATCGTCGAGCGCCAGTCGCAGCTGCGCAAGGACGGCCGCCTGCCGTGGCTGCGCCCGGATGCCAAGTCCCAGGTGACGCTGCGCTATGTTGACGGCGTGCCGGTGGCGATCGATACCATCGTACTGTCCACCCAGCACAGCCCGGACATGACGCACAAGGCGATCGAGGAAGCGGCCATCGAGGAGATCATCAAGCCGGTGCTGCCGCAGGAGTGGATGAAGAATCCGCGCTACCTGATCAATCCGACCGGCCGTTTCGTGATCGGTGGCCCGCAAGGCGATTGCGGCCTGACCGGACGCAAGATCATTGTCGACACCTACGGCGGCGCGGCACCGCACGGCGGCGGCGCATTCTCCGGCAAGGATCCGTCCAAGGTCGACCGTTCCGCAGCCTACGCCGGCCGTTATGTCGCGAAGAATATCGTGGCGGCGGGCCTGGCCAAGCGCTGCCAGATCCAAGTTTCTTATGCAATCGGCATCGCCAAGCCGACTTCGGTGATGGTGACGACCTTCGGCACTGGCAAGGTGAGCGACGAGCATCTGGCCATGCTGGTGCAGGAATTGTTCGACTTGCGCCCGAAAGGCATCGTGCAGATGCTGGATCTGTTGCGTCCGATCTATGGCAAGACTGCCGCGTACGGCCATTTCGGTCGCGAAGAGCCGGAATTCAGCTGGGAACGCACCGACAAGGCCCAGGCGCTGCGCGCGGCGGCTGGACTGTAATAGCGCTTGCGTTGCATAAAAAACGACGGGGCGCCTCCCGAACGAGGCGCCCCGTAGCATTTGTTGCGTGCGATTAGTAATATAGAGTTTTTCTGCGGCAAGTGCTGCGTAAGAGGTTGATTTCATCGTGCGACTACTTCGTTGCACTACTGCAATAATCGGAATGGCATGGTGTCTGTCCGCCTTTGGCGGCAATGCCGTGGCGCCGCAGTCGGGCGACTGGTGCAAGCGCCTGAGCGACCGTCTGCCGGATGTCTCCTTGGCAGATTGTCAGCAAAGTGCGCTAAAACCGACTGGCGCGCTGTCTCAGAAGGGGTTCCCCATCCTGAAGCGCGTTATTCCGGCGGCCCAAAGCAGTGGCCCTCGCAAGGAAGCGGTGCGCGTGCTGCTGTTGGGTGGCATTCACGGTGACGAACTCACGGCGGCAGCCATTGTGTTCCAGTGGATGCAGTGGATGCAGAATGCACCGGCACGTAACTTCGAATGGGAGGTTGCGCCGGTGGTGAACCCGGATGGTCTGCTCGCGCCCAAGCCGCAGCGTGTCAACGCCAACGGCGTCGACCTGAACCGCAATTTCCCGACCCCCGGCTGGAAGAACGACGCGCCGCGCTACTGGACAAGGGTGACACGCAGCGACCCGCGCCGCTTTCCCGGCGCGGCGCCGTTGTCCGAACCCGAAACCCGCTGGCTGAACGAGGAAATGGAGCGTTTCCGACCGCATGTCATCATCTCGGTGCATGCGCCGTTCGGCGTGCTCGATTTCGATGGTCCGGCGCCGGCGCCGCGCCGTTTCGGGCGCCTGCATCTCAGCCCGGTCGGCGTTTACCCCGGATCTCTGGGCAACTATAGCGGCGTGCACAAGAACGTCCCCGTGATTACGATCGAATTGCCCAACGCGCTGGCGATGCCGCCACAAGCCGAGGTGAAGCGCATCTGGTTCGACATGCTCGGCTGGATCGCGCGCAATGTGCCGCAACGAACGCAGGTGGCCCAGGAAGCCGATGCATCGCCGCGGCAGGGCGGGGTGGCGAAAGCAGTTCGTTGACGCACGTTGGGATTTTCAACGTTTTAACTGCGGTATAATTCCCGTTCCAAGGAGCGTTGCAGCACGGCTTACTTATACATTTATGTAGCCGTGTCAGGCTTGGATTCTTTTTCGCAACGGCGCTCACGTTACTTTTTTCTATCTTTTTCTGGAAAGGAGGGCGTGATGAGCGCCGTTATCTCGACATCCACCACATCCCAAGACTTCTTCGTCGCTGATCTTTCCCTGGCCGATTGGGGCCGCAAGGAGATCCGGATCGCCGAAACCGAAATGCCCGGCCTGATGGCGATTCGCGAGGAATACGCCGCGTCGCAGCCGCTGAAAGGCGCGCGCATCACCGGTTCGCTGCACATGACGATCCAGACCGCGGTGCTGATCCAGACGCTCGAAGCGCTGGGCGCGCAAGTGCGCTGGGCCTCCTGCAACATCTATTCGACGCAGGACCATGCCGCCGCCGCCATCGCCGCGAACGGCACGCCGGTGTTCGCGTTCAAGGGCGAATCGCTCGACGAATACTGGGACTTCACGCATCGCATCTTCGAGTGGCCGGACGGCGGCTATTCCAACATGATTCTCGACGACGGCGGCGACGCCACGCTGCTGCTGCATCTGGGCGCCCGCGCCGAGAAGGACAGCAGCGTGCTGGCCAATCCGGATTCGGACGAAGCGGTCTGCCTGTTCAACGCGATCAAGAAACAGCTCGCAATCGATCCGGCCTGGTACTCGACCCGCCTGGCGCAGATCAAGGGCGTCACAGAAGAAACCACGACCGGCGTGCATCGCCTGTACCAGATGCACAAGGAAGGCAAGCTCGCCTTCCCGGCGATTAACGTCAACGACTCGGTCACCAAGTCGAAATTCGACAACCTGTACGGCTGCCGCGAATCGCTGGTGGACGGCATCAAGCGCGCCACCGACGTCATGGTCGCCGGCAAGGTCGCCGTGGTATGCGGCTACGGTGACGTGGGCAAGGGCTCGGCGCAGGCGCTGCGCGCATTGTCCGCACAAGTATGGGTCACCGAGATCGACCCGATCTGCGCGCTGCAGGCAGCGATGGAGGGCTATCGCGTCGTGACCATGGAATATGCAGCGGAGCACGGCGACATCTTCGTCACCTGCACCGGCAACTACCATGTGATCACGCACGAGCACATGAAGCGCATGAAGGACCAGGCGATTGTCTGCAACATCGGCCACTTCGACAACGAGATCGAAGTCGCGGCGCTGCGCCAGTACACCTGGGAAAACATCAAGCCGCAGGTCGACCACGTGATTTTCCCGAACGGTAAGCGCATCATCCTGCTGGCCGAAGGCCGCCTGGTCAACCTCGGCTGCGCCACCGGCCATCCGTCCTACGTGATGAGTTCGTCGTTCGCCAACCAGACCATCGCGCAAATCGAGCTGTTTACCAATACCGCTGCCTATCCGGTCGGCGTATACACCCTGCCTAAGCACTTGGACGAAAAGGTCGCGCGCTTGCAGTTGAAGAAGCTCAACGCGCAGCTGACCGAGCTGACCGACGAGCAGGCGGCGTACATCGGTGTCCAGAAGACCGGGCCGTACAAGGCGGATCACTATCGTTACTAAGATGGCCGGCCGCCCCTTCGCCTGAAGGGGCAAGGCACGAAGTAAGGCGGGCGGGCCGCGCAGCGGCCAGCCCGGATTGTCCGAAGATCGGAGGCGAAAATGCGTTTGCTCGTAACCTGGCTGATCAATGCCGCCGCGTTGTTTGCTTTGCCTTACCTGATGCAGTCGATCCGGGTCGAGAGCTTTGGCGCCGCCCTTGTCGCCGCGCTGATCCTGGGCCTGGTCAACGTGCTGATCCGCCCCCTCCTGGTGCTGCTGACGCTGCCCGTCACAGTGTTGACGCTGGGGTTGTTCATCTTCGTGATCAATGCCCTGCTGTTCTGGCTGGTGGCCAATTTCGTCAGCGGTTTCCATGTGACCGGATTCTGGTCGGCCTTCGGCGGAGCGATCCTGTACAGCCTGATTTCGTGGGCGCTGTCTTCCCTAATATTGAAATGACATGACACAACAGAACTTCAGCATTGAGTTTTTCCCGCCCAAGACACCGGAAGGCGTGGAAAAGCTGCGTGCCGCGCGCGCCAGGCTGGCGGAGCTGAAACCGAAATATTTTTCAGTGACGTTCGGCGCAGGCGGTTCGACCCAAAAAGGTACGCTCGAAACCGTACTCGAGATCAAACGCGAAGGCCATGAAGCCGCTCCGCACCTGTCTTGCATCGGCAGCTCGCGCGACAGCCTGCGCGCGGTCCTGAATGAATACAAGGCCAACGGCATCCGACGCCTCGTCGCCTTGCGCGGCGACCTGCCGAGCGGTTATGGTGCTTCCGGCGAGCTGCGCTATGCCAACGAGCTGGTCGAGTTCATCCGCGCTGAAACCGGCGACTGGTTCCACATCGAAGTGGCGGCTTATCCGGAAATGCATCCGCAGGCGCGCTCACCGCAGGACGACGTGCAAAGCTTCGCGCGCAAGGTGCAGGCTGGCGCGAACGCGGCGATCACGCAGTATTTCTACAATGCCGATGCCTACTTCCGTTTTGTCGAGGAAGCGCGCAAGGCCGGCGTGACGGTGCCGATCGTGGCCGGCATCATGCCGATCACGAATTACTCGCAGCTGATGCGGTTTTCCGACATGTGCGGCGCCGAAATTCCGCGCTGGATTCGCCTGAAGCTGGCGAGCTTCGGCGACGATACCGCGTCGATCAAGGCGTTCGGGCTGGATGTGGTCACGGCACTGTGCGAACGGCTGCTCGCCGGCGGCACTCCGGGGCTGCATTTTTATACCCTCAACCAGGCTGCCGCGACGACGGAAATCTGCCGTCGCCTGAATGGTTCCTCGCGTTGACACCCTGCGGCTGACGCATCCGCTGCCGCGACTCGCTCTCAAGCGTGTCGCGGCTCGCCCTCCACCGGCGATTGTTCGGTGATCATCACATCCAGCGCAATGTCGAACGTATCGACATCGAATTCGGCGCGGCAGCATTCATAAGCTATCCCGACGGCGAGCGGGCGCGGCATGACCGCCAGCGTGCGGTCGTAGAAGCCGCCGCCATAGCCAAGACGGAAATTGCCGGGATTGAATCCGACGCAAGGTATCAGCAGTGCGTCCGGCTTGACTTCATCGGCCGTCTCCTGCGGCACCATCGCGCCGAACCCATCCCTGACCAGAGCATCGCCCGGCTGCCAGCCGAGAAAGCGTAATGGCGCGTCGCGCGCCGTCACCACCGGCAGCGCCAGTCGCACGCCCTGGCGCGCCAAGTCCTGGTACAACCCGCGCAGGTCTGGCTCGTTGCGGATCGGCCAGTAGACGCCGAGGCTGCCCACCGGATTGGCATTCCACCAAGCGAGCATGCGCGCGCCGATGGCGGCATCCCATTGCTGCCGAACTTCTGCGGCGATTGCTTGTCTGTTCGCGAGCAACACGCGTCGCAGGGCGGCTTTATCCAAGGTGTTGTTAGGCATGAGG
Source organism: Noviherbaspirillum sp. UKPF54 (assembly GCF_007874125.1). Classification (NCBI taxonomy): domain Bacteria; kingdom Pseudomonadati; phylum Pseudomonadota; class Betaproteobacteria; order Burkholderiales; family Oxalobacteraceae; genus Noviherbaspirillum; species Noviherbaspirillum sp. UKPF54. Next base: position 3,232,267 of record NZ_CP040128.1, on the reverse strand, counting down.
TCGGCGCAAATTTCGTGGCATCACATGCTATCCTACAAAATATGGTTTCAGTGTTCGAGAAGGCGGTAATTTGATGTTCCCGATGAGATGGATTGGCGGTGTCGCGCTTGCGACCGCGTCGGCGGTTCTGCTGGTGCCGACGGCGCATGCGCGTCTTGCCAGTTTTGTCAGCGACGATGACGTATTTCTCGCGCTGCGCGAAGCGGCGCGCAATAACGATGCGGCACGCACCGCCGATTATGCGGCCCGTCTGGGCAATTACGCCATTCCGTCCTATGTCGATTATTTCCGGCTCAAGCCGCGCATCAACAGCGCGCCGGAACAGGAAATCCGCGACTTCCTGGCGCGCTACGACGGCCAGGCCATCGCCGACCGCCTGCGCAACGACTGGCTGCTCGAACTGGGGCGCGCGCGCAACTGGGCGCTGTTCGACGAGCAGTATCCGCAATTCGTGCTCAACGACGACACGCAGGTCAAGTGCTATGCGCTGATGTCGAAGGCCCTCAAGGGGCAGAACGTGGCGGACGACGCCCGCTCGGTGCTGGTGGCGCCGCAAAACTACGGCGAGGCCTGTCCGGCGCTGATTGCGACGCTGGCGCAGTCCAATCAATTCTCCGCCGACGATGTCTGGGCGCAGATCCGGCTGGTGGCCGAATCGGGCTATGCCGGGACGATCAGGCGGCTTGCGCCCCTGACCGACGCCGGCGAAAGCGCATTGCTGCAGGCGCTCGACAAGCCGGAAAAGGTGGTTGCGCGCGGCCCCGGGGGCAACCGCGCCGCGCATGAAGTCTTCATCGTCGCGCTCGGTCGCGCCGCCAAGGCCAATCCGGACCGCGCCGTCGACGCGCTGGTGTCGGCCGCGGACCGGCTCAAGCCGGAAGAGGCTGAGCTCGCCTGGGCGCAGATCGCCTTGCAGTCGTCCGTCAAGCTGGCTCCCGATGCAACAGTCTACTGGCGCCGCACCGGCGAAGCGCCGCTGTCGAACGAAGGCTATCAGTGGAAGGTGCGCGCGGCGCTGCGCGCCGGCGACTGGAAACTGGTGCGCACGACGATCGAGGCAATGCCGCGCTCCCTCGCCAAGGACTCGACCTGGATTTACTGGCTGGGGCGCGCCTATGTGGCGGAAGGCAAGAAGGACGAGGCGCAAAAACTGTTCCGCTCGATTGCCGATCAGACCAACTTCTACGGCCAGCTCGCGCTGGAGGAACTGGACCAGAAGGTCACGATTCCGCCGCGCGCGCAACCAGTGACGGCGGAAGAACTGGCGCCGATGGCCGAGAACCAGGGCTTTCGCCGCGCGCTGAAATTCTTCGAGCTGGAGATGCGCTTCGAAGGCTACCGCGAGTGGAACTGGGAGCTGCGCAAGATGAATGAGCGGCAACACCTTGCCGCAGCCGAATTCGCGCGCCAGAAGAATGTGCTCGACCGGATGGTCAATACCTCGGACCGCACCAAGTCGGAAGTCGATTTCACCCAGCGTTTCCCGTCGCCGTTCCAGGACGTGATGCTGGCGACCACGCAAAAGCTCGGCCTCGACATGGCCTGGGTGTACGGGCTGATCCGGCAGGAGTCGCGTTTCGTCCAGCATGCGCGCTCGCACGTCGGCGCTTCCGGCTTGATGCAGGTGATGCCGGCCACCGCGCAATTCGTGGCGCGCAAGATCGGGCTGGCCGGTTTCGCGAATTCGCAAATGAATGACATCAATACTAATATCCTGCTCGGCACGAATTACCTGAACATGGTGCTCAGCGATCTGGATGGCTCACAGGCAATGGCAACCGCCGCCTACAACGCCGGGCCGGGACGTCCGCGCGCCTGGCGCTCGACGCTTACCCGCGCCGTGGAAGGCGCGATCTTCGCGGAATCGATTCCGTTCAATGAAACGCGCGACTACGTGAAGAAGGTGCTGTCGAACGCGACCTACTACGCGGCGCTGTTCGAGAGCAAGCCGCAATCGCTCAAGGCGCGCCTGGGCACCGTCGCGCCCAAGGGATTCGTCGCCAGCGACCTGCCATAAGCGGCGCGCGTCACACCTTGCATGCCGCCGCCGGGCGGCTGCTCTTCCACTACGTCCAGCCATGCTGACCATTACGGGAATTCCCTACTGTAACGGTCAGCCATTCCCGTTTCGCCCTCGCATCCCGCATCAATTGATCCTATGATGAATGCAAGGCATTCACGAGGAGCGTAATCATGGCATTCCATTCCGTTCTGGTCGTCGGCGGTTCCGGTTTCATCGGCAGCCATATCATCGCCAAGCTCGCGCTGACCGACTGGCGCGCGATCGTTCCGACGCGCCATTACGACCGCGCCAAGGATCTGCTGCTGGTGCCGTCGATGGACGATGTGGTCGAGGCCGACGTGCATGACGAGGCGGCGCTCGACCGACTGATCCCGGGCAACGATGCCGTGATTAACCTGGTGGGCATCCTGCACGACTCGCGGGCCCAGTCCGGCGAGCGCTACGGCCCGGAATTCGCCAGGGCGCACGTGGACCTGCCGCGCAAGATCGTGGCGGCATGTGCGCGCCACGGCGTGCCGCGCTATCTGCACATGAGCGCGCTGGGTGCGGACCGGAACGCGCCCTCGATGTACCTGCGCTCCAAGGCGGACGGCGAGGAGGCGGCATTGTCCAATCCGGCGGTCGGCGTCACGATATTCCGCCCCTCGGTGGTGTTCGGCGAACGCGATCATTTCCTCAATCTGTTCGCCTCGCTGGCGAAGCGCTTCCCCGTGCTGCCGGTGGCGGCGGCCGACGCCAGGTTCCAGCCGGTGTTCGTCGAGGATGTGGCGCAGGCATTCGTCCACGCGCTCAACGACAAGACCACCGCCGGCCGGGTGTTCGAGCTGGCGGGGCCGAAAGTGTATACGCTGCGTGAACTGGTCCGGCTTGCCGGCGAATTCTCCGGCCATCCTCGCCCGGTGGTCGCGCTGCCCGATTCACTGGCGCGCCTGGAAGCGACGCTGCTCGAACATGCGTCGGCCCAGCCCCTGATGGGCCGCGACAATCTCGATTCCATGAAGGTCGATAACGTGGCCGCGACCTCGATGCGGGACACGCTCGGCATCGAGCCGACCGCGCTGGAAGAAGTCGCGCCTTCTTATCTGCGCGGCGACCGTCCGCACACGCATGTCGATGCGGTGCACGTCGAGGCACCTCGTTAGCGGAGACGCCGTCGCCGCGCGTTTGGCAAAAATAAGCAAAACGCATTATTCTCACCAGGCGCCGCGTCCGCCGCGCGGCGGCGTGCGAAAATTGCACGTGAAAAACAGATCACTGGACAGGATTTATGCAAACGACCGAACTCGACCCGACGCTCTCCCAAACCCTTTCCGCCGCTGAAAAGGCGGGCCTGAAGCTCGTCATCGGCAACAAGAATTATTCGTCGTGGTCGATGCGTCCGTGGGTGGCGATGACCGCCTTCGGCATTCCGTTCGAGGAAGTGCGCATCGGGCTCGACCGGCCCGACACGTCGGCGCGCATCGGACAGTACTCCTCCGCCGGACGGGTGCCGGTGCTGGTGTCCGGCACCACGACGGTGTGGGATTCGCTGGCGATCTGCGAATATCTGGCCGAGCAGTTTCCCGACAAGGGCATGTGGCCACAGGATGTCGAGGCGCGCGCGATGGCGCGCTCGATTTGCGCGGAAATGCATTCCGGCTTTACCGGCCTGCGCAGCGCGATGTGGATGAATATCCGCGCCAGCTTTCCCGGCAAGGGACGCACGCCGGCGGCCCAGAACGATATCAGCCGCATCTGCGAAATCTGGGAAGACTGCCTGGCGCGTTCCGGGCCGCACCAGTTCCTGTTCGGCGACTTCTCGATCGCCGATGCCTTTTTCTCGCCGGTCGTCATGCGCTTCCGCACCTATGGCGTCTGGATGGCGCCCGCGCTGCAAGCCTACATGGACCGCGTGGTTGCGCACCCGGCGGTGGCGCGGTGGATGCGGGAAGCGCTCGCGGAGCAGGAACGCCTGGAAAAATACGACGTCTATCCGGATTGATGGCGACTTCTGAACGCCTGCCGGAGCGGACATGAAAACCTACATCGTCGGCGGCGCGGTGCGCGATGAACTGCTCGGCCTGCCGGTCCAGGATCACGACCACGTGGTCGTCGGCGCCACGCCCGACGACATGATCGCGCGGGGCTTCACGCCGGTCGGCAAGGACTTCCCGGTGTTCCTGCATCCGGTCACGCACGAGGAATACGCGCTGGCGCGCACCGAGCGCAAGACCGCGCCCGGCTACAAGGGATTCGTGTTTCATGCGGAGCCCGACATCACCCTCGAGCAGGACCTGGTGCGGCGCGACCTGACCATCAATGCGATGGCGCGGGGCGAGGACGGCGCCATCGTCGACCCGTTCGGCGGGCAGCGCGACCTGCAGGCACAGGTGTTCCGCCATGTATCGGAAGCGTTCGCCGAAGATCCGGTGCGCATCCTGCGCGTGGCGCGTTTTGCCGCGCGCTTCACGCAATTTACCGTGGCGCCTGAAACCAATGCGCTCATGCGCCGCATGGTGGACGCCGGGGAAGTCGATGCGCTGGTGCCGGAGCGGGTGTGGCAGGAACTGGCGCGCGGCCTGATGGAAAGGCAGCCGTCGCGCATGTTCCAGGTGCTGCGCGACTGCGGCGCGCTGGAACGCATCCTGCCCGAGCTGAATGTCCTGTGGGGCGTGCCGCAGCCGGCGCCGCACCATCCTGAAATCGATACCGGTGCACATGTGATGATGGTGGTTGATTATGCGGCGCGGCGCGGCTACGGCTTGCCGATCCGCTGCGCTGCATTGCTGCACGACCTGGGCAAGGGCGCAACCGACCCGCAGCATTGGCCGAAACACCTCGGCCACGAGGCGCTGAGCGTCAAGCTGGTGGAGCAGGTCTGTCGCCGTCTGAAGATTCCGAACGAGTGCCGCGACCTGGCCGTGATGACGGCGCGAGAGCACGGCAACGTGGCGCGCGCGCTGGAGCTGCGGCCGAATACCATCGTGACCCTGCTCGAGCGCTGCGACGCCTTCCGCAAGCCGCAGCGCTTCATCGACCTGCTGCATGCCTGCGAATGCGACCAGCGCGGGCGCACCGGCTTCGAAGATCAGCCTTTTCCGCAGGAGGATTGCCTGCGCGACGCCCTGCGCGCGGCGCAGGCCGTGAACGCCGGCGATGTGGCGCGACGCCATGTCGACCAGCCGCAGCGCATCCCGGAAGCGGTGCATGCCGCGCGCGTGGATGCAGTGCGTAACGTAAAACGGGGAACAGCCGGAGGAGCCGCCTCCGGCATGGATTAGCGCACGAAGCGTCCGTCGCGGCCGATCATGGTGAGTTCCACGAACTCGCTGCCGCTGTGATCTTCCGGCCCGTAAGTCACCATCAGGCCACCGAAGTCGGTGCGCTGCATCGATTCCATCGCATGGATGAAGCTCTCGCGCGTGAGATTGCGGCCGGCGCGGCGCAAGCCTTCGACCAACACCTTGGCATTGACGAAGCCTTCCATCGCGGCATAGGACACCGTGGCGTTGTTCGCTTTCGCCGCAGCCTTGAACTCCTGTCCCAGCATCGTCGACAACAGGTCGGGCGCCGGCGTGATTTGCGACACGACGACGCCGACGCCGGCCGCGCCCAGCTCCTTGACGAAGGCCTGCGAGGAGTTGTTCGACAGCGTCATGATCTGCATTTTCCCGCCTTGCCTGCGAATCGCCTTGATCACTTCGATGGTGTTCTTGGCCGAGCTGACGATGATCAAGGCGCTCGGGTTGGCCTTGATGACTTGCACGGCGGTCGCTTCGTAGTCCGGCTTGACCCGGTCGAATTTGGTAGTGATCACCGGCGTCAGCTGGCGCGCGGCCATCGCCTTGTTGAAACCTTCCAGGCCGTCGCGGCCGAATGAATCGTCCACGTGCAGCAAGCCGATGGCCGACAGGCCGACGGTGGCGAAGTGCTCGACGCCCTTGGCGACTTCGTCCTGGTATTTGGCGCGGATGTGGAACACCCAGTGATTCACCGGCGTATGGAAGATCGCCGCGCCGGTGCTGGGCGCGATCAGCGGCACCCGGCTGGCGGCCAGGATCGGCAGGATCGCTTCGGTATGCGGCGTGCCGCGGTTCTGGAACAGCGCAAACACGTGTTCCTTCTTGATCAGGGTTTCCGCGTTGGCGGCGGCGGTGGCCGGGTCGAACTTGTCGTCCATTACCCGCACTTCGATCTTGCGTCCATGCACGCCGCCCTGCTTGTTGACCGAGGCAAAATACGCCTGCGCGCCTTCGATCATTTCTTTCACGGGGCCGGCAATGATGCCGGTGACGCCGATCGTTTCTCCCAGAATAATGCTGTTGTCGGTAACGCCTTCTTCGGCTGCCGCCGTCAAGCTCGTCGCTGCCAGCAATGCCGACATCGCGGCGCGCCAGTGTTTCTTCATATTTTCCTCCTGGAAATATATTAGCCGACCGGATTGTTGAGCGGAGGCAAACACTGCGCAACTGTGGGTTTTACGTAACAGGGTTGTTAGAAAAATAAGTGCTTAAACTTGATTTCAGTCAAATAGGCGATATTTAAGATGTAGGTGCTGTAACCATTTCGGCTTATCGCTTAGAATGTCATTGTGCGCTGCACAATCATGCGCGGTTTTATAGGACTTCATCATCATGAGATCGACCTATTCCCCGAATGCAGATTTCCCTCCTTTGGTAGCAATGAGCCTCGATCAACCTTCTGAAAAACCCATTATCCGCGTCAAGGAATTGTCGGAACGCGACCGGCGCCGCCTGCTGATGCATTTTCTCGCGCTCGACGATAGCGACCGGTTGTTGCGCTTTGGCACTGTTTTGCCGGACGAACTGGTGACGCGCTACGTGCAAAAGCTGGATTTCGCGCGCGACAAGGTATTCGGCGTGTATGATAGCAACCTCGACTTGCTGGGTGTCGGCCACCTGGCGTTTGCGGCAAAAGAAGCGATGCCATCGTTAAGCGATGCGACCCTGAAGGCGCGCATTGCCGAATTCGGCGTATCGGTGGCGGCGACTGCGCGCGGCTTGGGGATCGGCACCAAGCTGTTCGAGCGCGCGGCAATCCATTGCCGCAATGAAGATGTCGATATCCTGTACATGCATTGCCTGTCGTCCAACCAGACCATGATCCATATCGCGAAAAAGGCGGGCATGGAAATCCAGCGCGGCTATGGCGAAGCCGACGCTTATCTGAAACTGACACCGGCCAATCCCGGCAGTATCTTGCAGGAAGCGGTGGAGGAGCAATTCGCCACGTTCGATTACACCTTCAAGGCCAACACCAAGGCGGCGGTAAAGTTGTTGCGCAAGCTGCCTGGAATCAAGGGCAAGTAAATCAATCCCGGCGAACCGGCTGGTGGCAGGGCATTTCCTGCCCCTCGCCGGCGCAGCTATCTAACGCATCCGGCCCGATTCCGGGCCATCTTCCTTCTTCCCCTCCTTTTGTTTCCGCCCGCAATGAGGCGAAAAACGCACACGCCCCATGTTCCATCCGGCGTAATATGAAGAAGGGCGGTCAAGCTGGCCGCGGCTGTCACTGTTGCAGCCGCAACTGCCATTCTCGTTATCCGCAAACGGTGACAGCAATGCAGGATCCCTTTTGGTTGATGGCGCAGCAGTATGCGCTTGCCATTCTTTGGGTCGATGTGCACGGCGTCATTACGCATGTCAATGAGGCGGCAGGCTGCCTGCTGGGCGCGCCGATGCGCCAGATAATGGGAAAGGCCGTCGGCGACTATATTGTGGAATTGCAGCCGCGGGCATGGAGCGCGCTGGCCGCTTCCCTTGTCAACGGAAAAACGGCGCACTTGAATGCGACGATCCGCATGGCCAACGAGGGCAGCGCTGCGGCAGAAGCCCATATCCAGTGCCTGGCCGGCGACAGTACGCATGCCTTCGCGCTCTTCCTGCAGGGCGTGACGACGCAGGTGCGGACCGAAGACCTGTTCCGGCTGCAGCACAATCTGCTGGAATCGCTGTCCCGCGGCGAGCCGATCGAGCGGCTGCTCGATCAACTCTGTATCGAGGTGGAGCGCATGGCGCCCGAACTCCTGTGCTCTGTCATCCTGGTGGACGGGCAGGACAGGGTGCACGTAGTCGCGGCGCCGAGCATTCCGAAAAGTTATTCCGAGGCGATCGACGGCCAGCCGATCGGGCCTAAGGCCGGCTCCTGCGGTACCGCGCTGTACTTCAACCAGCCGGTGGAAGTGTCCGATATCGCGCATGACCCGCTGTGGGAAAACTACCGCGATATGGTCTTGCCGATCGGGCTCGTCGCGTGCTGGTCGCACCCCATCGTGGCGCGCGACGGGCGCGCGGTCGGCTCGTTTGCGATGTATTATCGCCAGCCGCGCGAGCCTTCCGACTTTCACAAGCAAATGGTGGAAGTGTGCTCCCGCCTGGTAGCGATCGCGCTTGAGCGCGGCGAGGCGGACAAGCGCCTGCACGACTTGGCCTTCTATGACCCGCTGACCGGCTTGCCCAACCGCCGGCTGCTGCTGGACCGCGGCGCGGTGGCGCTGGCCAATGCGGCGCATGCCACTGCCTCGGTCGCGGTGCTGCTGATCGATTTCGACCGCTTCAAGACCGTCAACGACGCGTTAGGCCATGACGCCGGCGACGCGTTCCTCAAGACGATGGCAGTCCGGATCGAGGAGGTGGTGCGACAGGGGGATACGCTGGCAAGGATAGGCGGCGACGAATTCGCCGCCGTGCTGCCGTCGTGCGACGTGCATCAGGCCTCGCAACTGGCGCAGCGCCTGATCGGCATCGCCGCCAGCCCGGTGGCCTTGAATGCCCGGCACTTTACCGGCTCGGCCAGCATCGGCATCAGCATGTATCCGGACGACGCGTCCGACTTCGACACCCTCCTGCGCTATGCGGACATGGCGATGCACCAGGCCAAGGCCGCCGGGCGCGGCAACTATCGCTTCTTCAGCCGTGAGATGAATGCGGAGATTCAGGAACTGGCCGCGCTGGAACATGCGTTGCGCGATGCGCTGGCGCAGCGGCGCCTGAACCTCCATTACCAGCCCAAGCTGGCCCTGGCGGACGGGGAGATGTACGGCGTCGAGGCGCTGGCGCGCTGGTACGATCCGCAGTTGGGGGACATTTCGCCGTCCCGCTTCATCCCGGTTGCGGAAGAAACCGGCCTGATTCACGAACTTGGCCTGTGGGTGCTGGATGAAGCCTGCCGGCAGCTGGCCGAATGGCGGGCCGCCGGCGTTCCGGTCCCTGCAATCGAAGTCAATGTCTCGGCCCGGCAATTGACACGCAAGGAGTTGCCGGCTCTGGTCGAGGACGCCTTGCGCCGGCACGCGCTGCCGCCGTCAACGCTCATCCTCGAAATCACGGAAAGCAGCGTGCTCGACGATAACGAGCGGGTGCGCGACACGCTCTCCAAGCTGAGTGCCATCGGGGTCAAGCTCGCCATCGACGACTTCGGGACCGGGTACTCCAGCCTGGGCTATCTGAAGCGCTTCCCGGTGCAGGAACTGAAGCTGGACCAAAGCTTCGTGTGCCATCTCGACGAGCGGCAGGACGATCGCGAACTGGCGTCGGCCGTCATCCATATCGGCCGGGCGTTGCATCTGACCGTAGTAGCCGAAGGCATCGAACATCCGCACCAGCTCGACTTCCTGCGCGCGCAGCAATGCGACGTGGGCCAGGGTTTTTATTTCAGCCGTCCGCTTTCTCCGCACGACCTGTGCCGCTGGATTGCGCTCAGACCAGCGGCAACGCGGTCGTGTCCTTGATGCGCTGCAGCGCGAAGCTCGACTTCACATCCAGCACGGCCGGGTGCTTGAGCAGCGTCTCCATCATGAAATGCGAGAAGTGCTCCATGTCTTCCACGTGCACGCGCAGCAGGTAATCCATTTCACCGGTCATCGCGTAGCAGGCCACCACTTCCGGCCAGTGTTCGACCGACGCGGCGAAATCGGAGCGCGGCGAACGGGCTCCGCCGGGCGGCGTGTCGCTGTGCTTTTCCAGCCGCACGTTGACGTAGGCGAGCAGCCCGAGCCCGATCTTGTCCGGGTCGAGCAGTGCCACGTACTGGCGGATCACGCCCGATTCTTCCAGGTTCCGGATGCGGCGCAGGCAGGGCGAGGGCGACAGGTTGACGCGCTCGGCCACTTCCTGGTTGCTCAGCCGTCCATTCGATTGCAGGATCGAAAGAATCTTCCGGTCGGTTTTGTCGAGTTCCGGTCTTGGCATAATCATCCACGCGAAAGTGTATGTGAAATACATTATTGCTCAAATCGGCGAACAGCGGGCAGCATTCGCAATTTAATGCCTTGGCGCCTTGTCTATACTGTACTGAGCTTTTTATATAAAAAACAGGAGACAAGCATGGATTTCCAGCCATGGGACAACCCGATGGGCACCGACGGCTTCGAGTTCATCGAGTACGCTGCGCCCGATCCGAAGGCGCTCGGCGCGCTGTTCGAGCAGATGGGCTTCACCGCGATTGCGCGCCATCGCCACAAGGACGTGACGCTGTACCGCCAGGGCGGCATCAACTTCATCATCAATGCGGAACAGGATTCGTTCGCGCAGCGCTTCGCGCGCCAGCACGGGCCCTCGATCTGCGCCATCGCGTTTCGCGTGCAGGATGCCGCCTATGCGTACCGGCGCGCGCTCGAACTGGGCGCCTGGGGCTTCGACAACAAGACCGGGCCGATGGAGCTGAACATCCCGGCCATCAAGGGCATCGGCGATTCGCTGATCTACTTCGTCGACCGCTGGCGCGGCAAGGAAGGCGGCAATGGCGTTGCGCCGGGCGCCATCGGCGACATCAGCATCTATGACGTGGACTTCGTCGCGATTCCTGGCGCACAGTCCGATCCGCAGGGCGACGGCCTCACCTACATCGACCACCTCACGCACAACGTGCATCGCGGCCGCATGAAGGAATGGGCGGAGTTTTACGAGCGCCTGTTCAATTTCCGCGAGATCCGCTATTTCGACATCGAAGGCAAGCTCACCGGCCTGAAGTCGAAGGCGATGACTTCTCCCTGCGGCAAGATCCGCATCCCGATCAACGAATCGTCCGACGACAAGTCGCAGATCGCCGAATACCTCGACCTGTACCACGGCGAGGGCATCCAGCACGTGGCGCTGGGCACGGACGACGTCTATGCCACCGTCGCACAGATGAAGGCGAAGGGCGTGGCGTTCCAGGACACGATCGACACCTATTACGACCTGGTCGACAAGCGCCTGCCGGGGCATGGGGAGCGCCTCGACGACTTGCGGCGACTGCGCATCCTCATCGACGGCAACAGCAATGCGAGCAGGCGCGAGCTGCTGCTGCAGATCTTCACGCAAACCGTGATCGGCCCGATCTTCTTCGAGATCATCCAGCGCAAGGGCGACCAGGGCTTTGGCGAAGGCAATTTCCGCGCGCTGTTCGAGTCGATCGAGCTGGACCAGATCCGACGCGGGGTGCTGAAAGACGAGGGTGTTTCCGCATAGGAGAGCACGACATGAACACCACGGTCGAGCATGCCGACTTTTTCAAGACACTGGAAGAAAAATCCGACGGCGGAAAACTGCGCGGCGATTACAGCCCGGCCGACGAACGCTACGTCGTGCGGCAGGACTGGGGCGCTTACACGCCAGAGCAGCACGCGCTGTGGCGCCGCCTGTACCAGCGCCAGGCGAAACTGGTTCCGGGGCGCGCCTGCGATGAGTTCATCGATGCGCTGGCCAGGCTCGATGCGGCCGACGCCATCCCGCAGTTCGAACGCGCGTCGGACGCGCTCTACAAGGCGACCCGCTGGCAGCTGGTCGCAGTGCCGGGGCTGATCCCAGACCTGACCTTTTTCGAGCACCTCGCCGCGCGCCGCTTTCCCGTCACGGTCTGGCTGCGCGCGCCGCACGAGTTCGATTACATCGTCGAGCCGGACGTGTTCCACGACTTCTTCGGGCATGTGCCGCTCCTGTTCAACCCGATTTTCGCGGATCACTTGCAGGAGTACGGCAGGGGCGGGCTGAAGGCACTCAAGCTGGATGCATTGACTTACCTGGCGCGGCTGTACTGGTACACCGTGGAGTTCGGTCTGATCCAGGGCGAACAGGGCTTGCGCGCTTACGGCGCCGGCATCCTGTCGTCCGGCGGCGAGATCGGGTACTGCCTGACCAGCCCGAAACCGCGGCGCATCCTGCTCGACGCCGAGCGCGTCATGCGCACCAGGTACAAGATCGACTCGTATCAGGAAACCTATTTCGTGATCCGCGACTTCGAGCACCTGTTCGCGGCCACCGAGCCGGATTTCGCGCCGGTGTACGCGCGCTTGAAGACGATGGAATCCTTGCCGGCCGACAGTCTGCTGCCGGGCGAAGCGAACCTGCGGCCCAATGCGTGTCCGGAGGAGATGGTCAGCTAGAGACGCGGCTGCGTATCATGGCGCGGATTTCGTCGCGCGTGAGCTTGCCATCCTTGTTGGCGTCGAGGCGGTCGAAATTCTCGACCACGCGGCCCATGCCCGCGTTCTGCGCTTCGGCCTTGGTCAGGGCGCCGTCGCCGTCCTTGTCGGCGGAGCTGAATTGCGCATCGAATTTCGCCAGATATTTTGCGCGCACCGGCCGGCTTTCATTGCCTGGAACGACTTGGGTATAGGCAAGGCCGCTGCCGAACAAGGCACCGATGAGCGCGCAAATGGCTACGACTTTCATCATGATGTGCTCCCAATAAATTTCTTTCCTTAATTGACTGTAAGAGCAGGACAGGATGTTTCCATAAAGCATTTACCAGTTGTTACAGCTGTTACCGCAAGGCGAATGCTGCAATATGCATTGAGCATGGGATAGGGCTGTGCTAATGTCAAAATATCCAAAGAAGAAACGCGCGGCCCACAAGGCCTGAGCGTTCAATGCGCAATCATCGCGCCCAAAGACACGATTTTTGGCTTGGAGACAATATGAATACGCTCCCCGGTTCCAAGCGGCACTCGCTGCCGGAAAATCTTTTCCCTTACGACAAATTCGCGCAATCCGGCGACGGGCCGAGCGCTAGCTGCCATAGGCATGCAACAGGAACTGCAGGAATGCCTCTGCCGGCGTGCTCAGCGGTGTTGCCGGATGCCAGAGGACGCCGACCTCCATATGCGGCACTGCGTCCAGGATGGGGCGCGCTTCGATGCGCTTGCCCTCCAGCGACCAGGGCCGGAACACCAAGTCCGATAACACCGTAATGCCGAAGCCATGCGCGACCAGTCCACGGACCGCTTCGATCGACGAGGTTTTGAACACCACGCGCGGCGTCTGTTTGCGGGCCGACCAGTACGCCATGGTGGACGATTCCGCTTCGTCGGCCGTCACCAGGATATAGGGATGCTCGGCGATGTCGGCCAGCGAAGGGGCGGGAATCTGCGCCAGCGGATGCGTCGGCGCCACCCAAAGCTGCCGGCGCGAACGTACCAGCACCGCATGGGAAAAACGTTGCAGTTTCTGCACATTGGACACGACCGCGACGCCGACATCGACTTCCTGCGCCAGCACGGCGCTTTCGATGCCTGGCCGGTCGGTGTCGCGCAGGTCGATTTCCACATCGGGATAGCTGGCCCGGAAGCGCGCCAGCAGTTCGGGAAGGAAGTATCCGAGCACCGTATAGGAGGCGGCGACCCGGACGCTGCCGCGCAGATTGCCTTTTCGGAAGCGCGGTTTATGGATTGCATCATGGACCGAGTCCAGGATATGGCAGGCATGATGGAAAAAATCCTGCCCTTCGGCGGTCAGCGCCACGCCCTGCGCCAGGCGGTCGAACAGCTTGATCCCGAGCTCGTCCTCCAGCGCCAGCACGGCGTTGGTAATAGTCGATTGCGACACATGTTCGTCCCGCGCCGCCATCGAAAACTGGCCCGCCTTGGCGGCCGCCACGAAATAACGCAGCTGTCTCAGGGAAACATTATCAGACATGTGTTTTATTAATACCTGCAATGATTATTCATAATTTTACGATACCTTCCCCGCTGACTATACTGCGGGCGTCGGCACATTAAAACTACGGAGACACCGCGCATGAACATGCCTTTCGACCCCAACCGCCCGATGCTGGACGCGATTACCCTGGACGACAAGTACACGCTGGAGCGCGGCCGCGCCTTCATCACCGGCACCCAGGCATTGATCCGCCTGGCGATCATGCAACGTCAGCGCGACGTGAAGGCCGGCCTGAACACCGCCGGCTACATCACCGGCTATCGCGGTTCCCCCTTGGGCAGCGTCGACATGACCGCGATGAAGGCGAAGAAGCATCTCGAAGCGCATCACGTCAAATTCCATCCCGGCATGAACGAAGACCTGGCCGCGACTACCGTCTGGGGCACGCAGCAGGTGAATCTCTTCCCGGGCGCGAAATACGACGGCGTGTTTTCGATGTGGTACGGCAAGGGGCCGGGCGTGGACCGCTGCGGCGACGTCTTCAAGCATGCCAACATGGCCGGCACGGACAAGCATGGTGGTGTACTCGTGCTGGCCGGCGACGATCATGCGGCAAAATCGTCCACCACCGCGCACCAGAGCGAACACATCCTGAAAGCCTGCGGCATTCCGGTGCTGTATCCCTCCTCGGTGCAGGAATACCTCGACTACGGCCTGCACGGCTGGGCGATTTCCCGTTACACCGGATTGTGGGTGGCGATGAAGTGCGTCACCGACATCGTCGAGTCGGGGGCGTCGGTGGATCTCGATCCCGACCGCGTGCAGATTGTGCTGCCGACCGATTTCGAGCTGCCGCCGGGCGGCCTGAACATCCGCTATCCGGACGCCGTGCTGGAGCAGGAAGCGCGGATGAACAATTACAAGTGGTACGCCGCGCTGGCCTATGTGCGCGCCAACAAGCTCAACCAGATCGTCTGGGACAGCCCGCGCGCCAAGATCGGCATCATCACCGCCGGCAAATCCTACCTCGACACACGCCAGGCGCTGGCCGACCTCGGCATCGACGAGGAAGTCGCCAAGGATATCGGCATCCGCCTGTACAAGGTCGGCATGACATGGCCGCTGGAAGCCGAAGGCGTGCGCCAGTTCGCGCAGGGCCTGGAAGAAATCCTCGTGGTCGAGGAAAAGCGCCAGATCCTCGAATATCAGCTCAAGGAAGAGCTGTACAACTGGCGCGACGACGTGCGTCCGCGCGTGGTCGGCAAGTTCGACGACACCGGCGAATGGAGCAATCCGCACCACGAGGGGCATGGTTCCTGGCTGCTGCCCGCGAGCTACGAGCTGAACCCGGCGCAGATCGCGCGCGCCATCGCCACCCGCATCTCGAAATACTTCGCCGGGCATCCGATCGAGCAGCGCGTGCGCGAGCGCATCGCCTACCTGGAAGCGAAGGAAAACGTGCTCAAGGCTGCCAGCCCCAAGCCCGATCCGAACAAGGATCGCACGCCGTTCTTCTGCTCCGGCTGCCCGCACAACACCTCGACCAAGGTACCGGAAGGCAGCCGCGCGCTGGCCGGCATCGGCTGCCACTACATGGTGTTGTGGATGGACCGGCAAACCTCGACGTTTACGCACATGGGCGCGGAAGGCGTGACCTGGGTGGGGCATGCGCCGTTCACCACCGAGAAGCACGTGTTCGCCAACCTCGGTGACGGCACCTACTTCCACTCGGGCCTGCTGGCGATCCGCGCGGCCGTCGCCGGCAAGGTCAACATGACCTACAAGATCCTGTACAACGACGCGGTGGCGATGACCGGCGGCCAGCATGTGGACGGGCCGCTCGATCCGGCCATGATCTCGCGCCAGATCGCGGCCGAAGGCGTGACCCCGATCGTGGTCGTCACCGACGATCCGGAGAAATACCCGGCCAATACCAACTGGGCACCGGGCGTCACCATCCGGCATCGTGACGAACTCGACGCGGTGCAGAAGGAAATGCGCGAGGTGCCGGGCGTGTCGGCCATCATCTACGACCAGACCTGCGCCTCCGAAAAGCGCCGCCGCCGCAAGAAAGGCGAATATCCCGACCCGGCCAAGCGCGCGGTGATCAATGAAGCCGTGTGCGAAGGCTGCGGCGACTGCAGCGTGCAGTCGAACTGCCTGTCGGTCGAGCCGCTGGAAACGGAGTTCGGCCGCAAGCGCCAGATCAACCAGTCGAGCTGCAACAAGGATTTCTCCTGCGTGAAGGGCTTCTGTCCGAGCTTCGTGACGGTCGAGGGCGGTCAGCTGAAGAAGCCGAAGAAGGCCGCCGTCAGCGACGACGCCGGCGCCAAGAAGCTGCCCATCCTGCAGGGCAGTAACCTGCCGCAGCCGGCGCTGCCGTCCACCGCGCAGCCGTTCGGCATCCTGGTCACGGGCGTGGGCGGTACCGGCGTGGTGACGGTCGGCCAGATCCTGGCGATGGCCGCGCACGTCGAAGGCAAGGGCTGCTCGGTGCTCGACATGACCGGCCTGGCGCAGAAGGGCGGGGCGGTGATGTCGCATGTGCGGCTGGCCGACCGCCCGGAGGATATCTATTCGACCCGCGTCGGGACCGGCGCGGCCGATCTGGTGATCGGCTGCGACGCGATCGTCACCGGCAGCCGCGACGCGCTGTCGCGCATGGGCGAGGGCCGCACGCATGCGGCGGTCAATACCACCGGCTCGCCCACCGCCGCGTTCGTGAAGAACCCGAACTGGCAATTCCCGGGCGCGGCCGCCGAAAACGACATCCGCAATGCCTGCGGCAGCGATCGCGTCGATTTCGTCGATGCCGGCCGCGTCGCCACCGCATTGATGGGCGACGCAATCGCCAGCAACATGTTCATGCTCGGCTACGTCTGGCAAAAAGGCTGGGTGCCGCTGTCGGAAGCAGCGCTGATCAGGGCGATCGAACTGAACGGCGTATCGGTCGATTTCAACAAGCAGGCTTTCGTCTGGGGCCGCAACGCGGCGCATGACTGGACGGCAGTGGAACGCCTGGCGAAGCTGAACGACCCGGCGGCACAGGGGATCGCCCAGGTGGTCGAATTCAAGCGCGCGCCGTCGCTTGAGCAGGTGATCGACACCCGCGTTGAATTCCTCGCGCAGTACCAGGACGCCGCCTATGCACAGCAGTACCGCGACTTCGTTGAAAAAGTGCGCACCGCCGAGCGCGATGTGGCCGGCGGCAAGCCGCTGCGCCTGACCGAAGCGGTGGCGCGCAACCTGTTCAAGCTGATGGCCTACAAGGACGAGTACGAGGTGGCGCGCCTGTATGCCGACTCCGCGTTCCAGGCCAAGATCGCCGGCATGTTCGAAGGCGACTACAAGCTCAAGTTCCACCTCGCGCCCCCGCTGTTCGCCAAGCGCGACGCCGAAGGGCACCTGGTCAAGCAGGAATTCGGCCCGTGGATGATGAAGGCGTTCGGCGTGCTGGCGAAGTTCAAGTTCTTGCGCGGCACGGCGTTCGACCTCTTCGGCCATACCGCCGAGCGCAAGACCGAGCGTGCGCTGATCGGGCAGTACCGGGAAACGGTCGGCGCGCTATTGCCGAAGCTCGGTGCCGACAATCTGGGCAAGGCGGTCGCGCTTGCTTCCATTCCGGAAGACATACGCGGCTTCGGTCATGTGAAGGAAAGGAATCTGAAGGCGGCGAAGGAGAAGGAGGCGTCGCTGCTGAAGGAATTCGATGCGCCGAAATCGGCTGCGCCGGGCTCGCAGCATGCGGCGTAGGAAACCGACGGCGCAAAAATTCGCGGGCGGGAACCGCTCCCGCCTTCGCGCCGCCGCTCCGGTCCCGGAGCGGCGGCCGTGCGCCACTGCAGGCAGTCTGCCGCTTGCACCGTCTTTCCTGCTCAACCCAGCTGGTAGCGCAGCGCCGACACCTCGATGTGGGTGAGGATGACGGCGCTTTTCAGCTGGTAGTTGGTGCCATCGGACGGGCGGAGATTGCGCTGCGCATGGTCACTTGTGCGTGCGAGGTCTTCAACGCTGGCGCGGATGCGGCTGGCGTCGCGCGACTGCAGCGCCTGCTGCGCCTGCGTCGCCCGTTCGCCGAGTTCATCCACGTAATGCTTCAATTCCGTAGGCACGCCATTGTCCGACTGGGCGGCGCGCACCGCATGATCGATGGTACGGTCAATGAAGCTCAGGCGTTGTTGAAGTTCCTCTTTATGCACTTTCATTCGCGACTCCTCATGATTCAGGGATGAACTGATGGGTGCTCCGCAATTGATGCAACAGCCAGTCAAGGGTCGGATGCAACGAATGAAGTCGAGCGCAATGCCAGACCAGAGCACTTTATTTGATGTAAGCCGGACAACGAAGTTCCGAGAGAAAATGCTTTCGTCTTAGTCTGATTTTTCATATGACTCCAATCTGCTGGATATGTGCCGCATTCGGCTAAAGCCGCAAGGATTTAGCGGCTTTCCCTGATGTCCAATGCGATGCGCGTGTTGCGCCGCGCAATCCGATTCATTGCCCGCCTCGTGCATGATGTCCTTTTCTTCTTCGCCGACGCCTATCGCATTGCATGGAAAAATCTTCCGCACCACAGCATCACAGTGCAATATTCGTCGGCTGCGCCGGCTGGAACATCCCGGCAGCGGCGCAGGGAGCGTTCCCCGGCGCCGGCAGCCACCTGGAACGCTACGCCGCCGTCTTTCCCGCAGTGGAAATCAACTCCTCGTTCTACCGGCCGCACCGACCCTCGACCTATGCACGCTGGCGCGACAGCGTGCCCGATGCGTTTCGCTTTGCAGCAAAAGTGCCGAAGGCAATCACGCATGCCTTGCGTCTCCAGCAGGTCGACGAGCCGTTGAAAAAATTCATCGATGAAGTGGCGCATCTTGATCATAAGCTCGGCTGCCTGCTGGTGCAGCTTCCCCCAAGCCTGCACTATGACCGGGCCATCGCGCAGCGGTTCTTCGGCCTGCTGCGCAGTTTGACGAATGTCGACCTGATGTGCGAAGCACGCCATGCAACATGGTTCACCAGGGAAGTGGCCGAGATGCTGGCGGGATTCAGGGTAGGGCCGGTGCTTGCCGATCCGCAGATCGCGCCCTTGCCTGACGCAGCGCACAAGAACCACACGCAATATGTCCGGCTGCATGGTTCGCCGGTGATGTATTACTCGGCCTACCCGGAGGATTACCTGGACCGGCTGGCTGTCACGCTCGCCGCGCAGGCGCAGTCCGGCCATCGGGTATGGTGCGTGTTCGACAATACCGCGGAGGGGGCTGCGGTGCCGAATGCATTGGCGGTGCTGGCGCGCCTGCGCCGCGCTTGAATCAGGCGGCGCTCGCGTCGGCCGTTCACGAACTGGTGCCGCCGCTCTTGACCACCGTGACCGTGCAGTCGGCCTGCGCCACCACCTGCGACGACACGCTGCCGAGATAGCGCCGCAGCACCGAGCTGCCGCGCGAGCCGATCACGATGTGGTCGACGTCGTTGACCTTGGCATAATCGATGATGGCCGCCGCCGGGTCGGGCGCTTCCAGCACGTGAAAGGTGATCTTTTCCGGATCGAGCGCCAGCGGGCGCGCCCAGTGCTTCAGGCCGACCAGGTGCTTGACGTGGAGATTGCGGCCTTTCTTGTCGACCACCTCGTCCATGCCGATGCGATTGGTCTTTTGCACCGTCACGCACGCCAGCCGCGCTTCCGGCGCTGTTTGCAGGATGCGCCGCGTGATCACGCGTAGTGCCTCGGCCAGCGCCTCCGAGCCGTGCGTCAGGTCGATGGCGACCACCACGATCGGCGCGCGCGACAGCTGCTCGGACGCCGACTGCTGCGGCATGGCTTCCATGCCGATCGATCGGAACCAGCGCCGCGTGACCTTGACGAAGCCGTCGCGCACCCGCTTTTCCGCGCGTTTCGTCAGCGTCACCTGCTCCGGGTTCTGCAGGTCGAACGCCACTTGCGCGGCCGTGCTGTAGCGCCGGGACGGGTTGACTTCGAGGCAGTGCAGGATGACTTCCTGCAGCCACGCCGGTATCTTCGCGTTGATGGCGCGCGGCGGCACCGGGTCGCGCCACAGGCGCCGGCGCAGGCCGCGCACCGACATCGGGTTGCCGAGCGGGCGCTCGCCGGTGGCCAGGTGGTACAGCAGCACGCCCAGCGCGAACAGGTCGCTGCGCGGATCGTTGCGGATGTTGAGGACCTGCTCCGGCGAGATGTAGGGGCCGGTGCCCATCGGCAGGCGGAATTCCTCGGCCAGCAGGTCGGGCAGCTTGTCGTGCCGCGCCAGGCCGTAGTCGATCAGGATCGCCTCGCCGCTGGCGCGGAACATGATGTTGCTCGGCTTGATGTCGAGATGGATCACGTTCTGCCGGTGCAAGTCGTGCAGCGCATTGGCGACCTTGATGCCGATCGCGGCGACTTCTTCCACCGGCAGCGGCGCGTCGTCGAAGCGCGCGCGCAGCGATTTGCCGGCGATCAGTTCCATCACGATGTAGGGCTGGGCCGTGAAGTCGCCGGCGCCGATGTAGCGCGGCACGTGGATGCCCGACAGCTTGGGCATGATCATCTGCTCGACTTCGAAGCCGACGATGGCCGCCGGATCGTGGTTGTCGCCGAGGATGGGCAGCTTCATCAGAAGGGGGGGCGTGTCGCCCCCGGCATCCTTGCGCCGCACGCGCCAGAGCACCGCCATGCCGCCCTTGTGCAGCTTTTCCTCCAGTACGTAGCCGTCGATCACCATGCCCGCTTCAAGGCGCGTCGCCACCATCGCTACACTCCCTGGACCAGGCGGCTGCTGAGGCTTTGCGGCAGGCCGGCGGCGCGTATCTTGGCCGCCGCCGTTTCATGGTCGTAGGGCACGCGGAAATAGATCAGTTCGTGCGTGCTGTCGTCGTACAGCGCGTAGCAAGCCGCCGGGTTGCCATCGCGCGGCTGGCCGGCGGAGCCGGGGATGACCAGCCAGCGGCGCAGCGTCGCCAGCGGGATGCTGCTGTCGCCGGTTGGAACGAACGACGAGATCTTGCCCGTCATCGACAGGTTGTACAGCGCCGGCTCGTGCACGTGGCCGCAGAAGGTGACGCGGCAGCGCGTGGCGTGCATGCTCTTGACCGCCTCGTTGGTGCCGGTGATGTACTCCCACTGGCGCGGCTCGGCCGCGCTCGCATGCACGAACAGGCAGCCGTTGGATTCGGCGGTGAGCGGCAGGCCGGCGAGGAAAGCCAGCTGGCTCTCGTCGAGCTGCGCGCGCGTCCATTCGATCACGGCGCGCGCCTGCGGATTCATGTGCTTGCCCGGTTCCTGCAGCACCGCCACGTCGTGGTTGCCGGCCACAGCGATCGCGCCTTGCTGCACGTACTCGCGCACGGTGTCCACCACCCAGGCTGGGTCGGCGCCGTAGCCGACCAGGTCGCCCAGGAAAGCGTAGCGTTGCGCGCCGCGCTCGGCGGCATGGGCCAGACACGCCGCGAGCGCTTCGCGGTTGGCGTGGATGTCGGTGAGAATGGCGATGAGCATGGTTGCCTGCGTGCGGATGGACGGTCAAGGGCGCGGGAGGCGCGATCTTCAATCCTACTCCCGAAACCTTTGTGTTTGCTTACAGGGCTTATGACAGGGCGGGACGGTGCATGCCGATGAAGCCGGCGACCCGCCTTGCTACCCAATGCTCTTGCTCGCGGTGCGGGACGTGCCGCGTGCCGGGCATGATTTCCGCCTGCGCCGGGCCGCCCGCCAGTCGCGCGATCGTCTCGGGATGCAGCGGCGAGCCGTATTCGTCGTCGCTGCCGTGAATCGCCAGGGTCGGGCAGCGCACCTGCGGCAGGACTTCCTTGAGCGACCAGCCGGAAAACGCCGGCGACAGCCAGGTGTCGATCCAGGCGTCCAGCACCCAGCGGGTTTTTTCGCCGTGATAGCGCCGCAGGCGCTCGAACGGCTCGGCCTGCCGGAACTGCTCTTTCGCTTCCAGGATGCCGGCGCGCGTCTTGTCTTCCACGAACGCCTGCGCGGATTCGGTGATCAAGACCTCGCATGCCGAAGCATGCAGGGCGGCACAGTATGTGGCCATGCCACCACCCACGCTATGACCGAAGGCGATGAAACGGTCGAATCCCAGCTGTTCGCGCAGCGCGGGGAAAAAACGTTCGGCCTCCTCCCGCACAAAATCGACGCCCGGCCTGTCGGTGCGCGCCGCGGACTGCCCGAACCCGAGGCGGTCGTAGGCGATCACCATGCGCCCGGTGCATTCGGCCAGCACGGCGGGGAAAGTGCGCCAAAGCGCGATGCAGCCAAGCGAATCGTGGAACAGAACGATGGGGCAGTCGCCGCCGGCGCCCGGCGGCGTCCAGCAGCGTGCCAGCAATTGTCCCTGCCCGGTATCGATCCAGCTGTCTTTGGGGGATGAGCGTTGTGTGTCCATGACTCCCTAGCTTAGCAGATGATGCCAGGGAGACGCCGGCCGTTCAGCTGCAGCTGCAACCGCCGCCGCCACCGCCGCAGCCGCCGCTCGGGTTCGACGCCATGACGTCGTAGCCGGCGTTCGCCAGCACCGCCCGCAGGCTCTGCTTCGATGCGCGGTCCGGATTGAACTGCACGCTCAATTCGTTGCGCAGCAGCGAAGGCGTAACGGTACCGACGCCGTCGACGGCGCTCAGCACGCGCACGGCGTCGGCCAGGGATTGTTCGGTGGTCGCGGTTTTAAATTGAAACACTTCGGATTGCATCATTCGTCCTTTGTCTGACAGGGGGCTTGAAAACGCGGCGCCGAATCCGGAGCGGAATCGGCGCATTAAGATTCATTTTAAATGAATCTTAAATCCCTGGGAATGGCTGCGATTCGGAATGAGGCCTTATTCCTGTCTGAACTGACGGTAGCCGCGTGCGCGCAGCTCGCATGCCGGGCAGGTGCCGCAGCCGTGGCCCCAGTCGTGCAGCGCGCCGCGCTCGCCTAGGTAGCAGGTATGGGTGTCGGTGCGGATCAGGTCGACCAGGGCCGGGCCGCCCAGCTCCTCGGCCAGGCGCCAGGTTGCGGCCTTGTCGATCCACATCAGCGGCGTGTCGATTTTCAGGCGGGTGGACATGCCGAGGTTGAGCGCCACCTGCAGCGCTTTCATGGTGTCGTCGCGGCAGTCGGGATAGCCGGAGAAATCGGTCTCGCACATGCCGCCGACCAGGACATCCAGGCCGCGCCGGTAGGCGACGGTGGCGGCGACGGTCATGAACAGCAGGTTGCGCCCCGGCACGAAAGTATTGGGCAAGCCGTTTTCCTGCATCGTGATGGCCACGTCGCTGGTGAGCGCGGTATCCGAGATACGGGACAGCAGCGACAGGTCGATCATGTGGTCCTCGCCCAGCCGGGCGTTCCAGCCGGCCGACAGCGCGCGCATTTTCTGCAGCAGGAGCGGGCGCACCGACAGCTCGATCGCGTGCCGCTGGCCGTAATCGAAGCCGATGGTTTCGACATGGGCGTAGCGCGACAAGGCCCAGGCCAGGCAGGTAGTGGAATCTTGCCCGCCGCTGAACAGGACGAGCGCACGGCTGGAATGCATCATGGTGGCGATTCGGAATGAGGTGGGGAAAGGAATGCCGGCATTGTAGCGCGGACGCCGCGCCGGCTGCGGTCGCTTCAGGACGCGCCCTTGCTGATCTTGTCCAGCGCCTGCTCGATGTAGTCGCCATCCGCCTCGGTATAGCGCAGGCGCACCGGATACCACTCGTGCTGCGGCGACAGCCAGATATCGACATGCTGCCCCCCGGAGCCGGGAGCGGGCTCCTTCTGCACGTGCAGCGCGTTCAGTTCGCCCAAGGGCGTGCCGATCTTTTCGCGCTCCACCACCTTGAAGGTCCAGGGTTCGGCGTCGCGCTGGCCGGCCACGAAGAAGGTCCATTCCGTGCCCGGCTTGAACTTGGCCGGCGCCGCGCGCGCCACGGAAATGAGTTGCCATATCGCGCTGTTGCGGTCCTGTTCGCCGCCGTGCAACGGGTAGGTCAGCTCGGAGGCGGTGAAGCTGATGGTGCCGGCTTCGCGGTCGAAGGTGGTGGTGGTGCGGTCGCGGCGAATGCGTTTTTCGGTGAAGCTGGCGGGCGCCAGGCCATACTCGTCGACCGCGCCTTCGCTGCGCGATTCGAGGATTTTCCCGAGCAGCATGGCGCGCGCCTCGCTCGCCACCGAGAATTTCTTGCCGTTGACAACCCAGTGCACCTGCGCGCTGCCGCCGAGCTGGATGCCGCTCTGCAGCGCAGTGATCGCGTAACTGAGTTCGGCCGACGGCGGCAGGTTGAACTTGTGCTTCGGCGCCGGAGGGGCCGCCGGCTGGGCGGACGCCAGCGACAGGGTGCATGCCAGCAGCGCCGGCAGGGCAATACGAAGGGGTTTCATGCGTTTTCCTTGGAATATTCAATGCGCGGCAACAGGCTCGGCCTTTGCCAGGGACAGGTCGTAGTAGTCGCCGTTGCGGTAGGTCTCGCGCACCTTGACGGGATACCACTCCTGCTGAGGTGCGAACCAGATGTCGATGGTCCGGTCATATGAGCCCGGTTTCGGCAGGCGCTGGACATGCCAGGTGCCGAGCTTGCCGTTCGGGGTATCGATGTCTTCGGCGCCGACCACCGTGAAGTGCCAGGTTTCGGCATCGCGCGGGCCGGCGACAAACAGGTCGAAGGTGGCACCGGGACGGAACTGCGCGACATCGGCGCGCCCGATCCCGGCCAGCTGCCAGATCACGCTGGCGCGATCCTGTTCGCCGCCGTTATACGGATACACCGCCTCCGATGCGGAAAAGCTGATCTTGCGGTTCTCATGCTGGAAATGCGTGTTCGTCATCGCCTTGCGCCACGGCTTCTCGCTATACAGTACCGGCGCCAGGCCAAGATCGTTGATCCTGCCTTCGCTCTTTAGGTTCAGCACGGTGATCCGGAACAGGATCGTCACCCCCGCTTCGATGGTTGCCGTGTAGCTGTCATGCGTCGCTTCCCAGCGATACAGGCCGGAGCCGTGCCAGGTCTGGCCTTCCCGCAAAACCTTCACGTCGTAGGTCAGTTCGGCCGATGGCGGCGGGTCGAACTTGTAGCTGGCCGGCGCGGCTTCCTGCGGCGCGTCCGCCGCTGCGCCTTGGGCGGCGCCTGCGCTGGCTGCCTCGGCCGCATCGCTTGCGCCGGCCGGCATGGCAGCCGCTTCCGGTGCGGCTTCGACCGCCTCGGGCTCGGGCGGCGTCAGCGCCGTCGGGGATGGCGCTGCTTGCGCCACCGGCGGGGGCGGCGGCGGCGCGCGCCGTGGCTTGGCCTGCTTCGGCTTGGGCGGAGCAATGGCCGGTCGCGGCGCCGGCGGTGCGGGCAGCAATTCGGTCGTCATCACCATTTCCTTCTGCTGCGGCCAGGATGGCATGCCGAGACGGCCCGCCGCCCATTCGAACGCGACGGCATGCAGCACAACCGACGCGGCCAGCAGCGCGATTCCGCGCTTGCTGGCGGCGCGCTGCCGGGCCGGAAAGAAGGTTTTCATCATTCTGGTAGTTTACCAACCTATTGCATCCCGAAGGATTTCAGAGTGTTAACGCAGAGTGTGGATTCACGCTGACAAGGCAGGTCCCGCACTTGTTACCCATTGTTTCAAGCGCACAAGATTTTCTGCTGATATAACGCATGAAGAATCCGCGGTAAACCGGAACCTTTATCATTTTGTTCACTCAGCTAATCTGCTACCCTGCAATTTATTTACCACGCGGAGTTGAATCATGATCAAACCGAACATGCCTAATATCCCGGGCATCGGGGCCATGACGGACACGCTCGAATTCGTCAAGAATCTGTGGGGCGGCATGGGACTGCCGGGAATGAACATGGCCGGCATGAGCGTGCCAGGCATGAATGTGCCCGGCATGGTGATGCCGACCCTGTCGGTCGAGGAAATCAACAAGAAGATCACCGACCTGAAGGCGGTCGAATCCTGGCTGACCCTGAACATGAATATGTTGCGCGGGACGATACAGGCGCTGGAAGTGCAGGCGGCCACGATTTCCACTTTGCAATCAATGGGCGAATCCTTCAGCGCGACCATGGGCGCCGGCATGATGGACAAGGCGCCTGCCGGCGGGCCCTCTCCTTCGGCGAACGGCACGAACGGATCGAGCGGCGCTGCTGGCGGTAACGGTGCCGGCGGCTCCCATGCGAAGTCAGGCGGTGCGCCCGAACCGACCAGCAAGGATGAATCGGATGCCGCCACGCTGACGGCGCCGCTGGTCAATGCCGCGGCATGGTGGAACATGCTGCAGGATCAGTTCAAGCAGGCGGTCAACAGCGCGATGGCCACCGAAGAACCGGCAACGGCCGCGCCCGAGGAAAAGAAGCAAAGGCCGAAGGCGAAAACCGCCTCTGCCACGACCTCCGGCACCACCCGCAAGCGCAAGACAGCCAAGTAAACGGGCTTGCCCGCGCCGCAGGCTGGCCTCCCGCCAGCCGCGGGCAGTCAAATGATTTTGCAACTCTTGTCTATCGTTACCTGTCGTTACGATATATGTCGCGACAGGCGCATTGCGCTTTCCTGGCAACTGTTTCAGCCCGCCGCGCGAATCCTCCGTTTTCCCAAGCGTTGAACATCGGCGTCGATTTTCGATCTGACGGTAATCCCGGAGGATCGATCATCGATGGAGGCGCCATGGATACCAGCCCAAATGATGCTACGAGGATCGCATCTTGGCCCGGATGAGCGGCGGGTTGCGGGCTGCAATCTTCGACATGGATGGCGTCATTACCCGGACGGCCGATTTGCATGCGGCGGCGTGGAAGACGGCATTCGACGACATGCTGCGGCGCCACGCGCAGGACGGCGTGCCCTATCGGCCATTCGACGAAAGCAGGGAGTATCGCGCCTACGTCGACGGCAAGCCGCGCAGCGAAGGCGTGCGCTCCTTCCTGCGCGCACGCGAGCTGGTGCTGTCGACGCAAGAGGAGGAGGACGTCGCGGCACGCAAGGATGCGCTGTTCGAGCAGCTGGTGCGTGAGCGGGGCGTGCAAACCTTCGCTTCCACGCTTGCCTTGATCGCGGCGCTGCGCCGGTGCGACGTGAAGATTGCCGTGGTCACGTCCAGTCGCCACGGCCGCGGCATCCTGTGCTCGGCCGGCATCATGGCGCTCTTCGATACCTGTCTGGATGGCGTCGACCTCGCCCGGCTGGGGCTCAAGGGCAAGCCCGATCCCGATATGTTCCTGCACGCGGCGCAAGCGCTCGGCGTTACGCCAGGGCATGCGATGGTGGTCGAAGACGCCGCAGCCGGCGTGGAGGCTGGCCGCCGCGGCGAGTTCGGCCTAGTGGTGGGAATCGATCGTGGCGATAACGCCACCGCCCTGCGCCGGGCGGGCGCGCATGTCGTGGTGCAGGACCTGGCCGAGCTTGGCGTCGAGGAACTGGACGCAGCATTCCTGGCGCGCCGGGAACAGATCTCCTGGCGCATCGAGCAGGAAGGATTCGATCGCGCGCGAGAGCGGCAGATGGAGAGCATCTTCGCCGTGGGAAACGGCTATCTCGGGGTACGTGGCGCGCTCGACTGCCCGTTGCACGATTCGCAGGGAGACATGTTCATCGCCGGCGTGTACGACAGCAAGCGTGCCGACCTGCCATATTCGGAAATCGAATTCCTGGCGCCGGAGCGCGGCACGGACCCGCATGCCGAGCTGGTGCCGCTTCCGTTTCCGTTCCGGCTGACCGTTTCCGTCGCGGGGACTTCCCTCGACTTCGCCGGTCCGTACGGGCGGCAGCTGCGCCGCGTGCTCGACCTGCGCCGCGCGGAACTGCACAGCGAAGCGCTCTACGAGACGCCGGGAGGGCGCCGCACCATGGTGCGCACGCGCCGCTGCGCCTCGCTCGCCGACCCGCACCTGCTGCTCCAGGAGGCGGCCATCACGCCGGAAAACCATTGGGGTGAAATCGAGCTCGGCGCATCCCTCCATGAGCCGCAGTCGGCAGAGCGCCATCCCCACCTCGAACTGGTCGAACTTGCCGAGATGGACGGGCTGGAAGTGGCGTGCTACACGACACGCGCCTCGGGAATCCGGATCGTCATGGCGTCCCGCATCATGCACGAACAGAACATCCTGCGCCGCCTGATATCGGTGTTCACCAGCCGCGACGTGCCGGACCCGCGGGCGGCTGCGCTGGCGCACGTGCAGGCGCAAGAGGGAATCGGTTTCGAGCAATTGCTGGCTGCGCACGCGGAACGGTGGGCCAGCTTCTGGAGCGGGGCGGACATCCGCGTGCCCGGCCACCCTGCCGTCGAGCAGGCGCTGCGCTTCGGCGGTTACCACCTGAAGCTGCCGGCGGGGGATGATGCACGCGTTTCCATCGGCGCGCGCACGCTCACCGGCCGCGCCTACGAGGGGCATGTGTTCTGGGACACGGAAATCTTCATGCTGCCGTTTTTCCTGCATGTCGAGCCCGTGCGGGCGCGCAACCTGCTCCTCTATCGCCACCACACGCTCGACGGCGCGCGCCGTCGCGCGCGCCAACTCGGCTACCGGGGGGCATGCTTTGCCTGGGAGTCGACCGTGACCGGCGACGACGTCACGCCGACCAAGATCGTCCTCAAAAGCACGGGCAAGGAGATTCCGGTCTTTACCGGGAGCCAGCAGGTGCATGTCACCGCCGACATTGCCTATGCCGTGTGGCGCTACTGGGAAGCGACGCGCGACCAGGACTTTCTCTTCGGCCCCGGCGCGGACATCCTGTTCGAGACCGCGCGCTTCTGGGCAAGCCGCGTGACGCGCGGGGACAAGCATGTCCACATCCGCGCCGTCGTCGGGCCCGATGAATACCACCATGACGTGAACGATAACGCGTATACCAACTGGATGGCCCGTTTCAACCTGGAGCGCGCCGTGTGGCTGGCCCAACAGTGCGCAAGCCACGCGGACGAGGCGCAGGAGTGGGCCGCGCTGGCACAGTCGCTGTACATTCCTGCGCCTGACGAACATGGCGTCATCGAACAGTTCGAGGGGTTTTTCGCGCTCGACGACTATCCGCTGTCCAGGGAGGAGCGCTTCAAGGCCCCGGTCAGCAGGCTGTTCGACTGGCAGCAGGTCAATCGCCTCAAGCTTCTGAAGCAGGCCGACGTGCTCATGCTGCCGCTACTGTTTCCCGACGCATTCTCCGACGACGTGGTGGCGGCCAACTACCGTTATTACGAACCGCTCACCGACCATGGCAGCAGCCTGTCGCCCTCGGTCCATGCCGCCATCGCCGCGCGCATCGGCCTGCGCGAGGATGCCGAGCGCTACTGGCGGCAGAGTCTGTGGCTTGACCTGTCCGATGCGATGAACAACAGCATGCTCGGCGTGCATCCGGCGGCCATGGGAGGCGCCTGGCAGGCGCTGGTGTTCGGCTTCCTCGGCATCGGCTTCGATGAAACGCAGCCACGGGCCGACGCGCGCGCCGCGCAGCGGCTGCCCGCCGGCTGGAACAGCGTAGCGCTGACGCTGGCGTATCGCGGCCGAACGCATACGGTGCGCGTGGCGCGGGAGCCGGAGATGGAGCCGGAAATGGAGCTGGAAATGGAGCTGGAAAGGGAGGTCAGGCAATGACCCGTTTCGCTTCGCTTTTGCTGACGCTCGACGGTTCGCCGGAAGCGGCGAAAGGCGCCGGCTGCGCGCTCTGGCTGGCCGAAACACTGGGCGCCACGCTGCATGTGCTGCACGCGGCGGCGCAGCCGTTGCCCGGGCGCGAAGCGCTGGCGCGGCTGCATGCGCCCGGCGCGCAGCGGGCGCAGGTCGTCCTGCATCAGCTGGCGCAGAATGCCGAGTCGGCCGTGCTGGATGAAATCGCGGCCCATGACATCGATCTGGTCGTGATGAGCGCGCGCGGCAAATCGGCCTCGGCCGGGCTCGATCTGTCCCGGCGCGTGGGAACGGTCGCGCAGGCGGTGATCGAGCGCAGTCCGGTACCGGTGCTGCTGTTGCCAGTGCGCTACCGGGAAGCGTTGCCCTGGACATCGGCGCTGGCGGCGATGAGCGGTTCGAACGCTGCCGACGAGGCCTTGAAAACCGTCACGCAATTGGCCGGCGCGCTCCAGATCAAGGTCACGGCGGTACACGTGGAAGACGGTCCCGAAGCGGCGGACTCCATGCCGCTCGGGGCCTATGCCGACGCGGCATATCATGAATATCCGGGCAGGATGGAGGAAATGGTGGAGCGCGGCCTGGCCGCGTGCACGTGCGAGGAGAGTCGCCGCGTCGACCAGGTCCTGCTGCGGCGGGGCGATCCGGCCGCGGTGTTGCTGGAGCAGGTCGCGCGCCACGCGAGCAACGTGCTTGCGCTCGGCTGGTGCGGTGCGATCGGCGCCGGGCGCGCGCCGGTGCTCAAGCGGCTGCTGGAAGAAGCCGAGTGTGCCCTGCTTCTCGTGCGCAAGCCCCACCGATCCACCGCGCGGCTCAAGGTCGGAACGGAGATTGATGACTGAGGGCCCCGGCCTGAAAAACGACTGTGCGGGAAATCCGCAGCCTTGCCGAATGTGGAGTTTCCATGCGGCTGCGCAAATCGAAAGCAGGAACTATAACAGTGCGTTGTCAGCCCAATTCCATGTGTATCGATGGGCTTGTCCGGCCCGTCGAACAACGATAAACAGGCTACGCAGGCAACGAATGGGCTCCAAATGGCGCAATAAAATGGCGCAACATGAAGACGTGGTCGCCGCGCTGAATACCAGCCCCGATCCCTTGCTCCTGCTGTCGGACGGCTTGACCATTATCGGCGTCAATGAAGCGTTTCTGAAAATCACGGAACGCCGCCGTAGCGAGATCGTTGGATTGCCAATTGAAAAGGCATTCCCAAGTGAAATTTTGCATGGCGGCACTCCGGGCCCGCAGCTGGGCTATCAGGTCGCGGGGCCCGATTCCCGGTTGCGCATGATCGCGTTGCAGGATCTGCTTGATCATGCACCCGGATTCATGGCGGTCACGCGCGGCCCCGATCATGTGCTCGAGGCGGTCAACCAGGCCTGCTACCAGGTCGTCTGCCACCGCCAGGTGCTGGGCATGCCCCTGCGCGACATCATTCCCGAGCACGGCGAGCGCGAATTGATCCGCCTGCTCGACGGCGTCTACGAAAAGGGCGAACCGTATGTCGGCCGCGCCTACCAAGTGGCGCTGCAGCGGGAACCCGGCACGCAGCCGGTGGGCGCTTATGTCGACTTCGTCTGCCAGCCGATCTATTCGGCCGAGCGCACGGTGACCGGCGTGCTGCTCCTGGGTTACGAAGTGACCGCGCAGGTCCAGGCGCAGGCGAGCCTGCGCGCCAGCGAGCAGCGCCTGCACCTGGCACTGGAGGCGGCCGGCGACGGCGTGTGGGACTGGGACATTGGGTCCGACAACTTCATGTTTTCGCGGCGCGGTCGCGCGATGCTGGGCTATGACGAGCATGAGATCGGCAACCGGCTCGAGGATTGGCTCGCTATCACGCATCCGGAAGACCAGCAGCGCGTCAGGGCCGAGACCATGGCTTGCGTGCGCG
This sequence comes from Noviherbaspirillum sp. UKPF54, assembly GCF_007874125.1. Lineage (NCBI taxonomy): Bacteria > Pseudomonadati > Pseudomonadota > Betaproteobacteria > Burkholderiales > Oxalobacteraceae > Noviherbaspirillum > Noviherbaspirillum sp. UKPF54. The sequence goes on along the minus strand of NZ_CP040128.1, from coordinate 3,200,921 downwards.
GAAAGACCCGCTTCCTGGCCTGCGAATATCGCGTGCGCGGCAAGACCGGGGGCTGGAAGTGGATCCTGGCGCGCGGCGCGGTCGTCAGCCGCGACAATGACGGGCGCGCGCTGCGCATGGTCGGCACCACGGTGGATGTGTCGTTCGAGCAGGAGACATTGCGTCGTGCCAATTTCGACGCCTTGACCGGCTTGCCCAACCGTAGCCTGTTCCGCGACCGGCTCGAATACGAAGTGGCGAATTCCCGCCGCAGCGGCAAGATGCTGGCGCTCATGTTCGTCGACCTCGACCGCTTCAAGGAAGTCAATGATTTGCTCGGCCATGATGCCGGCGACGCCTTGCTGCGCGAAACCGCCGCGCGCATCCGCTCTTGCGTGCGCTCCGCCGACACCGTCGCCAGGCTCGGCGGCGACGAATTCACCGTGATCCTGACCGACCTCGACGACCGCGCCCATGTCGAAATAATCGCCCAGAAAATCCTGCAAACACTGGCGCGGCCCTTCATGTTGAGCCAGGAAATCATTCACGTCTCCGGCAGCATCGGTATCACGCTGCACCCGGCCGACGGCGCCGAGCCAGAGCGGCTGCTGCGCAATGCCGACCAGGCGATGTATGTCGCCAAGAACGCCGGGCGTAACCAGTTCAGTTTCTTCACGCGTGCCATGCAGGAGCAGGCCTCGCGCCGTCTCAAGCTGATCGGCGAATTGCGCAATGCCTTGCCGGCACGGCAGTTGCGGGTGTATTTCCAGCCGATCGTCGATTTGCGCGACGGGCGCATCGTCAAGGGCGAGGCGCTGGTGCGCTGGATGCACCCGGAAAGAGGGCTGGTATGTCCCAATGAATTCATCGGCCTGGCCGAGGAAACCGGCTTGATCAACGAAATCGGCAACTGGGTTTTCATGCAGGCCGCCGCCTGGTGCCGGCGCTGGAGCGAGCGTTTCGGCGCGGCGTTCCAGGTCAGCGTCAACAAGTCGCCGGCGCAGTTCTTGCCGCACAAGAAGGCGATGGACTGGGGCGCCTATCTGCGCCAGCTCGGCATGGCCTGGAACAGCGTGGCGGTCGAAATTACCGAGGGTTTGCTGCTTAACGCGTCGTCCAGCACGGCCGACAAGATCTTCGATCTGCGCGACGCCGGGGTGCAGGTTGCCATTGACGACTTCGGCACCGGCTACTCCTCGATGGCCTACCTCAAGAAATACGACGTCGACTACCTCAAGGTCGACCAGTCGTTCATCCGCGATACGGCCAAGGACAGCATCAGCCGCACCATCGCTGAAACGATCATAGTCATGGCGCACAAGCTCGGGCTGAAAGTTATCGCGGAAGGCGTCGAAACAGCCGAGCAGCGCGACTGGCTTCTGCACGCAGGCTGCGATTATGCGCAAGGCTTCCTGTATGCGCAGCCGCTGCCGCCGGATGAGTTCGAAAAGCTGCTGGGCGGCCGCACCGTCAGTGTTTGAGCGCCGGCCCTCGTTATTCGGACGGGGCGAACTGCACGTTGGCGCGGCCCTTGTTCTTGGCCTGGTACATCGCCAGATCCGCACTTCTCATCAATGTCTTGCCGTCGGTCCCGTGTTCCGGGTACAGCGCCGCGCCGATGCTGGCGGAGATGTGGAAGGTATGGCCTGCGACGTCGTAGGGTTCGTTCAGATGCTGCAGGATTTTCGTGGCCACCAGCATGACCGCCTGCGGGCTGTCGACATCGAGCAGCAGCACCACGAACTCGTCGCCGCCCAGGCGCGACGCGGTGTCGGACTCGCGCATGTTCTCGCGCAGGCGCTTGGCCACTTCCTTGAGCAGCAGGTCGCCGTAGGCATGGCCGAAATTGTCGTTGACCGGCTTGAACTTGTCGAGGTCGATGAACAGCAGCGCCGCATGGCTGTGGCTGCGCTTGGCATGGGAAAGCGCGAGCGTGAGGCGCTCGTCGAGGAGCTTTCTGTTGGGTAAGCCGGTGAGCGCGTCATACAGCGCCAGCTGCATGGCCTGGTGCGCCGCATGCAGGGCGCGTGCGCGGTCGTCGAGGAACAGCCAGATCAGCAGCGCCACCATCAGGCTGATGCTGATGCCGGCATGTAGGATCAGGCGCGGCCGCCCGGTCGTGAGGCGCTGCAGGTAGGCAGGCGTGGCGCTCGTCACCACGGTCCAGGTGTGATTGCCCAGGTCGATCCGGTCGATTTTCTGCAAGCCGGTGCCGTCGCGGCGCGTGCCGGAATCGAACATCAGCGTCGCCGGCGATAACTGATCCCCGTCGTAGATGGCAATGTCGAGGTCTTCTGCTTGACCGCTGTTAATGCCGCGCATGAAGTCTTTCATGCGGAAAGGAGCGTAAACCCAGCCTAGCAGATTGTCCTGACGGCGGGCACCCGGCTGCTTCTGCAGCGCCGCCTCGTCGTACAACGGCAGGTACATCAGGAATCCCACCTGCACTTCGGCGCCGGCCTCCTGCACCAGCGTGACCTTGCCGGTGACGGTGGCCTCTCCGGAAGCGAGTGCCTGCTGCATGGCCTCCCGACGGATTGGGTTCGAATACATGTCATAGCCGAACGCCCGCAGGTTTTTCCCGGTGAACGGTTCGAGGTAGATGATGGACGTATAGACGTCGCGCTTGCCTGCGGGCCAGACCGTGTAATTGGGAAAGCCCTCGCTGCGCACCGCCGCCACTTGCCGCTCCAGCCGGGAAGGCGGGATGAGCTGGGCAAAGCCGATGCCCTGGATACCCGGATAGTTTTGCGGCAGGGCGAGCGCCTCGATGAACGCGTGGAACTGGCCGCGGCTGACGGCCTTGTTGGCATGAAAAAGACCTTGGGTTGCATGGAGGACCTGTTCGTAAATCGCCATGCGCTGCTGGATCGCGCTGTTGAACTCGTGCACGCGGAAGTTAAAACCGGTCTGCAGGGTCTGCGATTCCGTCTCGCGTGCCGTATTCCACAGCTTGTAGGTGATGAAAAGAGCAAGAATCAGCGCAATGATCGTCAGCAGATCCCGCGCCAGAAAAATAGTCAGAATTTCCCGCTTGCGTTTTTCGTCCTGTCTCATGCTCGAAGTCGGCGGGAAAAGATGCCCGCGGTTCACGGGTTGTTCGGAAAGCGTCGATCAGCATAAAGGCGGGATGCAAGGCTTACCTTGCGGTTTTGCATTGAAAGAAGCTTTACCCTGATTCAGACAGAGAAATCAGGAAAGGGTTTGCGGCAATACTGATAATTGCTTTCAAGCAATAGTATCGGCCGGGAAGCGCCCGGCCTGGTACCCGGAGGCGATTAGGTGCGGGGAGCCGGTCGGCTCCCCGCGTCAGGCATTAATGCAGTTTGACCGGCGGTGTCACCTTGGTGCGTATCCAGTGCGACAAGGTCTCGGCTGCCATGCGCATGAAGCCATGCAGTGACATTACGTGCTTGTGATACATCAGCCGGTACAGCAGTCGCGCCGTAAGGCCGCCCACTAGTACCTCGCGGCCCGTCATGCTGCCCGCCAGCACGCCGACCGCCTTGGATGGCCCGAGCGATACCAGCGAGCCATAATCGCGGTAGTGGAAATTCGGCAAGCCGGATTGCCCCGGGCGCGACAGCACTTCGGCCAGGAACATTGCCTGTTGGTGCGCCACCTGCGCACGCGGTGGCACCGCTGCGCCCCTGACCGGGCAGACGTGGCTGGCGCAGTCGCCGATGGCGAATATGTCGGCATCCATCTCGGTTTGCAGGCCGGGCGTCACCACGATCTGCTTCAAGCGGTTCAGCGGCAAGCCCAGCGTCGTCGCAATCGCCGGGCCCTCGACCCCGGCGGCCCACATCGTGATATCGGATGCATGGCGCCGCCCCGTGCTGTCGATAACCGCGTCCGCCTCCACGCGCGCGACGGTGGTGTCGGTGCATACATCCACGCCAAGTCCCCGCAGGTGGCGCGCGGCGCGCTTCGAGAGGGCCGGATGCAGCGGCGGCAGCATGCGCTCCCCGCGCTCGATGATGCTGATGCGTACGTCGCGCGCCGGATCCAGCGAATGCACGTTGTACCTGGCCAGCGTCTGCACCGTATGGTTCAGTTCGGCCGCCAGTTCCACACCGGTGGCGCCGCCGCCGACGATGACGATGTTGACCACCGCCTGCGCCTGGTTGCCGTACGCGCCGTGGCTGCTGGCCGCCATGCAGCTGCCGAGGAAGCGCTTGCGGAAGATTTCCGCTTGCTGCACGCTGTCGAGCGTGAGCGAATGCTCGGCCGCGCCGGGAATATTGAAGAAGTTGGTCACCGCGCCGAAGGCGAGCACCAGCTTGTCATAATGGAGGGTGCGGCGCGGCAGCACTTCGACGCCGTCCTCGCCGCAATATGGCCCGATGTCGATGCAATGCGCCTGGCGGTCGATGGCGGTCACCTCGCCGCAGACGAACTGGAAATGATGCTCGGCGGCCTGCGCCGAATATTGGACCTGATGCACTTGCGGATCGAGCTTGCCGGATGCCACGGCATGCAGCAGCGGCTTCCAGAAGTGGGTCGGCCAGCGGTCCACCAGCACGATTCTGGCGCGTCCCTGCTTGCCGAGGCCATTGCCCAAACGCGTAGCCAGCTCGAGTCCGCCGGCGCCTCCTCCAACGATGACGATAGTTTGCATGTCGCGTCTCCGACAAATTGAAAATTCGGTATCCGGCCCTTTGCGCGGGCCACCGCATGATGCTGACGGGGCGGCGTGCTGTTGCCTCGCAGGACGTCAGGGCGCAGGCCGGCCGCACGGCTATCCCATGCATCGGCGATGATGAATCGGCTATCGTATGTTCCGGCGCGCGTCCGGCAATTACCGGTCTGCGCTCAGATGGCCTGCCGTCAAATGTTCGCGTGCAGCGGCATCGGTTGCCGGGAGCCCGGCATGACCGGCAGGCGCCCCTGTTTGCTCGACTTCAGGGCGGCAAACGTGATGAAGTCGGCTGCCCTGGATGGGGATGTTCTGCGGCCCGCCGGATTGCGCGTCTCCTGCAGATTCGGGCACCACAAGTCGGCGCCGGAGATGCGCGCGGTATCTTTTTCATGGGGCGTGGACGCGACGGTCCAGATGCCCGCCCGCTGTGCCGCGCGCAGCGCCGGTGCCGCGCCGTCGATGACGGCGCATTGCGCGGCCTCGACGCCCACGGTGCGCAATACCAGGTGGTAGGGGCCGTTGTCGCCGGAAGGATTGAAATTCGCGCCGCTCACCACGACCGAAAACATCTTGGTCACGGCGTCGCCGAACGCTCGGTCGAGCAGGGCGGTGGCGGTCTGTACCGGCATGTCGGTGACAATCGCCAGCTTGCAGCCGCTGTCGATTGCGTCCTCCATCAGCTGTGCGCAGCCGGAGTGCACGGCAGGAACGCTTGCCAGGATCAAGTCGTGGAACATGCGCTGCTTTTCCTGCAGAAGCCGCGCGGCGTCGCGTGGCGATGCTGGAGGGGAAATCTTTTCGACGACGGCCGCCAGCGCATTGTTCGGCCCCCATGTCCGTGCCGCTTCCCGGAATTGTTGCATCGACCAGCGCAGTTCCAGCCCGCAGCTTTCGAACGCCGCGTTGCAGGATTTCAGGTGCGCGTCTTCCGTATCCAGAATGACGCCGTCCAGTGCGAGTGCGAGTACTTCGATTCCCATGATGTGGCCCGTGGTGTTGTTTGATCCGAGAAAGAAGGAACGAGAAAAATCCCCGCCGTTCACTGTTAATATAAGCGCAAGTAATTCAAAAGAAAAATTAATTTTTATGACTATTTCATAAGGAACGGCTTATGCATCATGCCAGCTTCAAGCAATTGCAGGCGCTCTTGCTGGTGGCGCGCCACGACAGCGTATCGCGTGCGGCCGAAGCCTTGCATGTGACGCAGCCGGCGGTTTCGCTGCAGTTGCGCATGCTGGAAGAGGCCGCCGGCACGCCGCTCACGCGCAAGGTCGGGCGCAAGATACAGCTGACCGCCGCCGGCGAAGTGATGGTCGAATTCGCCGAGCGCATCCTGCGCCTGTGGGACGAGGCGGCGGATGAAGTGGCGGCGTTAAAAGGCGTCATCAGCGGCACCCTGCGCATCGGCGCCATCACCACCGCCGAATATCTGCTGCCGCCGATGCTGGTGCAATTCACCACCGAGCGGCCCGATGTGCGCATCAAGCTGCAGGTCGGCAACCGCAATGAAATCGTCAACATGCTGAGCAAGCATGAAATCGATCTGGCGATCATGGGCACGCCGCCGCGCGAACTGCGCACCAACGCGGCGCGTTTCGCGCGCCACCCGATGGCCTTCATCGCCAGCCCGGCGCATCCGCTGATGAAGAAGAAAAGGGTGGCGCTGGCGGACATCATGGAAGCCAACCTGCTGGTGCGCGAGCGCGGCTCGGGCACGCGCACCACGATCGAACGCCTGTTCAAGGAAGCCGGTTATCCGCTGCGCATCGGCTCGGAGCTGTCCAGCAACGAAGCGATCAAGCGCATGGTGGTCGCCGGCCTCGGCGTGGCCTTCCTGTCGGTGCATGCCTGCACGCTGGAGTTCGAAGCCGGCCTGGTGCGCATGCTGCCGATGCCGGAAAACCCGGTCGAGGCGGACTGGTACGTAATGCATCTTGTCGATCAGCCCATTCCGAAAGTGGCGGCAGCATTCCAGGAATTCGTCATCGACAACGGGCAGGAAGTGGTGCGCAGGCAGCTCGGCGCGTTTCACCACGATGCGGCCAAGCTGCGGCCGGCGAAGAAGGCGCGCTGAACCCGCGCCCGGCGCCGTGATGCAATCGAAGAACTATTCCCGCCGGGATGCGCTCCAATCCTGCTGGAGAAGGGCCGGCCTTTCATGGACCGGCCAGTCATGCAGGCAAACCGCGTTTGCTCCTTGAAGTTCATGCAAGCATTACAGCAGTGACAATACGCCCCAGAATCACCTCGGTCGGGCTGGTCATGCCGCCGCGCCCCGTCGAGTTCGAATACCCGGCGCATATAGACCGTGCCAGCATCGATGCGCTGCCCGGCAAACCTGGCGTCTACCTGTTTCGCAACCGGCATGGCGCGCCGATCTATATAGGGAAAAGCGTCAACATCCGCACCCGCGTGCTGTCCCATCTGCGCACGGCGGAAGAAGCCGCCATGCTGCAGCAGGTCCGCTCCGTGGATTACGTGCGCATGGCCGGGGAAATCGGTGCGCTGCTGCTCGAATCGAAACTGATCAAGCAATGGCAGCCTGCGTTTAACGTCTTGCTGCGTGACGTCGGCCAGATGTTCTCGATCAGGATGGATGCGGGCGGGCTTCCGCAGGTGGCCGGCTCCGCCGATCCAGAGTTTTCCGGTGCCTGCCTGCACGGGCTGTTCGTGTCGCGCAGCGCTGCGGAGCAGGGCTTGCGCGCGCTGGTTCGACAGCATGGTTTGTGTCCCGTGTTGACGGGCCTGGAAGTCGCCACGCGCAAACGCGCGTGTTTCGCGCATCAAATCGGGCAGTGCCGCGGCGCCTGTATCGGCCTGGAGTCGCGGCAGGCGCACCAGGCACGGCTGCTGCGCGCGCTGGAGCAGTTGCAGGCGTCGGTGTGGCCCTATCCGGGGCCGATCGGCATCGTCGAGCAGGAAGACGGCCTGCGGCAGGTGCATGTGATCGACCACTGGTCATACATCGATAGCCTGCAAGGGCGGCGCACCGGCTTTCGCCGAAGCACCCGCATGGAAATCGACATCGACGTCTACAAGATTCTCGCCAGGCCGCTGGCGGAAGGCGAGTTGCAGATCGTGCCGCTGGCGCCGCGGCAGGCGAAGCGCGCGCGGGCGGCATGATCGCTTTATTGCTGCGGTTCGGCCTTGCGCAAGGCTAGCAGCAGCAAGGACGCCGCCGCAAAGGCAGCGCCGGCCTGGAACGTGAACGCCGCCCCGAGGCGGTCCCACAGCAGCCCGGCCAGCACGCTGGCGATCAGCATCGCCACGCCGCTGGCGAGGTTGAACAGGCCAAAGGCGGTGCCGCGCAGTTCCGCCGGCGCGGTATCGGCCACCATCGCCGCCAGCAGTCCCTGCGTAGCCGCCATGTGCAAGCCCCAGAACACTACGCCGGCCATGATCCAGCCCAGTTGCCGGTCGTAGGCCAGCAGCAGGTCGGCCACGATCAGGGGCGCGATGCCCAGCATGAGCAGGGTCCGGTGCCGCATCTTGTCGGCCAGTATGCCGAACGGATAGGCGCCCAGCGCATACACGATATTCATCAGGACCATCACCAGCGGCACCAGCGCGAGCGGCAGTCCCCCCTGCTGCGCGCGCAGCACCAGGAATGCTTCCGAAAAGCGCGCCAGCGTCAGCACTGCGCCGGCGGAAACCACCCACCAGTAGGCGGGCGGCAGCGACCTGAGCGCGCTGCGCGAGATCGGGGATGCCGCCTTTTCCAGCGGCTTTTTCCTGTCCGGCTCGCGCACGCCCAACGCCAGCAGCGCAACCGCCAGCAGTCCGGGAACCACGGCGATCCAGAACACCGCGCGGAAGTCATTCGACCATAGCAGCATCAAGCCCATTGCCAGCAGCGGCCCGACGAAGGCGCCGACCGTGTCGAGCGACTGGCGCAGCCCGAAGGCGGCGCCGCGCACCGCCGGCTCGGTGATGTCGGCGATCAGCGCATCGCGGGGCGCGCCGCGCATGCCCTTGCCGATGCGGTCGATGAAGCGCGCCGACAGCACCCATCCGGTGCCGCTGGCCAGTGCGAACAGCGGCTTGGACAGCGCACCCATGCCGTAGCCGATGACGGCGAGCCATTTGCGCTTGCCGACGTAGTCGCTCACGACGCCGGAAAACACCTTGACGATCAGTGCCGTCGCTTCGGCGATGCCTTCGATGATGCCGACCGTGGTGGCACTTGCGCCTAAAACAACGGTCATAAACACCGGCAGAAGGCTATGGATTATTTCCGAAGAAACGTCCATCAGCATGCTGACGAACCCCAGTATCCACACGGTGCGTGGAATGCCGACTGGTTTGGCGTTGCTTATTTCAGGCATAAATCATCCAAGTGTGTTTTGATTTTCCTAATGCAAGTCAATGACAAAAATTATGATTTGTGGTCCATGAAAACCGGGTTTGGCGTTTTTCTTGGTAGAATCAATCACTTAACTCAACATTGAAGGTGCGAGATGCTGTACCCAGAACTATTCAAGTCGCTCGAACAAGTCCGCTGGAACATGGAAAAGGATATCCCATGGGACAAGTTCGATGCATCCAAATTGTCCGATGAACAGGCGCAAACCATCCGGATGAACGCCATCACCGAATGGTCGGCTTTGCCCGCGACCGAGATGTTCTTGCGCGACAATCGTGGCGACAGCGATTTTTCTGCGTTCATGTCCGTCTGGTTCTTTGAAGAGCAGAAGCATTCGCTGGTGTTGATGGAATACCTGCGCCGTTTCCGCCCGGACTTGGTGCCGACCGAAGAGGAATTGCACAATGTGCGCTTCGAATTCGATCCGGCGCCGCCGCTGGAGACGCTGATGCTGCATTTCTGCGGCGAGATCCGCCTGAACCACTGGTACCGCTGTGCCTCGGAATGGCATACCGAGCCGGTCATCAAGCAGATCTACAAGATCATCAGCCAGGACGAGGCGCGCCACGGCGGTGCCTATCTGCGCTACATGAAGAAGGCACTGGGCGAAGCGGGTGATGCCGCGCGCGCGGCCTTTGCCAAGATCGGCGTGCTGATGGCGTCCGCGCGCCGCACGGAGAAGCCCTTGCACCCGACCAACCTGCACGTGAACCAGGCCCTGTTTCCGAACGATACCGTGCAAAGCCGCCTGCCGGACCCGAACTGGCTCGAGCGCTGGCTTGACGGCCAGATCAAGTTCGACGGCGAATGGGAAAAGAAGGTGGTCGATCGCATTCTGCACAATATGTCGCTGCTGTTCGAGCGCACCTTTGACTCGGTGCAGGACCTGAACCGCTATCGCAAGGAAATCACCGGGCGTCTGGCGCAGCTCAACCCCGCTGCCGCCTGATCCCGGCGCAATGTTAAGCTAACGGCCGCAAGCATGTGCTTGCGGCTTTTTTCATTTGAGCATGCCGAATTTCGAAAAAAAACTGTGTTCCCGCGCCGACCTCAAGGAGCGCGTTGCCCGATTGCCCAAGCCGGTGGTGTTGACCAATGGCGTGTTCGACATCCTCCATCGCGGCCATGTCACTTATCTGGCGCAGGCGCGTGAACAAGGCGCGTCGCTTGTTGTCGCAGTCAATACCGATGCCTCGGTCAGGCGGCTCGGCAAGGGTGATGATCGTCCGATCAACACCTGCGAAGACCGCATGGCGATCCTCGCCGCGCTGGAGTCGGTCAGCCTGGTGGTGCCGTTCGACGAGGACACCGCCCTGGAAGTGGTGCAGCAGGCGCGGCCCGAGGTGTACGTGAAGGGGGGCGATTACGACATGACCGCCATCCCGGAAGGCAAGGCGGTGATCGGCTATGGCGGCCGCGCGATCGCGATCGATTTCGAGCACGACCGCTCGACCACCAAGCTGCTGTCGAAAGTCAGGAACAGCTAACCACTCTCATGAACCTCGCGCCATTGGCGGAAGTGACCCGCGGCGGGCAAATCGAATCGCTGCATGCCGGCGCCGTCGCGGTCGTCGATAGCGGCGGCAAGCTGCTGTACTACGCGGGCGACGCTGATTTCCCGACCTTCACCCGCTCGACGCTCAAGCCGTTCCAGGCGCTGCCTTTCATGCGTGGCGGCGGGGTGGCGCATTTCGGCTTTGGCAGCCGCGAGATCGCGCTGATGTGCGCCAGCCATTCCGGGGAACCGATGCATGTCGATACCGTGCGGGCGATGCTTTCCTGCGCGGGTTGCGACGAGCATCATCTGCGCTGCGGCTGCCACGTGCCGATTCGGTATGCGGCGGCGGACCAGCGCCCGCCGGCCGGGGAAATCTTCAATCAGCTGCATAACAACTGCAGCGGCAAGCACGCCGGCTTTCTCGCCTATTGCGTGCAGCACGGGTTGCCGCTCGATACCTACATCGATCCCGGGCACCCGCTGCAACAGGCGATCCGGCACGATGTCGCGCGCATCGCTGGGCTGCCCGAGTCCGGCCTGGTGTCAGGTATCGATGGCTGTTCCGCGCCGAATTACGCGATGCCGCTGTCGCGCCTGGCGCTTTGCTATGCCCGCCTGGCGCGTGGCGCCAACGACCGGGAATACGGCTGCGCGCTCGGACCGCTGTTCGACGCCATGACCGGCCAGCCGGAGCTGGTGTCGGGCAGCGGCCGGGCCGATCTCGCCTTCATGCAGGCGGCGCCGCGGGACTGGGTGGTAAAAGGCGGCGCCGAAGGCGTGCTGGCCGTCGGCGTCCGCTCGGCCGGATTGGGAATCGCGCTGAAAGTGGCGGACGGCAATGCACGTGCGCTTTATCCCGCCGCTATCGCGGTATTGCGGCAACTGGCCTTGATCGACGCGGTCACGCCCGCGCCGCTGGAACCCTGGAGTCAGCCGACGCTACGCAACTTGCGCGGACTGGTGACAGGCGACGTTCGCGCCACGGTCAGGCTCGTCAAAGCCTGAGCCCGCATGGCGTCCTGCCGGCTTAGCGCATGTGCGGCATGCCGCCTTCTTTCATCATCCCCATGTTCCCGACAGTGACCGTCACGTCGGTTTTTCCCGCCTTCTCGAAGGTCAGCGTCATTGGAAAGGATTCGCCCGCATTGAGTGGCTGGCGCAGGCCGAACAGCATCAGGTGGTAGCCGTTCCCCGGCTGCATCGTGATCTTGGTTGCCGGCGGCAGCGCGATGTTCGGCACTTGATGCATCCTCATGACATTGCCCTCCATGGACATGCTATGAATTTCAACCGCCTTCGCCACGGGGGAGCTGGCTGCGAGCAACTTGTCTGCGCTGGTTCCCCGGTTTTCGATCGTCAGGTAGGCCGCGCCGGTCGGCTGGTTGGCGACGGTCGGGCGCGCAAACGGAGAGGCAATGTGCAGGTCTTTCACGCGGTAATCGGCCGCGAAAGCCGAGCCGGCGGTCAATGCGAGTACAAGTGCGACGACGGATCGTAGGTGCATGATGAGTTCTCGGTGGTGAGGAAAAATGGCTTTGTCTTTGTTCAAGCGCCGCCGGCGAAACCGTTCTGCCGCCATGCTTCGAAGACGACGACGGCGACGGTGTTGGACAGGTTCAGGCTGCGGTTGTCGGGCCGCATCGGCAGACGGATGCGCTGCGACGCGGGAAACGACTCGCGCAGCGCCGGTTCGAGCCCTCGGGTCTCGGAACCGAACACGAACACGTCGCCTGGCTGGAACGTGGCAGACGCAAACGGCATCGAGCCGTGCGTGGTCAGGGCAAACATGCGCGCCGGATCGGGCGACTCGCTTTCCATGAACGCCTCCCAGCTGCGATGCACTTTCATGGTCGCGTACTCGTGATAATCGAGCCCGGCGCGCCGCATCTTGGCGTCGTCCAGCGGAAAGCCGAGCGGTTCGACCAGGTGCAAGTACGCGCCGGTGTTCGCGCACAGGCGGATTATGTTGCCGGTATTGGGCGGAATCTCCGGTGCTACCAGTACGACATGAAACAAAATTCGCTCCTCAATTCAATTCGGTAACGTGCGTGCAAACACGAAATTGGTCACGCGCGCCGCGCCAAAGCGCTTGAGCGTCGCTGCCACCTCGTTCAGTGTCGCCCCGGTTGTCATCACATCGTCCACCACGCCGATATGCGCGCCGCGCACCCGGTCGATCGCCGCGCTCGGGACGACAAAGGCTTGCCGCATGTTCCTGTGGCGTGCATCGGGATGCAGCAATGCCTGGGCATCGGTTTCGCGGCGGCGCGCCACAAGCCGAGCATCAAGCCGGATGCCGAGCAGGCGCGACAGCGGGTGGGCGATTTCCAGCGCCTGGTTGAATCCGCGCTCGACCAGCCGCCGGGAACCGAGCGGCACAGCCGTCAATACGGTCGGCAGCGGCCCCTCCTGCACCTGCAACGCGGCATCGCGCAGCAGGCGCGCCAGCGCCGGCGCAAGTTCGAGACGGCTCCCGAATTTCAGGGCCAGCGCGAGCTGGTCGGCCGGCGGCGCATAGTCGGTGGCGGCGATCGTCGCGTCGAAGGCCGGCATCTGCCGCACGCAATCCCCGCATGCCCGGGCGTGCACATCGGGCAGGACATGGGCGCAACGTGCGCAGCGGTGCCTGCGCCGGCTGAAATATTGCGCCGCGCAGCCGCTGCAGATGGTGTCGCCGGTCGCGGCGCCGCACAGCGCGCAGCATGACGGCAGCGCCGAGGGCAGGTGCGCCAGTACATGTTGCGACCAATGACGCAGGCGGGAAAGCATGGGGCAAGTCAATCTTCATGCGTGTAAACTGCTCTCATTATCGCATTCCCCCACATTAAATCATCGTGTCCGACTCTTCCTCTTCCCGCGCCAGCCAGAGCGCCCCCATCGATATCCTCCGCGTACGCGAGTTGTTTTCCGATCCGGCCCGGGCTGCAGACTCGGATTTTCTGCGGCGCGAGATCGCCGGCCGCATGCACGAGCGGCTGGCGCTGGTGAAAATCCAGCCGCGCCAGATACTCGATGCCGGATGCGGCGAGGGGGCGGATTTGCTGGCGCTGCAGCAGCAGTACCCCGATGCCCAGGTGCTCGGGGTGGACGCCTCGGCACCGATGCTGCGGCAAGCGCGCAGCCGCCAGGCTCTGGCGCGGTCCTCGATGAATCGCTTGCTGTCGCGTTTTCTGCCCGGTCGCGCGGGCGGCGCCTCCGATGGCGGCAACACCTTGCTCTGCGCCGATTTTGCGCGCCTGCCGCTCAAGCCGAATTCCATCGACATGCTCTGGTCCAATCTGGCGCTGCATTGGCATCCGCAACCCGACTTGGTGTTCGCCGAGTGGCGGCGCGTGCTGACCATCGACGGGCTGTTGATGTTTTCGTGTTTCGGCCCCGACACGTTCAAGGAGATTCGCAGCGCATTTGCTGCGCTTGATCAAATGCCGCACGCACTTCCATTCGTCGACATGCATGATTTTGGGGATATGCTAATCGACAGCGGCTTTTCGACGCCTGTCATGGATATGGAGACTGTCACCGTTACCTACGAATCGGCTGACAAGCTGATTGCCGACGTCCGGGCTTGGGGCGGCAATCCTCTCGCAAGCCGCCGCCAGGGCCTGCTTGGCCGCCATGCCGGCAAGCGCTTGTTCGATGCCCTGGAGCAAAACCGTGGTCAGGATGGAAAGATTCCATTGACCTTCGAAATCATTTACGGGCACGCATTCCGGCCCGCACCAACCAAAACTTCTAGCGGTGAAGCAATAATCCGCTTCAATCCGCAAAAAAGATGATCTGGATCATTTTTTTTAAGAAATATTTGTGCTTGAAAACTAGCGCGATTCAGTCTTATACTTCCCCAGATTATTACCGTTCTTGCATTTGGTGGTTTCCACGCTCAGGTGGTTACTCATGGCCAGGCGGGAATGGGTCATAAGGCGCAACTGTTCGATGTCGCCGCGCCAGCTGGCGTCGGCTTACTCGGCGTTGTGCGCGATGTCCTTGGCGGTGGCTGTCTTTTTTACGTTGCACGGCGCTTGGTATGTGCTGGCGTTTTCGATTCTTGAAATTTCGGCAGTAGGGGGCGCGTTCGTCCAGTTCGGCCGTCATGCGAATGACCACGAGCGCATCTTGCTGATGGATAACTGCTTGCTGGTTGAGGTCGTGCGGGCGGACCGGGTCAGGCAATTCAGGCTGGATCCGCATGCCACGCGCATTGCGCTACCCGCGAAACCCGGCAGTGCAGTGGCGCTGGAAGCGAACGGTATCAAGGTCGAAGTCGGACGGTTTTTGACGGAATGGAAACGGCGCGAGTTTGCGGGGGAGTTGAAAAGCGCGCTGGCGTCCTGAAGAAAATTATAGAAATTCCAAATTCAGGTACTTGAGGAAACTATGAAACTTGCGAAGCGCCTTCAATCGTTGCTGTTCGGTGCGTCGCTCCTGGCGGCGGGTGTGCCGTCATGGGCGGTCGTTGATAGCCCGGGCGGGCCTGCCGTGCGTCAGCTGAATTTTCAGCCGCCGGTCACGAGAATCGCCGAGGATGTCTACTCCCTGCACAACATGATGCTAGTCATCTGCCTGGTGATCTTCGTCGCGGTATTCAGCGTGATGTTCTATTCGATCCTCAAGCACCGCAAGTCGGTCGGCCACCGCCCGGCCACCTTCCACGAAAGCACCGCCGTCGAAATCGCCTGGACGGTCGTGCCGTTCATGATCGTGATCGGCATGGCGCTGCCGGCCACGAAAACCGTGGTGGCAATGAAAGACACCTCGAATGCCGATCTCACCATCAAGGTCACCGGCATGCAATGGAAATGGGGCTATGACTACCTGAAAGGCGAGGGCGAAGGCATTTCCTTCCTGTCTGCGCTGGCCACGCCGCGCGAGCAGGTGGTCGATTCGACCAAGGTCAAGAACGACAACTACCTGCTCGAAGTCGATAATCCGGTCGTCGTTCCGGTAAACAAGAAGGTGCGGATCGTCACGACCGCCAACGACGTGATCCACTCCTGGACGATTCCGGCGTTTGCCGTCAAGCAGGATGCAATTCCCGGTTTTGTGCGCGACACATGGTTTCGCGCCGAAAAAATCGGCACCTATCGCGGCCAATGCGTCGAACTGTGTGGCAAGGAACATGCGTTCATGCCCATCGTGGTCAATGTCGTGAGCGAGGAAGACTACAAGAAGTGGGTCGACACCAAGAAAAAGGAAATGGCGGCCAAGGCCGACGATCCGAACAAGACCTGGACGCTCGACGAGTTGAAGCAACGTGGCGAAAAAGTCTATGCATCCAATTGCGTCACTTGCCACCAGGCAAACGGCAAGGGGGTCCCGGGCGCGTTCCCGGCGCTGGACGGCTCTGCCATCGTGAATGGTCCGAAGGGCCCGCAAATCGATCGCGTACTGAACGGCAAGGGCGGCATGCCGGCCTGGAAGGGGACGCTGTCCGATACCGAAATCGCCGCCGTGATTACCTACACTCGCAACAACTGGTCCAACAAGGCCCAGGAAAAACTTGTCCAACCGGCCGAAGTGCTGGCAGCGCGTAAGTAACAGATTCTAGGAGATCGAGATGAGCACCACTGTAGTTGATCACGCCCACGATCACTCGCATGACCACGCGCACGACCATCCGCATGGCTGGCAGCGCTGGCTGTTTGCCACAAACCACAAGGATATCGGCACCCTGTACCTGTGGTTCTCCTTCATCATGCTGCTGTCCGGGGGCGTGCTGGCGCTGATGATTCGCGCCGAGCTGTTCCAGCCGGGCCTGCAATTGTTCCGTCCGGAATTCTTCAACCAGCTCACGACCATGCATGGCCTGATCATGGTGTTCGGCGCGATCATGCCGGCCTTCGTCGGCTTCGCCAACTGGATGATCCCGCTGCAGATCGGCGCCTCCGACATGGCGTTCGCCCGCATGAACAATTTTTCATTCTGGCTGCTGCCGCCGGCCGCGATCCTGCTGGTGACTTCCTTCCTGGTGCCGGGCGGCGCCACGGCTGCGGGCTGGACGCTGTATGCGCCGCTGTCGACCCAGATGGGCATCGGCATGGACATGGCAATCTTCGCCGTGCACATCATGGGAGCGTCGTCGATCATGGGCGCCATCAACATCATCACGACCGTCCTGAACATGCGCGCGCCAGGCATGACGCTGATGAAGATGCCGATGTTCTGCTGGACCTGGCTGATCACGGCCTACCTGCTGATCGCGGTCATGCCGGTGCTCGCGGGCGCCATCACCATGACGCTCACCGACCGTCACTTCGGCACCTCGTTCTTCAATGCCGCCGGCGGCGGCGATCCCGTGATGTACCAGCATATCTTCTGGTTCTTCGGCCACCCCGAGGTGTACATCATGATCCTGCCGGCGTTTGGCATCATCTCGCAGATCATTCCGGCCTTCTCGCGCAAGCAGCTGTTCGGCTATGCATCGATGGTGTACGCCACCGCCTCGATCGCGATCCTGTCCTTCATCGTCTGGGCGCACCACATGTTCACCACCGGCATGCCGGTCACCGGCCAGCTGTTCTTCATGTATGCGACCATGCTGATCTCGGTTCCGACCGGCGTGAAGGTCTTCAACTGGGTGGCGACCATGTGGAAGGGCTCGATGACCTTCGAGACGCCGATGCTGTTCGCCGTCGGCTTCATCTTCGTGTTTACGATCGGCGGTTTCACCGGCCTGATCCTGGCGGTGACGCCGATCGACATTCAGATGCAGGATACCTATTACGTGGTGGCGCACTTCCACTACGTGCTGGTGGCCGGCTCGCTGTTCGCGCTGTTCGCCGGCTTCTATTATTGGGGTCCGAAGTGGACCGGCTTCATGTATAACGAAGGCCGCGGCAAGTTCCACTTCTGGGGCTCGCTCATCACCTTCAACATCACCTTCTTCCCGATGCACTTCCTGGGCCTGGCCGGCATGCCGCGTCGTTATGCCGACTACCCGGCGCAGTTCACCGATTTCAACATGATCGTCTCGATCGGCGCGCTCGGTTTCGGCCTGATGCAGGTGTACTTCCTGTTCGCGGTGGTGCTGCCGGCAATCAAGGGCGGCCAGAAGGCGCCGGCCAAGCCGTGGGATGGCGCGGAAGGGCTGGAGTGGACCGTGCCGAGCCCGGCGCCGTTCCACACCTTTGAAGTACCGCCGACTGTCAAGTAATCTGAAAGGGCGGGCGCAAGCCCGCCCCAATACGTATGCCCGATCAGAAAAAGCCCAGTAACCTCAGAACCGCATTGATTCTGGCGTCGATCGCGCTGATGTTTTTCATCGGCATTTTCGTGAAGCGTTTATGGCTGAGCTGACATGAACAAGCACGAGCAAGACCAGGCCGGCGAAACGCGTGCACTGAATGCGCAAATGCTGGGCAAGCTGTTGGTGATTGCCGTGCTGATGTTTGGATTTGGCTATGCGCTGGTTCCGGTTTACAAGAAGATTTGCGAAATCACCGGCGTGAATATTTTGACGCCGAAAGATGCGACGGCGCAGGAGGTCGGCAACACGCAGGTCGACAAGACTCGTACCGTCACCATCGAGTTCGACGCCAATGCTCAGGGGCCATGGCGTTTCCGTCCCACCATCGGCAGCATGCAAGTGCATCCCGGCGAGATGGCGCAGGTAGTGTATGAAGTAGTGAATACGCAGGCGCGCAATGTCGACGCGCAAGCGATTCCGAGCTACGCGCCGCAGCAGGCCGCGTCGCACTTCAAGAAAATGGAGTGTTTTTGTTTTAAGCAGCAGACGCTTGGCCCGAACGAAGCGAAGCAGATGCAGGTCGTGTTTTACATCGATCCGGCGTTGCCCAGGGATGTGAAAACGATCACGCTTTCCTATACGTTTTTCGAAGTCGCCGGCGCCGGCAAGAAGGCGGGCTGATGCATGAATGATCTGGAGAAGGCCTCGCGACGCAAGATGTCTTTTTTCGCAACGATGAAGGCGGTGTTCTGGTCGTTCTTCGGCGTCAGGAAGAAAAGCGACTATGAAAAGGATGCACAGCAGCTCAACCCGGTGCACGTCATCATCGCCGGGCTGCTCGGTGCTCTGGTATTTATTTTGACGCTCGTGATGATTGTGCGAAGTGTCGTCGGACGGTAAGTAACAATTTGATTGAATGGGGGAGATGGAGATGAATGCTAAGCAAGGTAGCGCGCCTTACTACTTCGTGCCGGGACCGTCCAAATGGCCGGTGCTCGGAGGCGCATCGCTGCTGCTGACCATGATCGGTGCCGCCGCATGGGTCAACGGCGTGAGCTGGGGGCCGGTGGCCAATCTCGCCGGCATCCTGGCGATACTTGTGGTGCTGTTCAACTGGTTCGGCGACGCCGTGCGCGAATCGGAAGGCGGCCTGTACAGCAACCGCATCGATACGTCGTACCGCTGGAGCATGGGATGGTTCATCTTCTCCGAGGTGATGTTCTTTGCGAGTTTCTTCGGCGCGCTGTTCTATGCGCGGACGATCTCCCTGCCGGACCTGGGCAGCCTGGATTACAAGATCCTGTGGCCGGATTTCACCGCGCAGTGGGGCAATACGCCGGGCGGCACGATCGAACCGTTCACCAAGATGGGCCCGTTCCCGATCCCGACCATCAACACGGCCTTGCTGCTGACCTCCGGCGTGACGCTGACGATCGCGCACCATGCGCTGCGCGCGAATCAGCGCGGCAAGACGGCATTCTGGCTGTTCGCCACCATCGTGCTGGGCGCCGTGTTCATGGGCTTGCAGGCATATGAGTACGTGCATGCCTACCATGAGCTGAACCTGAAGTTGAGCTCCGGCATCTACGGTTCCACCTTCTTCATGCTGACCGGCTTTCACGGTTTCCACGTGACAATGGGTGCGATCATGTTGACCGTGGTGCTGCTGCGCCTGCTGAAGGGACATTTCACGCCCGATCATCACTTCGCGTTCGAAGGTGCAGCCTGGTACTGGCACTTCGTCGACGTGGTGTGGCTCGGCTTGTATGTGGTGGTGTACTGGCTGTAATGTGCTGCCAACAAAAAGCCGCACTTCGGTGCGGCTTTTTTACTGGAGGGAAATGTCCGGACGTTAGCGGATGCCGGTAGGTTGGATCCATCCCAGGTGGTTGGCAATCAGAATCAGCACGAACAGGGCGATCGAGAGGCCCACGCGAAAGGCCAGCGCCTTCACGGTACGATTGCTCTTGCCTTTATCTTTCATCAGGAAAAACAGCGCGGACCCGAGGCTGGCAAGGATGAGGATAAAGGCAAGGGCGACCAGGAGTTTCATGTTCGACAGGCGCGCATCGCGGCATTGCGCCGCCGGTTTGGCGCAGCAAGAGAGTATTGGATAAAGCGACATTGTAATGCGATTCACGTTCCGCTTTCGTTGGCTCCCTTTTATTGCGGCGGGTATTGCCGCAATCATCGGGATCTCGCTCGGCCAGTGGCAGATGCGGCGGGCGACGGAAAAGGAAGCGATCGAAGCGCGCATGGCGCAACGCGAGGCGGCCGCGCCGCTGTTGCTCAATGCAGGCGTGCCCGGCATCGACGAAGCGGAATATCGGCGCGCAATCGCCAGGGGCGAATTTGCGCGTGACTGGCCGGTGTATCTTGATAACCGGCCCTACCAGGGTGTGGCGGGCTTTTATGTCCTGATGCCATTCCGGCTTGCCGGGACACAGCAGTACGTGCTGGTGGCGCGCGGTTGGGTCAGGCGCGACGCCGCCGACCGCACCAGGCTTGCCGTAGCGCCGCCTCCAGCCGGACTGACGGAAGTGACGGGCATGGTGCGCCGCCATCCGGGCCATGTGCTGCAGCTGGGCCGCGACGAGCCCCTGCACCCCGGGGCCATCGTGCAGAACGTCAGTGTGCGGGAAGTCGCGCAGGCCAGTAAACTGGATATCGCCCCGATCATGCTTGAACAGTTGAACGATACACACGATGGGTTGGTTCGCGACTGGCCGCGTCCCTCAATCGGTGTGGAAAGGCATCGTGGCTACGCATTCCAGTGGTATGCGCTGGCTGCGACGGCATTAGCATTTTTTGTAGTGACAGGATTGCGACGTGAAAGAAAATAAGCAGAGAACGAATGGAAGATGGAAACTCCTGGCAGTGATCGCGGTCTGCACTGCACCGGTGATCGCTTCTTATTTCACGTATTACGTCCTCAAGCCGCAAAGCCGCACCAATTACGGCACGCTGCTCGATCCAAGCGCCTATCCCATCCCCGCCACGCTCGGCACGGCCGCGCTCGACGGCAAGCCGGTGGCGCTGGATGCCTACAAGGGAAAATGGATCATGCTGTCGGTGGACGGTGCCGATTGCGGCGACGCATGCCGCAAGAAGCTCTACGAAATGCGCCAGTTGCGCCTGACACAGGGAAAGGACATGGACCGCATCGAACGCGTTTGGCTGATCCCGGATGCGCAGCCCGTCGAGACGATGCTGATGCGTGAATATGACGGCACGCGCATGCTGCGCGTCAAACCGGATGCGGTACGCGCCTGGCTTCCAGTTGACGGCGGCACCGTTCCAGCCGATCACCTGTACATGATCGACCCGCTGGGTAACCTGATGATGCGCTTTCCGAAGGACGCCGACCCGAACAAGATCAAGAAGGACATCGTGAAACTGCTGAAAGCCTCGCGCATAGGATAGGAGCCCGCATGCTGATTCAACTGGCGCTTACCGGCATCCTGGCGGCGCTCCTGCCCCTGGCAGTGGTATGGACTTCCAGCGACAGGAACAAGTACCGCAAGCTGATCTGGGTGACCTTGTTTCTGACGTTCGATCTGATCATGTTCGGCGCGTTCACGCGCCTGACGGATTCAGGCCTGGGTTGCCCCGACTGGCCTGGTTGCTACGGACACGCCGATCCGCTGCAGGCGCATGCGCACATCAGCGCCGCGGAAGCCGCCATGCCGAGCGGGCCGGTTACGGTAAAAAAGGCATGGATAGAAATGATCCACCGCTATCTCGCGATGGGCGTGGGCGTATTGATCGTGTCGATCGCACTTGTCGCCTGGCGCAACTGGCTCAGGTCCGGCCGGGACGACGACAGGTTTTCGCCGCTGCTGCCGTCCTTGCTGCTGGCATTGGTTTGCCTGCAGGGAGCGTTCGGCGCCTGGACCGTGACATTGAAGCTGCAGCCCGTCATCGTGACGACGCATCTGCTGCTCGGCCTGAGCCTGCTCGCGATGCTGGCCTGGCTTGCGGCGCGCCAGAGCGTGCATACCCCGGTCGAGTCCCGCGCGGCCGCGTTGCGCCTTCCCGCAGCCATCGTGCTGGTGCTGCTCGGCGTGCAGATCGCCTTGGGCGGCTGGGTCAGCACCAATTATGCCGCGCTGGCTTGCCTGGATTTCCCGCTCTGCCACGGCAAGCCGATTCCTGAAATGGATTTCGCCAACGGCTTTTCGCTGTGGCGCGATCTCGGCAGGACCGTGAGCGGCGATTTCCTATCGTTCCCCGCATTGACGGCGATTCACTGGACCCACCGCACGTTCGCCTTCGTCGTCGTGGCGCTGGCCGTCTGGCTGGCGCACGAGGCAAGCAAGGTGAATGGCCTGCAAAAGAACGCGCGCTGGCTGCTGGCCGCTATCGGCATGCAGCTGGCGACCGGGCTGTCGACGATTTTCCTGAAATGGCCATTGGCCCTTGCGGTCGCGCATAACGGCGGCGCCGCGCTGCTTCTGCTATTGCTTGTCATGTTTAACTTCAAGGTTCGTCTGCCGGCGCACACGGCTTCGGACCGTTCCCCGATCCATCTGTCCGCCGCATGAGGTGCAAGTGACTACACTGACCATCCATCCCAACCGCATTTCCCAATACTGGGCGCTCACCAAGCCGCGCGTTACCCAGCTTGCCGTGTTTTGCGCCGTCATCGGCATGTTCCTCGCCACGCCGGAGCTTCCAGACTGGAGAGTGGTGGTGGCGGGCACCATCGGCATCTGGCTGCTGGCGGGCGCTGCCTTCGCGGTGAATTGTCTGGTCGAGCGGGAGATCGACTCGCGCATGGCGCGCACCGCGCGCCGGCCGCTCGCGCGCGGCGAAATCACGGTGCCGCAGACCCTGATGTTTTCCGGCGTCATAGGCGGCATCGGCATGTGGGTGCTGTTCAATTTCGTCAATCCACTAACCATGTGGCTGACCTTCGCCACCTTCGTCGGCTACGCGGTGATCTATACGATGGTCCTCAAGCCCGCCACGCCGCAGAACATCGTGATCGGCGGACTGTCCGGCGCTATGCCGCCGGCGCTTGGCTGGGCGGCCGTGGCCAACGATGTGCCGATGCAGGCATGGATACTGGTACTGATCATCTTCGTCTGGACTCCGCCGCATTTCTGGTCGCTGGCCATGTATCGTCGCGACGATTACGCGAGATCCGGGTTGCCGATGCTGCCCGTTACGCACGGGCCGGAATTCACGCAATTCCATATCTGGCTGTACACCATCGTGCTGGTGGCAACGACCATGCTGCCTTACGCGGTGCGGATGAGCT
Organism: Noviherbaspirillum sp. UKPF54; assembly: GCF_007874125.1. Lineage (NCBI taxonomy): Bacteria > Pseudomonadati > Pseudomonadota > Betaproteobacteria > Burkholderiales > Oxalobacteraceae > Noviherbaspirillum > Noviherbaspirillum sp. UKPF54. The sequence continues at coordinate 3,177,993 of NZ_CP040128.1, read as the reverse complement.
GCCTGATCTACCTTGCCAGCGCCGCGGTGCTTGGCGCCATCTTCCTCTGGTATGCTTGGCGCATCTGGCGGCATTACAGCGATCTTCTCGCGCGCAAGACCTTTGCGTATTCGATCGTCTATTTGTCGCTGCTATTTGCGGCGTTACTGGCCGATCATTATTTCAAGTTTTGATAGCTATGTTCTTTTCATCCCGGAGAATTCTCGCCGCCTGCGTGGTCGCATTTTCCGCGCTCGCCTTGCATGGCTGCGGCAAGCAGGGCGACGGCGCGCAAACGTTTCTGTCTCCGGCCAAGCCCGCTTTCGCAAATACGGACGTCACCGGACTCGATTACGCCAAGGATTTCGCGCTGCCGGACCACACTGGGAAAATGCGTTCCCTCGCCGATTTCAAGGGCAAGGCCGTCGTCGTGTTCTTCGGTTATACGCAGTGCCCCGACGTTTGCCCGACAACCATGGCTGAAATGGCGTCCGTGATGCAGCAGCTGGGCCCGCTTGCCGACAAGGTGCAAGTCTTGTTCATCACGCTCGACCCGGAGCGCGACACGCCGGAATTGCTGGCCAAGTATGTTCCTTCGTTCGATCCACGCTTCCTCGGGCTGGTCGGCGACAAGGCGGCAACCGAGAAGGTCGCCAAGGAATTCAAGGTGTTTTATCAGAAGGTGCCGGGCAAGGAGCCGGGCAGCTATACGCTCGACCACACGGCGGGAAGCTACGTGTTTGATCCGCAAGGACGCCTGCGCCTGTTCGTGCGGCATGGGCAGGGTGCCGAGCCGATCGCGCATGACCTCAAGCTCTTGTTGTCATGAATCTGTCGTAACGAATCCGTTATGGAAAAAGAAAAAGGCGTTCCGGACCGGAACGCCTTTTTTGTTGGGAACGACGAATTTGCTTACGCGTATGCCGCCAGCGCGCCTTTCATTTTCTTCAGGGCGGCGCTTTCGATCTGGCGGATGCGCTCGGCCGAAACGCCGAATTCGTCGGCCAGTTCGTGCAGCGTCGCGCCCGAGCCTTCGTCGTTGGCCAGCCAGCGCGCTTCCACGATCCGGCGCGAACGCGCGTCGAGCTTGTCCAGCGCAGCCTCCAGGCCTTCCGACTGCAAGCGGTCGTACTGGCGCGCTTCCAGCGCCTTGGTCGGCTCGCTCGCATCCGACGACAGGTAGGCGATCGGCGCGAACTTGTTGTCGTCTTCGTCGTCGCTCGGCGCATCCAGCGCGATGTCATGGCCCGACATGCGGGTTTCCATTTCAATCACGTCTTCGCGCTTCACGTTGAGTTCCCGCGCCAGGTCTTCGACCTGCGCCGGCGTCATTGCGTCCAGGCTTTCCTTGTGGCTGCGCAGGTTGAAGAACAGCTTGCGCTGGGCCTTGGTCGTCGCCACTTTCACCAGCCGCCAATTCTTCAGGATGTACTCGTGAATCTCGGCCTTGATCCAGTGCATCGCATACGACACCAGGCGCACGCCCTGATCCGGGTCGAAACGCTTGACCGCCTTCATCAATCCGATATTGCCTTCCTGGATCAGGTCCGCATGCGGCAAGCCATAACCGAGGTACCCGCGGGCGATCGATACCACCAGCCGCAGGTGCGACATCACCAGCTTTTGCGCGGCTCCCAGGTCGCTTTCATCCCGCAGGCGGCGTGCCAGTGACGTTTCCTCCTCATGCGTGAGCATGGGGATACGGTTGACCGCCGAAATGTACGCTTCGATATTGCCCAGATTGCCTGGAAAACCGAGCGCCAATGCGTGATTGCCTTTAGGAACCAGTGCCGATTGTGCTCTCATCATTTCTCCTTAACGTCCTGAGCTAAGACCACCTACAAGCCATAGTGATCCGCTTATTTCACAAATATATTAGCACTCTCCGGGTAAGAGTGCTAATCAGGATTTTTAACCGACTTGATAAGGGAAATACTATGGCGTAGTTTCAATTAATTAATATTTTCTACTTTAAGATGCGTGCGCGGCGGGCGATTGTGAATAATCAAGCAAGCGCAAGAAAAGGCCTGCAATGGTAAGAATGCGGTAGCCGGTCGCCGATAAAAACCACTCCTGTTGCAGCCTTCATTTCAGGAAAGGCGCGCCAGATGCTTTTTCACCGATAGCCGCGTTCCAAACAGTCCCATGCCGGCACTGATTGCCAAAAGAGTCACTGTGCTCGCAAAGTCCAGCGGAACCAGGCGGAATTCCGAGGCGTACAGCCGGGCAAAATCGGCCACCGCCGTATTAAGCGGATGCAGCGCCAGGGCAACCACGCCTAACGCCGCCGCGCCGGCGAACAGACCCAGTAGCGCGCCCATGTAATAGAACGGGCGGCAGATGAACGCATCGGTTGCGCCAAACATGCGGCACACCTCGATTTCCTCGCGTTGCGTCATGACTTGCAAGCGAATCGTATTGAAGACTACCGCAACCACCACGACGCCCAATGTCGCGGCAAGGAACAGCAGGGCGAGGCGCAGGACATGCATCAGCGCCGCTAGCCGCTTGACCCACGCCGAATCGACTTGCACATACTCGACGCCCGGCAAGGCTTTCAGCTGCGCCGCCAGCGTATCGATCTGTCCGGCCTGCGATGCGTCCTGAAAGCCGGACAGCTTGAGGACATAACCATCCGGCAGCGGATTTTCACCGAGTGCGGTAATGGCATCGGCCAAGCCGGTCCGCTCCTGCAGCAGGTTCAAGGCGCGCTCGCGCGGGATGAATTCGAGCTTGGCCGGGTTGCTGTCTTGCTGGACGAGATGGCGAATCTGCGGCGCGAGCGCCGTGGCGCGTTCGCGCGGCGTGTCCAAGGCCATGAAAATGCTGATTTCGGGTTCCACCGCCAGCTGCTGAGACACCGGCCGCACATTTTCCAGCACAGTCAGGCCGGCAAACGGCAGCGACAGCGAAATGGCGACCACCAGGACGTTCAGGCTGAAGCTGCCGGGCGTCTTCAGCAGGTGCCGCAGCGCGTCGGCGAACGCGAGTGCATGTTGCCGCAGCCAGCTATTCATGCCGCATCTCCGGAAAACGGCGCATGGATGCCCGGTCCGACCAGGCGCCCGTGTTCAAGATAAATGATCTTTTTTGCCTCATTGAGAATATGTTCGTCATGGGTGGCGATCAGGCAGGTCACGCCCACGCCGTGAAACGCATGGAGCGCTTCCATCACCTTGGCGGCGCTGGCACGGTCCAGATTGGCGGTCGGCTCGTCGGCCAGGATGATCTGCGGGCGGTTCACGATGGCGCGCGCGATCGCAACGCGCTGCTGCTCGCCGCCGGACAGCGCCAGCGGCTCGTCTGCCGCCTTGGACAGCAGGCCGATCTTGTCGAGCGCGGCGCGCGCGCGTTTTTCCGCGTCGGCACGCGGGTGGCCGGTGACGAGCAGGGGTAGCATGACGTTTGCCAGCACGCTGCGGTCGTTCAGCAGGCACTGCTGCTGGAAGATCAGCCCCAGGTTGCGGCGCAGGTAGGGCAGGCCGGACGGCTTGAGGCGGCCGATGTCATGGCCGTTGACGGTAATGGTGCCGGAACTCGGACGCTCCATTGCTGCAATCATCTTCAGCAGGGTCGACTTGCCGGCGCCGGACGGTCCCGACAGGAAAACCAGCTCGCCTTTGGCAATCGATAGCGTAATTTCCGACAACGCCGCGTTGTCGCGGCTGTACTGTTTTGAAACCTGGTGAAATTCGATCATCTCAGCTGAGCAGCGCGTCCACGAATTCTTCGGCATTAAACGGCTGCAAATCCTCGATCTGCTCGCCCACCCCGATGAAGTACACCGGCACCGGGCGGGTTTTCGCGATCGCCGCCAGGATGCCGCCTTTGGCCGTACCGTCGAGCTTGGTGACGATCAGGCCGGTCAGCTGCAACGCATCGTCAAACGCTTTCACTTGCGCCAGCGCGTTCTGTCCCGTGTTGCCGTCAATGACGAGCAATAGCTCGTGCGGCGCGCTTTCCATGCCCTTGCCGATGACGCGCTTGATCTTCTTCAACTCTTCCATCAGATGCAGCTGCGTCGGCAGGCGTCCGGCGGTGTCGACCATGACCACATTGACGTTGCGCGCCTTGGCCGACTGCACTGCGTCGAAGGCGACGGCTGCCGGGTCGCCCGATTCCTGCGCGATCACGGTCACGTCGTTGCGAGCGCCCCAGATCGCGAGCTGTTCGCGGGCGGCGGCGCGGAACGTGTCGCCGGCGGCCAGCAGCACTGATTGATGATGGGTCTGCATGTGCTTGGCAAGCTTGCCGATGGTGGTGGTCTTGCCGGCGCCGTTGACGCCCGCGATCATCATCACCAGCGGCTGATGGCGCCCCAGCACCATCGGCTTTTGCAGCGGCGCCAGCATCTCGACGAGCAGGGCGCGCAATGCGTCCTTGACCTGCTGGGCCTCGGTCAGTTTCTCGCTCTTGACCTTCTTCTTCAAGGCGTCCAGCAGGAACTGGGTCGCCTCGACGCCGGCGTCGGAGACCAGCAGCGCCGATTCGAGTTCGTCGTAGAGGTCGTCGTCGATCTTCGCGCCGACGAACAGGGTGGTGAGGTTGGTGGACGTTTTCGACAGGCCGGCTTTGAGCTTTTGCAGCCAGGAGCGCTTTTGTTCGGCCCGCAGCGGAGCCGCGGTGACGATCTCTTCGATGATTTCCGCTTCGGGCGCGGTCGCCACCGGGGCTTCGGCAACCGGTGCCGATTCCGCCGCGGGAGGTGTCGCCAAGGCTTCCGGCGCCGGCTCTACCGCCGGTGTGTCTTTCGATTTTCTTTTGAAGAAGCTAAACATGGGAGCTGGGCAGAAACGCGTTCAGGAATGCTTGCAGCAGCAAGACGGAAAGGAGATACAATCGCCAATTTACGTTGCATGAAATGCATGCCTACGAGCATGCACCATACCTGCCATCTATTTTATCAGAGCATAGATTATGAAATTCCGGATCGCCGTATTGCTGGCGGGATGGGCGCTCAGTCTGGCGCCTGTCCTCGCGCATGCCGAGCCTGCGCAAGAATTCATGCTGAAAAACGGCATGAAAATTATCGTCAAGGAAGACCATCGGGCGCCGACGGTAGCGCATATGGTCTGGTACAAGATCGGCTCGATGGATGAAGTCAATGGCACCACGGGTGTCGCGCATGCGCTGGAACACATGATGTTCAAGGGCACCAAAACGCTCAAGCCCGGTGAATTCAGTCAGCGCGTGGCGGCGCTCGGCGGGCGCGAAAACGCATTCACCAACAAGGATTACACCGCTTATTTCCAGCAGATCGAGAAATCGAAGCTGGAAAAGGTGATGGCGCTGGAAGCCGACCGCATGGCGAACCTGGTATTCGACAAGGATGAATTCGCCCGCGAAATCCGGGTGGTAATGGAGGAGCGCCGCTGGCGCACCGAGGACCAGCCGATCCCCCAGGTCTACGAATTGCTCAATGCTACGGCGTTTACCGCGCACCCCTATCACCATCCGGTGGCGGGCTGGATGAGCGATTTGCAAAACATGACCGTACAGGATGCGAAAGCCTGGTACGAGCGTTGGTATGCGCCGAACAACGCGACCATGGTCGTGACTGGCGATGTGGATGCAAAGCAAGTGTTTGCACTGGCTGAAAAGCATTTCGGCAAAATCGCGCGCAAGCCGCTGCCGACGACCAAGCCGCAGATCGAACCGGAGCAGCACGGCATCCGGCGCGTCACGGTGAAGGCTCCGGCCGAAAACCCGTATGTCGTGCTCGCGTTCAAGGCGCCGACCTTGCGCAACGTCGACAAGGATATTGATTCGCATGCGCTTGACGTGCTGGCCGCCATTCTCGACGGCTACGACAACGCCCGGCTGAATGCGAAGCTGGTGCGCACCGACAAGGTCGCCAATTCGGTCGGCGCCGGATACTCGAATGTCGCGCGCGGGCCGTCGCTGTTCCTGCTCGACGGCACCCCGGCCAAGGGCACGACCACCGAACAGCTGGAGAAGTTGCTGCGCGCCGAAGTCGCGCGCATTGCGAACGAGGGCGTATCCGAAGAAGAACTCAAGCGCGTGAAGGCGCAGCTGATCGCGGGCCAGATCTACAAGCGCGATTCGATTTTCGGGCAAGCGATGGAAATGGGCACGATGGAAATGTCTGGCCTGTCGTATGCCGACATCGACCGTATCATCGACAAGCTCAAGACGGTCACGGCCGAGCAGGTGCAGGCGGTGGCGAAGAAGTATTTTACCGACGACACGCTCACCGTCGCGACACTGGTTCCGCTGCCCTTGTCTGAAAAGAAGGCCGCGCCGCCCAAAGGCATGCGTCACTAACGAGATAACCGATCATGATGAAGCGCTTCCTTTTTATTCTGGCACTTTCCCTTGTCGCCGTAGCGCCGGCCCGGGCGTCGCTGCGGATTCAGTTCTGGACGCTCGCCAATGGCGCGCGGGTGCTGTTTGTCGAAAATCACTCCATCCCGATTCTCGACGTTAGCGTCGAGTTCGACGCCGGTTCGCGGCGTGACCCGCATGGCAAAGCGGGCACGGCCGAGCTGACCAATGCCATGCTGGCGCGCGGCCTGCACCAATCCGAAACGCCGCTGGCGGAACCGGCCATGACGGAGGCGCAGATTTCCGATGCGTTCGCCGACATCGCCGCCCAGCGCGGCGGCGGGGCCGGTATCGACCGCGCCGGATCGACGTTGCGCACCCTTTCCAGTCGCGCCGAGCGCGATGCGGCCGTGACCTTGCTGGCGCGCATACTCGCGCATCCGAGCTTTCCGGAAGACTTCCTGGCGCGCGACAAGGCGCGCACCATCGCATCGATCCGCGAAGACGACACCAAGCCCGAATCGATTGCCAACAAGGCATTCTGGCGCGTGCTGTATGGCGAGCATCCTTACGCAATGCAGGAAACGGTGGCATCGGTCGAGGCGATCACGCGTGACGACTTGGTTGCCTTCCATCGCACCCACTATGTCGCCAACCGCGCAATCATTGCCATGATCGGCGATATCACCCGGGCCGAAGCGGACACGGTTGCGCAGCAGCTCACGTCGCGCCTGCCGCAAGGCGCCGCGTTGCCGGCTGTGCCGCCGGTCAAGCTGATGCCGCCGACCGAGGACCGGATCGACCATCCGGCGTCGCAGGCGCACGTGTTGACCGGTATTCCGGCGCTGGCGCGTGGCGACGACGATTATTTCCCTCTCATCGTCGGCAATTATGTGCTGGGTGGCGGCGGCTTCGTGTCGCGCCTGACGCGCGAGGTGCGCGAAAAGCGCGGCCTATCCTACAGCGTCTACAGCTATTTCAATCCGCTCGCACAACCCGGACCGTTCCAGGCTGGCTTCCAGACCCAGCGCGAGCAGGCTGGAGAAGCACTGAAAGTAGTGCGCGACACGATCGCCGCCTTCCTGAGCGACGGCCCGACGCCAAAAGAACTGCAGGCGGCCAAGGACAACCTGATCGGCGGCTTTGCGTTACGTATCGACAATAACAGGAAGATTCTCGACAACGTGGCGGCGATCGGCTTTTATAACCTGCCGCTCGATTACCTCGATACCTGGACCGCCAATGTCGCCAAGGTGTCGATCGCCGATATCAAGGCAGCCTTCAACCGTAAGATTGCGCTCGACAAGATGTCGACAGTAATCGTGGGCAACGCAAAGTAATCCGATGCAACGAAGTCAGAAGCGACCGGCAGCGCAGCCGAAGATTCACTCTACGCACCAAGTGCGCATCATCGGCGGCCTCTGGAAACGAACGCCGCTGCCGGTTCTGGATGCCGAAGGCTTGCGCCCCACACCGGACCGGGTGCGCGAAACGCTGTTTAATTGGCTCAATCATTTATTTGACGGTAATTGGATCCAGGTGAATTGCCTAGACCTGTTCGCCGGCACCGGGGCGCTCGGCTTTGAAGCGGCAAGCCGTGGCGCGCGCGGCGTGACGATGGTGGAAGACAATGCCGCCGCCATCCGGCAACTGAACGCCGTCAAGGAAAAGCTCAATGCGGAACAGGTGGTAATCCAGCGCGGCGATGCACTCGCCGTGGCGCAAAGCTTGGCGGCGCGGGGCGGCGCGCATACGCAGTTCCAGCTTATTTTTCTCGATCCGCCGTATCATCGCGACTGGCTGCCGAAAATCCTGCCGCTATGCGCCAGGTTATTGGCCGACGGCGGCTTGGTATATGCTGAAGCTGAAATGCCGATCGATACCGACGCGCTCCCTGAGTGGCTGGCGGGGTGGAGCGTGCTGCGGGCCGACAAGGCCGGCATGGTATTTTTTCACTTGTTGCGGCGCAATACCTAGCTGGAATTTCAGGCATAATGCGCGTTCCGGCGGCCTGTGCCGCAAGGAGCCGCGCCGAATCCGCACGGCCGTGCCGATATGCTGAAGTAATGTCAATTGTCAGGGAGCCGCGATGGTTACAGCTGTTTATCCGGGAACGTTCGATCCGCTCACCAGGGGGCATGAAGATCTGGTGCGCCGTGCATCGGGCTTGTTCGACAAGCTGATCGTCGGCGTGGCCGACAGCAAGAACAAGCGGCCCTTCTTTTCGCTCGACGAGCGACTCTCGATTGCCAACGAAGTGCTCGGCCATTATCCGAACGTGCAGGTCGAAAGCTTTTCCGGTCTGCTGAAGGATTTCGTGCGGACGCATGACGCGCGCGTGATCGTGCGCGGACTGCGCGCGGTGTCCGACTTCGAGTACGAGTTCCAGATGGCCGGCATGAACCGATATCTGCTGCCCGACGTCGAAACCCTGTTCCTGACGCCGTCCGACCAGTACCAGTTCATCTCCGGCACCATCGTGCGCGAGATTGCGACCTTGGGCGGGGACGTGTCGAAGTTCGTGTTCCCGTCGGTCGAAAAGTGGTTGAAGAACAAGATCGCGGCAGGCGGGCAGTAAGTTGTGAGTAGTTGAGGTTGTTATGGCGTTAATGATTACCGATGATTGCATCAATTGCGATGTGTGCGAGCCGGAGTGCCCGAACGATGCAATCTCCATGGGGCCGATGATCTACGAAATCGACCCGAACAAATGCACGGAATGCGTTGGCCATTACAACGAACCGCAATGCCAGCAGGTCTGCCCGGTGAGCTGCATTCCGTTCAATCCCGCCTGGCGCGAATCCAGGGAGCAGCTGCAGGCCAAGTATGAACGGCTGCAGGCGGCACTGAAGGAAGAAGCCAAGGAGTAGTTGCCAAGCTTGGCTTAGCCGGCCGCGACGATCTTGTTGCGGCCGCCTTGCTTTGCCAGATAGAGCGCTTGGTCGGCCCGGGCGACAAATTTTTGCGCAGTCGCCTCGATCGCTTCGCACTCGTCGTGTTGCGCTAGTGAGGCGACGCCTATCGATACCGTCACGTCCAGGGTCTGCCCGTCGCCTAAAGCCAGCGGCTGTTCGGCGATGCTCTGGCGGATGCGTTCTGCGGCATTGCCGGCGGCAGTCGGGCCGGCGTCGATCAGCAGCACCACGAACTCTTCGCCGCCAAAGCGCCCGAGCGCATCCGACAGGCGCAATTCTTCCTTGATGCGGCCTGCGATCCCGCGCAATACCTCGTCGCCCGCCTGGTGCCCCAGGCCATCGTTGATCTGCTTGAAGTGATCGATGTCGATGTACAGGCACGATAAGTCATACCCCTGGCGGCGCGAGCGCCCGATCTCTTCCAGCAGGCGCCGTTCGACATAGCGTCGGTTATGCACGCCGGTCAGCGGATCGGTCAAACCGATGTGTTTCAATCGTTCGTTGTTGACGGCGTTTTCCAGGCATACCGCGACGATTGCCGCCATATGCTCCACGAAGTCGGTGCCCATGCCATCGATAAATCGCGCTTCGTCGCGGCTGCCGATGCACAGGCAGCCGATCAGCCTGTCATGGCGCCGCAGAGGCACCAGCGCGAGGCTGGCCGGTGTCGGCAGCGGCACCGGAAACAGCGCGCCATGCATTTGCAGCGAGAAGGCGCCCAGCACCGGTTTGCGCAGCTGGCCCGGCAGGGCGCCGAATCCGGCTTCATCCTGCAGGAACAGCAGCTGGGGAATGTCTGCCGGATCGATATTCTGATCGGCCAGAATGCGGCGGATGTCGTAGTCGGGATCGAGCAGCACCAGGGTGACGACGTCGAGTTCCGAAGCGGTCGCGAAGCCGCGGAAGATGGCGTCGAGCAGTTCCAGGAAGCCGGAGGCGCCGATGAATTGCAGGTCGAAGGCTTGGAAGCGCTGCAGGATCTGCTGGTTTTGCTGGGCCTGCCTGAACAGTTGCTCCAGCCGGTTACGTAGCTCCAGATTTTCGGTAACCAGGTCCTGCGACATAGCTGTGCGCTCCTCAACGAGCCGGCGGCAGCGGCTCTCCGCGTTTCAAGGGGATGATTGCCAGGCGAATACTAGCTTGCGCCGTTGCGACTTGCAATCATGACGCAGCCGCTGTCTTAGAATGCCAGGTTGACCTCGACCTCTTGCCCGAGGCGCAGCAGCTGGCCTTCGCCTTCGAGCAGGATCGCGTTCATCCCGAACGTAATGCCGCCGTCGACCTTCGGATTGGCGCGGTAGGTGCGTAGGATATCGAGCGGATCGGGGCCGAACTCTCCGGTTGTCGGATCGACTGACGGAATCGGGCAGCGTGCGCAAGGCTTGACGGGTTTGAAGGTCGCATTTCCCACCCTGAACGATTCCATGTAATCCTCGTCGAAGGCTTCCACGCCGCCGATGACAATGTTGGGGCGGAAGCGCTGCATCGGCAGTGCCTCGCGCCCCTGCGCCTTCAGCTTGGCATTCAGGTCGCCGAGCGAGGCTTCGGAAATCACTAGCATCGGATAGCCATCGGAAAAGAGCGTGGGCGCCTCCACGCCGCCCGTCCACTTGGTGCTGGCGATGCGCCGCGCTTCCGGATGAAAGCGCACCAGGCGGCAGGGCACGCCGAGAAAATTCGAAAACCAGGCCGCAGTGGTTTCGTCGCAGTCATAGGCCTTCACCGTGTCATTCCACACCCGCACCTGCAACGTCCGTTCGTCTTCCGGATGCGGCAGGCCGAGCGGGATTTCGAGGCGCAGCATGCCAGGTGCGCGCAATTCCAGCGTCTCGCTTTTCAGGCGCGGCACGATCAGTGCCATTTTCGGATGACTACGCTGCGTCATGAACCCGCCCTGCGCGTCGACCACCATCCATTCGCGATCGTAGATCTGCTCGCTCATCAGGCCGGCGGCAGTCAGCGTCGCTTCCTGCAGCGCGATGCCGGCGCAGGATTTGATTGGGTAGAAGTTCAGTTCGGTCAGGGTTGCCATGCCGGTTCAGGACACTATCTTAGACGTTGAACAGGAAGTTGAGGACGTCGCCATCCTTGACCACGTATTCCTTGCCTTCGGCGCGCATCTTGCCCGCTTCCTTGGCGCCCTGTTCTCCCTTGTAGGCGATGAAGTCCTCGAACGAGATGGTCTGCGCGCGGATGAAGCCGCGTTCGAAATCGGTATGGATCACCCCGGCAGCTTGCGGTGCGGTGTCGCCTACATGGATGGTCCAGGCGCGCACTTCCTTTACGCCGGCGGTGAAATAGGTCTGCAGGCCGAGCAGCTTGAAGGCTGCGCGGATCAGGCGGTTCAGGCCCGGCTCTTCCATGCCCATGTCGGCCAGGAAGGCGCCCTTGTCCTCTTCGTCGAGGTCGGCGATTTCCGCCTCGATCGCGGCGCAGATCGCGACTACCGGCGCATTCTGCGACTTCGCGTATTCGGTCAATTGATCCAGCAGCGGGTTGTTGGTGAAGCCGGTGTCGGAGACATTGCCGACGTACATTGCGGGCTTGGCCGTGATCAGGCACAGCGGCTTGATCAGCGCCATCTCTTCGGCATCGAGGCCCATCGCGCGCACCGGCTTGGCCTCGTCCAGTTGCGGCAGGATGCGCTCCAGCAGGGCGACCAGCTTGATGGCGTCCTTGTCGCCGGCCTTGGCTTTCTTGCTTTCGCGCTGGATCGTCTTGTCGACGGTGGTCATGTCGGCCAGCGCCAGCTCGGTCTGGATCACGGCGATGTCGTCCAGCGGGCTGACCTTGCCGGCCACGTGCACCACGTTCGGGTCTTCGAAGCAGCGCACCACGTTGACGATGGCATCGGTCTCGCGGATATGCGCGAGGAACTGGTTGCCTAGGCCTTCGCCCTTGGATGCGCCGGCCACCAGACCGGCGATGTCGACGAATTCGACCACCGCCGGCAGGATGCGCTCGGGCTTGACGATCTCGGCCAGCGCATTCAGGCGCGGGTCCGGCACCTCGACCACGCCGACGTTCGGCTCGATGGTGCAGAAGGGGTAGTTCTCCGCAGCGATGCCAGCCTTGGTCAGTGCGTTAAACAGGGTGGATTTGCCGACGTTAGGCAGGCCGACGATGCCGCATTTGAGACTCATGAAATTTTTCGCTAAATCAAGTGGTTAGCTGTGCGTTACGTTTTGTTCGAGCATTGATGAGCGTTAAAAACGCTCGATTCGTCGAATTGCACAGCGGAATGAAAAGACGGGACAAGCAAGCATGGATTCACAAAATTTTGTGCCCAATTTGTTCCCAAAAAATGCCAATTGTAACCCTCTCAGATGCATTAATCCAAAGGCTGACCTCCAGCGACCGTCGCATATTGCGGGACAGAGTGCTTTCCGGCTTTTGTCTCAGGGTGAACAAGCGGACAAAAACTTTCATCATTGCAACAAGCGCCAACGGTGAGCAGGTACGCATTACGCTTGGACGTTGGCCGCTTCTTACTGCCGATGAGGCGCGAGCAAAGGCGGCCGAGCTGCTGCGAGATTGTCGGAACGGGAAAATACCTGCCAAATCTCCCGCATTAAAGCTTCCAACATTACGGGATCTGCTTCCAATGTATGCAGCGGCAAAGGGGATCAAGCCATCAAGCTTGGCGCGTTATGAATCGCTGCTCAAAGTGCATTTCGCCACTTGGCAAGACCTATCCATTAGTGAAATGGATACGCCAGCATTTTCGCGGCATTGCCATGAATTCGCTCAGACTCGTGGTGCGGCTGTTGTTGAAACTGGGCGGGGCTTGATAGGGGCGGTAATCAAGTATGCAAACGCAGTGCATGGCCTGACCTTGGAAAGCCCCTTTAGCCAACTTGCCGCTGCAGGACTGATGCCGGAAAAGGCTCAACCTCGAATGCGAAAGCTGCAAGAAGACGATTTGCCACAATGGTATTTGGCTGTTCAACGCCTGCCAGAAAAGCAGCGGGATTTGTTGATTTTGTTGGCGCTTACTGGATTGCGAAGAAATGAAGGAGGATGCATCCGAAAGAAGGATTTGGATTTTGAATCCGGCGTGATGCACATACCGGAGACTAAGACCGGCCATCCTCATTCATTACCAATTACTCCGATTCTCCGCGAGATCTTGAATCATCATGCGTCAGGATTGGAAGGCGATCAGATGCTTTTTGCTGGTGTATCAATGGAGCATCTTGCTGAAATGGCTATGAGGGCGGGAGCCCCTAAGTTCATGCTTCACGATCTGCGAAAGCTGCTTGCGACAATTGGCGAACGGTTGGGGTTTAGCGATGCGATTTTGCGCAGAATTTTGAATCACAAGGCCAAGCGATCCGACACCCTACATCGACACTACGTAAGTGTTTCCGTAAAAGATATTCAGAAACCGTTGGAGGAAATTCAGTTAATGTTGCTTTGCACAATGCAAGGCAAAAAATGAAGGCGAGACCAAGCAGTGGAACCGGCCCAGTTTCAATCTCATGCAGTCGCATCTGATTGCCCTAACAGACTTGCATTGTCTTGGCATGTAGTTCACGGCGATGAATACGCGAAATTGCCGCTATTGGCCTATTTTGCGGCTCAAAATGGGCCTAATTTGGATGAAAAAGCGAAATTGCTTGCAGAATGCCAATTCTATGCAGTAAAGTTTTCGCACTTCTCTTCAAAACCCCGTCTGGAAAACCGAAGCAGAAAAGGAAACGTCTCTCACAGCCCTATTGGGCCGGAGTGACGCTTTGTAAACCTAATGACAATGCGTTAGTACGTGCGATGTTGCCTACGAAAAGGTGGCATTCACTCTGATCTTTGCATACGGTGACCTGCTTCCTTTGCCAGATGAGTTTCTATTTGTGGACAGGGAATAGTTCGCCTATCAAGATGCAGGCGCTAATGCGTTGTCGGATTTTTATGAGGCAACCATTATGGATCCACAATCCACTTTTCTCTCGACTGCTGAGGTTCTTGATCTTCTTAAGTGCTCAAAAACTGCACTTCGAAACCTTATTAAATTTGATTGTTTTCCCCGGCCTCTGAAATTTTCGTTTGGAGGGAAGGGGCCGTCCCGCACAACGGCAGCGCGATATCCAAAGGCCGAAGTAGAGGCTTGGATTCGCGATAAAGCAATTGAGGCACAAAGCAGGCGCAACCAGTACGTTGCAGCGTATCCTCCAATACAGCTTTGCAAAATTGCTGACATCGACTCCGCACTCTTCTACATGCGGGGGGTTTTGGATGTGTACGACGAACGCAAACGTGTCTTCGGTAAAGTTCGGTCCGATCTATCGCTCGTCGCACCTCAAGACCTGCCATGGGGAGAAATAAAGGCCGGAATAATGGAAATGCTGATGCAAGTTATGCAGGCGGCAAGCGCGGTAGGCATCGATGTTGAGGGGATGGTGAAATCATGACGCTGACCCGAAATATCGGAAAGATTTGCCGCATTACTTCTACAAATCCAATAACGCTTGGGAAGACTTTTCAAATCGGATTAGAGGGAGTGAAAAGGACAACCGCAGCCAATTTAGTAGCAGGGACGGTCGATGTTCTGCCCTTTAATTCTGTTTCAGATTTTGTCGGAATTCTCCAGGATGTGGGGAACAATCAGGCTTTATGTGCAAGTCTTCCGCTTTCTGGCGACAAGCCTACGCCCTTGGTAACCAAGAGCGAATTGGCATTGAACCGAAATTCTGGAGCCATCACCCGTAGCAAGGAGTATTTCGCTTTCCCTCGTGGTCAACGCGGTGTTATGACGCTGGACTATGACCCGCCAAGCAACGCGAGTCCATTTCATCGTGAAGAGCTTTGGGCGCTGCTATGTAAAGTCGTTCCGCAAGTAGAGCAGGCCGGAGTTATCTGGTGGTGCTCCGGTAGTTCTTATATTTATTCAGGAAATGACGCGATACAGGGCATCAAGGGGCAGCGGCTCTATATATTCGTCAACGATATAAGTGATATCGAGCGCTGTGGTGATGCGCTAGCTAAACGCTTGTGGCTGGCAGGATATGGACATATTTCGGTTTCAAAATCAGGTGCGAAGCTTATTCGATCCACTTTTGATACCGCAATGTATGAACCTGCACGCTTAGATTTTATCGGCGGGGCAGTATGTCATCCACCCTTGGAGCAACGGCGCGGTTCACCGATCATTCTGTCAGATGGTGGATGGCTGGATACAGTTGCAGCGATACCGGACCTCAGTGCAGTCGAAGAAAAGCGCTATGAAGGATTGGTCTCCAATGCCAAAGCGCTTGCCGAAGCGGCTAGTAATGCGGCGCGAGAGGAATGGCTTCGGGAGCGCTTGGCGGATATGGCAACGAAGTTGGCCGCTTTGCATATCCCAGAGGATCAAATTTCCGATAGAGCAGAGCGCTGCTTACGATCGGCGCTAGGAGGAGTGCTGCATGGTGATTTCGAAATTGTTCTTGATGACGATACGGTAGTTTCTGTTGGCGGGATTCTAGATAATCGAGAAAAGTATCATGGGCGGCTGACAAAAGACCCATTAGAGCCAGATTATCAAAACGGGAAAATCGTTGGCAAGTTGTACCTCTATGGTGCGGCTCCCAATTTGCATAGTTTCGCTCGGGGTGGTTCTACTTACAAACTGCGCAGACAGCCAAAAAGGCTTTACGTGGTCAAGGGGCGCCGACCTGAACTAGTTGATTCGATCATTCTGCATCTTTCTAGGGAAGACGACATTTTTGTTCGAGGTGGACAGCTAGTTCAGGTAGTCAATGGAGGGATTCGTCCTTTTAAGAAGACCTCGCTTTCGCATACAGTCGGCTCCCGCATCGCGTTGTATTCCAAGAATGCAAAGGGCATTGATTGTCCTGTGGATTTGGGAAGCGAGGCTTCCGAAATGATTCTTGCTTTGGCAGAGTACGGGGAATTCCGAGAGATAAAAGCGTTTGTCACGATGCCATTTGTTCGTGCTGATGGTTCGCTTGTTCTTGCTCCTGGCTATGACGAGAAAACACATACATATGCAGATTTTCAGCAGGAATCCATTGCTCCGTTGCCGGAAGCTCCAAGTAGTTCGGATATTGTTCAAGCTCTGAAAACGCTTTGGGGGCCTTGGAGCAAGTTTCCTTTTGCGTCAGAGCATGACCGAGCCGCGATGCTGGCTGCTATTTTTACCGCTGTTTGTCGGCCTTCGTTAGACACCGCTCCAGCATTTTTCTTCGATGCGCCAGTACAGGGTACAGGCAAGTCACTGTGCGCGGCTGCGCTCGGCGCATTAGTTCGAGGTAAGCGGGGCGGTGTCAGTCCATTCGTAGGTGGGGATTATGCCGACGCAGAGATGCTAAAGCAGATTGTATCGATGCTGCTGACCGGCTCTTCGTTCTGGCTAATTGATAACGTAGTCGGCACTTGGAAGTCAGCAGTGCTGAGTGCGTTGATTACTGACGGCGCGGTAGATGCTCGTATTCTTGGACAAAATACCTGGGTTCGAGGGGAGGCGCGGCTATTGTTATGCGCTACAGGTAACAATGCAAGCTTGGACAAGGACTTGGGCCGACGCTTTGTGAAAGTTCGAATAGACAGTGGAGAAGAGAGCCCTCAGGGCCGCGATTTCGATTTTTCCCCAGTAAGCCGAGCATTAAAGGATCGTTTGCAAATTGCAAGGTCAGTGTTGCTTGTTATTCGCGCTTTCAGCTTGGCAGGTAACCCGGCTCTAGGTCGCGGTACGGCTGGCTTTGGCGCTTGGTCCTCATTGGTCAGGCAATGTGTCATGTGGTGCTCGTCAAAGGGATTAACACATGAGGCTGGAATAGGAATTTGCGGAGACCCTGCGATTTCTATCTTGGAGGATGCTGGCGCAGATGATGAGGATGTAATAGCTCTTACTTCACTTCTGCGTGGCCTCGCTTTGCTATATCCGAATGGGCAAACGTTTCAGGCAAAAGATGTTCTCAATATTTGGTTTAAAGGCTTGCCGGATGCGGCGGGGGGAATGGTCCATGTCACAGACGGCCTGACCTTTTTCCTGCATAACAAGAAGAACGTTAGTGCGATGACGATTGCTAAAGTCTTTCGATACCGGCGAGAGCGGCCAGCAGGAGGATTAAAGCTGGTGGAAGCTGGCACGGATCGCAATAAAACGAATTATTGGTCAGTCGTTTCTGTAAGTTGATGTCAGTTTTTGTGGGTGTTGTGGGTGTTGTGGGTGTATTTTTTATGGAATCCCCATAAATATGGGATTAATAATTCCTTAAAGCAACAGGAAAATACACCTTCAACACCCGCATCACCCGCATGTTTGGCGTTGGTAAATAAACCAAAACCAACCTCCAGAAATGCTGCACGAATATTTTCGGTGTATGTGGGATACCCGCGTCGATGACAATCCAATATATAAAAATATGGTGGTGTCCTCAATGCTATCGAATGCCGCGCTCCGTGTATGACGACGCGGGCTGCGACATAGCCCTTACTTTTAGGAAGTTTTTATGCGCTTTGTTATCTTTGGTCTTGCTTTGGTCCTTACCGGATGTGTTACAGCACCACGGCAATTTCACAATCCGAATGTCACGCAAGAGCAAGCGAAGCGTGATGCGCTGGAGTGCCGATATGACGCCAAAAAAGTAGAGGCTTCGCAAGCGAATCCAATTATCGCTGTTGATATGGCCAACCAAGCCTACAACATGTGTATGGAAATTCGGGGATACAGATGAAAGCGAGAATGTTGGAGATCCGGTTAGTTCGAGTTGCAGCCGCGAAGAGCGCTGGGAGTGAAGTGACGGATCTTAAAAGCTATGCTTCGTAACTTATTTGTTCGAAAGAGTATGTTATGCAATTAAAAGAGAGGTCGTTATTTATCGCTTCGTTTTTGACTAACTTTTTCGACCCTCATTTTGCAAGCCGATTTCTTAAAATATTCGCCGTGGCACTCTCATTGATTGCAATAGCTCCATTTCTTGACCATTGGTATGAAGGAAAAATCGAAGAGCAGCTCTACGAAGATAAATATAACGCTCAATCAAAAGCGGATGAAATCAACGCTCAAATTCAGCGGCTTAACTTAGATCGAAATTATTTTGACTTGACGAAAGAAGAAAGGGCTGAGAGAGAGGAGTTACTGCAGCTTCAGCTTGTACAGTTAAAGAATGCAGAGGAGGCGGCAAAAAGAATTGCAAAGAGAACTTGGCAAAGAAATTTTAGTCAGCCGTGGTGGAAATACGTACCGATTGCTGCAGCACCAGTTTCTCTTTATGCAGCATTTTCCGACGTCTTTTCATCCTCTTTTTCGATCAAAGCAGCAATTTGGTCAACGGCAGCTAATGCGTGCCTCTTCTTTGGAATAGTTGGCTACTGGAGAAGTCGGCAGTGGGGAGGGTATGCAATGGGGAGTTTTTGCCTGCTTTTTATAGGGCACGTTTTATTTGAAATGTTCAGCCTTATTACCCCTTCTCTATTAACCAGTATAGTTAATCTTCTTGTGTTGATCATCTGCTTAGTTCCAGCAGCAATTTTGTTTCGGTCAAACGGAATGAAATCATCTCTAGTCGCTGGATAGCAGTTTGTAAAATTAATAGTGGAATTGCTCACGGTATCGCACAAATACACGCCGAATTGTTAGAGACGGATTGCTTATGCCATTGATAAAGTGCCCTGATTGTGGCAATTCGATTTCAGATGCTGCGCCAGCCTGTATCCATTGCGGTCGGCCAATGAAGGAAACAGCGGCACCGCCAAAGCTAAATGCTGCATTGACCATAGGGCCTTGCCCAAAGTGCGGGAGCACGGACGTTTTGGATAATCTGGCGAAGGTGGTCAAAGAAGGGAACTTCGGACCGATTTCAGCCCTGATATTAGGCGGGTTTGCTTCGACAATGACGAAGGGGCGTTATATCTGCCAAAGCTGTAAGTATCAATGGCGAACTAACGTTTAGTAATTTTATTCTTTGTTCCGGGTTTGTTCCCGTTTTTTTATTCTCAGCCGTAACTCTTTGACTTGGCGAGGAATTCTAGCCGATGGTGCAGAAGGGGTAGTTCTCGGCGGCGATGCCGGCCTTGGTCAGCGCGTTGAACAGGGTGGATTTGCCGACGTTAGGCAAGCCGACGATACCGCATTTGAGACTCATACAATTCTTTCCAGATCAGTAATCCCGCCGCGGGCAGGATGGGAATAAAACATCGGATTGGTGGCAAAACCCGGGCTTTTGAAGTCGTTTGTCCCGGTTTTCAGTGGTTTTGCCGAAAAGTGCGTATTGTACCCTTCGCTGCCCGACCGCGCCTCTTCATAAAGGCCGCACGATGCCGAGATCCGGCTTTTCCACGAAAGCGGCGAGGTCGTCGCGCAGGCGCCCGCCATCGCCGATCGCCTGCTTCCAGTCGCGGACGCGGCGCGTATTATCCTGCCCGTAATGGTGGAAGTCCTTTCGATCGGGTAGCCTTCGGCGCGGCAAAGACTGCAGGAAGGATGCGGAGGGAGCAACCAGGATCATGTTGTCGAGCCAGTCGCGGTTTTTCCCCCGGCTGGCGCGGCGCCACGGCAAGCTCTTGTCGAACCAGCCCGGCACGATTTGCGGGCCGAAATGTGGATACAGCACCAAGCCGCCGCCCGGCTGGCTTGCAAGGCGGGAATAGGGTAGCGCCAGGTGGTAGTCGATCAGCCCGCCATCCCAGTAGGTTCCGACCGGCGCTTGTGGGACGCTCCGCACCGGCTCCATCACGAAGGGTAGTGTGCCGGACGCCAGCAGTGCGCTGGCGAGATTGTCCGGCCCCAGCGGTGTGAAGTGCGTGTCAAAGGCGTCGAAGCGCGTCCTGAGCCAAGCGGCCGGATCGCGCTGGTCGGCGACCACGACGCGCTCCAGATGGTTGGCGAGCTGTGCGCGCGCAAACAGGTTGCCGAGCACGGCCATGCCGAAGCCGGCGCTTGCCGTCAGCCTGCGTCGCGGGGCTGTCAGCAACCGGCGGCCGCGCGCCATCAGCAGGTGCAGGCGATGGTGCGGGTGGGATGCAATTTCATGTTCGTGCCCGCCGATAAAGGCGGCGAGAAATTCGTTGACCGAATCGGTCACGAAGCGCGCCGACGGCTTGGGTGGATAGGCTTGCTCGCAATACAGGTCGCCCAGCCGCTGGAAGGCGGCGACCGGATCGGCGTGGCAGGCGGCGGTCATACGCCACGCGCCGACGGATGCGCCGATCAGGGCGCGTTCGCGCGGCGCCGACGGCAACCATTGTCCGAACAGCCATTGATCCAGCTTCTGGAAGATCAGTCCCTTGGGGCCGCCGGCGGCGGCCGGAATGATGGCGATGTCCTGCGCGCGCAAGCCGTGCTTGTGCAAATGCATGAATGCGGTGCGGCCGGCGAGAATGGCAATCGCCGGCTTCATTTCGCCGAATGAAGCTTCATCATCGCCGCTTCAAACTTGCCTTCGCACAGCATTGGGATCACATCGAGGCTGTTGTCGATGGCGTTGTTGATCAGCGCCTGGTCCTCCTTGCGCGGACGGTGCAGCACGAAGTCGACCACCTGCTGCTGCAGGTTCATCGAGCGCGGATGGCCGATGCCGATGCGCAGGCGCCAGTAGTCCTGCGTGCCGAGCGCGGCGGTAATGTCCTTCAAGCCATTGTGGCCACCGGAGGAGCCGCCTTTCTTGATCTTGGCCGCACCCGGAGGCAAGTCGAGTTCATCGTGCACGACGAGGATTTCGTCCGGCGCGATCTTGTAGAAACGCGCCAGCGCACCCACCGACTGTCCGGAGCGGTTCATGTAGGTCTGCGGTTCCAGTAGCCATACGTCCTGACCGGCGATGCGAATTTTTGCCGCCAGGGCATTGAAGCGCGTTTCGCGTACCAGCGCGCTGCCGGCGAGGTTGTCGACTACCCAGAAACCGGCGTTGTGGCGGGTTTGTTCATATTCCGGGCCCGGATTGCCGAGGCCGACGATGAGGCGTATGGACATATTGCGCTTCCTGTGTCTGTCGCAGCGTCAAAGCAAAAAAACCCGCCACAAGTGGCGGGTTTTTTCGGGAATCGCCGAATTACTTCTTCTCGGCTTCGGTCGCGGCGGCTGCTTCTTCAGCCGATACTTGGCCGGCCGGAACGCTTACGGTAGCGATGGTCGGGTTGTCGTGCGCAATAGCCGACACACCCTTCGGCAGCTGGAGGTCGTTCAGGTGCACGGATGCGCCTGCTTCAACCTTGGACAGGTCGACTTCGATGAACTCCGGCAGGTCGCCCGGCAGGCAGGTGATGTCTAGTTCGTTCATCACGTGGCTGATGACGGCGCTGCTCAGCTTGACGGCCGGGGACACTTCGGCATTCACGAAGTGCAGCGGAACCTTGACGTGCAGCTTCTGGTTGGCATCGACGCGCTGGAAGTCAGCGTGCATCACGATTTGCTTGAATGCGTGCACCTGGAAGTCGCGCAGCAGGACTTTTTCCACCTTGCCGTCGATTTCCATGTCGAGGATCGACGAATGGAAAGCTTCCTTTTTCAGCGCATGGTACAGCGCGTTGTGGTCGAGCGCGATGGCAACTGGTGCAGCCGTACCGCCGTAGATGATGCCCGGGGTTTGACCAGCCTTGCGCAGGCGGCGGCTCGCTCCGGACCCCTGCTCTGTGCGTGGGAATGCGACAACTTTCATTTAAAAGCTCCAAAAATAAGCAAGGCGGCGCCTTGCGGTGTATCCCCCGCGACCAGGGGACATGAAAGCCCGCCCTTGAGAGGCGGGGAAAATCTTAATCGGCGAACAGCGAGCTGACCGAATCGCCCTTGGTGATGCGCTTGAACGTCTCGGCCAGCAGGCCGGCGGCGGTCAGCTGGCGGATCTTCGGGCAAGCCTTGGCCGCCGCGGTCAGCGGAATCGTATCGGTGACGACCAGTTCATCCAGCGGCGAGGAGGTGATGCGCTCGATTGCCGGACCGGACAGCACCGGATGCGTACAGTAGGCGACGACCTTCTTCGCGCCGCGCTCTTTCAGCACTTCGGCTGCCTTGGTCAGCGTGCCGGCGGTGTCGACCATGTCATCCATGATCACGCAGTTGCGGCCTTCGACTTCACCGATGATGTGCATGACTTCCGACACGTTTGCTTTCGGACGGCGCTTGTCGATGATGGCCAGGTCGCAGTTCAGGCGCTTGGCCAGCGCGCGGGCGCGCACCACGCCGCCGACGTCCGGTGATACGACCAGCAGGTCGTCGTAATTCTTTTTTTCCAGGTCGGTCAGCAGGATCGGCGAGGCATAGATATTGTCGACCGGAATATCGAAGAAGCCCTGGATCTGGTCGGCGTGCAGATCCATGATCAGCACACGGCCAACGCCTGCCTGTTGCAGCATGTTGGCGACAATCTTGGCCGAAATTGCAACACGTGCCGAACGCGGGCGACGATCCTGGCGGGCATAACCGTAGTAGGGAATGGCGGCAGTAATGCGGCCGGCGGAGGCGCGCTTCAATGCATCGACCATCAACATGATTTCCATCAGATTGTCGTTGGTCGGTGCGCAAGTCGATTGCAATACGAAGACGTCCTTGCCGCGCACGTTTTCGTTAATTTCCACCATGACTTCGCCGTCAGAAAACTTCGATACAACGGCTTTGCCAAGGGGAATGCCAAGTTGCTTAACGACACCAGCGGCCAGCTCCGGATTTGCATTGCCGGTAAAGACCATCAGGTTTTCGAGCGCCATGGAACACCTAAAATTTTTTAGCGGGTTAAAAGGTTGAAAAGCCGCCAAGGCTTGACTGTTCGTCGTGCATTGGCGGCTTCGCGGTTCTTCTCTTATTTTTGTATTTAATGGCAGGGGAACAAGGATTCGAACCTTGGAATGCCGGAATCAAAATCCGGTGCCTTAACCAGCTTGGCGATTCCCCTACACAATCGGTTGTTTGCCGTTACATCAACGTCAAACGAATTCTTGAGCTACGACATCAGCAAGTGCGAGAGCGGATGTCGCTCGATCGCTTTGGCTTTCCATGCTTTCCAGTCTGTCCGTCCGGTCTCGCGCATTGCTGCGAGAACTGCATCTGCCTGATGTTCATGCTCAAACGGGCAGAATACGCAGGCGCCGGAACCGGTCATTCTTGCATCTCCATATTGTCGCAGCCATTCGATAGCTTCGGCAATAGGCGGGAACAACTTGGTCGCCACGACTTGGAGGTCGTTTTTTCCGAAGCAGGTGTTTGCCTTGGAAAAGTCCGTTATTCTGACGGGTTTCGTGTTTCTTGTCAAATCCGAATCCGAAAAAATTGCTGCGGTCGGCACAAAAACGCCCGGTTCGATCACTACATACCAGCAATCGGGCGTTGTTACCTGCTGCAATGCCTCGCCGACGCCTTCTGCAAACGCATTGTTTCCAAAAATAAAAAACGGCACGTCGGCGCCCAGTTTCAGCCCCAAGTCCATCAGTTCCGCGCGGTCCAGCCCGGTTTGCCACAAGTGGTTCAGGGCAATCAGCGTGGTGGCGGCGTCCGATGAGCCGCCGCCCAAGCCGCCGCCCATCGGCAGTCGCTTGTCGATGGCAATCTCGGCGCCGAGATGCGCGCCGTCCTGAACGGCCGATTTCAGCAGTTGCGCCGCGCGCACGATCAGGTCCGACTCTTCCGGTACTCCGGCAATCGGCGTCGTGCGGCGAATGACCCCGTCGTCGCGCCGCTCGAAATGCAGCGCGTCGCCGTGGTCGAGCAGCTGAAAGACGGTCTGCAGCAGGTGGTAGCCGTCAGGGCGGCGACCGGTTACATGCAGGAAAAGATTGAGCTTTGCGGGGGCCGGGCAGTTGTTCAGTGTGCTTGCCATGTATCGATCACGATGCGGATGGAAACGTCGCCTGCCTGTTGCGTATAGCGGGCAAGGTCGATGCGCTTGGGGCGGAGTTGCGTGGGGAGTGATTCCTCTTCCGCCCAGTTTTCATACTGGATTTGCCAGCCGTCGAGCGTACGGATATGCGAGGCTTGCAGCGTGGCGACGACCTGTTTTCCCGCGTGGTCAAGCGCAAAGCCTTGCAGCCAGTTGCGCAAGCCAGCCACGGGAAGTGGCCATCCGAGCGTCTGCTCGGTCAATGCATCGACATCGGCGGCGCTGCGCGCCGGCTGTCCGCCTTGCGCGAGCGTGGCGCCGGTCGGCGTCACAGTAATGACTGCCATGGTTTGGCCGAGAGGGGACAGCAAGGTCACGGTGGTTTGGGACGTGGTCTGGTTCCATACAAAACTGCCGTGCAGCGCTTCGTCCCGGTTGTCGCGTTGATAGTGAACGGAGAGCCGGCCGCTCAGGTCGAGTGCGTCGTGAAACGGGCGGGCAGGAACAACTGGCCGCGCGCCCTGCGTTTCGTGTTGGGAAGAGGGAGGGACAAAGCTGGCGCAAGCGGCCAGCAGCAGCGGCAGCGCGATCGCCGCACCCCGACGGGCAAGGCGAAAACTCATAGATTCACATTGAGCCGCGCCAGGGTGCTCTTGAGCATATCGTTCTGCGGATCCTTGGTTTGCGCATCGCGCCAGAATTTTTGCGCATCCGCCTTCTGGCCTTTGATCCATAGCACTTCGCCAAGGTGGACCGCGATTTCGGCATCCGGGCGCAGTTCGTAGGCGCGGCGCAGCAAGCTTTCTGCTTCCTTCAGATTGCCCATGCGGAATTGCACCCAACCCATGCTATCCATGATGTACGGGTCTTCCGGCGCCAGCTTGAGTGCCTTGTCGATCAGCTCGTACGCCTCGTTCAGGCGAATATTGCGTTCTGCCAGCGAATAGCCGAGTGCGTTGTACGCGTGCTGGTTGTTCGGTGCCAGCTCCATGATACGGCGCAGCGCCGTTTCCATGATGTCCAGCTGATTGCCTTTCTCGGCAACCATGGCGTAGTCGTACAGCAAATCGGTATTGTCTGGATATTGCTTCAGCCCGGCCTTGAGTACTTCCATAGCCGGCGCCAGCTGATTGGCGTCGCGCAGGATTTGCGCCTCGGCGCTGATGACCTGGGTCTGCTCGCGTTCGCCGTTGGCCTTGAGTTCGTGCAGAAGCTGACGTGCCTGCGCCATGTCGCCGCGTTTGGCAATGATTTGCGCCCGCTTGATCTGGGCGCTCAGAAACGCTTCACCCGGTTCGATCTGTGCCAGCCACTTGAGCACGGCATCGGTATCCTTGCGTTCTTCGGCGATCTGGGCCAGCAGCAGCAGCGCCTGGTTGGGATCGCGCTCCTCTTCGGGATTGGCCGACAGCACGTTCAGGTAGGTGGTCAGGTACTTCTCGGCTGCGCCAAAATCATTGACTTGCACGCTTAGCACACCCAACGCATATAGTGCGGTCAAGTCCTGCGGCTGTTCCTTGAGCATCATTTCGAACTCATGGCGTGCCTTGCCGTACTGCTTTTGCTCGACCAGCATGCGGGCGTAGGCCATGCGCACGTCGCGCGCCTTGGGATGGCGTGCGAGGAAGTCGGAAAGGGATTTCGCGGCTTCATTCTTGTCCGTCGTAACCTGTGCCAGCGACAGGGCGGCAAGTTCGGAATCGGGCTTGAGCTTGAGCGCAGTTTGCGCCTCCTGGCGGGCGCGCTCGCTGTCGCCCTTCGCAAAGGCGCCCTGTGCCAATGCAAGACGTGCCTCGGGCATGTCGAGGTAGGGCTTGAGCAAGTCCTCCAGCAGTGCGAATGCCGCGGCCTTGTCCTTGGCTCGCGCCAGCAGCCGTTGTACCTGAAATGCCAGCAGCCCACGCGTCTGGGGACGCGCTTCCTTGAGCCTTTCCGTAAGCAGCGGCTTGGCTTCGGCCAAGTCGTCGCTCAAGATGACGAAGCTCAGGTAATATTGCGCCGCTTCTTCGGAGTGCGGCGCGAGCGTGCGCCACAGGCGGACGGCGGCAAGCGCTTCGTCGGCTTCCTTGGCCGCCAGCGCGATTTCCGCCGCACGGCGCGCCAGGCGCGGGTCGCGTGTCTGCTGCGCCAGTCCCAGCATCGTGACGTAACCCGTTTGCCAGTCGCCACGCTGGTAGGCGATTTCCGCGCTGAGGACCTTGTACATGACGTCTTCGGTCAGCTCGGCCGACGGCAGCGGATCATCTACCCTTGGCTCGCTTTCCGCGCTGCCGAGATGGCGGGAAACCTGTTGTTTCTTCACCAATTTTCCATCCGCGGAAAAGCCCGGCGCCGTGGCGTCGGGGGCATTCAGCGGCGGAAGTGCTGGGCGCTGTGACCAGCTTGCGCAGGCTGACAAGACGAGCGGCAGGGTTACAATAAGAAGGGCAGTTTTCAAAAGAAATGTCCTGATGTTGCAAGCAAATTTTTATTCTACGCCCAACCAGTCGCCTATGCGCGCGGGTAATGTCATCCGGGCGTCGTCATCCTGCTCCAGGTTTGTGTTTTGGCAAAGAGATATTTTTAGCAATGCCTGAATTACCCGAGGTTGAAGTAACGCGGCGCGGCGTCGCGCCCCATTTGGAGGGGCGTGTCGTCACTGCCGTAAATGTGCGCCACAGTGGCTTGCGCTGGCCTTTTCCGCCGGATTTGAACAAGCACCTGTGCGGGCGCCGCATCCGGTCTACTGGGCGTCGCGGCAAGTACCTGTTGATTGGTTTCGAGCACGGCACCCTGATTGTGCACTTGGGGATGTCCGGCCACTTGCGCATTTTGCCAAGCGGCGTCGCGCCGCAAAAACACGACCATTTTGATTTGGAAGTTGGCGATCACGTTTTGCGCATGACGGATCCGCGCCGTTTCGGCGCAGTGTTATGGCATGGCCGGGAAGACGGGGCGATCGAGGAGCATCTGCTGCTGCGCGGCTTGGGCGCCGAGCCGCTGGAGCCAGGCTTTTCGGCGGAGCTGCTGTATTGCCAGACGCGTAAGCGCAGTGCCGCCATCAAGCAGGTGTTGTTGGCCGGCGACATTGTCGTCGGGGTAGGCAATATCTATGCGTCCGAGAGTTTGTTCAAGGCCGGCATCAATCCCAAGACCCCGGCGCATCGCATTGGAATCGGCCGCTATGCCAAACTGGCGCAGGCGATCCGGGAAACGCTGGCTGCCGCCATCGAGCAGGGCGGCAGTACGTTGCGCGATTTTGTCGGTGTCGATGGGCGCTCGGGCTATTTCCAACAAAGTTATTTCGTCTACGACAGGACGGGCGAAGCCTGCCGGCTATGCGGCACGGCAGTGCGCCAGATCAAGCAGGGACAGCGTTCGACCTTTTACTGCCCAAATTGTCAAAAATGAGCACGGGTGCTAGATTCGTGGAAATGTTCAAGCGGAAACGGGGATAACGTGAGCAATCTGGTGCAAAAGTTCCAGCAATACAGCAACTGGCGCAGCGATGTTGTGTCGGCGCTTGAGCGTTATCGCGCGTGGCTGGATAGTGCGGAATTGTCCGACACCGCCAGCGAGCAGCGTTTTTCCCGGTTGCTTACCAGGCTGGCGGACGACAAGCTGTCGATTGCTTTTGTGGCGGAATTCTCGCGCGGCAAATCGGAATTGATCAATGCGGTCTTTTTTGCCGATTACGGCCAGCGTATCCTGCCGTCGTCCGCCGGACGCACCACGATGTGCCCGACCGAGCTGTTGTACGACGAAACCTTTCCGCCATCGATACGCCTGCTGCCGATAGAAACGCGGGAACAGGCGCAGTCCACGAGCGATTTCAAGGAACAGAGCCAGGCCTGGACAGTTTTGCCGCTCGATATCTCGTCGACTGAAGGAATGCTGGAAGCGTTCAAGCAGGTCAGCCTGACCAAGCGCGTGCCCGTCGAGGACGCCAAGCGTTACGGCCTGTACGACGAGTCGGACCCGGACGTCGCCCTGACGGTCGGTCAGGACGGCCTGGTCGAAATTTCGCAGTGGCGCCATGCCATCGTCAATTTTCCGCATCCGCTGCTGAAGCAGGGATTGGTGATCATCGATACCCCGGGCCTGAATGCGATCGGCACGGAGCCGGAACTCACGCTGAATCTGATTCCGAACGCGCACGCGGTGCTGTTCATCCTGGCGGCCGATACCGGTGTGACCAAGAGCGATATCGATGTCTGGCGCGACCATATCAATGCCGGCGCGGGCCGCATGGTGGTGCTGAACAAGATTGACAGCATGTGGGATGAATTGCGCACGCCGGCCGAGATCGATGCGCAGATCGAGCGGCAGGTGGTGAGCGTGGCGCAGACCCTGCAGCTGGCGCCGCATCAGGTCTTTCCGATTTCGGCGCAAAAGGGATTGGTCGGCAAGGTCAATCACGACGCCGAGCTCCTGGCGAAAAGCCGCCTGCCGGCGCTCGAGAATGCGCTGTCCAACGAGCTTATCCCCGGCAAGCAGGACATCATCCGCACCCAGCTGTCGTCGGATATCGGCGAGCTGACGGTAACCAAGCATGCGTTGCTCGACGCGCGCAGCCGCAACGTGGTCGAACAGCTGGTGGAGTTGAAGAGCCTGCGCGGAAAAAATCAAAACATCATCGAACACATGATGAAGCGCGTCGAGCTGGAGAAAAAGGAGTTCGACAACAGCCTGCTGAAACTGCAGGGAACGCGCGCGGTCTTCACCCGCCTGTCGACCGAACTGTTTACCAGCCTCGGCATGGACATCCTGAAAGCGGAGGCTCGCAAGACGCGCGACGCGATGGACAGGAGTAAGTTCACGTCCGGCTTGCGCCAGGCGGTGAAAGATTTTTTCGAGCATGTGCGCGGCAACCTGAACGCATCGGCGCGCAAGACCGAAGAAATTACCGCGATGATGGCGGTCATGTATCGCAAGTTCTCGACCGAGCATGGCTTGGCGCTGTCCACGCCGATGCCGTTTTCGCTCGATAAGTACATGAAAGAAATAGAAATGATCGAAGGCCTGTACCACAAGCAGTTCGGTGCGGCGACGATCCTGACCACGCCCCAGGTGGTAATGATGACGAAGTTCTTCGATTCGATCGCGTCGCGCGTGAAGCAAAGCTCCCTGCAGGCTAATCGCGATGTCGAAGCCTGGCTGAAAGTGGTGATGGCGCCGCTGGAAGCGCAGATCTGGGAGCACCGTTCGCAACTGAAGAAGCGCAAGCAGGCGATCGAGCGCATTCACCTGGCGACCGACAGCCTGGAGGAAAAGGTCGAGGCGCTAGAGCAGATGCAGGCCGAACTCGATGGGCAAAAGAAGACGCTGATGATGCTGGAAGCGGACTTAAGCAACGCAATCACGGCCGAACTCGCGCCGCTCAAGGCGGCGGCCTGAAAGAATTGTCATGAAGCGAGTGGCAGCAGCGCCGTCTGCGCGGGCAGATAGCGCTGGCGAAGACTTTTCCGATCCCGGTTTTTCCGATGCAGTGATTCGCTGGCAGAAGCAGCATGGACGCCACGCGCTGCCGTGGCAAAACACGCGCGATGCCTATCGAATCTGGTTGTCGGAAATCATGCTGCAACAGACCCAGGTAACGGCAGTCATTCCTTATTATCGGCGTTTCCTGGAGCGATTCCCGGATGTGGCTGCCCTAGCGGCCGCGCAGCCGGAGGACGTGATGGCGCACTGGAGCGGCCTGGGGTACTACTCGCGCGCGCGCAACCTGCACCGTTGCGCGCAGCAGGTACAGGCGCAGTATGGCGGCGTCTTTCCGTCCGATCCGGTGCTGCTTGCGGAATTACCCGGCATCGGACGCTCGACGGCGGCGGCGATTTCCGCATTTGCGTACGGCACACGCGCCGCCATCCTCGACGGGAATGTCAAACGTGTGTTCTGCCGCGTCTTCGGGATCGATGGTTTTCCCGGGGCGAAGCCGGTCGAGGACACGTTATGGCGGAGTGCCGTCGCATTACTGCCGCAGAGCGACGTCGAAGCGTATACGCAGGGGCTGATGGATCTGGGTGCAACGATATGTACCCGCAGCCGCCCCTCCTGCATGGACTGCCCGCTGGCGCAACGCTGCGTGGCGTTGGCCACGGACCGTGTACGGCTGCTACCGGTGCGCAAGCCTAAAAAGGCTGTCCCGGAGCGGCATACCTCGATGCTAGTCATCACCGATAAGAACCAGGTGCTGCTGGAGCAGCGCCCCGGTACGGGCATCTGGGGCGGCTTATTGTCGCTGCCGGAGCTGGATCGATTGACGCGGGAAGACAGCGCGCCATCGGAACATTTCGAATCGGCGGTTGCGCAGGCAATTGCCCCGTTCGGCGAACTGGCTTCCTGCGAAAGGCTGCAGCCGTTCGCGCATGTTTTTACCCATTTCAAGCTGCATATCGCGCCTTACCGGATACGGCTCGCGCACCGCGTGCCGATGGTCGGACAAGCCGACCATGTCTGGTACCCGACAGACAAACTTGCGGAGGCGCCCTTGCCGGCGCCGGTAAAGAAGCTGCTGCTGGCGGTGTTCAGGGAAGCGGACTTGCTGCCCTAGTTCCTGACGCTTATGAGCGGTCGTCTCACTTCCCTTCCCCCACTCAACTACGCCAACCCGAAGCGGGAAGGGCGGCTGAACGCTAGGAGGCGTCGGCCCACTCGACCCGATTGCGGCCAAGTTGTTTGGCTTGGTAGAGCGCGGCGTCGGCTCGTGAAATCAAGTCATTGATTTTTTCACCCTGGCGATATTGCGCCACCCCGATCGACAACGAAATATGCTTTTGCGGAAGGATCTTCTGGAAGTCCAGAAAATGCGCATACACGCGCAGCCTTTCCGCATGCATGACGGCGCCCTTGAGGTCGGTATCGGGGAGTATCAGCATGAATTCATCGCCGCCGTAACGCCCGAGAATATCGGTGTCGCGGATGCTGTCGCGCGCTACTCGGGAAAACTCTTTCAGGATCGTGTCGCCGGTCAGGTGACCTCGGTTGTCGTTGATTTCCTTGAAGCGGTCGATATCGATCAGGCAGATCGAGAAAGGAATCGACAGCGTATCGATTTGCAGTTTGGCGCGGTCCAGTTCGGTCTGCAACTGGCGGCGGTTATAAAGCCCGGTCAATTCGTCGCGGACCGATTTTTCTTCGTAATGTTCGAGCTGGTAGCGCGTCGCTTTGAGTAGCTGGTGCAGGTTCTGGATCTGCTTGCCGACCAAGATCATGCCGGGCAAGGTCAGTGCCAGCACGAACCACTGCATGAGGTCGGCGCGAAATTCGATCCCATACCCTTCCGCGCGTGCATGCAGCACGATAATACCGAGAAAGGCGGTAAGGCAGCCGACCAGCAGCAGGATCAGCGAGGCAGTCGACAGCCGGAAGATGCCGAATGAGAAAGCAATCAGGACGAACGGTACTAGCGCCATCTGGGTCGCCCGTTCCAGGTAAGCCACGGTCAACATGATCAGCAGCGCAGCAATTATCTGCGGCAGCATCAGGCTCTGGTCGCCGAAACGCGCATTGAGCCGGAACCGGAAGGCGCAATAAAACAGGACGACGAAGCACAGCACCACGGCCGCGACTGTAATAAACGTGGCGCGCCCGATGAAGCCCTGCTGGTAGAACGCGTACATGCTCATCGCGTACAGTAGAGAGATCAGGCTGATCGGCGAGATCTGGGGAATGCTCGCAGGGGGCATGTTTTTGCGGCGGTTAACTGAAACGGACTCGGGAGTGAATCGCGGCTCTGATCGCATGGTTTCGCGTGCGTCGTTTAGATACATACGAAATCTCGCGTTCAAAGAGGTACCGGCGGTGCGGATCGCAGGAAATGGTTAAGGGGGAGGCTGACCGTGTATTTATCCTATGAATACCGGCGGTCGTCTTTGCGCGGTGACAAATGGATGTTGAAAAAGTCTTGGGGGTAGCTTGCGACGCCGGGCTCGCATGCGGCCGGCCCGGTCCATATCGAATCTGATACGGTCAAATGATGCGGTGCTGCTGCAAATACTGGTGGACGATTGAAAGGCGGGCCTGCGCGTCGTCAAGTTCCAGTAGCTTCTGGCGCGCCTTGAGCGGAATCGGCAGTATTTCGCACCAGCGATTGGCAACCCACGCGGTGCTTTCGAACTGAAGCGGCAGGGCGAACAGGCTGTCGAATGACTCGCCGTGCTGCGCTTGTCCTTTGGCTTCGATATCGTCCATGACGATCTTGAGGGCCTTTGCACAGTTGACGTGCATCGCGCTGACCGGTGCGTCGGTGTCCGGCGCGATCATGTCGACCTGGGCTTCGAGCCGGTTGTCGGGCAAGACGCGTGTGTCGAGAATGCGAAACCGTTCTTCTCCCTGGATGCGCAGCAGCATGACGCCGAGACTGGGCATGTCCCAATGCACGATGCGGGCAAGCGTGCCGACCGTCTCAGGTTCGGCCGCAGCGCCCACTTCCTGCCCGGATTTGATCAGCACCACGCCGAATGGCGCGTCGTCCTTCATGCAATCGCGCACCATGTCGATATAGCGCGCTTCGAATACTTTCAGCGGCAGCACTCCGGCCGGAAAAAGGACCGTCTTCAGAGGGAAAAGCGGAATCCAGGTGGCGTTTTGCGGCATGGTCGGTAAAGGACGGGGGCGCTGCGATGTCAATTCAACTCGCGGTGACGCAGCAGGACATGCTCCGAATCGCCGAAGTGCTGTGCCAGTCGCTCTGCCATGTACACCGAGCGATGCTGCCCGCCGGTGCATCCGATGGCCACGGTCAGATAGCTGCGGTTATCGTTTTTAAAGGCGGGCAACCACTTTTCGATGAACATGCGGATATCCGTGAGCAGTTCCGCGACATGCGCCTGGGTATCGAGAAATGCAATTACCGGCGCGTCGCGCCCGGTAAACGGGCGCAGGCTGAGATCGTAGTAAGGATTGGGCAGCACGCGCACATCGAACACCAGGTCTGCGTCCAGCGGTACGCCGAATTTGAATGCGAATGATTCGAACAGCAAGGTCAGAGGTGCGCGCTCGGTCGCCACCATGTCCTTGATCCATGCTCGCAGCTTGTTGGCCGACAGTCCTGAAGTGTCGATGACGTGCCCGATGCCTTCGATCGGCGACAGCATTTCTCGCTCGCGCAGGATGCATTCGGTGAGTGTCGGCTGGTCGCTGGCTTGCTTGTCTGGCCGGTTGCGGTGCGAAAGCGGATGGCTGCGCCGGGTTTCGGAAAAGCGTGCGATCAGCGATTCGGTCTTGGCTGTCAGGAACAGGACCTTGACGTCGTGGCCTTCGCTTTTCAGTTGCTGGATATCGGCCGGCAGTCCTGCCAGCGAATCGGCGCTGCGCGCATCCATGGCGACGGCCAGCATGTCTGCTCCCTCTTCCAGTCGGGTG
Organism: Noviherbaspirillum sp. UKPF54; assembly: GCF_007874125.1. Classification (NCBI taxonomy): domain Bacteria; kingdom Pseudomonadati; phylum Pseudomonadota; class Betaproteobacteria; order Burkholderiales; family Oxalobacteraceae; genus Noviherbaspirillum; species Noviherbaspirillum sp. UKPF54. The sequence continues at coordinate 3,144,722 of NZ_CP040128.1, read as the reverse complement.
GCGACCAGCTGGCGCAGGAGCTTGGGAGGCAGGTTGTCGACGCAGAAGTAGCCGGCGTCTTCGAGGGCATTCAATCCGACCGATTTGCCGGAGCCGGAAATGCCAGTGATGAGGATTATGCGCATGCGATTATGATACCGCATGCTCTGTTTTCGCAGGGCTGACGGAATCAGTCGTTGCCCATGGCCTTCTGCTGCCGCTCCATGAATTCCTTGAGCGTATCGATGCCGCGCAGCTGCAGGATAGTATTGCGCACGGCGGCTTCCAGCAGCACCGCGAGGTTGCGGCCGGCCTCTACCGGGATGACGACCTTGCGGATCGGTAGGCCGAGCACTTCCTCGGTCTGCGAATGCAGCGGCAGCCGTTCGTAGTTTTCTTCCAGCGTGCTGCGCCTGACCAGGTGCACAATTAGCTTCAGCCGCATCTTGCGGCGCACGGCTGTTTCGCCAAAGATGGTCTTGATGTCAAGCAGGCCCAGTCCGCGCACTTCGAGCAGATTCTGCAGCAAGGGCGGGCAGCGCCCTTCGATCATATTGGGCGCGATGCGGGCGAATTCGACGGCGTCGTCGGCCACCAGCCCATGGTTGCGCGAAATAAGTTCCAGGCCAAGCTCGCTCTTGCCAAGGCCCGATTCGCCGGTAATGAGCACGCCCACGCCGAGCACGTCCATGAAGACACCGTGCATTGTCACGCGCTGCGCCAGTTCTTTCGACAGATATACCCGCAGGTAGTCGATGACCTGCGCGGCCGGCAGCGGCGTGGAAAATAGTGGGATGTTCTTTTCGTCGCATACCTGCAGGATGTAGGGCGGCGTCTCGAGTCCCTGCGCGATGACGAATGCGGGTGGCTCGCCGGCGACCAGTTCTTCCGTCTGATAGGCGCGGGACGAGGGTGAAAGGCGGTTGTAATACTGGATTTCCTGATGCCCGAAGACTTGCAGGCGGCCGGGATGGATCAGGTTCAGGTGGCCGACCTGGTCGGCGGCCGAGGTTGCATCGCCCGAGATGCGGCGCTCGCCGCCGGGAAAGCCGGCAAACCAGCCCAACTGTAGCGCTTCGCGGGTATCGTCGTAAAGCTGCTGAATGGTCAGATGGGTGGCAGTGGGCATGGTACGGATGGACAGAGGAAACTGTCCGGATTATGCATGCGCGATTGGCTGTCGTGCAACAATGCGTGCATGTACCGATAATGGATCCGGGTCTGTAGTCAGTACGTTGCGGAAGCCCTCATCGGAAAACATTTCGGCGATTTCTGACAGGATTTCCAGATGCTGCTGCGTCACCTGGTCCGGAATGAGCAGGAAAACCAGTAGTCTCACCGGCTGTCCGTCGGGCGATTCGAACGGAATGGGCTCCTTCAGCCGCACGAAGGCCGCCAGCGGCGATTTCAATCCCTTGATCCGTCCATGCGGCACGGCTACTCCATGGCCCAACCCGGTCGATCCCAGCCGCTCGCGCGCAAACAGGTTGTCGGACACTACTGAGCGCGCAATGCCGCAATTGTTTTCAAAGATCAGTCCCGCCTGCTCGAATGCGCGCTTCTTGCTCGATACTTCGAGATCAAGAACGACATTGCTTGCCGACAGGATTTTTGCGAGGTTAGTCATGTTGCAAAATTCTATGTTGCGTTGCACAAAATTGGCGTCCGAAACGGATTATAGACCTCTTTTTCGATATCGTAATGCCGAAGAATATGCCGCGCGTTGGGCAGATACTTTGATTGAGAGCAGGAAAATAGTGCAAGCGATCAATCTAATATTGGGCTTCGAAACGAAGTATGTCGGCCAAAACCGGCATATATATTAGAGTGCTGTTCAGGAGGGAAGTTTCTAATAGTTATTGCCGAAGGTTATTGGCGGGCATTGCGTAAATTGGACGGACGTTGCGCCGTCGTGAAGTTGCTGCGCCACGGATTGATGTCCAAGCCGCCGCGCCGCGTGTAACGCGCGTAGACAGCCAGTTTCTGCGGCCGGCACTGGCGCATGATGTCCATGAAAATCCGTTCCACGCATTGTTCATGGAATTCATTGTGATTGCGAAAACCGATCAGGTATTGCAACAGCCCTTCCTGGTCAATCTGGGCGCCCGCATAGCGGATCTGGACGCTACCCCAATCCGGCTGGCCGGTCACCAGGCAATTTGACTTGAGCAGGTGCGATACCAGCGTTTCTTCGACCATCGCTTCGGCATGATTGGCTTTCAGCAGCGATGGCATAGGCTGATATTCGTTGACTTCGATGTCGAGTCGATCCAGCAGCAAGCCTTCGAGTTCGCCCATCCTAAGCGACGGGAAGGCGTCCGGCAGCGTCAGCGCGACTTGTACCGGGGCGCCGAAGCCGGCTGACAAATCGGTGCGCAGCAAATCCAGCAAGGCGTCCGGGCCGGCCAGCCGGGTCTGGTTGAACGAGTTGAGATACAGCTTGAACGACTTGGACTCGATGATGTTGGGCGAGTCGGCCGGCACGGTGAATGTGGCGATGGCGACTTGCGGCTTGCCGCGCGAGTTCAGCCATGACACCTCGTACGCGTTCCAGATATCGACACCGAAGAAGGGCAGGGTGCCGGTGATCCCGATTTCTTCGCGTTTCGCTTGCCGCGGGATGGGGAACAGCAGCGACGGGGAGTATTCGGCCTGGTAGGCGGTCGGTTTGCCCAGCGGCGAAGATTCGGGGAGGTTGTTTGTGCTCATGCCATGGATGGCGAATTCGCCATGACGAGATTGATCGGTGGGCATTGCCTGTTATGACAGCATGCGCACCGGACGGTTCTGCCGGCAAGCCTGCCTAAGCGGGCTTGCCGGGGATGTGGGCGGCGTGGAGCGCTTACAGGAACAGCTTGTACGCCGGATTCTCGCTTTCGTCCCAGTTACGGTAGCCCAGCGTCGACAGGAATTCGCGGAATGCCTTCATTTCCTTCTTCGGTACCTGCAGGCCGACCAGGATGCGGCCGACATCGCCGCCCTGGTTGCGGTAATGGAAGAGGCTGATATTCCAGTTCGGCGCCATGCTGGCGAGGAAGCGCATGAGCGCGCCCGGGCGTTCCGGGAATTCGAAGCGGTACAGCAGTTCGTCGTGCGCCAGCGGACTCTTGCCGCCGACTAGGTGGCGGACGTGCTGCTTGGCCAGTTCGTCATGCGTCAGATCGATGGAACGGAAACCGTGCTTCTCGAAATTCTTGGTGATCTTGCCGGGTTCCTCGCGGCTGGCGATCTGCAGGCCGACGAATACATGCGCTTCCTTTTCGTCGCTGATGCGGTAGGAGAATTCGGTCACGTTGCGCGGGCCGATCAGTTCGCAGAAGCGCTTGAAGCTGCCTCGCTCCTCAGGGATCGTCACGGCGAATACTGCTTCGCGCGCCTCACCGACTTCGGCACGTTCCGCGACGAAGCGCAGGCGGTCGAAATTCATGTTGGCGCCGCAGGCGATCGTGACCAGCGTTTCGTTCTTGAGCGGCTTCTTGCCGGCCTTGGAACGTTCGATATATTCCTTGGCGCCGGCCAGGGCGAGTGCGCCGGAAGGCTCGAGGATGCTGCGCGTATCCTGGAACACATCCTTCAGGGCCGCGCACACCGCGTCGGTGTCGACCGTGATGATGTCATCCACATATTTCTTGGTCAGGCGGAAGGTCTCCTCGCCGACCAGCTTGACGGCAGTGCCGTCGCAGAATAGGCCGACGTCCGGCAGGGTGACGCGCCGTCCCGCCTTGATACTGCGCGCCATGGCGTCGGAGTCGGTCGATTGCACGCCGATCACCTTGATGTCGGGGCGTACCGCCTTCACGAAAGCCGCCACGCCCGAAATCAGGCCGCCGCCGCCGATGGCGGCGAAAATCGCGTGAATCGGGCCCGGATGCTGGCGCAGGATTTCCATGGCGATCGTGCCCTGTCCGGCGATCACGTCCGGGTCGTCGAACGGGTGCACGAAGGTGAGTTTTTCCTTCTTCTCCAGGGTGAGCGCATGGTTGTAGGCGTCGGTGTAGGAGTCGCCGTGCAGCACGACTTCACCGCCGCGCGCCTTGACTGCCTCGATCTTGACCGGCGGCGTGGTGGTCGGCATTACGATCACGGCGCGGCAGCCCAGCCTGGATGCTGCCAGGGCGACGCCCTGCGCATGGTTGCCTGCCGAGGCGCAGATGACACCGCGCTTCAGCTGCGCCGGAGGCAGGTGCGCCATCTTGTTGTAGGCGCCGCGCAGCTTGAAGCTGAACACGCTTTGAATGTCTTCGCGCTTCAGGTAAATCTGGTTGCCCATGCGCTGCGACAGCGTGGGGGCGAATTCGAGGGGGGATTCTACTGCGACATCGTAGACGCGGGCGGTCAGGATTTTCTGTAGGTAGTCGGTAGTCATGGCTTGGCTGTGATTGGCATGTGCTTGAATAAATTGGCATGCCGAGCGGGACATTATAATGGACTGGCCCGATGAATTTTGGGCGACGCTATTTGCGCCTCTTTCTCACGTCCGCGCCCGGCGTCCCCGGGCACGCATTTATCCGCAATCGATGATCGAATCCGCAATCCGCTGGCTGATGAGCGTTCTGGCCGTTCCCGACGTCGGCCTGACGTCGGTGTTCATCATTAGCTTCGTGTCGGCGACCTTGCTGCCGATGGGGTCGGAACCGGCGGTCTTTGCCGTGGTCAAGGCGAATTCCGCACTGCTGTGGCCGGCCATTCTCGTGGCCACGGCCGGCAATACGCTCGGCGGCGCCGTCGATTACTGGATGGGCTATGGCGCCAAGCAGACGTTCGCCAGAGAGCGTGCCACGCACTGGTTCGGATGGCTGGAGCGGTTCGGCGCCAGAGCCATGCTGCTGGCGTGGCTGCCGGGCGTGGGCGACCCGTTATGCACGGTCGGCGGCTGGCTCAAGCTGCCGTTCTGGCCGTGCGTGCTTTACATGGCGGTGGGGAAGTTCCTGCGCTACGTGACGATTACCTCGCTGCTGCTGTATGTGCCGGACGGGTTCTGGCACCGGGTGGCAAGCTGGATCACCTAAGAGTGCCGCCCGGCGGGATTGATGTCATCCTCCTTGCATATGTGGCAATAATTTTTTGTTGCTTTCCGCCTGTAACAGCAAGTTTTTGGCGAAGATGCCGCTTTTGCAGGCATGCTTCGCGCTTTTTGGCCGCATAAGAAGTAAGGCTGTTTCCGCCCGGTGCATTGCAATACGCTAAAATGCACCTTTAAGGGTTAGTACTACTATTTTTGATGAACGCCCCCGCACAAATCCAAGCTCTGCTTTCCGATGCCCCGAGCGGCACCGCCCCGACGCGCTTGCGCGAAATTCCTTACAACTACACCTCGTTTTCCGACCGCGAAATCGTGATGCGCCTGCTGGGCGAAGATGCGTGGCGCGTTCTGGACGAGTTGCGCGGCGAGCGCCAGACCGGCCGTTCCGCGCGCATGCTGTACGAAGTGCTGGGCGATATCTGGGTCGTCCGCCGCAATCCGTATTTGCAGGACGACATGCTCGACAATCCGAAGCGGCGCCAGGATCTGATCGATGCGCTCAATCACCGCTTGAGCGAAGTCGAGAAGCGCCGGCTCTCCACCGATCTGGCCGAAGCCGGAGACGCTCAGGCCCGGCGCCGCAGCGCCAATGTCGAGCTTCTGGTGAAAGCGGCGCGCAAGGCCGTTGCCGATTTTGCCGAAGAATTCCGCCGTACCTATGATTTGCGCAAGCGCGCCAACAAGGTGCTGGCGCGTTACACCGCGAAGGACAACATCAAGTTTGACGGACTGTCGCGCGTGTCGCACGTGACCGACGCCACCGACTGGCGCGTCGAATATCCGTTCGTCGTGCTGACGCCGGATACCGAGGATGAAATGGCCGGGCTGGTGAAGGCGTGCATAGAGCTAGGGTTGACCATCATTCCGCGCGGCGGCGGCACCGGCTACACCGGCGGCGCAGTGCCGCTGACGCCGCTGTCGGCCGTCATCAACACCGAAAAGCTGGAACAGCTCGGCGCCGTCGAAATGACGACGCTGCCCGGTGTCGACCGGCCGTACGCCACGATTTATTCCGGCGCCGGTGTGGTCACCAAGCGCGTGTCGGACGCCGCCGAAAAGGCCGGCTTCGTGTTCGCGGTCGATCCGACTTCGGCGGAAGCCTCCTGCATCGGCGGCAATATCGCGATGAACGCCGGCGGCAAGAAGGCCGTGTTGTGGGGCACCGCGCTCGACAACCTGGCGAGCTGGCGCATGGTCGACCCCAACGGCGACTGGCTGGAAGTCACGCGCCTGGAACACAACCTGGGCAAGATCCATGACGCGCCGGTGGCGAAGTTCAAGCTGGAGTGGACCCATCCGAACGAGAAGGGCAAGAGCAACAAGCCGTTCAGAACCGAAACCCTGGAAATCGAAGGCCGGCGCTTCCGCAAGGAGGGGCTCGGCAAGGATGTCACCGACAAATTCCTGGCCGGTCTGCCCGGCGTGCAGAAGGAAGGCTGCGACGGCTTGATTACCTCGGCGCGCTGGATCCTGCACAAGATGCCGAAGCATGCGCGCACCGTGTGCCTGGAATTCTTCGGCCAGGCGCGCGAGGCGATTCCATCCATCGTCGAGATCAAGGATTATCTCGACGCCGAAGCGAAGAAGGGCGGCGCCATTCTCGCTGGCCTGGAGCACCTGGACGAGCGCTACCTGCGCGCGGTCGGCTATGCGACCAAGTCCAAGCGCGGCGTGCTGCCGAAAATGGCGCTGTTCGGCGATATCGTGGGCGACGACGAGGAAGCGGTGGCGCGCGCGGCCTCCGAGGTGATACGCATGGCCAACGCCCGCGTCGGCGAAGGCTTCGTCGCGGTCAGCCCGGAAGCTCGCAAGAAATTCTGGCTCGATCGCGCGCGCACCGCCGCGATCGCCAAGCACACCAACGCGTTCAAGATCAACGAAGACGTCGTGATCCCGCTGAACCGCATGGGCGAATACACCGACGGTATCGAACGCATCAATATCGAACTGTCGATCAAGAACAAGCTGCAGTTTCTGGACGAGTTGCGCGGCTTTTTCGCCGGCAGCCATCTCCCTCTCGGCAAGAGCGAAGACGCGGAGGCCAACGACATCCCACCGGAAGAGCTGCTGGGCGACCGCGTCGCGCAGGCGCTGCAGCTGGTGGACCTGACGCATGCGCGCTGGTCCTACCTGCTGACCCAGCTCGACAAGCCGTTGTATGAAGCACGCGACGAGCTGGCGGTGCTGCAGGTGCCGATGACCTGGATTGACGAGCGCCTGTCGCGCCAACCTAACGCCAAGGTGTTCCACGTGGTGCAGGATCGCACCATCCGCGTGTCGTGGAAGGCCGAAGTGCGCGCGCAACTGCGCCAGATCTTCAACGGCGGCGCGTTCAAGCTGATCCTCGACGAATGCGGCGCGATCCACAAGCGCGTGCTGCGCGGGCGCGTGTTCGTCGCGCTGCACATGCACGCCGGCGACGGCAACGTGCACACCAACCTCCCGGTCAACTCCGACCACTACGAGATGCTGCAGGATGCGCATGCCGCTGTTGCGCGCATCATGGTGCTGGCGCGTTCGCTCGACGGCGTGATCTCGGGCGAGCACGGCATCGGCATCACCAAGCTCGAATTCCTGACCGAAGAGGAAATCGGCGACTTCCGCGATTACAAGAAGCGGGTCGACCCGGAAGGGCGCTTCAACAAGGGCAAGCTGTTGAACGATCCCGATATGCCGGCCGACCTGCGCAACGCGTATACGCCGTCGTTCGGCCTGATGGGGCATGAATCGCTGATCATGCAGCAAAGCGATATCGGCGCCATCGCCAACAGCGTCAAGGATTGCCTGCGCTGCGGCAAATGCAAGCCGGTGTGCGCCACCCACGTGCCGCGCGCGAACCTGCTGTACTCGCCGCGCAACAAGATTCTCGCCACCTCGTTGCTGGTGGAAGCCTTCCTGTACGAAGAACAGACCCGCCGCGGCGTGTCGATCAAGCACTGGGAAGAATTCGAGGACGTGGCCGATCACTGCACGGTCTGCCATAAGTGCGTCAATCCATGCCCGGTCGATATCGATTTCGGCGACGTGTCGATGAACATGCGCAACCTGCTGCGCAAGATGGACAAGAAATCGTTCAAGCCCGGTACCGCCGCCGCCATGTTTTTCCTGAACGCGACCGACCCGGCCACCATCAATGCCACGCGTGCGTTGATGACCGGCTTTGGCTACAAGGCGCAGCGCCTGGCCAACGACGTGCTGAAGAAATTTGCGAAGAAGCAGACCAAGGCGCCGCCGGCCACGCACGGCAAGCCGCCGGTCAAGGAACAGGTGATCCACTTCATCAACAAGAAGATGCCGGGCAACCTGCCGAAGAAAACCGCGCGCGCCTTGCTCGATATCGAGGACAACAAGATCGTCCCGATCATTCGCGATCCGAAGACCACCACGGCCGACACGGAAGCGGTGTTCTACTTCCCGGGCTGCGGCTCGGAGAGGCTGTTCTCGCAAGTCGGCTTGGCGACGCAGGCGATGCTGTGGCATGTCGGCGTGCAGACGGTGCTGCCGCCCGGCTACCTGTGCTGCGGCTATCCGCAGCGCGGTAATGGCCAGTACGATAAGGCGGAAAAGATGATGACGGACAACCGCGTCCTGTTCCACCGCGTCGCCAACACATTGAACTATCTCGATATCAAAACGGTCGTTGTATCGTGCGGCACCTGCTATGACCAGTTGCAGAGCTATGAATTCGAGAAGATTTTCCCTGGCTGCCGGATCATCGACATCCACGAATATCTGCTTGAGAAGGGCGTGAAACTGGAAGGCGTGGGTGGCGTGCGTTACATGTACCATGAGCCCTGCCACACGCCAATGAAGCAGCAGGACGCGATGAAGACGGTGAATGCGCTCATCACCACGGCGGACGGGCACAAGGTCGAAAAGAACGAACGTTGCTGCGGCGAATCGGGCACGCTCGGCGTTGGACGTCCGGATATTTCCACCCAAGTGCGTTTCCGCAAGGAAGAGGAAATGCGCAAGGGCGCGGACAAGCTGCGTGCCGACGGTTTCACCGGCGACGTCAAGATCCTGACGTCTTGCCCGTCCTGCCTGCAGGGCCTGCTCCGTTATAACGAAGATGCCGATACCACAGCCGATTACATCGTGATCGAAATGGCGAAGTACCTGCTGGGCGAGAACTGGCTGCCGGAGTATGTGGCGCGCGCCAACAATGGCGGCATCGAACGCGTATTAGTGTAAGAGCCATGTCCAAACAATCCTGCGAACTGTGCATCCATCCCGGTGGCGACGTCGTCTACCGGGATGATAATTACCGTATCGTGCTGGTGGATGACGACCATTACCCGGGCTTTTGCCGGGTGATCTGGAATGCGCACGTGCGGGAAATGACGGACCTCTCGACGGCCGAGCGCGCGATCCTGATCGCCGCTGTCTGGCAGGTCGAGGAAGCTGTGCGCGAGGTGATGCGGCCGGACAAGGTCAACGTCGCTAGCCTCGGCAACGTCACGCCGCATCTACATTGGCATGTGATTCCTCGCTATGAGGACGACGCGCATTTTCCCAATCCGATCTGGGGCGAGATCAGGCGCACGCCGGCGTCGGCCGACCTGACCAAGCGCCGGGCACTGGTGCCGAAGCTGCGTGACGCGATACTGGCACGTTTTGAAGGATCGCTGCTGTGACGATGGCTGACTCCAAGAAGGTGCCTCCGGCGCCGACCGGGCTGACGGTGCACACGAAGTCGCGCACGCTGGAAATCGCGTTCGACACCGGAGAAACGTTTTCCTTGCCGTTCGAGCTGTTGCGCGTCTATTCGCCCTCGGCCGAAGTGCGCGGCCATGGCGTAGGGCAGGAAGTGCTGCAGACCGGCAAGCGCGACGTGCTGGTTACGGCGCTGGAACCGGTCGGGAACTATGCGATCCAGCCGCATTTTTCCGATGGCCATAACAGCGGCATCTACACCTGGGATTACCTGCATTCGCTGGGCGCCAGCCAGGCGCAGCTGTGGGAAGACTACCTGAAGCGGCTGGAAGCAGCAGGATTTACCCGCGAATCCGGCCGCGACGCGCCGATGGCGACAGCCGCCAAAGGCTGCGGGCATCATTGAATTTCCCATGCCCGGACTTGATTCCGGGTAAGTGAAATCGCCATCTCGACCTTGTGCGGGGAACGTAAGGCTTGCCATTCTGTCTGCACTTGTATAATGCCGCCTGGACTAACAGGCTTTCATCATGACCAATACCACGCATTTCGGTTATCAAACCGTTCCCGAAGAAGAAAAGGCACAGAAAGTTGCCCAGGTTTTTCACTCCGTCGCATCGAAATACGACGTGATGAACGACCTGATGTCCGGCGGCCTGCATCGCCTGTGGAAGACATTCACGATCGCCCAGGCCGGCGTGCGCCCGGGGTTCAAGGTGCTGGATATCGCAGGCGGCACCGGTGACTTGGCCAAGGCGTTTGCCAAGCAGGCGGGGCCGAGCGGCGAGGTCTGGCTGACCGATATCAACGAATCGATGCTGCGCGTCGGCCGCGACCGGCTCCTGAACAAGGGGATGGTGACGCCCACCTTGCTGTGTGATGCCGAAAAACTGCCGTTCCCGAGCAATTACTTCGATCGCGTATCGGTTGCCTTCGGCTTGCGCAACATGACGCACAAGGACGCCGCGCTCGCGGAAATGCAGCGCGTGCTGAAACCGGGCGGAAAATTGCTGGTGCTGGAGTTTTCCAAGGTGTGGGAGCTGCTGCAAAAGCCATACGACGTCTATTCGTTTTCCGTGTTGCCCTGGCTGGGCAAGCGCATCGCGAACGATTCGGAAAGCTACCGCTATCTGGCCGAATCGATCCGCATGCACCCGGACCAGGAAACCCTCAAAAAGATGATGCAGGACGCGGGGCTGGAGCGCGTCGAGTACTTTAATCTGACGGCCGGCGTGGCCGCGCTTCATACGGGGATCAAGCTGTAGGCACAGGAGGTCGCATGAAACGGTTCTTGATTGTATTGATGCTGGCACTGGGCGCCATGTCGGTCGTCGTGTCCGACGCTGACGCGAAACGCCTGGGCGGCGGCGGATCGTTCGGCCGGCAGTCGCAGAGCTATAGCCGTCAGGCGCCGGCGCCGTCGAACCAGAATTACAGCCAGCAGAGGCAGGCGTCGCCGTCGACAGCGCCGCAAAGCATGCCGCAGAAACCGGCTACCCCGTGGCGCAATATTCTCGGCGGTGCGCTGCTCGGCCTCGGGCTCGGCGCATTGCTGTCCCACTTCGGACTGGGCGGCGCGGCGGCGGGCCTGATCGGCACGCTCCTGATGATCGGCTTGCTGGTGCTGGTCGCGATGTTCGTCATGCGCCTGTTGCGTGGCAAGAGCGACGGGCGCGGCGAGCCGGCCTATGCCGGCGCCTATCAGGGGCCGCGCACGCCGGACATCGGTTCGGGCCTGGCGCAGCCGGAGCGGCCGGCGGCCTTGCAGGGCGAGCCGGTGGCCGGCGCCGCGCAGGGTCTGCCGCCCGGCTTCGACGCGCCGGCCTTCCTGCGTCATGCCAAGACTTATTTCATCCGGCTGCAGGCGGCCTGGGACCGCGCCGACATCAACGACATCCGCGAATTCACGACGCCAGAAATGTTCGGCGAACTGCGCCTGCAGTTGCAGGAGCGCGGCGCCTCGCCCAATGTCACCGACGTGGTGTCGCTCGATGCGGAGTTGCTCGGCATTGAAACCGCGGCCAGCGACTACCTGGCCAGCGTGCGGTTTTCCGGCATGATCAAGGAAGCGGAAAACGCGCCTGCGGAACCGTTCGCCGAGATCTGGAACCTGTCCAAACCGTTGTCCGGGCAGGGCGGCTGGGTACTGGCCGGCATCCAACAATTGTCGTAGGCAAGCGCCGCAAACTGGTAAACTTAGGACCGCCCGTGAATCCCACGGGCGGTTTTGTTTTGTCATCATGATCTCTACACCTGTCTCCGCCACCATCAACCACCTGCTGGCCCGGGAATCCTGGGCGCGCGCCGAACTTGTGCGGCACGTCGGCAAGATCGCCCATTTCGACGGCGGCTTGGCGACCGTGCGGCTGAAAGTTGCCGCCGACGGCATGGTACAGGCGGCGCCGGCCGGCGAAGCGGCCAATGTGACGATCCGCGTGAAGATGTCCGACCTGCCGCTGATCATGCAAAACCGTGAGCGCGCCTTCTCGTATGTGCAGCTCGAGGGAGATGCGGATTTTGCCAATACCATTTCGCACCTCGGCCAGAACCTGCGCTGGGAAGCCGAAGACGACCTCGCCAGGCTGATCGGCGATATTCCCGCCACCCGCGTGGTGGCCGGCATGAAGGCGGCCATGGAAACGGCGAAGTCGACGCAGCAGAAGCTGGCCGAAAACGTGGCCGAATACCTGCTCGACGAGAAGCCGGTATTGGTACGGCCGCAGGCGGTTGCCGATTTTTCGGATGAAGTATCGAAACTGCGCGACGACGTCGAGCGTCTCGCCAAGCGTCTCGAAAAACTCAACCTCAACGGACGCTGATCCAGGACCCCAATGATCTTCAAATTCTTGCGGGTTCTGAAAATTGCCCGGGTAGCATACAAGTACGGCTGGGATGACATCGCCATGGCGGGACTGGCCCGGCCGCGCATCGCCAGGTTCATCGCGGCGGTGTTCTTTTGGCGCGACATTTCGAAGCCGCGCGGCGTGCGCCTGCGCCAGGCGCTGGAGGAGCTCGGGCCGATCTTCGTCAAGTTCGGCCAGGTGCTGTCGACCCGGCGCGACCTGATGCCGGCCGATATCGCCGATGAACTCGCCTTGCTGCAGGACCGTGTGCCGCCGTTCGACTCCGATCTTGCCATCGCGCAGATCAAGAAGTCCCTCGGCGCCCATCCGGACCAGCTGTTCGCCCGCTTCGAGCGCGAACCGGTGGCTTCCGCCTCGATCGCGCAGGTGCATTTCGCCACGCTCAAGGATGGCACCGAAGTTGCCGTCAAGGTGCTGCGCCCCGGCATGCGGCGCTCGATCGACGACGACATCGCCCTCATGAAGATCACCGCCGGCTGGGTCGAGGCGCTGTGGGCCGATGGCCGGCGCCTGAAACCCAAGGAAGTGGTCGCCGAATTCGACAAATACCTGCACGACGAACTCGACCTGATGCGCGAGGCGGCCAACGCCAGCCAGCTGCGCCGCAATTTCATGGGTTCGGACCTGCTGATCGTGCCGGAGATGTTCTGGGATTACTGCTCGACCTCGGTGATCGTGATGGAGCGCATGCGCGGCATTCCGATCTCGCAGATCGACCGCCTGGTGGCAGAAGGCGTGGACATCAAGAAGCTCTCGCGCGACGGCGTCGAAATCTTTTTCACCCAGGTGTTCCGCGACGGCTTCTTCCACGCCGACATGCACCCGGGGAATATCCTGGTGTCGACCGATCCGGCCACTTTCGGCCGCTATATCGCGCTCGACTTCGGCATCGTCGGCACGCTGACCGACTATGATAAGGATTACCTGTCGCAGAATTTCCTGGCCTTCTTCCGTCGCGACTACAAGCGCGTGGCGGAAGCGCATATCGAATCGGGCTGGGCGCCCAGGGACACCCGGGTCGACGAACTGGAGTCGGCGGTGCGCGCCTGCTGCGAGCCGATCTTCGACCGGCCGCTGCGCGACATTTCTTTCGGCCAGGTGCTCTTGCGCCTGTTCCAGACGTCGCGCCGTTTCAATGTCGAGGTGCAGCCGCAACTGGTGCTGCTGCAGAAAACCCTGCTCAACATCGAAGGCTTGGGCCGCCAACTCGACCCCGACCTCGACCTGTGGAAAACCGCCAAGCCCTACCTGGAGCGCTGGATGCAGGAGCAGATCGGCTGGCGCGGGCTGGTGGCGCGCCTGAAGGAGGAGGCGCCGCACTACAACAAGCTGATTCCGCAATTGCCGCGCCTGGTCCACCAGGCACTGCAAGCCCAGTCGGAACAGCCGCCGCGGCAAAACAACGACTTGCTCAAGGAGCTGATCGCCGAACAGCGGCGCACCAACCGGCTGCTGGGCTTCGGCGTGTATTTCGGCGGTGGCCTGGCGGTAGGGATCGTGGCCGCGCAAATACTGAACCGTTGGTATCACTTCATGTGGTGGTGACATGCCCGAATTCGCATCTCGTGACCCAGCCGCATCGGATTTCTGGTCCGAGCGCTTCGCGCAGCGCTTTACGCCATGGGACCTCGGCGCCGTGCCTGCCGCGCTGCGGCAATTCGTCGCGCATGCGGAACGGCCATACACCACGCTGATTCCCGGGTGCGGTAGCGCGTATGAAGCGGCGTATTTGTCCGAGGCCGGCTGGGACGTGACCGCGATCGATTTTTCTCCGGTGGCGGTCGACGCCGCGCGCGCGCTGCTGGGACGATGGGGCGACCGGGTGCTGCAAGCCGATTTCTTCGAATTCGTGCCGTTCCGTCCGCTCGGGCTGATCTACGAGCGTGCCTTCCTTTGCGCCTTGCCGCGCCGGCTATGGCCGTCAGTCGCCGAACGCTGGGCCGCATTGCTGCCACCCGGCGGGCTGCTGGCCGGGTTCTTCTATTTCGATGAGGCGCCCAAGGGGCCGCCGTTCGGCGTTACGCCGAGCGGGCTCGAAACACTGCTCTCCCCCTATTTCGACCGCATCGCGGACGACGCGGTCACCGATTCCGTTCCGGTCTTTGCCGGAAAGGAGCGTTGGCAGGTTTGGCGCCGCCGGCCGTGATTGCGCCGATGTGATCCGGCCAGCGCCCAGGCTTGCGCAGCCAACGAAAAGTCATTAGCCGCCAAAAAGTCTTCATTATAATGAGCCGATTTTTCGCCCGGAGCATACTTCGATGAACTACACGCTGATTTCCTTTGTCGTGCTGTACTTGTTGGGTACGTTGGCGCTGGGCGTATGGGCGGGCACGCGCATCCGCAATACCAGTGACTTTGCCGTCGCCGGCCGCAGCCTGCCGTTGATAATGGTCGTGACGACGACGTTCGCAACCTGGTTCGGCGCCGAAACCGTGATGGGGATTCCGGCGCGGTTTGTGCAGGGCGGCTTGAACGCGATTGTCGAAGATCCGTTCGGCGCCGGCACCTGCCTGATCCTGGTGGGCATGTTCTTCGCCATCCGGCTGTACAGGCAGAACCTGCTGACCATCGGCGATTTCTACCGCCAGCGCTACGGCAAGGGAGTGGAAGTGTTTTGTTCGGTCGCGATCATCGTCAGCTACCTGGGCTGGGTGGCGGCGCAGATCACCGCGCTCGGCCTGGTGTTCTCGGTGCTGACGAACGGCGCGATGTCGGAGACGGCCGGCATGATCGTCGGCACGCTGGCCGTGCTGGTCTACGTCGTGATCGGCGGTTTTCTGGCCGTGGCCTGGACCGATTTCATCCAGATGATCGTGCTGGTGATCGGCCTGAGCGTCATCGCCTTCTTCTCCGCCGACCTGGCTGGAGGATCCGACAAGGTGTTCACGCTGGCGGCCCGGTCCAATCTGTGGAACTTCCTGCCGCAGCCGACCTTTACCGATACGGTGTTCTTCATCGGCGCGGGACTGACGATGATGTTAGGCAGCATTCCGCAACAGGACGTGTTCCAGCGCGTCATGTCGGCCAAGGATGCCTCCACCGCGCGCACCGGCGCCATCATCGGCGGCGCCAGCTACATCCTGTTCGCCTTCGTGCCGATGTTTATCGTCGCGTCCGCCGTGGTTGTCATGGGCGAGGGGGCGCTCGCTCTGGCGAAAAGCGATTACCAGCGCCTGCTGCCGACGTTCATCATGACCAAGATGCCGCTTGTGATGCAGATCTTTTTCTTCGGCGCGCTGCTGTCCGCCATCAAGAGCACCTCGTCAGCCACGCTTCTGGCGCCTTCCACCAGCTTTGTCGAAAACATCCTCAAGAATCTGCGCCCGCACATGAGCGACCGGCAGCAATTGTTTGCCATGCGTTGCACGCTGGTCGTGTTCGCCGCGCTGGTGCTGACCTATGCGATCGCCATGAAGGGCACGTCCATTTATGAGCTGGTTTCGGCCGCCTATCAGGTGACCCTTGTCGGCGCGTTTGTCCCGCTGGTCATGGGGCTGTACTGGCGGCGCGCTACAACGCAGGGCGCGATTTTTTCGCTGGGCGTCGGCGTCGGCACCTGGATTCTTTTCTTCCCTCAGGTGACGGCGCTCGGTGAGCGCTTCCCGGGGCAGCTTGCTGGCCTGATCGCCGCATTCGGAGGCATGATCCTAGGATCGCTCGCGCCTCAAGTGCTGAAGAACCGCCATGAGCCGCGGCAGACGGTCGAGGGCTTGCACGCTTAGGATCTATTCAAGCCGGCAACTGCAAGAAACGCATCCCGTCCCGGGTGACCGCGGCGGGATGTTTGCTTTTGGGGCTCCGGCAACAGGTCGGGGGAGAGGAAAGCGGTTTCAGCCGTTCAGCCGGAAATAAGCGTCCAGCAGCGAAGTCTTGTAGACCACGCCGAGCAGAACCGGATTGTCCGCGCTCTGAATCACCGGCAAGCGTTCGCCCTGGTGCGTCAGGAAGCGCTGCAGCGCATCGTCCAGCGACATCTCGGGCGTAATCACGTGCAGCAGGTCGCGGCGCAGGAAATCCTTCGCTTGCCTGGCGATTGCGGCACTCTTGTCGACAAAGACCGAGGCCAGATCCCGCAAGGCCACCACGCCCTCGAAGCGGTTGGCGTCGTCGACGATGTAGATGTACTTGACCGGATGCTGCAGGAACATCTTAGTCAGGTCGTCGAAGCTTGCATGCAGGGGCAAGACCGTTTCCGCCGGCTTGATCAGTTCCCGCATCTGCGTGCTGCGCAGGCGCAAGCGGGCTTTTTCCTCGCGATTGCGGCGGATGGTGACTTCGTACATTGACGTGCTCTCGATGTGGCGCGCGATGAAATACGCGACTACGCAGGACAGCATCAGCGGTAGCATTACCTGATAGCTCAGGGTCATTTCGAAAATCATGAGGATCGCCATCAGCGGTGCATTGGTGGCGGCAGCGAGAAAGGCGCCCATGCCCACCATCGCATAGGTGAAGGGCGCCGATACCGCATGCGGCCACACCAGGTGCATCATCTGTCCGAACAGCTGGCCGATTGCCGCCCCTACGAACAGGGTCGGCGTGAAGATGCCGCCGACGGCGCCCGAGCCGGTGGTGACGGCAGTGGCGACGATCTTGAAGATCAGCACCATCAGCACGGTACTCCATACCCATGGCTGGTGTAGCAGGGAATTGACCACGCTGTAACCGTTGCCCCATACCTGCGGCACCCAAACCGATAGCAGGCCGACGATCAGGCCACCGACACCCAGCCGGGCCGGAAGCGGCAGCCTGCTTTTGCGAAAGCGGTCCTTGAACAGATCGAGCAGGCGCAGGAATTGCGGCGCCGCGAGCCCGGCGATCACTCCCAGGCCGACGAAAAGCACCACTTCCAGATTGGCGATTTCCGGGAAGGGCGGCATTTCATAGGCGGGTTGGTATCCCGGGAACTTGCGCATGGTAATGTTGGCGACCACCGACGCCACCAGTACCGGCCCGAAGTTTTCCATAACGATCGAACCCAGTACGATCTCGGTCACGAAGAAAGCGCCGGCGATCGGCGCGTTGTAGGCGGAAGTGATGCCGGCGGCCGCGCCGCAGGCGACCAACAGGCGCAGCCGGACCGGATCGAACTGGGTGAAGCGGCCTAGTATGGATGCGCACAGCGCGGACAACTGCACCATCGACCCTTCGCGCCCGATCGATCCGCCCGACGCGATCGTGCACAGGGATGAAAGACTGCGCAGCAGGGTCTGCGGCAGCGAAATACGGCCGTCGCCGATGGCGATCGCTTCCATGTAGTCCGACGTCGCGCCGGGCGCATAGCGCCGGGCCAGCACAAGGAAGACACCGGCCACTACGCCGCCGGCTGCCGGCATGATCATGCGCATATACCACGGCAGGTCGGCGGCCATCGCGACCAGCGAGCCGCTATGTCCGAATAGCAACCATTGCACACCGTTCAAACTTTCGCGAAATGCAATGGTCGTCAATGCACCGACCACGCCGATGACGGTAGCCCACGGCAACATGGAATGCGCTTGCGACGCCGGGAACAGATCCGAGAACAGGCCCTGGAGATATATTCTGATTTTGAGCAGGAGAAGCCGCACGTTCTGGATTGCAAATTGGAAAAGTCGGGTCAGGTTACCGCTTTTTGGGGTGTCGAGCGATGACAATATCGAGTGGCGCGCGCTTTGCCGCTTGTCAGCAGCATAGCCGGTACCGCGAGATCTGCAATTGCAAAAATTGCAATTGCGCTATATCCCTCGGCACATTAGCCTTTACGGGGCGTGGTATGGCGTCATTTTTCGCCTTGCGGCCCATTATCCGGCGAGCCATGCAATCCGACTGGAAAAACCTTTATAATTCAGGGTTTTGGATGATTTTTGCGAGGGTGTCCTATGCCGATTTATGCATATCGCTGCGAAACATGTGGTTTTACGAAGGATGTATTGCAAAAAGTGTCCGACGCACCGCTCACCGAGTGTCCGTCGTGCGAGAAGAGTACATTCAAGAAGCAGCTCACCGCCGCCGGCTTTCAATTGAAAGGCTCCGGCTGGTACGTGACCGATTTCAAGAACGGCAGTGGCAGCACTGCATCGCCTGCGCGTAACACGACGCCGGCCACCGAAGCGCCTTCCTGCGGTGCGGGCGAATGCGGCACGGGATGCGCCGCAGCTGGCGATACCAAGTCGGCTGCTTAATCGATAGGAAGAGATAGGAAGAGGTCTATCCGGCCTCGGGTTCATGGAAGACCATGCGTAAATATTTCGTCACTGGCCTGCTGATTCTCGTCCCCCTGGCGATCACGCTGTGGGTGTTAAATCTCGTCATCGGCACGATGGACCAGTCGCTGTTGCTGCTGCCCGAGAAGTGGCGGCCGGGAGCGCTGTTGGGCGTGCACGTGCCCGGCGTCGGCGCCGTGCTGACGGTGCTGTTCGTGTTCCTCACCGGGCTGTTGACGCGCAATTTCATCGGTAAGCGCTTGGTCGACTGGTGGGAAGCGCTGCTGCGCCGCATTCCGGTCGTGAACTCGATTTACTCCAGTGTCAAGCAGGTCTCCGACACGCTGTTCTCGTCATCCGGCAACGCATTCCGCAAGGCCTTGCTGGTGCAGTATCCGCGCCAGGGATCGTGGACCATCGCATTCCTGACCGGCACGCCGGGCGGCGATGTCAAGAACCATCTGGTCGGCGACTATGTCAGCGTGTATGTGCCGACCACGCCGAACCCCACCTCCGGCTTCTTCCTGATGATGCCGAAGGCGGACACCATCGAACTCGACATGAGCGTCGATGCGGCCTTGAAATATATTGTCTCGATGGGCGTCGTAGCCCCGGAACAATCGGTTTCCGCAGCAGCCAACCTGAAGGCGGTTCCACCCAAATCCTGATAACGGCAGTCTAATATCCAGCTTCGGCCGTGCAGGCGACGGCGGCCCAGGCATTACAAAGAATCTGAACACTGGAAACTGATTATGTCTATGCGAACTCATTACTGCGGCCTCGTCACTGAGGAGCTTCTCGGTCAAACCGTCAGCCTGTGCGGCTGGGTGCATCGCCGGCGCGACCACGGCGGCGTGATCTTCATCGACCTGCGCGACCGCGAAGGCCTCGTGCAAGTGGTGTGCGATCCGGATCGCGCAGACGTGTTCAAGACGGCCGAAGCGGTGCGCAACGAGTTCTGCCTGCGCATTACCGGCGTGGTGCGCAACCGTCCGGAAGGCACGGCCAACGCCAACCTGAAGTCGGGCAAGATCGAAGTGCTGTGCCAGCAGCTCGAAGTGCTGAACCCGTCGGTCACGCCGCCGTTCCAGCTCGACGACGACAACCTGTCGGAGACCACCCGCCTGACGCACCGCGTGCTAGACCTGCGCCGCCCGCAGATGCAGAACAACCTGCGCCTGCGCTACAAGGTGACGATGGAAGTGCGCAAGTTCCTCGACGCCAACGGCTTCATCGACATCGAAACGCCGATGCTGACCAAGTCGACGCCGGAAGGCGCGCGCGACTACCTGGTGCCGTCGCGCGTCAACCCGGGCAACTTCTTCGCGCTGCCGCAGTCGCCGCAGCTGTTCAAGCAGCTGCTGATGGTCGCCAACTTCGACCGCTACTACCAGATCACCAAGTGCTTCCGCGACGAAGACCTGCGCGCCGACCGTCAGCCGGAATTCACGCAGATCGACTGCGAAACCTCGTTCATGAACGAGCAGGAAATCCGCGACATGTTCGAAGGAATGATTCGCGGCGTCTTCAAGAACGCGCTCGATATCGACCTGCCGAACCCGTTCCCGGTCATGCAGTATTCGGAAGCGATGGGCCTGTACGGCTCCGACAAGCCGGACATGCGCGTCAAGCTGCAGTTCACCGAACTGACCGACGTGATGAAGGATGTCGACTTCAAGGTGTTCTCGGCAGCGGCCACCATGGAAGGCGGCCGCGTGGTCGGTCTGCGCGTGCCCGGCGGCGGCGCGATGCCGCGCTCCGAGATCGATGCGTACACGCAGTTCGTGGCGATCTACGGTGCCAAGGGACTGGCCTACATCAAGGTCAATGAAAAGGCCAAGGGGCGCGACGGCCTGCAGTCGCCGATCGTGAAGAACATCCACGACGCGGCGCTGGCTGCAATCATCGAGAAGACCGGTGCGCAGGACGGCGACCTGATTTTCTTCGGCGCTGACAAGGCCAAGGTCGTCAACGACGCGATCGGCGCGCTGCGCGCGAAGATCGGCCATAGCGATTTCGGTAAGAAGCATGGCCTGTTCGAAGACAGCTGGAAGCCGCTGTGGGTGATCGACTTCCCGATGTTCGAATATGACGAAGACGGCCAGCGCTACGTCGCTGCGCACCATCCGTTCACCTCGCCCAAGGACGGCCACGAAGACCTGCTGGAGACCGATCCGGGCAAGGCGCTGGCCAAGGCTTACGACATGGTGTTGAACGGCTGGGAGCTGGGCGGCGGTTCGGTGCGTATCCACCGCGCCGATGTGCAGAGCAAGGTGTTCCGCGCGCTCAAGATCGATGCCGAAGAAGCGCAGCTCAAGTTCGGCTTCCTGCTCGACGCGCTGCAGTACGGCGCTCCGCCGCATGGCGGCCTCGCGTTCGGCCTGGACCGCATCGTGACCATGATGACCGGCGCAGAGTCGATCCGCGACGTGATCGCCTTCCCGAAGACGCAGCGTGCGCAGTGTCTGCTGACCCAGGCGCCGTCGGAAGTCGACGAGAAGCAGTTGCGCGAGCTGCATATCCGCTTGCGCAATGTCGAGCCGGCGGCCAAGGCGTAAGCCGGCCGTTTCCGATTAAGCAAAAAGGCGCTTCCGGCGCCTTTTTGTTTTTGAGCGGGTATGATCATGGCTTGGCCCGCCAGGCCGCAGCCATCGCATGCATGAGCAATGAACAAGCCTTTCAAGATCCCCGAATCCGTCCTGGTCGTCATCTACACCCCGGCGCTGGACGTGCTGCTGATCGAACGCGCCGACAAGCCCGGCTACTGGCAATCGGTGACCGGCTCCAAGGATGCTCTGGATGAGCCCCTGCAGGAGACCGCGCAACGCGAGGTGTTCGAGGAAACCGGCATTCGCGTGGTCGAGGGCGTGCCCGATATGCTGCGACCGACGGAGGTTGCACCGGACCGCCTGCGCGACTGGCAACTTTCCAACGTTTATGAAATCTATCCGGTCTGGCGCCATCGTTACGCGCCGGGCGTGACACGGAACGTGGAGCATGTGTTCGGCTTGCAGGTGCCGCGCGATATCCCGATCACGCTGGCGCCGCGCGAACATCTGAATCACATGTGGCTGCCGTACCGGGCGGCGGCCGACCATTGTTTTTCGCCATCCAATGCGGAAGCCATCCTGCAGTTGCCGCGATATGTGCGCGAACGTTGAAAATTGTCTCAGGATAAGTTCCGGGGGGCACCGTTCCCGCATGAAATCCTTCCTTTTATCCTCGTTGCATAGCGTCTAAAATCAGAGCATGAAACTTCGCATTGCGACGTACAACATCCACAAGGGCGTCAGCACCCTGGGAAGCATGCCGCGCATTCACGCGTTGAAACAGGCGCTGGCATCGATGGAGGCGGATATCCTGTTTTTGCAGGAAGTGCAGGGGCGGCACGACAAGTATGCGACCCGGCATGCCGCACTATGGCCTGACCAGGGGCAACATCAGTTTCTCGCCGGCGAATCGCACTATGCGGCGTACGGCATGAATGCCGTCTACGACCACGGCCACCATGGCAACGCGCTGCTGAGCCGCTACCCCCTGGTGACCGCGACCAACCAGGACGTGTCCGATCATGCATTCGAGGCGCGCGGCATCCTGCATTGCGTGGTCAAGGCGGAGTCGTGCGACGTGCACTGTTACGTGATTCATCTCGGGCTGTTTGCGCGCAGCAGGAAGCGCCAGACCGCGGCCCTGATCGAGGCGGTGGAAACGTCCTCGCCGCCCGATGCGCCGCTGATCATCGCCGGCGACTTCAACGACTGGACCAACCAGCTCAGCGATTCGCTGCGCACCCGCCTCGGCGTGACCGAAGTGTTCGACGAAGATTTGCCCAGGCGCGGCTTCGGCACCTACCTGCGCATGCTCAGCGGGCGCGGCGTGATGACCAAGCCGGCGCGTACCTTTCCTGCCGCGCTGCCCTGGCTGCGGCTGGACCGCATTTACGTGCGCGGCTTCAGGGTGCATGAGGCGCAGGTGCTGCACGGAGCGCTGTGGGCGAAACTGTCCGATCACGCGCCGATCGTCGCTTCTCTGGAGCTCAAGTGACGGGCATGCCAAGCTGACGTTGTAGAATGAATAGCAACGTCGTTCTTGGCAAGTTCTATGCAATCGGTACTCTTTACCGGCGATAACAACATCACCCTGCTGCATTCCGGCGCCGAATTTTTCCCGGCGCTGATCACCGCGGTCGATGCGGCGAAAACCGAAATTTACCTGGAAACCTATATCTTCGCGGCCGACGAAACCGGCGACGAGGTCAAGGCGGCGCTCGTCCGCGCCGCCGAGCGTGGCGTGACGGTCAACGTGATCACAGACTGGCTCGGCACCGGTCACCGCCAATGCGTGCTTCTGAACCAGGAGTTCCGGCAGGTGCATGTCAACCATCGTATCTTCAATGCCTGGTTTCGGCGCGGCTTCGCGCGGCTGCACCGCAAGATTTGCGTGGTCGATCGCGAGCTGGCCTTTCTCGGCGGCCTGAATATCAACTATGACATGCGCTGCGATTTCGATCATGACGTGATTCTGCCGGCGCCACGCTGGGATTTCGCGGTGCAAATCGCCGGGCCGCTGGTGGCGCACATTCACCTGGAAGTCGAGATGCAGTGGATGCTGCTGGGCGGACTGAACCTGCGCTATCGGTGGGAAAAGTTCCGCGACAAGTGGCTCGTCGCCATGCAGCGCCACGAAAACCCGATGGTGGCGGCGCTGGTGGTGCGCGACAATTTGCGCAACCGTCATACGATCCAGAAGTCCTATCTCAAGGCGCTGGGCGGCGCGCGCAAGAGCGCGTTCCTGGCGACACCGTATTTCGCGCCGGGCCGCAAGCTGCGGCGCGCGCTGGCCCAGGCCGCATTGCGCGGCGTGGAGGTGACCTTGCTGCTGGGCGTCGGCCAGTTCCGCATTCAGGACGCTGTGGCGCATTCGCTCTATCCGAAACTGCTCAGGAGCGGCGTAAGGGTGATTGAATACCGCAAGACGCAATTGCACGGCAAGGTCGCGGTGGTCGACGACGATTGGGCGACGGTCGGCTCCAGCAACTGGGACGGGCTCAGCCTGCTGGTGAACCAGGAAGCCAACGTGGTGATCCGCGATTCGGATTTCGTGCACGACCTGCGCCGGCATATCGAGCGCGGCGTGGCCGACGGTATCGAGATCCGCCTCAAGGATTACGCGAACATCCCCTGGTACAAGCGCATGTGGTACGGCGCCGCCTATCTGTTTTACCGCAGCGTGTTGCGCATTATCGCCGCCGGCAAATACGAGGATTAGAGCGATTTGCCTGTCTGTGAAAGGGGGCATCTTGCGGCTGCATGTCTTGTCCCAGCATGACCTCCCTTGCGCAGGAAATCAAATCGCTCTACGGCCTGTCAGCCACGCTCGGCCTGCGCTTCCGCCAGGATCCAGTCGCAGAATGCCTTGACCGCCGGCCGCGCTTCCGCCTCGGGCGGGCGCAGCAGGTGGAAGCGGTAAGGGCCCGGTACGCGCTGCTCGAACAGCCGCACCAGCTTGCCGTTGCGCAGATCCTCGGCGATGAACGGCTCGGCCGCGATGGCTACGCCCTGGCCGTTGGCTGCCGCTTCCAGCGTCAGGTAGGTATGCGAAAAGCTCGGCCGAGTCCCGCCGGTGTAGGCAATGCCGAATTCCTTGAGCCAGCGCGCCCATGAGATTTCGTCGGGGATGCGCATTTCCGCCTCGTCGTGCAGCAGCGGATAGCGCAGCAGGTCGGCCGGTGTGCGCAGGTCGGGTGCCGCCGCCTTGAAAGCCGGGCTGCATACCGCCGAAAACCACTCCTCCAGCAGCAGGTCCGCTTGCACCCCCGGATAGGGGCCGCGGCCCAGACGGATGGCGACATCCACGCCTTCGCGCACGAAGTCGACCGGATGCAGCGAGGCCAGTACGCGCATGTCGATTTCCGGATGCTGTTCGCGCAGGCGCCCCAGGCGCGGCATCAGCCAGCGCGCGACAAGCGACGGCACCGAGGTGACCGTGACCACCCGTTCATCACCCTGGCGCCGGACCGCTTCCGAGACTTCGGCCAGGCTCGTCAGCAGCGGCTGCAGCGCCGCCGCGTATTGCCGGCCTGCCGGAGTGAGCACCACGCCGCGCGGAAGGCGCTGGAACAGCAGCACGCCCAGCCAGCTTTCCAGCTGTTTCACCTGGTGCGCGACGGCGCCAGCGGAAACATGCAGCTCTTCCCCAGCGCTTTGAAAGCCGCCGAGGCGGGCGGCCGCTTCGAAGGCGCGCACGGCGGGCAGGGGCGGCAGGCGGCTGAGCATGGGAAAAGATTTTAAGGCCTAAAATTATTGAGTCAATCCAGCAAGAATATTGGTTTGTTGAGCTGCGGGCAAGTCAAATACACTGGGTTACCCCTAATCTGATTTGTTCTCGATCCGACCATGTCACGCCAATACGCTGTTGTCCTCGTCCTGCTGTCCGCCCTCGGTTTCGGCAGCATCGCCCTGTTTGCCAAGATCGCGTACGCGGCTGGCGTGACGCCCTCCATGCTGTTGGCTTTGCGCTTCCTGCTGGCGGTGGCGATCCTGGCGCCGCTGGTCTGGCTCAAGCGGCTGCCGTTGCCGCGCGGACGGGCGCTGGCCGGTTTCGCGCTCATGGGTGCGCTTTACACAGTGCAATCGCAAAGTTATTTCACGGCGCTGATGTACGCCAGCAGCGGCCTGGTCGGTCTGCTCCTGTATATCTACCCGGTGCTGGTGACCTTGCTCGCCGTCGCGTTCGGCTGGGAAAGACTAGACCGCCGCACACTGATTCTGCTGGTGCTGGCGATTGCGGGGCTGGCCATCACGCTGGGCGGCAATCTCCAGGGGCAGCCGTTCGGCATTGCGCTCGGCATCGCGGCCGCCTGCATTTACGCGGTGTATATCGCGATCGGTGGGCGCCTGACACAACACGCCGATCCGCTGGCGGCCACCCTGGTCGTGATGGCCGCCGCCGCCGTGGGTAACGGCATGTTCGCGGCGGCCGGGAGTTCCGCGTTGCCCGGCACCGTCGCCGCGTGGCTGGCGGTGGGCGCGATCGCGCTGTTTTCCACCGTGATTGCGATCGGCACCTTCCTTATCGGCATCAAGATCATCGGCCCATCCAAGGCTTCGATCATTTCGACGCTGGAGCCGGTGATCACGATCTGCCTCGGCGTCGCTTTCCTGGGCGAGTCAGTCAGCCTCAACCAGCTCGTCGGCGGCGCCATGGTATTGCTGGCCGTCGTTATGCTGGCGCAGCGTCCGCACACGCAGGCGGGCGACGAGGCGGCATGCGCGACAGCCGCGGCCTGCACCGAATAGGCCTCCCGCCCCCTGCCGGCAGCGTGCCTGCGGAGTTATACTGAATGACTCCAGGGACCTTTCCGGTACGGCGATGCGTTTCGATCCTGACTTGCTGGACAAGCTGCGCGGCGCACATCACATTGCGGTGTTTACCGGCGCAGGCGTCTCCGCCGAAAGCGGCATTCCGACCTTTCGCGAAGCGCAGACCGGATTGTGGGCCAACTTCCGGGCCGAAGATCTGGCCACGCCGGAAGCGTTCCGGCGCGATCCCTTCACTGTCTGGAAATGGTACGAGTGGCGCCGCGATCTGATGCGCGAGGTGCGTCCCAATCCTGCCCACCTGGCCATCGCCGCGCTCGAGCAGCGGGTGCCGCATGTCACCGTGATCACCCAAAACGTCGACGGCTTGCACCACAGTGCCGGCAGCACCGATGTGATTGAGCTGCACGGCAATATCTGGAACAACTTCTGCTTCCACTGCCGCCAGCCGGGCGAGCCGGCAGCGTCGGCATCGGACGTCCCGCCGCGCTGCGCTCATTGCGGCGGGATGGTGCGCCCGGGCGTGGTCTGGTTCGGCGAATCCCTGCCGGCGCCGGCGTGGCACCGGGCGGCGGAAGTGTCCGAGCATGCCGACGTTTTTTTCTGCATCGGCACTTCCAGCCTGGTCGAACCGGCCGCCAGCCTGCCGCGCTACGCCCAGTCGTGCGGGCGGACCGTCATCCAGATCAATCCGGAAGCCACTCTGCACGATGGATTTGCGCGCCATGTCCTGCGCGGCAAGGCAGGGCACATCGTGCCGGAACTGCTGCGCGCGGCATGGCCAGAGCAACGGGAAGGGGCTTGAGCGATGCACGATGATGAACAATCCATCCGCAACCTGATCGCCAGCTGGCTTGAGGCATCCGCCGACGGCGACGTCGAGCGCCTGCGCGTGCTGATGGCCGACGACGTCGTTTTCCTAACGCCTTGCCAGGCGCCGCTGCGCGGCCGCGATGCCTTCATGGCGGCATTTGAAAAGGGATTGCAGCATTACCGCATCGACGCCCGCTGCGAGATCAGGGAAGTGCGCGTGGTCGGCGACTCCGCCTATTGCTGGACGCATCTGACAGTCACCATTACGCCCACCAGGACGGGCTTGCCGATGCGCCGTTCTGGAGACACTCTTTCCTTCCTTCAAAAGCAATCCACTGGTAACTGGGTCATCGTGCGCGACGCCAACATGCTGATGCCCGAACCCGCGCCGTCGCCCAACTTCTGAGCGCGCATGCGGCTGTAAGCCTTACCCCCGGCATTGTAAAAACTGCGTGGCGCGCGCCTCGCCCGCCTCGTCCTCCTGTCCTTCCCGTATCCGGCTCCGGTTCGCCCTGCATGCGCATCCACCAGGCGCGACCGGCATGGAAGTTGCGGCAGTCGCCAGCTTCGCGTTGCGTCAGCCGGCGGGCAGATGGCCATGCAGTCATGCGCATGGCAGACCTCCGATTCCTGGCGCTGCGTATCCCAATCTTGGTCCGATGGAAAGGAGCACCCCATGTCCCTGAACTTATTCAGCGCGAAGGGCTACTCGCCCGACCAGCAGCGTTTCACCTGGCGCGACATGGTCGGCAAGCCGATCAGCAAGCTCGATGATGATGCCTTTACCCGCGTACGCATCATCCTGCTGAATGGCATCGAAAACGACGCATTGCGCTTCCAGCATCTCGCCGCCCGCATGAACCGCGAGCTGCGATTGTCGCTGGCGCAAATCCGGCGCACCGAACAGCACCAGGCAACCATGATCAACTGGTTGCTCGGCGCCGATCATTCGCCGCTGGAAACTACGATTGCGTATGAACAGGTTGCGATCGAAGTGACCGCTGCGGTGGCGCAAAGCGAGCCCGATGCCTACATCGCGCAGGCATACCGCTTCGGCCTGCTGGAAGATTTCGATCATTTGTACCGGTATTCGGCGCTGCTTGACCGGATCGAGGGCAAGGATGCCAACAATATCCTGCAGAGCTATACCGATATCCTGCCAGGGCGGCCGACGATCGAGGAGCACCGCGCGCCGCAGGACGACCTGCGCGAACCGTATGGGCGCGACGCGGCGCCGCTGACCAAGCTGCATGCGCTGACGATCACCGCCGGCGAGTACCAGACGCACGACTATTACATGAATATCGGCCCGCTGTTCGCCGATCCGGCTGCGCGCCAGCTATATGCGGAAATTGCGTCGATCGAGGAGCAGCATGTCACCCAGTACAGTTCGCTGATCAACCCGGAAGAATCGCTGCTGGAACAGTGGCTGCTGCACGAGGCGACCGAAGTGTACAACTACTACGGTTGCGTGCAGCAGGAGACCAATCCGCGTGTCAAGGCGATCTGGGAACGCTTCCTCGAGTACGAGCTCGGCCACTTCCACCATGTCGCCGAGCTGTTCAAGCAGCACGAGAAACGCGACCCGGCCGAGCTGTTCCCGGGCGATCTGCCGGAGCCGATTCCGTTCGCCAGCCAGCGCGACTTCGTGCGGCAGGTGCTGGCGCAGGAAGTCAATCTGCGTGCCAACGGCACCAAGTTCGTCGAGCAGTCGCAGGAAAGCCAGGCATCGATCGACTACCGCACTCATCTCAATTCGGACGGCTCACCGAGCGAAACCGTGGCGGCAGGCTATATCTGGTCGCCGGGCACAGAACTCAACCGCAAGATCGCCGTCGCCGTATGAAGAACGTACAAGGAGCAATCATGAAAGAGCAGACTCACATCGGCATGAACCGCACCGGATTGCAAATGTCGCCGTTCGATGCCGGTTCGATGCAATCGCCCGTGCCGGCATCGATGATGCCGGCCACGCCCGGCGACGACAGCGCGCTGGCGGAGCTGCGCAGCACCTATATCACCGGCGCCGAGCCGCTCGGATCGGTGCCGATCCCCGGCACCATCAAGGGCGCGATCACCACCGGCGTGTCGACGCTCGCCGGCGGCCAGCCGCAGCTGCTGCTCGACAAGCTGGGCGAGCGGCTGGCATTCGAGCGCACCGGAACCCGCCTGTACGATGCCCTGATCACCAAGTTCGAAGCGACGCAGGATGAATCGACCAGCATGACCCTGGCCGACCTGCAGCAGATCCGGCAGGACGAGGCGCGCCACTTCGCCATCGTGGCCGAGGCGATCGAATCGATCGGCGGCGATCCGACCTCGCAGACGCCGTGCGCCGACCTCGTGGGCGTGGAATCGATGGGGTTGATGCAGGCCGTGTGCGATCCGCGCACCACAATCGCGCAGTCGCTGCACGCGATACTGGTCGCCGAGCTGGCTGACCAGGCTGGGTGGGAAATGCTGATTGCGCTGACGCAGGAGCATAAACAGAGCGCGATGGTCACCGATTTCAATGTCGCACTGGCCGAGGAGCGCACCCACCTGCAGCGGGTGCAGCAGTGGTTCGAGGAAGCGACGGTCGGCAGGGCGATATCGGCCGGCGCCGGCATCGACGATATCAGCGACGCCAATCCCTCCCACATGCACTGATGACGATACGGGCGATGTCGTGCGCGCCTGGAGCATCGTTTGGCCCGGCGCGGCGTACGTCGTTGCGCATTGCATTAAAGGCAATAATTGCGGGGCGCCGCCGCCGGGCAGCGATCTCTCGATTTGCCAACGAAACACCGTCTTCGCCGCATGGACGGAATTTGCGGTGCCGTCGTTAAAAAAGCACGGTCAGACTATAAAATAGCGCTTATTGCACAAACATACCGATGCCTCCTTCTCTAGCCCCGGCTTGATCCTGTTCATGACGACATCCTCCGATTCCCTGCGCATTGACAAGTGGTTATGGGCCGCGCGTTTCTTCAAGACGCGCACGCTCGCCACCGATGCCGTCGACGGCGGCAAGGTGCGGCTGAACGGCGAGCGTGTCAAACCGGCGCGCAGCGTGAAGATCGGCGACACGCTCGATATCGATAACGGTTCGACCGAATGGGAAGTAGTCGTGCGGGATCTTGCCGAAAAACGCGGATCGGCATCGGTGGCGCAAACTCTTTATACGGAAACTGAAGCAAGCATCGCTCGGCGGCAAGCCAAAGCAGAACAACGACAATTTTTCAGAGAGCCCAGCGAGGCAATCAAGGGACGGCCCACCAAGCGCGACAGGCGCCGGATCGACAAGTCGTCATACTGACAAAAAGCCACCAAAATAGGCGGGATCGCAGCGTCTTTGTTGCGCATCATGACTAGAATCGCCCCTCTAAGTTCTCGTTTGACATTTATACCGGGGTAGATAATAGTACGAGCGTTCGCTTCAGTAATACCGTGCGAATTTTGAAACTTTGATAGGGCACTACCGTGGCTACCAACTCGACTGACTCGCCAACCAAATTCATGCGTAAAGGTGAGCTTACGCGCGCTGCGATTCTCGATGTGGCACTAGATCTGGCAAGCCGCGACGGGCTCGAAGGCTTGACCATCGGCCTGCTCGCGGACAAGATGAACATGAGCAAGTCTGGCGTGTTTGCGCACTTCGGTTCACGCGAGGATTTGCAGATCGAAGTCGTCAAACTGTACCACCATCACTTCGAGCAGGAAGTGTTCTATCCAAGTATGAAAGAGCCGCGCGGCTTGCCTCGCCTGCAGGCGATGTTTGCGCGTTGGGTCAAGCGTGTGTCGGTCGAAATCGCCTCTGGCTGCATTTATATCAGCGGCGCGGTGGAGTATGACGACCGTCCCGGCGCCATCCGAGAAGAACTCGCCGGTATGGTGCGCGCCTGGAAAAACGCGCTGCGGCGTTGCGTGGTACAGACCATCGAAATGGGACATTTGTCCGACGAGACCGATCCCGACCAGCTGGTTTTCGAGATGTACGGCCTGATCCTGGCCCTGCATCACGACGCACGTTTCCTGAAGTTGCCCGGCAGCGTGAACCGCGCCGAAGTCGGGTTCGAACGTTTGATTGACAGTTACCAAAATCCGCAGCCCGCCGGCAGTACGAAGGCAGCTGCAAAACAGAACCCCAAAACCGCTGCCAGAAAGTCAGCTTAAATCCAATTAGCCGTCAGGAGAAAAACCATGGGTCAATACGTCGCTCCATTGCGTGACATGCAGTTCGTGCTGCACGAACTGCTCAAGGTGGAAGATGAGTTCAAACAACTGCCTGCGCACGCAGAGATTGACAAGGACATCATCAACCAAGTGCTGGAGGAGGGAGGCAAGTTCACTTCCCAGGTGCTGTTCCCGTTGAATCACTCGGGCGACCGCGAAGGCTGCCGCCTCGACAAGGAAACCCATGTTGTGCACACGCCGGCCGGTTTCAAGGAAGCCTACCAGCAGTACGTGGAAGCAGGCTGGCCCGCGTTGTCCTGCGACCCGGAATACGGCGGCCAGGGCTTGCCGGTGACGATCAACAATTCGTTCTACGAAATGCTGAATTCGTCCAACCAGGCATGGACGATGTATCCGGGCCTGTCGCACGGCGCCTACGAATGCATACACGAGCACGGTACGCCGGAGCAGAAGGCGCTGTACCTGCCCAAGCTGGTTTCCGGCGAATGGACCGGCACCATGTGCCTGACCGAGCCGCATTGCGGCACCGACCTGGGCCTGTTGCGCACCAAGGCCGAACCGCAGGCTGACGGCACCTACAAGATCACCGGCGGCAAGATCTTCATCTCGGCCGGCGAACACGAAATGTCGGCCAACATCGTCCACCTGGTGCTGGCACGCCTGCCGGATGCACCATCGGGCACCAAGGGCATCTCGTTGTTCATCGTGCCGAAGTACGTCCCGAACGCGGATGGTTCCAACGGCGCGCGCAACAACATCTTCTGCGGCGCGATTGAAGAAAAGATGGGCATCCACGGCAACTCCACCTGCCAGATGAACCTGGACGGCGCGATCGGCTGGCTGATCGGCGAGCCGAACAAGGGCTTGAACGCGATGTTCGTGATGATGAACGCAGCGCGCCTGGGTGTCGGCATGCAGTCGCTCGGCCTGACCGAAGTCGCTTACCAGAACGCCGTCACCTACGCGAAAGACCGCCTGCAGATGCGCAGCCTGTCGGGCCCGAAGGCGCCGGAAAAGGCGGCCGATCCGATCATCGTGCATCCGGACGTGCGCCGCATGCTGCTGACCGCGCGTGCCTACGCCGAAGGCGGCCGCGCATTCTCCTCCTACGTCGCGCTGCAGATCGACAAGGAACTCAATCACCCGGATGAGCAGGTGCGCAAGGACGCCGCTGCCGAGGTCGCTCTGCTGACCCCGATCATCAAGGCCTTCCTGACCGACAACGGCTGGATCGCCACTTCCGAAGCGATGCAGGTCTACGGCGGCCACGGCTTCATCTCCGAGTGGGGCATGGAGCAGTACGTGCGCGACGCCCGCATCAACATGATCTACGAAGGCACCAACACGATTCAATCGCTCGATTTGTTGGGCCGCAAGATCCTGATGGACAACGGGGCTAAGCTGCGCAAGTTCGGCGACAAGGTCAAGGCATTCGTCGAAGAGAACGGCACCAACGAGGCACTGTCCGAATTCATCACCCCGCTGGGCGATATCGGCGACAAGGTCGGCAAGCTGACCATGGAAATCGGCATGAAGGCCTTCCAGAACCCGGATGAAGTCGGCGCAGCCGCAGTGCCCTACCTGCGCGTTGTCGGTCACATGGTGTTCGCCTACTTCTTCGCGCAAATGGCGAAGATCGCGCTGGAAAAGCAAGATTCCGGCGACAACTTCTACAAGGCTAAACTGGCAACCGCGCGCTTCTACTTCGCACGCCTGCTGCCGGAAACCGCGATGTTGATCCGTCAGGCACGTTCCGGTTCGGCGAA
Source organism: Noviherbaspirillum sp. UKPF54 (assembly GCF_007874125.1). Classification (NCBI taxonomy): domain Bacteria; kingdom Pseudomonadati; phylum Pseudomonadota; class Betaproteobacteria; order Burkholderiales; family Oxalobacteraceae; genus Noviherbaspirillum; species Noviherbaspirillum sp. UKPF54. Next base: position 3,111,941 of record NZ_CP040128.1, on the reverse strand, counting down.
CCTGATGGCGCTCGAAGCAGACCTTTTCTAAGAATAAAAAACAGCCACGGAGCTTCCAGGGGGAGTCAGTTCTGACTTCTCTCGGGCTACGTCACCTTAATGGCAGCAAATAAAGGGTAAATCATGTCAAATTTCATCGTCAAAAAAGTCGCCGTGCTCGGCGCAGGCGTGATGGGTGCGCAGATTGCCGCCCACTGCGTCAATGCTAAAGTGCCTGTCGTGCTGTTCGACCTGCCCGCCAAGGAAGGCCCGAAGAATGGCATCGTGCTGCGCGCCATCGAAAACCTGAAAAAGCTTTCTCCGGCCCCGCTGGGCAACAAGGAAGACGCCGCGCTGATCCAGGTCGCGAACTACGAGGACAACCTCGACGTGCTCGCAGGCTGCGACCTGATCATCGAAGCGATCGCCGAGCGCATGGACTGGAAACACGACCTGTACAAGAAGGTCGCTCCGCACATCGCCCCGAATGCGATTTTCGCCTCCAACACTTCCGGCCTGTCGATCACCGCATTGTCCGAGGGCTTCGACGCCGACCTGAAGGCGCGCTTCTGCGGCGTGCACTTCTTCAACCCGCCGCGCTACATGCACCTGGTCGAACTGATCCCGACCGTGTCGACCCGCCCGGAAATCCTCGACCAGCTCGAAGGCTTCCTGGCTTCCACGCTGGGCAAGGGCGTGGTGCGCTGCTTCGACACCCCGAACTTCGTCGCCAACCGCGTCGGCATCTTCGGCATGCTGGCCACCATCCATGAAGCCGAAAAGTTCGGCCTGTCCTGCGACGTGGTCGACGACCTGACCGGTTCCAAGCTGGGCCGTGCGAAGTCCGGCACCTTCCGTACCGCCGACGTGGTCGGCCTGGATACCATGGGTCACGTCATCAAGACCATGGAAGACAACCTGAAGAACGATCCGTTCGCTTCGCTCTACAAGACCCCGGACGTGGTCGCCAAGCTGATCGGCGCAGGCGCCTTGGGCCAGAAGAGCGGCGCCGGCTTCTACAAGAAGGTTGGCAAGGAAATTCAACGCTTCGACGCTGCGAAGAACGAATACGTGCCGGGCGGCGCCAAGGCTGACGACGTCATCGCCCGCATCCTGAAGGAAAAGGATCCGGCGAAGAAGATGAAGGCGTTGCGCGAATCGACCAACCCGCAAGGCCAGTTCCTGTGGGCGATCTTCCGTGACGCATTCCACTACATCGCGATCCACCTCGAATCGATCGCCGACAATGCACGCGACGTCGACTTCGCGCTGCGCTGGGGCTTCGGCTGGAAGACCGGTCCGTTCGAAACCTGGCAGGCAGCCGGCTGGCAGCAGATCGCTCAGTGGGTCAAGGAAGATATCGATGCCGGCAAGGCCATCTGCAATGCACCGCTGCCGCAGTGGGTATTCGACGGCCGCACCGGCGTGCATACCGCCGAAGGTTCCTGGTCGCCGGCCAAGAAGGCCTATGTGCCGCGTTCCAATCTGCCGGTCTACCAGCGCCAGGCATTCCGCGCTCCGGTGCTGGGTGAAGGCGCGGCTGACGGCGCCACTGCCGGCGTCACCGTGTTCGAAGACGAGTCCGTCCGTCTGTGGCACCAGAACGACGATGTGCTGATCCTGTCAAGCAAGACCAAGATGCACGTGATCGGGCCGGGCGTGGTTGCCGGTATCAACAAGGCGGTCGAGGAAGCCGAGAAGAACTTCAAGGGCCTGGTGCTGTGGAATGCCGACGCTGCTGAAGGCGGCGCATTCTCCGCAGGCGCCGACCTGCAATCGATGCTGCCGGCATTCATGGCTGGCGGCGCCAAGGCGATCGATCCGGAAGTCTCCAAGCTGCAGAACGCATTCATGCGCCTGAAGTACGCGAATATCCCGGTCGTGGCGGCAGTTGCCGGCCTCGCGCTCGGTGGCGGTTGCGAACTGATGCTGCACGCTGCCAAGCGCGTCGCATCGATTGAATCCTACATCGGCCTGGTGGAAGTGGGCGTTGGCCTGGTGCCGGCTGGCGGCGGCCTGAAGGAAGCGGCGATGCGCGCTGCTGCCGATGCGAAGGGCAACGATCTGCTGCAGTTCCTGAAGGTCTACTTCACCAACGCGGCCACCGCGAACGTGTCGAAGTCCGCTTTGGAAGCACAGCAGATGGGCTACCTGAAGCAGACCGACACCATCGTGTTCAACGCCTACGAGCTGCTGCACGTGGCGAAGGTCGAAGCTCGCGCCATGTTCGACGCAGGGTATCGCGCGCCGGCACAGAAGCTGGTCCCGGTTGCCGGCCGCTACGGCCTGGGCACCATCATGGCGCAGCTGGTCAACATGCGCGACGGTGGTTTCATCTCCGCGCACGACTTCAAGCTGGGCTCGATGATCGCCGAGATCGTTTCCGGCGGCGACGTGAACCAGAACAGCCTGGTGAGCGAACAGTGGCTGCTCGACCTCGAGCGCAAGGCCTTCGTCGAATTGCTGAACAATCCGAAGACGCAAGAGCGCATCATGGGCATGATGCAGACCGGCAAACCCGTGCGTAACTAAGCGCGCATTTATACGCGCATCTACACGAATACGGAGCATACAAAATGACTAAACAACTTCAAGAAGCGTACGTCGTCGCCGCTACCCGCACGCCGATCGGCAAGGCCCCGCGCGGCATGTTCAAGAACGTGCGTCCGGACGACCTGCTGGTACGCGCCATCCAGTCCGCCATGGCGCAGGTGCCTGGCCTGGATCCGAAACTGATCGAGGACGCGATCGTCGGCTGCTCGTTCCCGGAAGCGGAGCAGGGCATGAACTTTGCGCGTACTGCCGTGCTGCTGGCCGGCCTGCCGAACACCATCGGCGGCGTCACCATCAACCGCTACTGCGCATCGGGCATCACCGCTGTCGCCATGGCCGCCGACCGCATCAAGGTCGGCCAGGCTGACGTGATGATTGCAGCCGGTGCGGAATCGATGTCGATGGTGCCGATGATGGGCCACCACCCGTCGATCAACATGAACACCTTCAAGGATGAAAACATCGGCATGGCCTACGGCATGGGCCTGACCGCCGAGAAGGTCGCCCAGCAGTGGAAGGTGTCGCGCGAAGCGCAGGACCAGTTCTCGCTGGAATCGCACCGCAAGGCGATCGCCGCGCAGCAGGCCGGCGAATTCAACGATGAAATGACTTCGGTCGAGATCATCGAGCGCATCCCGAACCTGGCGACCGGCCAGATCGACATCAAGACCCGCACCGTCAACATGGACGAAGGCGCGCGCCCGGACAGCAGCCTGGAAGGCCTGGCGAAGCTCAAGCCTGTGTTTGCCAACAAGGGTTCGGTCACCGCGGGCAACAGCTCGCAGACTTCCGACGGTGCAGGCGCGCTGATCCTGGTCTCGGAAAGGATCCTGAAGCAGTTCAACCTGACCCCGCTGGCGAAGTTCTCGTCGTTCGCGGTGCGCGGCGTTCCGCCGGAAATCATGGGTATCGGTCCGAAGGAAGCGATTCCTGCGGCTTGCCGTGCCGCCGGCATCACGCAAGACCAGATCGACTGGTTCGAGCTGAACGAAGCGTTCGCCGCGCAATCGCTGGCCGTGATCCAGGACTTGGGTTTGGACCCGTCCAAGGTCAACCCGATGGGCGGCGCGATCGCCCTGGGCCACCCGCTGGGTGCGACCGGCGCCATCCGTTCCGCCACCGTGGTGCACGCGCTGCGCCGCAAGAACCTGAAGTACGGCATGGTCACCATGTGCGTCGGCGCCGGCATGGGCGCGGCAGGTATCTTCGAACGCGTGTAAGATGGTCGGTGGTCCGGCGTAACCCGCACGTTGCGGCGCGCCGGAATACTGCGAGGCAGTGAACTGAGAGCCGTACGGGTACAAACCGTGCGGCTTTTTCATGGGAGAGTTCATGGATATTCTGACCAATAAATCGAACGGCATTCTGACAATCGAATTCAATCGCCCGGAAAAGAAAAACGCGATCACGGCGGCGATGTACCAGATGATGGCCGATGCGCTCAGGGAGGCGGAAAGCGATGCAGCGGTGCGTGCCATCGTCATCACGGGCAAGCCGGAAGTATTCACCGCGGGGAACGATCTCGACGATTTCCTGAAGAATGAATCGGCCGAGGTGGGCGACCGTCCGGTGGCGCAATTCATGCGCGCGTTGAATGTGGCATCCAAGCCGGTCGTCGCGGCCGTGGCCGGCAACGCGGTCGGCATCGGCACCACGATGCTGATGCATTGCGACCTGGTTTATGCGGCCGACAACGCCAAGTTCGCGATGCCGTTTACGCAGTTGGGCCTGTGCCCGGAGTTCGCCTCCAGCATGCTGTTCCCGCAAATGGTCGGATACCAGCGCGCCGCCGAAAAGCTGCTGCTGGGCGAAGCGTTCTCGGCGGAAGAGGCGTACGAGATGGGCTTGGTCAGCCGCGTGCTGCCGGTGAACGACTTGCTGCCGTTCGCGCATGGGCAAGCGGCCAAGCTGGCCGCGCTGCCGGCGTCGTCGCTGCGCGTCACCAAGCGCCTGATGAAGGAATCCCAGGCGGCTGCGGTCAATGCGCGCATGCTGGAGGAAAACAAGCACTTCGGCGAAATGCTGGTCGCGAAGGAAGCGAAAGAGGCGTTTACCGCCTTCTTCGAGAAGCGGCGTCCCGACTTCACGAAATTCGCGTAATGCACCGCCACCGGCACGTCACCAAGCTCAGGTGAATGCCGGCGCGGGAATCGCGGCAATTCCGTTCGATGGCTGTACCGGGAATAGCCCCGCAGCTTCGATCTGCGGGGCTGTTTCTTTTCTGCGCGGCTCCGGTATCAGCGCTTCGCCAGAAAGCGCGCCCACCATCCCTTCTTGGGCATCACGCTTTCGGCGCTCTTTGGCTTTTCAGGTTTGGTCGTCTGCTGCGCTGGCGATTCCGGCGCTTCCTCCGACAGAGACTCGACCTGCTTGTCGTACTCCAGGAACAGCACCTTGCTTTCGAGCGCCTTGATCACGTTATCCTTGTCGGCAAGGCGCGCGCGCAATTCATTGGTCACCTGATCTTTTACCTTGCGCAATTCCGCTTCGAGCGCGAGCGCGCGTTCCAGCGAGCGCGTCCTTTCTTCCAATATGGCAATTCTTGTTCTTTCCCGCGTGCGCTCATCCGGGCCTTCGTCCTCGTTCGGATGCAGGCGCCCGTAAGTGCGCAGCAGCTCGGATGTCTCGATCTGCGTTTCGCCTTCCGGCGTGACGGTCTTGCTCAGCCGCCCTTTTTCAATGTCGCGGTAGAGCGTCGAGCGGTTTCTGCGAACAAGTTTCGCAGCCTCGGAAATGGAAACCAGTGCCATATGACTGAAAAAATCCTCGATCTGAATCCGTGCCTTCGCGACACCGGAATACGACACCCCTGCCAATAAGGGGGTGCCGTATTCCTTGACAATATTTGCGTGAAAAAATTCTGCCGCGCCCACGAAAGACAGCCATCTGTTTGCCGGCAAAAGGGCGTACCCATGTGCCGCCAAAGTCAACGCTGTCAAGGGACGATTGTCCGACGGCATGATAAGCATGGTGCGCAACGGCATGGCGCCGTCGCGCATCAGGTATGTCGCTACGAACGCGGCTCGTAGGCCGCCAGGCGCTTTTGCTCGTCTGGATTGAAGTAGGTATCGCGTAATTGTTGCAAGACCGCCTCATTCCCGCTCGCGTTGCCTTCGCCTAGTTTCCGGCGCTCAGCGAGGTAGGCGGCGATGCGCGCTTGCCAATCGGCCTGTTCCCGGTCGACTGCTGCCAGCCTTGCCGCCGCCTCCGGGCCGACCGCCACGGCACGCATGCGGTAAACCTCGTCGTCGGACGCGCCGCGCGCGCGCATCGTGGCCGCTTCCTGCTCCAGCCTGACCGCTTGCAGCGGCGCGTCGCGCGCCTCGCGCAATTCCGCCGGCAGCGTCGCATCGAGTGCCGCAAGCTTGCCGCGTCGTTGTTCGGCGTTCAATGACTTGTCCTGGCTGATCTCGATGCGCGCGACGGCGTCATTGTCGTACGCATCGTCCAGCCCGAACATGCCAGCAACTTCTAGCGGGCTGAAATAACGCCCGCGTACTTGTTGCAGCGCTTGCAATCGCCCGCGGATCGCGTCAAGCGTGTTTCCTGACAAGGCGGGGTTTTTTTCTGCTTCGGCAAGTTCGCGCTTGTAGTCAAGATAACGGGCCAGCAAGTTCCTGGCTTGAACCGCCAGTGGCGGTGGCAGGCGCTGGCCGAGTTCGCGTTCGATTTCGGCGCGGATCGCATCCAGTGGTTTTTCGCCGGTGGCGGCCAGGTAGTATTCGAACAGATTGCGCAGCTCGCGATCGACAACTAGCGTCTTGTCGCTTGTCACCTGCACATCGCCATCCGGGCGCGTCCCCTCCATCGAGCGGACAAAGGGAAACAGGTTGGGCCGCGCCGCATCCGCGGCGGGCCTGACTTCCGGTTCGCGCGTCGCCATCACTCCCCAAAAAGCGGCGGCGCCAAGCGCCATCGCCCAGACGATGGATGTCGTCTTCGTCATAGCCCGAGCCCTTGCAACCGGTTCGCATGCTGGCGGAACAGCGTGACCGGATTGGTCTCGAAGATGTTGACGATGCCGATGGTCTGGTTGACCTCATCAAGGTGGTTCATCCCGTAGTCGTCTCGGATCACGCGGCCCAGATGGGTTGAGCAGCTGCCGACCAGGCCGTCGTTCTTTTCCCCGCCGAACGCCAGCGACGTCAGCGCCAGCGCCGGGTCGAGGATGTCGAACACGTTGGTGTAGGGTTGTGCGCCGCTCCACGAGAAGTAGTACACGCCGCGTGCCTGGTAGGCGCCTTCGCCGCATGCCGTGGAGGGAACGCCTTCGGGATGGAGCGCGTTGAAGCGCGCCAGGTCGGTGCTGGTCTGCGCCCAGATCGCCGCTGCGCCGTTCTGCGATAGGCCCGAACCGCCCGACAGGAAGTCGATCAGCTGGCCGGTGCCGCCGACGATCGAGTTGAGCAGGGTGCTGCTGATGGTGCCGGTGCCGAGCAGGCCGAAATAGGCATCCGCGACTTTCGAACCCTTGTTGACGCCGCCGATCGTGGTGACCGATGCGATCAGGTCGGGGCGCACCGAGGCGACATAGCGCGTGGTCGGTCCGCCGTGGCTGTGGCCGATCAGGTTGACCTTGGATGCGCCGGTGATGGCCAGGATCTGCTGCACCTGCGTCAGCAATTGCTCGCCGCGTACTTCGGTGCTGTTGGCGGCGGCTACCTGCGCCACGTAGACCTGGGCGCCGCCGTCGCGCAATGCGGACGGGATGCCATACCAGTAATCCAGCGGACCGATGCTGTCGAAGCCGAGCAAGCCATGCACGAGCACGATCGGATAGCGGGTCTGGGTATAGCCCGCGTACGCGGGAGCGGACAGGACGCCAAGCGCCAGCGCGACTGCGATCAGCCACGACCATAATTGTTTCTTCATGTTGTAGTGTCTCCGTGATTGTTGTTCTGGGTGTTGCAAATCGACTGGTGGGGGCTGCTTATCTCGTCATAGGCGAACTCCTTTTCATGTTGCCGCATGTGGATCGATGCGCAGCCGCCGGCTCAAGCGGCAACGCGATCGCCATTCTCCATTTCCATTAGGCAGGATCGATAGCGAATTGTTTTTATGAGTAAGGCATTCAGCCGCCGCACGGGCAGGCTATTGTCGCAGCCCTAATTCGTCTGCGATGTATAGAGTCATTCCTCGGAAAAATTCAGCAGGGAGTTTGCTGAATTCGGAGGGCGGCTTCGTGTAAAAGGCCAAGACTCGCACCAAGAAGGCAGCGTCAGGTTAAGGGATAAGACCAGGCAGGTTCAACTGAAACGTTTTCATTTCAACCCATGAAGAACATGCATATCAGCCGCATCGACTTGAATCTCCTGGTGGTGCTCGACGCGATATGCGCCGAGGGGAGCATCACCCGGGCGAGCGAAAAACTGAATCTGACACAATCGGCGCTCAGCCATGCATTGGCGCGCCTGCGCACGCTGTTCGACGATCCGCTGTTCGTGCGCGAAGGGCGCGCGATCGTGCCGACGCCACTGGCACGCAGCCTGGTCGAGCCGATACGGCGTTCGCTGCACGGCATCGAAATGACGCTGCATCAGGCCGGGCGTTTCGATGCCGCGACTACGAAACGGCGCTTCACGCTGGCTATCCGCGGCATGCTGGAGATGGCGTTGCTGCCGCCGCTGATGCAGCACATCGGCAGCCGTGCGCCGGGTGTCGACATCGATGCCGTGCACGTCAGCCGGCGCGGCCTCGAAGAATCGCTGGCAATGGGATCGATCGACGCCGCCGTCGATGTGGCGCTGCCGTTGTCGGGCCATGTGCGCCGTTTGCGGGTCGGGCTGAGCCCGATGGTTGTGGTGGTACGGCGCGATCATCCGCAGATCCGGGACGCGCTGGATCTCGACGCCTACCTGGCGCAGGGGCATGTGCTGGTCGGCTCGCGCCGTTCCGGGCCGGGACTGGCCGACATGGAGTTGGGGCGGCGCGACCTGCACCGGCGTATCCGCCTGCGCTGCCAGGATTACTTCACTGGCTGTGGCGTGGTCAGCCGCACGGACCTGCTGCTGACCATGCCGCAGCGTCACGCCGATTTTTTCAACCGCCCGTTCGGCAACCGGATTTTCCCGCTGCCGCTTGCCACGCCGTTGGCGGAGGCGCATTTTTACTGGCACGCGAACACCGAGCACGATCCGGCGAACCGCTGGTTGCGCGAGCAAGTCATCGAGGCGTGCAACGAGTGAACCTGCCGTCCCGGAGCTCGCCATACCGCTTCTGCGCGACTGCCGCGGGAAAAAAGGACATCCCGGCCCAGCTGCCGCTACGGTACAATGCGGTGTGAAGCAAGCCAGACAGCCGCTGGCTATCGCAAGATAGCGGGAGGAAGGTCCGGACTCCACAGAGCAGGGTGACGGCTAACGGCCGTACGTTGAAAGCCTGTCCGGCGCAAGCCGGGGACGGTATAAGGCGAGGAATAGGGCCACAGAGACGAGCGTATTAAGTTACGGTGAAACGCGGTAACCTCCACCCGGAGCAATTCCAAATAGGCACGCATTGAGGCTGCTCGCGGAGCGTGCGGGTAGGAAGCTTGAGCCGTGGAGTAATCCACGGCCTAGAGGAATGGCTGTCATAGCAGGGCGACCTGCCGTAACAGAATCCGGCCTATCGGCTTGCTTCACACTTCCTTTTTTTCGCTTGCCATTGCACGCAATCGATTTCGACAGCCGCTGTCACGTACGAGTTGACTGAACTCAACGCTTTGACGGAAGCGCCCGGTACACTTCCCATTCCAGAGCCCGTTGGCCGTGGGATGAACAACCGCATTTCGCGATGGATGGCTGCCGGTGGACCAAGAATTTTGGCGGCCGCCATGCAGTTCCAGCCTGGTGCACCCGGAACCGCCATTTCGCTTGCCTGGCTTCATCCCACGACCAACCGGCTCTCGCCTGTGAATCGGCACCTGGTCAGTTCCATTTCGGAGCGCATCGCCTTGCGAGCGCAATCCGTGCATCTGGGGCCTTGTGCCCATGCCGCGTTCGTCCGGTGTATCAGCTTCCTGCTCCTGTCGTTTATCCACCTGTTATCAGCGTCGTGCGGCGAATGTCGATTGCTTCGAGCAGGCATGGGAAAAAGCGGAAGGCACTGACGCCGAAGCTGCGCCGGGACATGTACGCCCCGGCGCAGCTTCACGTGCCTTTCGGCGATAGTTGGCCGCGCTCAGCCTGCTCCAGGTGTTCTTTGATTTCCCGGGAATTGGGCGCCATTGCGGCGGACTTTCTCAGCAACGCGAGGCCGCGTTCACGCTGCCCCTGCTGAGCGAGAATCCAGCCGAGAGTATCGAGCACAGACGGATCTTCTCCCGCCAGCTTGTATGCCTTTTCCGCCGTATCAAGCGCTCGCGCATCCTTGATTTCCTGATAGGCGAACGCAAGGTTGTTGAGAGCAACAACATTATTCGCATCGCTTTGCAGTAGCTTCTCATAATGTGCGATGGCGATCTTGTACTGCCGACGCGAGAGATTCGACTCCGCCACCAGCATTCTCACCGCGCGATCGTTCGCGTGCGCGGCTAGCCATTCGCTTGCCCGGCTGTCGGCTTCATTTGCGCGTCCGGAAAGCTCCAGTGCGCGATGCAGTCGGGACAACGTTTCACTATTGGGTTCGAGCTTGAAGGCTGCTTCAAGGGATGTCGCCGCAGCTGCGGAATTCTTGCGCGCCATCCAGCTCTCGGCTTCAAGCAGGTGACCATAGGCTGAGCGCGCCTGCTCCTTCTGGAGTCTGCGGGCGATCGCCTGCGCCGCATCCGCGTCGCCTTGGCGCGCCTTGAGCAAGCCGTCGACGTATTGTGCTTCCAGCAGGTTGGGACTCGCCGACAATGCCTTGTTCACCGCTTCCCGCGCTGCGGGAAAGTCGCGCTTGGACATATGCGCGAGCGCGATGCGGACATTGACGCCGGCCGGGTTCGGAACGAGCTTGGCCAGTCGTTCCAGCGACTCCAGCGCGCCGTTCAGGTCTTTGTTGGCGAGCTGCACGCGCGAGAGCAAGTCCAACGCACGTGGCGATTCCGAATTTTCAAGGGCGAATGACTTGGCAAACGTCAGGGCCTTGTCCCATTTTCCTGTGTTCATGTATTGCGTTGCGAGTGCGGCCGCTGCCTTGTCATCCTTGGGATCGGCGCGGTTTGCCTTCTCCAGCCAGGTCAGCGTATCGGCCGGCTTGCCCTGAATATTGGCAAGCTCCGCCAGCGCCAGCATGGCAAGAACGTTGGACGGGTCCTTCGCAAGGAGGGAAACAAAGCGCTGTCTGGCGGCGTCATGCCTGTTTTCCTGCACGTCGAGGCGGGCAAGGCTTGCCGCGGCGGCGAAGAACTTCGGTTGCAGTGCCAGCGCCTTGTCGAATGACGCTCGCGCATTGCGCGTGTCCCGCATGCCGAGATAGACGTGACCGGCAAGATTCGGAATCGCCGGGTTGTCGGGGTGGTCAGCCGCCAATTTCTTGAGCGTGGCAAGCGCGCTGTCATATTGTTTTGCTGCGATCTTGGCATTTACCAGCAACAGCCCGGCGTCGACCGATTGCTGGTCCAGCTTGACTGCCTTCTCTAGCACCTCGGTAGCAGCTGCGCTGTCGCCCTGCGCGAGCTTGCTCACCCCTACCGCAGTCAGGATTCTTGCGGAGTCAGGAGCGTTGCGCGCGGCGCGCTCAAAATAGGTGGACGCCTTGGCAAAATTCTTTTCCCGCAAATTGGCATCACCGGCAAGAGCCAGCAGCTGGGTGTCGTCAGGCGCAGATTTCAGTCCGCTTTCGATCACGTTCGCCGCGCGCTGTACGTCGCCATTCCTCAGGATGACGGCAGCCAGCTGCTTGATGGCATAGAGATTGCCGGGAACCTTGTCGAGATAACGGCTCAGGTTGTCTTCGGCTTGCTGATACGCGCCGAGGTCCTTTTGCAGCACGCCCGCCAGCAGCAGGCTGGGAGCATACTCGGGCGCAGCGCGCAGCACTTGCTGCACCGCTTCGAGCGCCTGTTGCGGCTTGCCCTGCTTGTAGTCGAGCATCGCTTGTGCATGGAGGACGACCGCTCTGCCGGGGGCCAGCTTGCGAATTGCGTCAAGGTCGCGTTGTGCGTCTTCGTATTTTTCCAGTGCGATTTCGCAGTATGCCCTGCCGAGCTTGCCCTCTATATTGGAGGGATCAATCTCGATCACCCGCGAATAGGATGCCAATGCATCTTGGGGCTTGTCTTCCATTTGCAGCAGCTGGCTCTTGAATAGCCGGACATCTACATTTTTCTCATCGGCGGTGAGGGCCTTGTCGATATCGGCATGGGCTGCGGCGAAGTCGCGTCGAATAGCATTGAGCCGGGCTCGTCCGACCAGTGCGCCGGGATCGCTTTCGCGCAGTGACAGTGCCTGCTCATAGGCTGCAGATGCTTCCCCGGATTTTCCTTGCGATAGATAAGCGTCGCCGCGCAAGGCGAGCGACTGTGGGTCATGCTGCGCGCCCGGCGGAGCCTCGTCGATCACCTTTTGGAATTGCCCCTGCAGAAGCAGCGATTTGGCCAATATCGGCCACGCCTTTTCGGCAGACATGCCGCCATCGATCGCGCGCCTGATCTCCTTTTCAGCAGAGGAACCGTCACCCGATTGTAGGTAAAGCGATGCCAGCCGCTGGCGTGCCTCGGCGTTGCGTGAATCCTGCTGGAGCGCGTTTTTCAACTGGATGATGGCCGCATTCCTGTTGCCGCTCTGTTCGTAGTTTGCTGCTTCGCTCAGCAGTGAATTGACGCTTTGTCTCTGCGTACATCCGGCGACGCCGGCCGCCAGCAACGACAGGGTTGCCGCCAGGCTTATCGCAGTGCGTGCGTTATGAACCGCCATCGCATCCTCTTGTATGAAAGTCGTGGGGCCAGGCAAGCGCGTGCCTGCTTGAATGTCTTGTAGGTGCCGCGACCTGATTGGTCTAGCTCGAACTGGTTTGTGCAGGCCTCATGGTAGGGGATGTTGCTAGTGCGCTTTATTGAGGATTGTCAACGAATAAACATGCCAAAAACAAATAATGGGCTGCGGTTAACAATTGCCTTCGAATTAATGATTGAAAGGACATGCCTTGTACACCAGCCCCGACACTGCGCGCGCCGGCGACATTTCCGCCCAGATAGAGAAAATCAACCAGCTCAGCCGCAATTCATCGGACGACATCGGTGTCGTCGCCGTAGTGGGATTAGGCTACGTAGGCCTGCCGTTGGCAGTTGCCTTCGGCAAGAAATATCGGACGATTGGCTATGACCTCTCGGAAGCGAAAATCGAGAACTACAAGCGCCATATCGATCCCACAGGAGAAGTTTCGTCGAACGAACTGCGCGCCGCATCGTTGCTGAAGCCAACCTGCGACGCCAGCGCGCTGGCCGAGGCCGATTACATTGTGGTCGCCGTGCCGACACCGGTGGACAATGCGCACAATCCGGATTTCGCTCCCTTGATTGGTGCGAGCACGGTTGTCGGCAAGCACATGAAGCGCGGTGCAATCGTCGTTTATGAATCGACTGTATATCCAGGTGCGACCGAGGAAATCTGCATCCCGGTTCTGGAACGGCATTCCGGCATGCAGTGGATGAAAGACTTCCACGTCGGATTTTCACCGGAGCGTATCAATCCTGGCGACAAGGAGCATACGCTGACCTCGATTCTGAAGATTGTTTCGGGAGACGATGCCGAAACAGTAAAGAAGGTCACAGCACTTTATGGTTCGATCATAAACGCCGGGGTATTTCCCGTATCAAGCATCCGTGTCGCCGAAGCGGCAAAGGTGATCGAAAATACCCAGCGCGACTTGAATATCGCGTTGATGAACGAACTGGCGATCATATTCGACATGCTCGGCATCGATACCTCCGAAGTGCTGGAGGCGGCCGGCACCAAGTGGAATTTCCTGCGCTTTCAGCCGGGGCTGGTGGGCGGCCACTGCATCGGTGTCGACCCGTACTATCTGACACACAAGGCGGTCATGGCCGGGTACCATCCGCAAGTTATTCTGGCCGGGCGCCGCATCAACGACGGCATGGCGAAGTTCGTCGCCGAGAAAACGGTCAAGGAAATCATTCGCGCAGGTTTTCCCGTCAAGGGCAGCGTGGTTAATGTCATTGGCCTTACCTTCAAGGAGAATTGCCCGGACTTGAGAAACTCGAAGGTGGCCGACATGATCAGGGAGCTCAAGTCGTTCGGACTGGAAGTACACGTATGCGACCCTCTGGCCGACTCGTCCGAAGCGCTTCATGAATACGGCATCCAACTGGAGCAGTGGGATGAGCTGCCGCGCGCCAAGGCAATGGTGGTCGCCGTAGCGCACCGCGAAGTGGTGGAGCGCCCATTGGCCGAGTACGGCGCCAAGCTCGTCGAACAGGGATGCTTTATCGATGTGAAGTCGAAATTCGATCTGGATCAGCTGCGCGCAGCCGGTTTCAGCGCGTGGAGGCTGTGAATGAAGAATGACGAGGCGCTTCTTCCAGTGCGTTATGCCGAGGTATGCCGTCACCTCGAACAGCGCCAGTATCACTGGCTGATCACGGGCGTGGCCGGATTCATCGGTTCCAACCTCTTGGAGACGCTGTTGCGCCTGGGGCAGCGTGTTACTGGACTGGATAACTTCTCGACCGGTTTTCAGCACAATCTCGACGAAGTGCGCAAGTTGGTGGGGGCGCAAGCATGGAGTAATTTCCGCGCATTACGCGGCGATATCCGCAACCTGCCGGATTGCGAAGAGGCATGCAATGGCGTCGACTTCGTGCTGCATGAAGCGGCGCTCGGCTCGGTACAGCGTTCGATCGAGGATCCGATACTGACGAACGAAAACAATGTCACCGGCTTCCTGAACATGCTCGTGGCTGCGCGCGACGCGTCGGTCAGACGCTTCATCTATGCCGCATCGAGTTCAACGTACGGCGACCACCCTGCGCTGCCGAAGGTCGAATCGGTGATCGGGAGCCCATTGTCGCCCTATGCCGTCACGAAGTACGTCAACGAACTCTATGCCGGCGTATTCCAGCTGCGTTACGGAATGCAAACGATCGGGCTGCGTTACTTCAACGTATTCGGTCCGCGGCAAAATCCGCACGGGGCCTATGCATCGGTAATACCGAGATGGATCGCTGCCCTGAGCAGTAACGAACAGGTGCACATCAACGGCGATGGCGAAACCAGCCGCGATTTCTGCTTCATCGAGAACGTGATTCAGGCCAACCTGCTTGCGGCATTTTGCGATGACCCGGATGCTATCAACCAGGTCTACAACATCGCACTGGGAGATCGGACCACGCTCAATGAATTGTTCAGCGCAATACGCGCTTTGCTGGAACAAGAGAATCCGGACATGCGCAGCCAGGAGGCAAAGCATGTCGGTTTTCGCGAGGGAGACGTTCGCCATTCCCAAGCCGATATCTCCAAGGCGAGGCGCTTGCTGGGATTCGAGCCGACGCATGACATTCATGCTGGCCTTGCATGCCTTGTCTCTCATCAGCGACAGCTGCATCCTGCTGTCGCGTGACGCAGCATATATTCAGGCATGGCGATTCGGATCTTCCGGAGGAAATTGAGCCTTGCCGGAAAGCGAACAGGCTTCAGCAGGAAGCGTTTCATCAGTAGGGAGGATATATAAGCAATGAAAAACTATTCTATTTTCGTGCGCGCGTTGGCGTGCATGACTTGCATGTTGGCGATGTTCGTCTTGGGAGGATGCAAGACGGCTCCGGAATCCATTGCGAATACTAGCGATGAATCGTACAGCCACGATTACCTGATCGGCCCAGGCGACAGCCTCCATATCCTGGTCTGGCGTTATCCGGACATTTCACTGACGGCGCCTGTGCGCCCTGACGGCAAGATCACGACGCCGCTAGTGGAAGATTTGCAGGCCAGCGGCAAGACTTCGACGGATCTCGCGCGCGACATCGAAAAGGCACTGTCGAAATTCATCCAGCAACCGGTAGTGACCGTCACCGTGACGAAATTTAGCGGCCCCTACGGCGAACAAATCCGCATCATTGGGCAGGCGGTGAAACCGCAGGCATTGCCTTATCGTAAAGGTATGTCGCTGATGGATGTAGTAATTGCCGTCGGGGGGATCACTCCTTATGCGTCGGGAAACAGCGCGCGCATCCTTCGGAAACAGGAAGGCAGCCTCCAAAAGGTGCCGGTCCGTCTCAACGATTTGATCAAGGATGGCGATCTTTCGGCCAATATCCCGATGCGGCCCGGCGATGTTCTAGTCATTCCGGAAAGTTTTTTCTAGCTTAGCGGCGGTCTTTCGCCGCCGTTTCCCGTTCTCGCTTTCAAGAGCCTGCGTGTCATAGCGCGGGCTCTTGTCGTTTTTGTACTTCCCTATTGCTGCGTGTTACTTCATTGACGCCGGTTAATAAGGATGGGGTATTCGTAAAAATTTATTTCTCAAGGAACTTCTTTAGGGAAAGCATGCCATAGAGAAACTTGCGGTTAGTAAACCTTGATATTTGCTAACCATAATTTATTGACATGCAACTACGATCATCATGACGAGACCGACCCGCCACCCGAACGTGCCTTTCCTCACAACAATCATGGTCAGCTGTGTGCTGAGCGCTTGCGGCGGGGCATCGAGCGATGCGCCTAGCGGGAGTGCGGCAGACGCTGATGCGTCCACGCTTCTTGCCAAGGGCGGCGCCAAGAGAAGCGGAACCTACCAGGCAACGGTGGCACTTTCGGGCACCGGCCGTGTCACGTCCAGCCCAGTCGGGATCGATTGCGGAACGGACTGCAGCGAGGTCTATAAAACTGATACTGTCGTCACCCTGACTGCAGCGCCTGCTGCCGACAGCGTATTTACCGGCTGGAGCGGCGATTGCAGCGGCAGCGCTACAAGCTGTTCGGTAACGATGAGCACTGTCCGCAACGTCAAGGCAAATTTTGCCGTTGCTCAGGCACCGGCACCGGCACCGGCTCCGGCTCCGGCTCCGGCTCCGGCTCCGGCTCCGAGCTCCTGGACCCAATGTGCGACGGAAGGCGGCACCTGTTCATTTACCGGCACTGCGCAGGTCCGTTATGGCCTCAACCAGACCTGGGTGACGAAAACCTTGACCGGTCCGGTCAGCTGCAGCAACGACGTCTTCGGGGATCCGTTGCAGGGCACGGTAAAGGTTTGCGAAACCGATTCGACTTCCGTTACGGCCGCTCCGGCACCAGCACCAGCACCAGCACCAGCACCAGCACCAGCACCAGCACCAGCACCGGCTCCGGCTCCGGCTCCGGCTCCGGCTCCGGCTCCGACCACGACGGGACCGATCGACAGCATCATCGCCGCAATGCCTTCCAATTCATGGAAGGAACTGACCGGCACCCAGATGAAGGATGTCTGTCCGCAGCCATACAACAGCTATGCCTGCGAAGCGGTCATCGGGGCGTGGAGTGGCGGCGCATACGATGCCAAGCTGGATCGCATGATCGTCTACGGTGGCGGGCATGGCGACTCGTGGTACAACAATCTGTTCGCATTCGACCTGGTCAACATGAAGTGGCAACGGTTGACTGAGATGGGGGAGGGCGCCACCGGGACGGCAGCCGGGGCAGGTTGGAGTGACTCGCGTGTCGAATCGTGCGGTTTCTACCCGAAGGGCGCCGTTTCATTGGCGGATAGCGTAATGAACGGGAACTATGTCGCATATGACAAGTGCTTCGCCGATCCGGTGCTGTCGCAACTGGATCTGCAACAGCCGCGCTCTTCCCACACCTACGGCGGCGTGTTCGTCGATTCACAGGGAAGGTATTGCTCGCTCGGTGAAACGTATTACCCGTCGGCGGCCGGTTCGCCGGTTACAGTTTGCTACGATCCGCAGACCTCGTTGTGGTCTCGTATTGCGGACCGTCCTCAGGGAGTTGGCGGGCGTGGCCAGACCGCCGTCGCGTCGAACGGACACGTCTGGTCCGTCGCGGGCGAAGCCGGCTACATCGGCGAATACGATCCTTCCACCAATACTTGGAAGCGCTACGGCTACAACAATTACGACGCGGGCGGCGGAACTGATATCGATCGCAAGCGCAACCAGCTCTACGTCGTGTATCCGAAGAGTGATAACACCTATTCGATGCGCCGCTGGGACCTGACGTCACCTGCTAGTCTCACGGCAACCCAGACATATACTGAAGTTGCGGCCAGCGGATCCGCGCCGACCAATATCGGAACTCGCCCTGGCATGGCATATGCCGACCAGCGCGACATGTTCTTCGTCTGGGGGGGCGGCAAGGATATCTACACCTTCAATCCGGCAAACGCGGCCTGGACTCACCTGACGCCTGGTGGTGACGATCCGGGTGCGCAGCAGCAGTGGGGTACTTACGGGCGCTTCCGCTACAGCCCGTCACGCGGTGTATTCATCCTGGTGAACGGTACGACGAAGGACGTCTACATCTACAAACCTTAATTCTTCATTTCCACAGACGTAGTGAAGAAATGGCGGCGTCGAGGCGTATCAATGGAAGCGCCTCGACATTTCCCTGATCTCCCGATTGCAGTAACGCGATCTCATCTGGTGTGAATCTTCCAGTAACAGGGAGCCTTCATGACTTCGTTGTAACCCTCAGTATTTCAACAACATCCGCCGTGCATTCAGGTTTGACGCGATTGTATGGCGATACAACTCAACACCGCCGATGACTCCGGCGATATTATTTGGACAAGCCATGAAACGATTGCCATTTCCCAGAAAGATGGAGCTCCTGTCAACGATCCTCGCTAGCTGTGTGTTGACTGCATGTGGCGGCGGAAGCGGGCTGGACGCGCCGGCGGGCGGCACAGACTCGGCAACCTTGCTCGGCAAAGGCGGCGTCAAGGGGTCGAAGCCTGCACCTGCACCTGCACCTGCTCCTGCTCCGACCACAAGCTGGACGCGCTGCGCGACGGAAGGCGAGGTCTGTAACTTCTCGGGCACCACTCAGGTGCGTTACGGCCTTGACAGCACATGGGTCACGAAGAGCCTGACGGGTCCGGTCAACTGCAACAATACGACTTTCGGCGATCCGCTACCCGGCACAGTGAAGGTATGCGAATACGATGCGAGTATGATCAGCACCGCGCCGGCTCCTGCGCCGGCGCCGGCTCCAGCCCCGGCTCCAGCTCCCGGAGTAACCATTACGAATGTCCGGCTCGATAGCACTAGCACCACTAATCAGGCGAACGTCCCTGTGACGTTCGGGCAGGTCTTTGCGGCTGGTTCCGTACTTCCGACCGACGGCTTGACCGCTACGCTAAGCGACGGCACTACCGTTCCGGTTCAGGTCGATAGCAAGGCAACCAATCCGGATGGCAGCATGCGGCATGCGGTCCTTTCCGCTGTGATTCCGAGCCTGGCCGCGAATCAGTCGGTGACGCTCAATCTGGCGAAATCCGGATCGGTATCGACGTCGAGTGGCACCACGCCGGCCGCGCTGCTGAATGCCGGCTTCACTGCAAGCGTCAACGTGACGCTGAACGGCGTCGTCTACAGCGCATCCGCCGACGCGCTGCTCAAGAGCGGCAGTTACATGACCTGGCTGTCAGGCCCGGTCGCGAATGAATGGATCGTGTCCGCTCCGCTGAAGACGGCTTCCGGCACCGAACACCCGCAGTTGTCCGCGCGCTTCGCGATCCGTTCCTATGCCGGGATGAACAAGGCGAAGGTCGATGTCACCATTGAAAACGACTGGGCCTACGAGCCCAACCCGCAGAATTACACCTATGACGTGCAGATTTTGGTTGGCGGCAGCAACGTCTACTCGAAGACCGGCATGGCTCATTATCACCACGCGCGCTGGCGCAAGGAATTCTGGTGGGGTGCCACGCCGCAGTTGAACGTCGCGCATAATGCGGCATATCTGATTTCCACCAAGGCGATTCCCAAGTACGATCCTGCTCTGACGATTTCCAGCACTGCGCTATCCTCGCTGACATCTGGTTGGAGCGGAACGAAGACTGAGCCGATGGGGGCCGGCCAGGCGACTCCGTACATGCCCGATACCGGCGGACGGCCGGACATCGGTCTGCTGCCGGGCTGGGCTGCAATGTATGTGCTGAGCGGTGACAAGGGCGCCAAGGATGTCACGCTTGGGACGGCAGCACTGGCAGGCAGCTGGTCCGTGCATTATCGCGACAAGCTCACCGATCGTCCGGTCAGCCTGGTGAACTACCCGTACATGACGATCCTGGGAAGCACATCCGATACCTACAACCCGTCCACCGGGAAGTATGAAGCATTTCCTGCATGCGGCGGCACCTGCACCAATCCCAATGTTGCGGATTCGGCGCACCAGCCGGCATTCTCGTTTGTACCGTATCTCGTGACCGGCGACTACTATCACCTGGAAGAGCTGCAGTTCTGGGCGATGTGGGACATATTCCAATACAATCCGGCATACAGAGAGTACGGAAAGGGATTAGTCAAATCGGACCAGGTGCGTGGACAGGCATGGAGCATGCGCGCATTAGGCGAGGCAGCCTACATTACGCCGGACAAGGATCCGATGAAGGCGCAGTTCGAAACCTTCTTGTCGAATAACCTCGACTGGTACAACACGAACTACACAGCCAATGCCAGCGCCAACAGCCTGGGCATTATTACCAACGGCGCCGCCATGGTATACAACGACAGCCGGGGCATCGCTCCCTGGCAGGACGACTTCTTCACGTCCGCAATCGGGCGTACAGCGGAGCTCGGCTATCCGAAGGCGAAACAGCTGATGGTATGGAAGGCGAAGTTCCCGATCGGGCGCATGACCGATACCGGTTTCTGCTGGATATACGGCAGCAGCTACGCGCTGAACATCCGCGACACGTCGACCAGCCCGTACTACAGTTCGTTCGGCCCGGTCTATCAGGCGAGCGTGCCGTCGACGCAGACCTCTCTTGCCTGCGGAAGCAGCGCAATGGCGTCCGCGCTCGGTCTGCAAACGGGAGAAATGGTGGGGTACTCGTCAGAAAACACGGGCTATCCATCGAACATGCAGCCGGCACTGGCATACAGCGTCGATTCTGGCGCGACCAATGGCGCTACCGCATGGCAGGTCTTCATGAATCGGACAGTCAAGCCCGATTATTCGACGGGCCCGCAATTCGCGATTGTTCCGCGTTAAGACGGACTCGCGTTACGTCCTGGATGCAGGCAGTCGCTGGTGCGGCTGCCTGTTTTTTTTAGTGAAGATCGTCGTCTTTCCACGCTCTGGCGGCAACCAGTTTGTTCTTTAGCCCAGGCAAAGGGAAGCCGAGAGCATAAGCCTTTTTCGCATAGCTTCTCGCCTGCGCATAATCCTTATTCTTCAGATACATCAGGCCGAGGTTGTAGTTGACGGTCGCGTTGTCGGGTTCCAGTCTGGCCGCCGCTTGCATGTGCTCGATCGATTTCCCAGCTTCGCCGATATTCGCCAGATAGGCGCCGTAAGCCATGCGTGCCAAGCCGTCTTCTGGACGAAAACGTATCGCTCTGTCGAAATAACACTCAATGCTGTAATTGGCGCCGGAGGGGCGCGCCGTTTTTTCCCTGATCGATAAACGCGCCATCGCGTCGAGCGCCCGCAAATGATTTGGGAAAGCCCGCAGCGTATAGTCGATGTCTGCACCCAGCGAGCCCGTTGCCGCCTTCATCAGGCTTTCCACCTGTGGTGTGAAGTGGTGCGTCTCCACGATGGGCAGATTCTTCCGATGCTCGGCATTTCGATAGTCGAAAGGGCCGAAGGCGTTGGCCAGATCGCCGCAGGCGAGGATGTCGGCTGCCGGAATAGGAGCCGCGACAGACAGCAGCAAGCCTGCGAGTCCAAGTGCGCTGTAAAAGTAAGGTGATTTAACGGCTCGGCTTTTCATCGTACTCCCTCATGTACCCTATTTCGTCAATTCGCCCGGCGGCGTCATCGAGTGCGCCTGCCAGCTCTCTTGCCCTGGACTTGCGCGAATAGGAATGGATCTGCCCCTGCAGAACGCGCGGCGCCTGTCCTGTCCTCGCAAGAGCGATAAAGCGTGGCAGCGCATTCATGATTTCGTCCTTGGAGTCCAGGCGTGTAATCGTATCGATGCCGGCTTGTCGCAATACCGTGGCAGTGTCACCGTCGGTATCGGTCAGCGCAAGAATGGGCCGTCCGGCGCGCAGATATTCATACAGCTTGGCAGGAACCTGGCGGTTGCAGTTTGCAGCCTGCAGAATTAGAAGCGCGTTCACCGACAGCATCTCGCTGAGCGCATCGCGGTATCCCAGCGGCGGAGCGAGTTCCACCAAGTCGTCGATACCGTGCCGGCTTAGCATCGCTCCGATATGCGCGTCATGCGCGGTCGCCCGCAGAACGAGCCTGAATTGCGAACAGTCGATCCGCCCTTGTTTTTTTAACTGCGCGAGAGCTTCAAAGAGCGCGGTCGGATCGCGCTCCGACGGATAAACAATTCCGCTATGCAGTAAGGTAAACCTGTGGTCTTGTTCGGTACAGCGGGCCTGGGCTGCAGCGAAATGTTCCTC
Source organism: Noviherbaspirillum sp. UKPF54 (assembly GCF_007874125.1). Classification (NCBI taxonomy): domain Bacteria; kingdom Pseudomonadati; phylum Pseudomonadota; class Betaproteobacteria; order Burkholderiales; family Oxalobacteraceae; genus Noviherbaspirillum; species Noviherbaspirillum sp. UKPF54. Next base: position 3,089,974 of record NZ_CP040128.1, on the reverse strand, counting down.
GTCATACCCGTTTTCGATAAGCCGATAGCGTTCGGCCGGAATCTCAGGGTAGCGTGCCCGATAATCGGCTATCGCACCGGGAGTCGTACACACGACGAGACTGGCATTCCGGAGCGCTTTTCTTTCCACCCACTGGAAGATACGGCGCACTAGGCGTTCCGCAGGATAGTCTTCATCTGTCATCGGGTCCCGCATGTCTACTACCCAGGGAATCCCGGTCAGCTTGTGCAACGCCAGGCCGATCAGATGGGCGGTCGCGATCGGGTAGGTGGACCAGATTACGTCGCATTGGTGCCGACGCATCAGCTTCAGTCCGGCCGGAACAGCCCCAAGAATCCACGAGATCCAGCGATCGGGTAGCGCCAACAAGCGCGGATAGCGGCGGAGTATTGCAAGATGGCGTGCGGTATCAAGTGCAAACGGGCGGCTGACGATCGTGCCCGGCGCTATGTCGCCCAACTGGTCGCTCGACGTGTTTTCATAGGCGCGAGGATGGGCGCTCAGCACGATGGGTTGCCAGCCTGACTCCGGCAGGTAATGGGCGAATTTCAAGGTGCGCTGGATGCCGCTGCTGCCGCGCAGCGGCGGGAAGTGGTAGGCAATCATCAAGACTCGCCTTACCACGACCGCACCCACTGTTGCGTCCAGTGCGCCACTTGGTCGCGCCAGTCGCGCTGCGAGAATGTGTGGTTAGCCTCGGCGAGTTCGCGTCGCTGCACGCGTTGCGATTCCAATGCACGCCTCCAGCGCCGGCTGCCGCTCGTCACATCGACAAATTCCCTGGCCGTCAGGTCCTTGCCGCTGAGGATAAGCAGCACTTTTCCGTCAAAGGCGGTCAGGCCATGCAGCATGCGATCCGGCAGCGACAAGGAGCCTTCGGGTGAGGATGCCGGCGCGCCGGAAAACACCGGCCGTCGCACCCCAAGGCTGCTGCCGACAATCCGATATGCCGATTGCACTGCCGATTTGTAGTCGAAGCGGCCGCTGAAGACCTTGCTCCAAAGGTCTGCGTTGAACAGGCGCTTTGCGTAATAGTGTCGAAGATAGGCCTTGGCTTCCCCCTGTTCCGTTCGTATCCAGGGATTCAGTAGTATCAAGCCGCGCACACGCGGATCGCAGTGCGCGTAAAACAGCGATGCCGATGCACCGTCGCACAGGCCCCACAAGACCACTTCGCGCAGCTGCGGAATTTGATCAAAAATATGGTCTATTGCGCATCGAATGTCGTCGTCGATGTTCTCGAACGTACGTGCCATGCCGTCGCTGTCACCCATGCCGCGGTAGTCGAAGCGCAGCGCGGCGATGCCATTCGCGGCGAGATAACGTGCCAGCAGGCTGAACTGCCGGTGGCTGCCGGCCCGGTACTGCGGGCCGCCGACCACTAAGACGACACCGCGCTGGCTTGGATGTTCCGGCTGGCTGAGAACGCCGTACAGCCAGTCGCCACGGCACGGGAAGGCGATACCTCGCTCATCGATATTCATGCGAATTCCCCTGCGAAAATGCGTGCGGATTTGGCGAGCAATTCCGGGCATTCCGTCACTTCCTGCGTAGCCCAGAAGGCGGAGCCGGGAATGGAATGAACATTGACATGCACGCTCTTGCGCCGCCAGGTATCGATCACACGTTTTGCTGCCGGCGGCAAGTCTCGTCCCTGTTCCGGGACGACTTCGAACCAATCAATGACGTTTCCTGCGTCGGCAAGCTCCTCCAGCTTTAGTGCATCCATTGCCGATGCGAGCGGGGGAGACAGGTCATATCCGGCGATCTCGAGCGTTACGCCCGATCTCAGGGAATCCCGGAGCTGCCGTGTCCCCGTGGATGCGGGGTTGCCGCCGCTAATGATCGATCCCGCTAGCTTCAGTCGCAGGAACTGAGAAAGGAACATCTCCCCGCTGATGACAGGTTGCCACAATAACAGGCGGTGGATCGGGAAAACGGACGTGCGGGCGAAATCCAGAGCCAGCGTCGCCCCGAGCCGCAAACCCCACAGACAGAGGGGCCCTTCGCAGTGGTTGCTCAGCCAGTCCACGGCAGCGCGCAGGTCCTCTTTCCAGTAGTCCCAGCTTGCATCGCGCAGCTCCCCGCTGCTGTCGCCGCACCCGTATAGGTCGAGCCGCAGAATGCCATATCCCATCGCGGCCAGTTGCTTGGCATGCAGGGCGGCCATCCGGCGCGACTTGTTCATTTCTTCGCCGAATGGATGCACATACAGAACCGCGCCGCGCATCGCCTGCATAGCGTGTGGAGGGTGAAACAGACAGAAAAGAGGCCCTCTCTTCGTCGGCAGGAAAAACGGGCGGGCCGCGCACTTGGGAGGCGCGGACATTATGCAAGCTTCTGGTCGACGAAGTTCGTGAGGCTTCCCAGGGTACGGAAGATGTTCGCATTGATTTCGTCGTCGTCCACCGCGATGCCGAACCACTCCTCCAGTGCCGAAATGACGCTGATTACCGCCATCGAATCCAGCTCCGGCAAGGCCCCCAGCAGCGTTGAGTCCGCACTCAGAAATTTCTTGCGCTCACCCAGGCCGAGAACCTCGGCGAGCATGTTTCTTACTTCGTCAAGACGCTGCATGATTCCTCCATGATTGTTGTTCCTGAAGCGGCCGTGCCGGCGCGGCAAGCAATGTTGTATCGAAATGAAAGACTGGTGTCGATTGCGCCCTGAAAGAAAGGTGGACATAGGGACGGATGGTGGAAAACACGATCTGCCAGCTTCCGGCTTTCAGAAAAATCGAACATCCCATCTTCGTTGCCGCCAGCCGCGTATGGGATTTCATCGACTCGGCGTTGTATGCGGATATCCTGCTGCAGGACCAGCGTACACCCTGCTGCGCCAGCTTCGCATTCGCCTCGTCCCATAGACGGAGGAAGGCTACGCCCAGGCGAAAACCCGGTTCGACGTGGACGTCGAAATCCCAGACTGCCGCCCCGGAAGGCTCCGGTAGGTAGGCAGCGCGCACTTCATCCTCCCGGTAGCAGCCGTGCAAGTGCCAGTGGTAGCCGACGAAGGTTTCATCCTTGAACGCTGCAATGCAACGCGCTCCTTGTCCGTATCTCTGCGCGATAACAGAAGACGGCCGCGGAAAATGTCGCGTCGCCTCGTCTCCGCTGGCCACCTCGCGCGCCAGAAGTTTCTTTCCACGCCCGCCCGGAAGCCGAGCTGCAGTTGAAACCGGCTGCGCGACGAAGTAGTACTTGTAGAGCCGTGCCCGCCCGCCCGAAACGGTGGCGAGTGCGCGGTCGGATACATACAGGATCGTGTTGACGGCGCCGATCTGGCGGCCTGTCTGGATAAGCCCTCTGATTTTTTTTGCGCAGCCGTTCAGCATGTGCATGCATCCTTAACGATCCTGAAAATGATTCTGCGACGCCGCGCTCTTCCGCCTCGACATCAGATCGAGATTTTAGGAGGGCATGATGGCGGGATGTTGATAATCAACAAACTGTTCTCTACGCCAACATAACGTGAAGTGTGGAAACAAAATCGGGCAGATTTGTAATTTATCAATTTTTCGGATGCGCTTCCCTCTCACAATAGGCCAGTTAAAAAGGGAAGGGGAAAATCCGTATGAGCAACCTTGTCCACGAGATGCTGTTGCGCTCCGCGAAGGAGCGCCCGCACGCGAAGGCATTGACCTATCAAGCCCATTCGCAGGACTACGGCTCTCTTGCCGCACAAGTGCTTTCGATGGCCGGCGCATTGCGCCAGCTTGGGCTTGAGCGCGGCGAACGCGTCGGCGTCTACCTCGAAAAGCGGATCGAAACCGTGGTGGGGCTGTTTGGCGCGGCCGCCGCAGGCGGGGTTTTCGTGCCGATCAATCCGTTGCTCAAGGCTGAGCAGGTTGCTTACATTCTCGGCGACTGTAACGTGAAGACCTTGGTCACGTCCGCCGACCGTTTGCGGTTACTGGCTCCGGCATTGGCTGCGTGCCCCGATCTGCGTACTGTGATCATGGTTGACTCTTCGGAGGACTTGCCCGAACTACCTGGCGTAGCAAGGCTGCGCTGGGAAGACGTGCTAGCCCGCCGCCAGCAAGCGTACTTCCCGAGCATGATCGATACCGACATGGCCGCCATCCTGTATACGTCGGGCAGCACCGGCAAACCGAAAGGCGTCGTACTGTCCCATCGCAATCTCGTGGCAGGCGCGAAAAGTGTGTCTTCCTATCTCGGAAACACGCCGGAAGACCGCCTGCTGGCGGTATTGCCGCTCAGTTTCGATTACGGGCTCAGCCAGCTGACCACCGCGTTTCATGTCGGTGCATCGGTCGTGCTGCTGAACCACCTTCTGCCGCAAGACGTGGTGCGGACGGTAGCGCAAGAGGGTATCACCGGCCTGGCTGCCGTGCCGCCGCTATGGATACAGCTCGCGCAACTGAAGTGGCCGGAGAAGCTTAAGCTGCGGTACATCACGAATTCCGGCGGCGCAATGCAGCGCACCACGCTTGATGCATTGCGAGGCGCGCTGCCGGACACGAAAGTCTTCCTGATGTACGGCCTGACCGAGGCATTTCGCTCCACCTACCTGGCGCCGGAACAGCTTGATCGGCGCCCCGATTCCATCGGCAAGGCGATCCCGAACGCGGAAGTTCTTGTCCTGCGGGAAGACGGGACGCCATGCGCGCCCGGCGAGCCGGGAGAACTGGTGCACCGCGGCGCACTGGTGTCGATGGGCTACTGGAACGATGCCGAAAAAACGGCCGAGCGCTTCAAGCCGATTCCTTCTCCGCATCCCGGCTTGCCGATTCCCGAGCTTGCCGTCTGGTCTGGCGACACCGTGCGTATGGATGAAGAAGGCTTTTTGTACTTTATCAGCCGCAGGGATGAAATGATCAAGACTTCCGGCTATCGGGTCAGCCCGACGGAAGTCGAGGAGGTGGTGTATGCAACCGGCATGGTGGCGGAAGCGGCTGCCTTTGGTGTGCCGCATCCGTCGCTGGGGCAGGCAATCGTCGTGGTCGCGGTCCCGCGCGAGCGCGAGCTGACCGATGCAAAGTCGCTGCTGGCAGCCTGCAAGCCCAAGCTTCCCGCCTACATGCTGCCGTCACGCATGGAAATCTGGAGCGGCAGTCTGCCGCGCAACCCGAACGGCAAAATCGACCGCAAGCTCCTTGCGCAGGAACTGCGAAACAGCTTCCAGGATGCGGCCGCATGAGCAATGTTCGTCCAGTGCACGCGGCGCAACACGGCTTCGCGATCCGCGGCGAGTGTCTTTGCGCCGGCAATATTGAGATAACGCGCCTTGCGCAACGGGTCGGACGCACGCCGTTTTATGCGTACGATCGCCAGCAGATCAGCGACCGCGTCGCGCTCCTGCATCACCATTTGCCGCGCGACATCCAGCTGCACTATGCGGTTAAGGCTAACCCGATGCCGGCAGTTGTACAGCATCTGGCCGGGCTGGTAGATGGCTTTGATGTCGCATCTGGCGGCGAACTGAAGGTCGCACTGGATACGACAATGTCGCCGCAACGGATGAGTTTCGCCGGACCCGGAAAGACCGATGTGGAACTGTCGTCGGCGATTGCCGCCGGTTGCACCATCAACATGGAATCCGAGCGTGAAATGGAGCGGATTGCGGCACTCGGCGACCGGCTTGGCATCCGTCCGACCACCGCAATCCGTGTCAACCCCGAGTTTGAACTGAAAGGGTCTGGCATGCGCATGGGCGGTGGCGCGAAACAGTTCGGCGTCGATGCGGAACGCGTGCCCGCCATGCTGGCTCGCTTGCGGCAGCTGGATATCGATTTCGAGGGCTTCCATATTTTCAGCGGATCGCAAAGCCTGCGCGCCGATGCACTGCGCGAGGCGCAGGAACAGACGCTGTTGCTCGGTGCCCAGCTTGCACAAGATGCAGCTGTGCCCGTGCGTACGCTAAACATCGGCGGCGGATTCGGCGTGCCGTATTTTCCCGGTGAGCAGCCGCTGGATCTGGCCGCGGTCGGAGAAGGATTGCATGCGCTCATGCCGCTGGCGCGCGAGCATCTGCCGCAAACGCAACTCGTCATCGAACTGGGGCGCTACCTGGTCGCGGAGGCGGGGCTCTATGTATGCCGCGTCATAGATCGCAAGATATCTCGTGGGCAGGTGTTTCTGGTCACGGACGGCGGCTTGCACCACCACCTCGCGGCTTCCGGCAACTTCGGTCAGGTCATTCGGAAAAACTATCCCGTTGCGATCGGCAACCGCATGCAGGACGGTGAGCGCGAACGGGTATCGATCGTCGGGCCGCTTTGCACACCGCTCGATCTGTTGGCCGACCAGATGGAGCTGGCGAAGGCGATGCCGGGAGACCTGGTCGTGATATTTCAGTCGGGCGCTTATGGATTGACGGCCAGCCCGACCGCGTTTCTCAGCCATCCGGCACCCGTCGAAGTCTTGGTGTGAGTATGGATGGAACGGCTGGACAATTAAAGACAAGGTATACGATGTTCAATGGAGAGTTCGCGGGCAAAGGCCTGTGTGGGTGGAGCGGACGCCATGGTGCTGCCGAGCTGGCGCATGGCATGGCCGAGCCGCTCGCGCGTTTCTACGGCGTGCCGATGCAGGCGAGTATTGCTGGCGTGGCCGGCCTGGCTGTTGTCGGAGCCAATTCCGAGCAGCAGTTCTTTCATGAGCAGGGCCTGCTGGTGGCGGTGTGCGGCTTGCCGCGTTTCAAGGAGGCTCGCTGGCAGGATGAGGCCGTCCGCATCGGCATGGCTGCCGCCATCGCGCATTGCTGGCGCGAGAAAGGACGGGAACTATGCTCCGGCCTTCACGGAGAGTTTTCGCTGGCTGTGCTCGACGAGCGCACTGGCGATGCCCTGCTCGCAGTCGACCGCATGGGCACGCGCCCGCTGTATTACCAGGATACGGGCAGCCAGTTGTTGTTTGGTTCCTCCATTGAAGCGCTGATCCGCCATCCGCTGGCAAGCCGCGATATCGATTCGCAGAGTATCTATAACTACGTCTACTTTCACATGGTCCCCGGGCCGGCCACGATCTACGAGGGACAACAGCGGCTGTTGCCCGGCGAATGCCTGGTTTATCACCGTGGACGGGCCGCGGTGCACAAATACTGGAGAATGCAGTTCCAGGAAGAGCGTCATGCTTCCCCTACCGAATTGAAGGAGCAATTCCGTTCGCTGTTGCTGTCGAGCGTGCGTGAATCGCTCTTGGGAGGCAAGACAGGCGCGTTTCTCAGCGGCGGAACGGACAGCTCGACGATCGCGGCGATGCTGGGCCGCATGGGCGAGGGACCGGCGCGCACGTATTCGATCGGCTTTGAGGCGAAGGGTTACGATGAAATGGCGTATGCGCGCATCGCTGCCCGTCATTTCTCCACGTCGCATCACGAGTACTATGTGACGCCGGATGACGTGGTCGAAGCCATTCCGAAAATCGCGGCGGTATTCGATCAGCCTTTCGGCAACGCGTCGGCGGTGCCGGCTTTCTACTGCGCGCAGATGGCACGCAGGGATGGCATGGAGCGCATGTTAGGCGGCGACGGCGGTGATGAGCTGTTCGGTGGTAACGAGCGCTATGCAAAGCAGCATATATTCTCACTTTACGAGCGCATTCCGGTGCCGCTGCGGGCGGCGCTCGTGGAACCTATCGCCTTCATGCCGGGCGGGAACCATATTCCTTTGGTGCGCAAGGCGCGCAGCTATATCGAACAGGCTGTCATTCCGATGCCGGCACGTCTCGAAACCTACAACCTGCTCGAACGCTATGGTCATCGAGAAATGTTCATGGCCGACTTCTTGCAACCGATCGATCCCGCGCAACCACTCGATTGCTTGAACGAAGCGTACCGTCATTCGCATGCGAAGAGCCTCATCAACCGCATGCTTGCGCTGGACCTGAAGATCACGCTTGCCGATAACGATTTGCCCAAGGTAGTCAAGGCCTGCGAGCTTGCCGGCATGGACGTGGCGTTCCCGTTCCTGAACGACGACATGGTTGCCTTTTCCGCCCGGCTGGCTCCCGAGCTCAAGCTGAAAGGGACGAAGCTGCGCTATTTTTTCAAGGAAGCGTTGCGGGGCGTGCTGCCGGATGAAATTATCAGCAAGAAGAAGCATGGATTCGGCCTGCCATTCGGCGTCTGGCTACAGAAGCACCGGCCGTTGCACGAGCTGGCCGCGGACAGCCTGAATGATCTGGCGGCGCGACGGATCGTACAGAGAACGTTTATCGACGATCTGCTGGGCAAGCATCTGAAGGAGCATGCTGGATACCATGGCACGATGGTGTGGGTGCTGATGATGCTGGAGCAATGGCTTAAGCAGCACGGCAATGTAACGCCGCCGGCGTCCGTGTCAGCGTAATGTCCGAAATTCTGCCAAATGTTGCGCCCCCGGCGACGGCCGAGGCGGCGCCGGCTGCCGAGGTTCCCCGGGCTGCTGCGCCCGGAATTGCCGGTGGCGCGGCATGGATGGTACTGTTCAAGCTGGCGGAACGTAGCATCGGCGTTGTCAGTACGCTTATTCTGGCAAGGCTCCTTACGCCAGCCGACTTCGGGCTGGTCGCGATGGCAATGTCGGTCGTGGCACTGACGGAGCTGATGGGAGCGTTCGGTTTCGAGACATCGCTGATCCAGCGCCAGAATGCGCGGCGCGCCCACTATGACACAGCGTGGACGTTTAACGTCTTGTTCGGCACCGGAACCGCATTGCTGATTTTCGCACTCGCGAGTCCTGCTGCGCGTTTCTACGGCGATGTAAGGTTGCAGTGGATACTTCCCGCCCTGGCGATCGGTGCCTTCACACAAGGTTTCGAAAACATCGGTACCGTCGCATTCCGCAAGGAACTCAAGTTTCGAGACGAGTTCCGTTTTCTTCTTGCAAAGAAACTCGCGTCGTTTGTCGTCACCATCGGGCTGGCGTTGAGCTTTCACAGCTATTGGGCGCTGGTTGCGGGCATCGTCACCGGAAAACTGTTTGCTGTCTGGCTCAGCTATCGCATGCATCCGTTCCGCCCGCGCATGTCGTTGCAGGCGAGCGCAGAGTTGTTCCATTTTTCGAAATGGCTGTTTATCTCCAATCTGGTCCTGTTCCTGCAGAATAAGTCGGCCGATTTCATCCTTGGTCGCACCGCCGGTGCACGCGAGCTGGGTACGTACAATATCGCTATCGAACTCGCAATGCTTCCGTCGACCGAGCTGATCGCGCCGCTCAACCGCGCCGTATTTCCCGTCTATTCCCGGCTCTCCGGCGAGTTGCATGAACTGCGGCGCAAGTTCCTGGAAGTTTTCGGCATGATTGCGTTGATCGCCTTTCCAATATCGACAGGACTGGCTTGTGTTGCGTCGCCTGCCGTTCATGTCCTCTTAGGGACGCAATGGGAGGCTGCCGTTCCGTTACTTCGCATCTTTTCGATTGCAGGACTGGTCAGTGCACTTCAGTCCAATTTGCACTTGGTGATTGTGGCGATGGGCAAGCCAAAAGCGAATACCTTCGTTTCCGCGAGCACAATGCTCACTTCGCTACCGATTTTCATTGTCGCCAGTCTTCATTACGGCGCCATCGGTGCGGCCTGGGTCTTCGCAGTCTTCGCATTTGTCGGGCTGTGCACGATCCATTTCGTTTTTTTTCGCATCACTGCCGTCCGGTGGAGCGCATATCTTTCCCGTGTATGGCGGCCAGCCATGTCATCAATATGCATGGCTGGCGCAATTATTTTCATGGAGCGGTACATGGGAAGATTCGCAGGTGCGCTGGGAGAACTGGTGAAACTTGCAAGCCTCGTGACCGTTGGTGCGCTGTCCTATACGGCGACGGTCGTGGCGACATGGATGCTCGCGGGAAGACCGCAGGGGGCGGAACATACGATCATTGTTTTGCTTTTCATCCGACTGCGGCGATTCGTGTTGCGCGGCAAACAGGCTTAACCTGTACCGGTTCCGGTACTTGTTTCGAACAGGACGTTCAGTACTCCTAGCAGCCGGCTAGCCTGCTCTTCCGTTGAATAGCGCTGCAGCACGGACTCCCTGGCGCATTTTCCAATCCGTTCCCGGACAGACGGATCGCGCATCGCATGAAGGCATTCGATCCATTCGCGCTGGCTGCGGGCGAAAAAGCCATTCTCGCCATGCCTGAGAACCGGCTCGTAGGAGGGAATAGGTGTGGCAATCACCGGCAGTCCCATGCACATCTTCATCGTCAGCCGGTTCTCCGACTTGACCTTCCAGGCGGGAATGATCTCGTCGCAGGAGGAAGAGCGTGTGTCGATCGGGATAATGCCGAAGTCGGCGCTGTGCATCGCCGTGTAGACGCTGACCGGATCCCATGCCTTGCAGTGAATCCGGCGGCTGCTGAGGAAGCGCAAATAATCGATGCGCTCTGTGGTAGTGGCCATTCCCGTAAACTTCCACCGCGCTTCCCTGACGCGCTGCGGCCACCCTGGTGCATAGCGCCCGACGATAATCACTTCGAGCCAGTCCGGTGGCGTTCCGATAACCGGCAGCGTCGCCAAGTCGGCGGAGGTCACCAGCACAGCACGCAGCCTGTCGCGCCGGCTCCCGTATATTTGCCGCGCCGGCCCAGCCTGTTGTTCGGGGTGCTCGATGCCGTCGTGTACGACATGAATTTTTTTCTGTAGCGATACCGGGTAGAGGCTTTTCAGGTAATCCGTGACGACCACCGTGGCGTCCGTGCAGCGCACCATCGCGACATCGACCAAATCGCATACGCTGTACACAGTCTTGATTCCAGCCAAGGCCAGCCTGCGCGCGGCACGTTCGACGGCCGGTCCATGCGCCTTTTGAAACAGTACGACCCGGATCTCCCTGTCGACCGCTTGTTTGACCAGATCCGGCAATTCCGGCGTCTCAGTGGCGTCGGCCGGCTCAAACAGGATCTCCGGATCGTAGCCGGCAGCTTTCAGAAAAGGGAACATGTTCAGAGCCGCTATGCGCGTGCTCGGCGCCGGGTTGCGGGAATTGGACAGCAGGACGAAACCAATCCGGATGGGATTCATTGCTCGGGAATTCCTTCGAACAGCGGGTCATCGTCCCTTACTGTGGAAGCGGACGAGGCAGGGTAGGGGACTGCTTCTACCGGTGCATGCATATTGCAGAGCATCCGCAATAGGAATTTGGTGTCGTTTCTATCCCAGGGCGTGAAGCGCGGCAGCTGGAAAGTATCCGTGCCGTTACGGGCCGTACCCCAACCGGTGGATACGGCAAGCTCGAATCGCAGGTCCTTCACGATGCCGACCTGTTCGGCAAGGTAATCGCGCTGCGGCTTTCCATTGGGATAGGCGAACGACTTGACGGGCACGCGCAACAGCGCTTCCAGAAAATCCCTGCTATCGGCGATTTCCCGGCGTGCGGCGGTCCGGTCGAGAGTGGCGAGTATCGGGTGGTTGACGGTGTGGGCGCCGATTTCCATTCCTTCGCGGTCGAGCATTTTCACTTGCTGCGAGCTCATCATCAGACTGGCCGGCAATGCAATCCCCATCAGCTCGCGCATAGCCTCCACACGTTCCATCCGTTCGTCAAGGGGCAGGTATTTTAGCGCCTGCAGCAGCCTGCCAATCGACTCCGCGCGCTGGTCCCAGGACGCGGTTGGAAGTATGCCGAGCCCGAGTGCGTGCAGGTCCAGCGAATCGACCGGACAGCGGCGGACCAGTTCAATAACCGAGTCGTTCCACATTCTTCCTCCATCCAGGAAACCGGTCGCGATGAAGAACGTCGCCGGGATGCCGTGTTTTTTTAGAATAGGGAAGGCCAGCTCGGCATTGTCGGCATAACCATCGTCGAAGGTGACGCATGCTGCGCGCGGTGGCAATTGTCCGGAATGTAGCCTTCCGACCGCTTCCCGCAACGGAAGGACATTGAAAAATTCGGCGAGCAGGCGCATCTGCCGGTCGAACGTCGTCGTATCCACTTCGAGCGGAAACAGCGGGTCGGGCTCGCGCAGCACGCGGTGGTATATCAGGATGGACAATCTGGCGTCTTTCCCCGCAGGAGCGGAGCGGCCGAGCAGGGAGCGCAGAGGGCTCAATCTCATGGCAGCTGCTCCCTGTTGATAACGCGGGATGCGTAAAGCGGCGCATGTCCCAATTGTCGTTGTTCGGCAGGCAATACGGAGCGCGACGAATTTTCCCGGCGCATCTCCTTTTCAACGAATACGCGTGTCGCAACCAGAATCGCCATCAGATAATAGGGGACATCGAAGTACAGCAGGCTGAGGAATGCGCCGCCAACCCCGAAACCGATCAAGCTGACCTGCACCATTCTCGCCAGATCATGGGCCCAGGTGTATTTCTCGTTTCCGGCGGTGTTGCGGATGATCCAGCTGCCGGTGCGCCAGGTAAGCATGGCGAGCAGCAGGTACAGGCCCAGTCCGACAAATCCATGCTCGCCGAGCGCCTGGAAGTAGATGCTGTGCGCCGCATGAATATCGTCCGGATTCGGCGCATACATCATGAAAAACTGCGGCTCGTAGATTTCAAACCCACCGCCCACCAGCGGCCTGTCCTTCGCCAGATTGAATGCCATCCACCAAGCGTTGATGCGGCCGAGTGCCGACGGGTCGCTGTCATAGGTCTGTATCGTGTCCATGCGGCTGCTCCACTTATCGGGCATGAACATGATCATCAGTGGCAGCGCGAGCAGCAGAAGCAGCGCGATGCGCGTCTTGTGGCGGCTTTTCATGCCGAGGAAGGTACCCATGACTGCAATCGCCAGGAATGCGCCGCGCGAATAGGAACCGAGCGCAGCCAATGCCGACAGCGCCATGGCGACGCCCAAGCCGCGCCGCACCGCCTTTTTATCGGTAATCGTCTGCAGGTAGTGCATCAGCGGAATGGTCATGATCAGCGCGAGCGCAATCTCATTATTTCCACCGATAAAGGTATTCTCCGGTCCCCATACCATTTCGCTTCCTCCGCTGAGGATGGTAAAGATGCCCCCCTTTACACCATAGAAGCCGAGCGAAATGACCAGGATCCAGACCAGCTTCTGGATGTGCTCCCGGTCGCGGATCAGCATCATGGTGACAAAGGTCATCAGCATGATTTTCATCACCGTGCTCCAGCGCGGGTATACGTAGTCCGGCATCAGTGCGAATACCGTCGTCACGTTGATCCATACAACAAACGCAAGCAGTGAAAAAGTCACTGGCGTCATCGGCAGGCTCTTGGGGCCTTTGGTCAACAGTAGGCTGATCAGGGTCGCGACTGCAATGATCGATGCGAAGGGAAACGTCGCGGCGAAACCCCACGTCTGGGTATGCGGGTTCATCACGCTGATCCAGACCCACATCAGTATGCCGACATGCGGCCTCTTCAAAATGAAGGGAATCGATCCGAACACGATCAGTGTAATGATTATGTCTCTCATCTCTCTTCTTTCAGGCGCCGGCACATTGATTCGGAGGCCGGACGCTTATGCATGACCCAGCAGGTTCTTGAACAGCTGCGCGGTGCGCTCGGCGTTGGCATGCCAGGTCAGACGCTTTTCCGCGATGGTGCGGCGCGCGTTTTCTCCGATCGTGCGTCGCAGATTGGCATCGGCACACAGTCTGCCGATCGCCTTGCTCAGGCTGTCGCGATGGTCCGGGTCAAACAACAGGGCGTTTTTATTGTCAGTGAGGATTTCCATGATGTTGGGCTGTCGCGGCGCAACAATGGCTTTGCCTAGCGCCAGGTATTCGAACAGCTTCAATGGCGAGGCATACGGCACCACCGCCGGCTGCAGCGCGATATCGAAGGCCGCCACGTAGCGTGCAACTTCTTCCCGCGGCACGATGCCGGTGATGGTGATCCGGTCGGTGACGTTCAACCGGCTGGCTTGGCGTTCAAGGGCGGTGCGCGCCGGACCGTCGCCGACGATCAGCAGGTGACGGCGCGTGCCCGGTGGATCTTGCGCGATCATGTCGATGATCTTGTCGAGGCCGTGCCAGTCGCGGATAAAGCCGGTAAAGCCAAGCACCAGGCGGCCGCCGAGCCCGAGTGCCGATTTCGCCGAATGCGCGGCGGCGGAATCGTCAAACCGTTTCATGTTGATCCCGTTCGGTATCGCGACAATCCGACCGGGTTCGACGCCATACGACGCGACGATATCGCCAAGCACCTCTGTCACTGGAAGCACATAGTCGGCGTTGCGCCAGGTATAGGCCTGAGACCAGCGGGCAAGCCGTTTCAGCGAAATGCCGTCATAGCGCGCGCGTTCCTCGAAAATCGGTGCATTGACTTCAAGAAGCATCGGCAAGCCATATCTACGCTTGATCCATATGCCCGCTGGCAGGAAGAGGTTGTAGCGTTCATACAAGCAGTCCGGACGATGCTCTTCGACCGCCTTTCGCAGGCGCCGGTACGCGACGACGGTATAGGCCAGCTCCATCAATTCATAGATGAATTTGGGTAGATGACGCTTAAGGCGGCCGACCATTCCTGCATCGGCGCCGAAAGATTCCTTTTCGGCGCTGGGCGGCGCAGCAATGATGACTTCATGGCCCTGATCGCGCAGCGCATCGATCATTTCTTCAATGTGAACGTACTGGCCATCCTTCGACCGGGTACGGTGGTGGTAAAGGATTTTCATCGGGTCGGGTGACTAAGTATCTCGCTGAACAAACGTAATTGCCCGTTGGTGGTCTCGTCCCAGCTGAAGCGCTCGGCGTATCGGCGCGTCGCATCGCGGTCCGGGTAGCGCGTACGCAGCGCATGCACCGCGTCGACGATGCCTTGCGCGTTGCGCTGCGACATCAGCACGCCTGCGTCAGGCGAGCTCACCACCTCCGGCGTTCCCCAGACATTGCTGGCGATGACGGGAGTGCCGCATGCCATCGATTCGAGCAGGACGTTGGCCCAGCCTTCCCGGCTGGAGGCGAGAACCAGCGCGTCCGCGGCGCCGTAATAGCGCTTAAGATCGGCGTGTGGTATAGCGGACAGGAAGCGCACGCGGTCGAGCACCCCCAGACGTCGAGCGAGAGACTCCAGACTGTCTCGGTCCGGGCCGGTCCCGGCGATCAGCAGTCGTACGTCCGGCATCGAGCGAAGTGCCTCGATGACCAACGCATGGCCCTTGTGAGTGATTAGTTGTCCAACGGAAAGTAGCGTGAATCCCTGCAGTCCAAGTTCGGCTCGGGCGCGCTGGCGGTCCGTCGGACGAAACAGCTTGAGGTCGACGCCGTTGCGCAATGGCGTGATGTGGCTGCCATCGAGGTTTAGATCGAGCATCGCTTCCTTCAATGCCTGGCACACAGTAATGATGCCGGCAGCTCGCTTTGCCGCCCAGCGGATCATTGCCCTTTGCACTCTGAATTGCGGCAATACGCTGATATCCGACCCGCGTGCGGTGATCACGACCGGCTTGTTGAAATAGCAGCCAAGTATTGCCGCCGCCACGCCGTCAGGGTAGAAGTAATGCGCGTCGATCAGATCGAACTCGTGGCCTTCCTTGCGAATGCGCTGGATCTCGGGGATGGCCGCGGCTGCCAGCAGAAACGGCTGCATTGTCATGCCGACCTTGGGAATTTGCACAAAACGCGGATGGGAAGCAGGAATGCCATGGCGCACCTCGACGCGCGGCACGCGGGCGAAGACAGCATATCGGCCGAAGCGTGGATGCCGTGTCGGGAACCACGGCACCGGCGCGACCACGCGCGCCGCGACCTGCCCGGACGCCGTCAGGTGGCGCAGCCGGTTCTCGACGAAGACGCCGTGGTTCGGCTGCGCCGCATTCGGATAAAGCGTGGTGAATGTGAGAATCTTCATCGCGCTCCACTCAGGCCGACGCGCCGTGGGTGCGCAAAAACGATTCGAACAGCAGCAGGGACCATAGTGGCGCGCTGTAGTCGCGCCGCCCGGACTGGTGGTGACTGCACATCTCCTCGATAAACGCCATGTCGAAGAAGCCGGTGTCCCGCAAGGCCGGTCCTTGCAGACGTGCTTGCAGCTGCGTGCGGAGGGAACCGCGGAACCAGGAGGCGATCGGTACCGCGAATCCCATCTTGTCGCGATAAAGGATGTCGTGCGGAAGATCGGCTTGCAGCGACTTCTTGAAAATGTATTTGCCTTCGCTTCCCTTCAGCTTGAGCGAGGATGGCAAGCCCGAGATCCATTCCACCAAGTGGTGATCCAGCAGCGGGACGCGCACCTCCAATCCATGCGCCATGCTGGCACGGTCGACCTTGGTCAGGATATCGCCGACCAGGTAGGTTTTCATGTCCAGGTATTGCACCAGCGAAAGCGGATCGTCGGTCGGTGCGCGCCGGGCATGCCTGCGCAGGACCTCGGAGGCCTGATAATCCTGCAGCTCGCTTCGGAAAGCAGGCGCGAAGAGGCTGCGGCGCATCTTGTCGCTCAATAGGGAAACGCTGTGAAAATAGCCTTCCACCGAATCGCGCGCCAGCGACTCGAACGTCGATTTCGCGCGCAGCACGCGCGGCGCCCAGTCCGCCTTCGGATACAGGTTGCCGAGCAGCCCGAAGACGGGCTTGCGTGCGGCTAGCGGCAGGCGCGAGCGCAGACGCTCCTCAACCATGTGCCAGCGGTAGCGCCGATAGCCGGCGAGATTCTCGTCTCCGCCGTCTCCCGACAGCACCACGGTGACCCGCTTGCGCGCCAGTTCGCAGACGCGGTATGTGGGCATAGCCGAACTGTCGGCGAACGGCTCGTCATACAGCGATGCGAGCTTGTCGATCAAACCGAAGTCATCCTGCGCGACCTGATCGACGTGGTGCCGCGTCTGATACAGGGCGGCTACCTGTTGCGCGTAGCGCGACTCGTCGTACGCGGCGTCACCAAAGGAAATCGAGCAGGTGTTGACCGGCTCGTCGGTCAGCTTTGCCATCGCACTGACCACTGCGCTGGAATCGACTCCTCCGGACAGAAACGCACCGAGCGGGACTTCGGCGACGAGATGGCTGCCGACGGCTTCCTTGACGCGCGCATGCAGCTGTGCGGCCGCCTCGTTCTCATCGAATGCGTCGTGGGCGCGGAACGGCACATCCCAGTATTCGCGCGGCAGAGGCACCGGCTCGCCGCGCCTGATCGTGAGCGTATGGCCCGGCGGCAGTTTCATGGCCTGGCGATAGATCGTCTTTGGTTCGGGGATGTACCCGTATGCAAAATATTCCTCCACCGCCTGCGGAGCGATTTCACGCCGCAGACGTGGATGAGCAAGCAATGCTTTCAGCTCGGAGCCGAAAATCAACATGCCGTCGTCCAGACAGGCATAGTAGAGCGGTTTGATTCCAAGCCGGTCTCGGGCGAGGAACAGTGTCGAGCGATTGCGGTCCCATAGTCCGAAGGAAAACATGCCGCGCAGGCGCTCGACGCAACGTTCGCCCCATTGCTCCCACGCATGTACGATCACCTCGGTATCGGAGTGGGTTCGAAACTGGTGGCCGAGCTGTGCCAGCTCTGCCATCAATTCCCGGAAATTGTAGATCTCGCCATTGAAAACGATGACGACGCTGTGATCCTCGTTGAACAGCGGCTGCTGGCCGGTCGACAGGTCGATGATCGACAACCGGCGATGGCCAAGGCCGACACCCGGCTCGCGATGCGTGCCGCCTTCGTCGGGGCCGCGATGGAACTGGCTCTCGTTCATCCGGTGCAACAGCCCGGCATCGATTTCCCGATTTCCCCGGAAGTCAAAAATCCCGACAATCCCGCACATGTGATTTCCTTTCAATACCGGCCAAACCGTGGTGCGCGGTTCAGCAAGCGGTCGTAAACGTCCATATAAGCCTGGGTCATCGAGTCCATGCTGAAGCGCATCTCGATCTTGTGGCGTGCCGCAGTGCCGTGACGCCTGCGCAGCGCGTCGTCATTGCAGTACTGGTAAATGGCCGCGGCCAGCGCCGCAGGATCGCCCGGTGGAACCAGCCGGCCGGTGGCGCCGTCTTCCACCAGCTCGACATTGCCGCCAACGCGGGTGGCGATGACGGGCAGGCCGCTCGCCATCGCTTCCAGGATCGTGTTGGAGATCCCTTCAGCCAGCGATGGCAGCGCGAACACGTCCATCGCCTGCATCAGCGTGGCGATGTCGTCGCGCTCCCCGGGCAGCCATGCGAGCGCTTCGGCACCTGCTGCGCGCAGCATTTCGTGGCAGTGCGTCCGCGCTTCGCCGTCGCCGGCGATAAGCAGGCGCAGGCGGTTGCGGCTTTCCGGGTGGCGCTCCAGCAGGAGCAGGAAGGCGCGCACCAGGCTGGGAAAATCCTTGACCGCGGCCATGCGGCCGACGCTGCCGACGACAATGCAGTCGGCGTGCATGAAGCCGGGCGGACCGATACTGACGCGGGTGTTGCGCGGATAAAAGCGCGCGCTGTCGACGCCGTTGTAGATTTGCGCGATCTTGTGCGGTGGCGCGCCGATGGCTTCCGCCAGCCATCCTTCGAGATCCTTGCTGACCGTCGTGAAGTGGCCGACGAAGGGGCGCAATGCCTTGCGCAGCAGACGATATTTCGTATTCCTGCCATCCAGGTCTACCATGTCCCTGCCGTGCTCGCCGTGGGCGCGCGCCCGTATGCCGGCAAGAGCCGCGACGAACTGGCCTTCCAGCGCGGACAGGTTGCGAGTGTGGACGATGTCCGGCCGGAGGCGGCGCAGCGCCCTGAACAGGCGTAGGTAAAGCCCGATATCGTGTCCCTCTTTTTTGTTGAGCGCCACGATTTCCACATCCTTGCGCTGCAGCCGGTTGTGAAAGCCGGAAAAACCCTTGAGGCAGATGATGGCATGGCGATAACGCCCGGCCGGCATGTGGTTGATCAGGTTCACCAGTCCGTTTTCGAGGCCGCCGATGCTGAACTGGTGAATGATGTGCGCAACCAGCGGGGCCGGCTCCGCGCTTCGCGTGTCCGCGCGGGGTGGCGAGAGGTCAATCGCGCTGCGCATGGCTGCCTCCTTGCTGGATGAATGGGATGAGCTGTTCGAGCAGTAAGGTGAGCGGCAGGCTTGCCTCGTCTTCGTCGTCGTGGAATTCCGCCGCAAGCACGATCTGCGCGCCTGCTGTGCTGCGTCCGAGCAGCCTGTTCCACGCAAGCTTCGCCTTGATGACATAGGGACTGACGGTGTGTGTGCCACCCATCAGGTACCAGCGCCAGACCAGAATCCGGGCGCCGTGACCGTAGATAACTGCCTGTCTGATGGAAAATGGGCCGTCCTTCAGTGGCAGGGTACGCGAGATTTCCGGCGCACCGGCGCGGAATGGATCATTCTCAGTCACCAAGGCGTTACCGTAGCCGACCAGGCCGGAGCCCGGCGCTTGCGTCGCGTAATAGGCCAGGTGCAGACCGACCGCTCGCTCCGCATTGCGGTAGACGTACTGCTGAATGGCCGGGTTGCCGGCGTAATGCGGCGCCCATCCTGGGTGGCTATCGTCGCGCCGCCACGACCCGGCGTGTTGCGGCAGTGCGATATTCCGCAGGTCTGCGGTTTCGGCACGATGCAAGACGATTTGTGCCCACACTGGCCCAATCAGGGCGACAGCGAGTGCTGCTATCGCGGCGCCTGCGACCGGCAGGGAGAATGCCGGGGCGGCAGCATGCGAGCGCGCAAGGTGCATGTCTTCGCGCTCGTCGTGGTCCTCGCGCCAGATTGCGCCGATCCAGAACAACAGCAGCATGACTACGCCGAAGAATATCCAGCCGTAGATAAGATGGTCCACGCCGACGGCCAACCGCATGTCGCTCAGATGTCCGATCATTACGATCAAGAAGGCCCGGGCACTGTTGGCAGCGATCGGTACCAGGATCGATAGCGCAAAGAAGGTCAGCCGGCGCCAAGGGCTGCGGTAAGTCAGATATGCATACAGGCTTCCTAGGGTCATCGAAGCGATCAGGTAGCGGATGCCGCTGCAGGCCTCGACGACGGACCAGTGTCCGCTCGGAATGGCGAAAGTGCTTCCTTCGCGGAATACCGGAATGCCGGACAGTTGCAGCGCCCAAACGGTAGCATCCGCCGTCAGGTCGATAAGGGCAGGGATGAAGATGTCGCCGAAGGGCACGGAGAACAAGAGAAAGCCCAGCGGAAAGGCGAGCGCGGCGGTAATCCGGTTGCCCATGACGGTCCATAGCACTGTCGGCACCATCGCGACCACTGCATACTGGCGCGCCACATGTACATCGGCGAGTGTTGCCAGGAGCCAGAAAACGCCCAGCGCGGCGAGCGGCAGCAGGCCTAGCAGGTTGGGCTGCGGGCGAAGAGCCGCAAGTTCGGCGCGGCGTTGCCAGATCAGATAGGCGCTGATGGGAGCGATAAGGAAACCGTGCAGGAAAGTGTCTGAACTGGTCCAAACAGCGACCATGGACGCTAGCGTCCCCGAGTAGACGACGGCGATTGCGCCAATGGCGGCGATGGCGAGCCACCATGCTCCCGGAAGACGTTTGCCGGTGATACCGGTTTTCTGTCCGACGCCCTGATCGAGAACCGCGCTCATGGCAGGCCTCGCCCTGTTGAGCCGGCCATGCGGCGTGCGGAGCCGAAATCTAGCGGCTGCTGGTCGGCCGTAGCCGGATCGAGCAAGGCATCGAGCTGCTGCATGCCGCTTTGCCAGCTATAGTGGCGCATCACGCGTTCGCGCGCCGCTGCTCCGACATAAGAAAGCGCGCCGGAGCGCAGGTGCGACACGATCAAATCGACGAAGCCGCGCTCATCGCGCGCCACCAGTAGCTCGCGGCCGGCGATCGCATGGATGCCTTCCGCGGCCTCGGGCGATGCAATAACCGTCTTTGCCATCGACATCGCTTCCAGTATCTTGTTCTGGATACCGCGTGCAATACGCAGCGGCGCGACCGACAACGCCGCGTGCGCGAGAAACGGCCGGACATCCGGCACAGATCCTGTCACCGTGACGCCTTCCATCGTGCCCAGCGCACGTACTGCGGGCGTGGGTCGGGCGCCGACGATATAGAAGACGGCGCTTGGCTGCCGAGCACGCACCACGGGAAAGATCTTGTGCGCGAACCACTCGACGGCTTCGGCGTTGGCCCAGTAATCCATGGCGCCGGTGAATACCAGCGGTCGTACGCCGGACGGAAAGGGGTTGGCGTACTCCGCCTGCGGCGTGAAGTAGTCGGCATCTACGCCGTTGTTGAAAAAGCGGATCTTGCCGGCGGCTTCCGGCGCCAGGCGCTTGAAGAGCCGCGCCTCGGCGCCGGAAACGAAGGTGGCATGGTCGAACTCGGAGGCGATCCGGCGTTCGTAGTCCAGCAGGAGACGCGCTTCCCGATGGTAGATTTGATTGAGCGGCCAGCGTTTTGCATTGCCGTATTGGCGCCATTTTTCCGAATCGACATCGACGAAATCGATTACCCGGCGCGCGATTTTTCGCCCGTGCAGATATTGCGCCATGGCCGAAGAAAACACGAATGCATGCTTGATGCGTCGCGATGCCAGCAAAATATCGACCCAGGATTGCAATCTCGCGCTGTGGTAGTAAGGAAGCGTCAGAGGCATGCCGCTTGCCAGCCCTCGCAGGCTTGCCAGTTTGCCCGCCAGCGGGTGCAGGTTCACGATGCAGGTCTCGGCACATAGTGATTTCACCGTTTCGACATGCTGCCAATCGGCAGGGTCGTCGATGAAGGTGCCGAGGAAAATCCGGTAGCGTCTGCTCAGGTGCTTGAGCAGGTGATACGACCGTATCTTGTCCCCCTTGTTGGGCGGATACGGAATGCGGTGTACCAGGTATAGCAGGTCTTCCATCGCCGTCATCCCAGGTTGCGCACGATGAAGGGGCCGACAAAATTGGCCACCGGAAGGGGCAACCGCCGCCAGGCCTCGATGAAGTAGCGGTATTTCGGATTGAGCGGGTTGTTGTCTGGTACCGATGTGGCACGGTGCAGCTGGTACTCGTAATGCAACGGCTGTGGCACGAAACCCCAGTTCTTCTTGAAGTCGAATGCCCCGGTGCCGGCCTTGCTGCGGCCGAAGTCGAACACCCGGCAGCCGCGTGCACTGGCGCGTCGCATCAGCTCCCAGTACATGAAATCGTTGCCGGCCAGCGCACGCGCCTCGTTGGTTCCCCCGCCGTAATATGGCAGCACCTCGTCGCGGAAGTAGAAGCTCATCAGCCCGGCAATCACGCGCCCCTGGTGGAGTACGCTCATCAGCTCGCAATCGTCGCCGAAGACCTGCTTCAGCAGGCGGAAGTATTTTCTGGAAAAGACCGGAGTTCCGAGGCGATGCACGCTTGCGGCATAGGCGGAGTAGAAGCTGTCGATATCGTCGTCGATGCGGCTCTGCAGGCCGGCCTTGATGCCCTTGCGTACCATTGCGCGCTGTTTCTTCGGAATCGCGAGCATGTTCTGCTCTTCATCGGGCAGGATCGGCTTGCGGAAGGTCGCATACAGATGCTTGGCAGGCCAATCAGGGTGTTGCGGCGCCATGAGGCGGTATTCCAGGTGATCGACCCCGAGGTTTCTTGCGAGCGCTTGCGCGGCACTGTCAAGCGCCTGGTAGGCCGCTTCCGACTCCGTTGCGATGCCGCCATAGACGCAGAAAGGCAGCGAGCCAAGAGAATGCCCGAACAACCGGCTGCGGATTTCCGCCAGTGGCAGCACGCCAACGATTTTGCCGCCGCATTCGGCATAGTAGAACCAGGTGCGGTGCCCGAACGCCTGTTCGATGACGGTTTTCCAACCCGAGCGATGGAAAAACGTCGCCTGCGGACATGAGGTGACGAATGCATCCCAGCGGCTGGCATCCTTGGGCGTCAGCAGGTGCACGACTGGCGCCGGCGCGCGTGAAGCCCCGTGTTGAAATGCTTCGCTAATGGATGTCATGCCTGCTCCAGAAAAATACGGTCGATGCGATCCCAGTGGAAGTCCTGCGCCAGCGTCACGATACGGGCCTTCATCCTGCGCAGGTTCACGTAGTGCCGAAAGCGGGTCTTCATATCCGGACTGCCGGGACGAGGCTGGTCCGGATCGATTTCCCATGGGTGGAAGTAAAAGATGCCGGGTCGGCCATCCTGTTCGTTGACGCGGCGGATCATCCAGCGCGACAGCCGGTAGGGGAGCAGGCGGAAATAGCCGCCGCCGCCTGCCGGCAGATTCCGGTCAAGCAGTCGCACGGTGGTGATCGGCAGTTCGAGCAGCCGTTTGCCGCCGTCCGCGTGGAACGGGAAGCGGGGCGCGTCGTGCATCCCGTAGTGATCATGCTTGATCGGATACACACTGGAACTGTAGCGGTAACCTGCGCGCTGCAGCAGCTCCCAGGCCCAAGGGGTCTGCGCGCCGATCGAAAAGCTCGGCGCCCGATATCCTGCGACCGGTTGCCCGGTGATCTGCTCCAGCAGGTCGCGGGCGCGGCAAACGTCATCCATGAATTCTGCCGACGATTGATCTGACACGCGCTGGTGCGCGTAGCCATGGCTGGCGACCTCATGTCCGGCCGCGGCAATCCGGCGTACCAATGCCGGATAACGCTCAGCAATCCAGCCGAGCGTGAAGAAGGTCGCCTTCACGTTCATGTCGTTGAACGCCTGGAGTATCCAGTCGACATTGGCCTCGACACGGCATGTCATCGCCGGCCAGGACTGACGGGAGACATAGGGCGCAAAGGCGGAGACTTGGAAGTAATCCTCCACATCCACGCTCATCGCGTTACGGATAGCGACGTCGCCGGAATGCGGCGGCCTGTGTGCGAAAACGGCTGGTTCCATGCTGTTCACGCCTTGTATCCGTTTTCCGCCCAGTCGCGCACGACATGGGCAATCCTTACCGCGGCGGCGCCATCCCAATACTGCGGTATCCGCCCCGTCTTTCCGCCGTACGAAAGAATGGCGTCGACTGCCCTCAGGATGTCGATACGGTCGGTTCCCGCGAGCACGTTGGTGCCTTCTTCCACGGTGATCGGGCGTTCCGTACTGTCGCGCAGCGTCACGCAGGGTATGCCCAGCGCAGTGGTTTCTTCCTGAATGCCGCCAGAATCGGTCAGCACCATGCGCGCATCCTTCATCAAGCCGAGCATCTCCAGGTAGCCTAGCGGCGGTAGCAGGACGATGCGGGCGCGCTTCAACAGCGGCATCAGTTCAAACTTCTCGATCATTGCGCGCGTGCGCGGATGCAGCGTAAACAGGATCGGAATCCTTTCGCTGGCTTCGTTCAGCGTTTCGAGCAGTCTGCGCAGCGCCGCCGGATCATCCACGTTGGATGGGCGGTGCAGGGTCAGTACGGCGTAGTTGTTTTCAGCTACGTCGCAGCGCGCCCTTTCTTCCGGCGCCACGGTCTGTCGAAACGGCACGGCACGCCCCAGATTCTGGCGCAAGGTGTCGATCATGACGTTGCCTACGAAATGGATCGCCTGCTCGGGAATGCCTTCCTTGAGAAGATTGTCTCGCGCGCCGCGTTCGCTGGTAAACAGCAGGTCGGATATGCGGTCGGTCAGGATGCGATTGATTTCTTCCGGCATCGCGCGGTCGAAGCTGCGCAACCCTGCCTCCACATGGATGACGGGAAGTCCGCGCTTGGCAGCCACCAGTGCGCAGGCAAGCGTCGAATTTACGTCGCCGACCACCAGCGCCGCGCGCGCTCCGGACGCGTCGAGCGCCGGCTCGAAGCGCCGCATGACTTCCGCCGTCTGCTGCGCGTGGGAGCCGGAGCCGACTTCGAGATTGATCGAAGGCGCCGGAATACCCAATGCATCGAAATATTGGTGGTTCATCACCGCATCGTAGTGCTGGCCAGTATGCAGCAAGCTCACGCGCATGCGAGGAGCATGTTCGGCAAGCGCGGCCATGATCGGCGCGATCTTCATGAAGTTCGGGCGCGCACCAACCACGCACAACAGGTCGCAGCTTCCAGGCGTAATCTCGTTCACTGTATTCATCATGGGTTTTTGGAGGAAACGCTCTTGAGAGGAGCCGAAATCATTTTGCGCAGCGCATCGACCAGAGTCGTCACCGATGATTCCATGCGCGATACGCGACGTTCGATTGCGTCGATGTCGGAAGACGCTGGCGTCAACTCGGCGATCGTATGGTCGGTTCCCACCTCAGTCGACGGCGGTGCTGCGAATTCCTCATCGATATCTGCCATCACCTTGTCGACTTCCCGGGTGCCGAATGCATGCAGTTCTTCCAGATATCCCATTAGAAACATCCGGTCGCAGAAGGTGTTGATCTTGCGCGGGATGCCTTGCGTGTAACCATAAATGGCATCGAATGCGTCATCGCTGATGCAGGGATCGCCCTGCCATCCCGCAGTGGAGAGGCGATGTTCAATGTAGGCGCGCGAATCATCCTCGTCCAACGGGCCGAGATGGTAGGTGGCGATCACGCGCTGCCGCAGCTGCTTCATGCCTTCGCTCATCAGGATTGCACGGAATTCCGGCTGGCCGAGCAGGAAAGTCTGGAGCAGAGGCTGATCGTAAGACTGCATGTTCGACAGCATGCGCAACTCCTCCAGCGCATGGTGCGAAAGATTTTGTGCTTCATCGACGATCAGCAGGATGCGCTTGCCTTGCTTCGCGCAATCGCGGGCGAACATTTCGAGCCGTAACAGCAGTGCTGCCTTGCTGACGTTTTCGAAAGGAAGATCGAGCGATGCGGCCGCCATGCGCAGGATGTCGGCCGCATCGAGTGCGGTGTTGACGATCTGCGCAACTACAATTTTTTCCGACTGGAGCCTGCGGCACAGGTTACGTACCAGCGTGGTTTTTCCGGCACCTACTTCGCCGGTGATGACAATGAATCCGTCTTCCTGCGACAGTCCATATTCGAGATAGGCCATCGCGCGGCTATGGCCCTTGCTGCCGAAGTAGAAGTTCGGATCCGGATTGAGCTGGAAGGGTTTTGCAGTCAGGCCATAGTAGGTGTTGTACATGAGTCTCCCGCGGGCTTAAAGCTGCATCAGAATAAGAAGGGCAACGGCGTTCTCCGTATAGGCGGCGTCCTGTTGCGTCGACGACCTCTGCTGTCGGCGCAGCTCGAACGTTGCGCTCGATTTCCGGCCGAACTGCTTGGCGAGGGCGGTGCGAAAGGCACGGAAATGATCGATGCGTTCGTTGCCGAATGCGCGCGCACGCGTGTAGCTGGCGCCGAAGGCAAGGTCGGAGCGCGGCGTGACGTGCCAGATCCAGTTCGCGCTGGCGCCCGTCTGCAAGCTGTCGTCGTCGATTCCGGGCTGCGAGGTCGGCGGCACCGCTCCCGCCACCGGCGCGACGCTGAGCGGTTCGCGGCGCAGACCATGGATGGCGAACACGGCGGTATTCCTGGAACCGTCTAGCGCAAGCGAGATGCGCAGGGACTTTTGCAGGAATATGCGGTTTGACAGGTTGTAGATGTTTCCGGAAAGCGTAGTGGGCAGGCCGGCGTTGTGGATGAACGTGTCTACGATCTTTTTGCGCGCAGCCTCATCGGGAATGCTGGTGTTCCAGAGCCGGTCGAGGAAGGCGGCCGTGTCCAGCGTGGACTGTGTTGATAACGCTGATTGCGAGGTAACTTCTTCGTCGTAACCGAGGTCCCACGCAGACTTTCCGTCGTGATGGCCGGCGGAAGCGGCGAAAGTCTTGCCGAAATAGCGGTGTCCGGCGCTGGCCGAAACCGATGTCGACTGCGACGGGAGCCAGGATAATCCGGCTGACCATAGCTTGCCGCTTGGTTTCTCGCCGATATAGAGGTAGTTGTTGTCTTCGTATCCCGCCGTCGTCTTGAGGAAAATGCGGGGCGTGATTTCATATTGCAGCCTTGCGGTATAACGCGATAACTCGGTTTCCGGTGCCAGCCGGTAGTCGATGCGTTGCCGGTCGAACTCGAAGCCCCAGCCCCAGGTGCGCAGGCGGTTCCCGCTGCCAATGTCGAACAGGGTGCGTCGCACATCTGAATCGAGCAGGTTGGGGTCGTCGGCTTTCTTTTTTTCCGCGGTATACCGAAGTTCAGCTGCTGCGAATCTACCAATGTCATGGCGCAGGTAGGGACTGATCCCATAGGTCTGCACCTCTGTGCGATTCCCGGTCAAATTCACATAGTCGATCGATTGTGGCCCGAATGCGGAAATTCGCTGCTGGGATATATTGGCAATTGCATCGACGAACAGCAGGTCCTTGACGAACTCGCCAGATGCATTGGCGTTGACATTGTGCTGGACTTCGGACGACGTTCCACCCCCGTGATAATCGAGGTAGCGTAACGCGTAGTCGGCGTTGAATTTGAAGCGCACGCCGCTGGCGGAAAGCGCGATGCGCGGTGCCAGTTCGGTCACCCATTCGCTTCTGGCCGTTGCGTCAGGTGCCAGCGCAATATTGGAACTGTAGGTCTCGCGCAAGCCGACGCTCGGCGCGACGCTCCATTCTGCCGCATGGACGGATTGCATGGAAAGCAGGGCGACGGCCGACGCCGCCGGCAACAGTCGCCGGCAGGGAATGCCGAAAGGCTCCTTCCTGCGGGGCGCGGCGTCAGTAATATCCATATGCGGTTTCGGTCGAAAACCGGCGAGCCTTGTTATACAGCAAACTGACGTTCGGGCATCCGTCAAGATGGCGCAATGCTTCCTGGAGCTGGCTCTGCGTCGTACGCTCCGCCTCGACGACGACGACGATTTGTCCCATGTGCATTGCCAGTACCTGTGCTTCGGTTGTTGCCAGCAAAGGGGGGGAATCGAAAATCACAATCCGGTCTGGATAACGTCTGGCGAGCTCCGCAACCATCGTCGCCATGTCCTGGCTGGCAAGCAATTCGGTGGTATAGCGATGGCCCTTGCCTGCTGTGATAAGACTGAGCGAGGGGACGTTGGTATGAACGAGCACGTCCGCGATATCCTTTCGATCGCCGCACAGGATATCCATCATGCCTATCTCGGCGCTGATGCCCAGTGCTTTCGGAATCGACGGGCGGGCGACATCGGCATCCACCAGAAGCACGGTGTAATCCTTTTCTGTCGCAATGCTCATTGCGAGATTGATCGCGCAGAAAGTCTTGCCTTCGCCGGGCAGACTGCTCGTGACCATGATCAGGTTGGCCGGGTTGCGTGGGTTGCCAGCGCCCCCTCTGGACGGAGCGGCCGCGGTGCGCAGCAGAGGCCGCTTGATGACGCGAAATTCCTCGGCGACTGCACTGCGTTCGCCGTTGGAAACGACCATCCCCATTTGCTGTAGGCGTTCGAGGTCGATTTCCACATGATGCTTAGGGGGAGTGGGAGCGACGCTGGTCTGGCCTGCAGGCTGGGCATTCGCGTTTGCCAGATTCGGCAGTCGTGCCGGTGTCTGCTTGGCGGGCTCGCCAGCGCGCGCATCAGTACGCACGGATGGAGATTGCTTGACCTGCTCAAGCCGGCGCGCGGCATTTTCGATAATGCTCATCGGTTTCCCTTGTCTGAGTCAATTTGCGGTTCTAGGCTGCTTTGAACGCGGCCGCTGCATAGGACAATAAGAGTCCGAGGAAGAGTAGCCCCAGGAGATAGGCGGCGCGTGTTTCGCGCGCTCGCTGGGCCGGCGTCCAGTTCATGGAGACCGCGCCGAGCAGTGGAAGGTCGGTCGTCTGACGCAGCGTGGCTAAGCTCATGAATGCGGGACGCATCTGGCTCATGATCAGGCTGCCGCCGATGCCGGCCATCAGCGAGGCCGCCAGCAGCAGCGACAACAGGCGCAAGCGGTTCGGGCCGGTCGGCTTTTGCGGAACGATTGGTGGATCGATGATGCGGAACTTGATCATTCCGGTCGATGTCAATTCTTCCGACAGTTTTGCGGCTTCCCGGCGCCCGATCAGTTTTTCGTAGTTGTCCTTGTTGACTTGATAGTCGCGGTTGAGCTGCGCGAGTTGCGCCTCCACTTCCGGTACCGCGTTGACCATGGCCTTGAGCTTGGCGTACCTAGCCGAATACTCGTCGACGCGCGCCGTCAATGCCGCCACGCTGGCCTCCGCCTCGGCAAGCGATGCAGCGAGTTGCTGTAGCATCGGACTGTAGTTGGGACGCGCCGACGGTTTTTCCTTGCGCTGTCCGGCTTCCTGCGCCTTGCGTTCCTCCAGCTGGGCGATCAGCCGCTTGATGGAGATGATGTCTGGGTGCCGGTCGGTGAACTGCATCTGGAGGGAATCGAGGTTCTTGTACAGACCCTGCAGCCGGGTATCGATTTCGGACTGCGTCGAAGTTGTCGCATTCTGATCTACCAGCAGGACCGGTTCCTCGCCGGCCATCTGCTTTCTTAATGCATTGCGGGTTTGCTCCGCCTCGCGCAACTCCAGCCTTGCCTGCTGCAACGCGTCCGCGAGCTGATCCAGCTTCGTGGTATAGGTGACGCCTTCGCCGGGAAGAATTCCCGCATTCCGGATCTTGAACTCCTTGAGAGCGTTTTCGGCGGCCGCTAGCTTCGTCTCGTAGGACTTGATCTGTTCGTCGATGAATGCCACCGCCTTTTGCGAATCCTGCTTCTTGTCTCCGAAACTTCCTTCGACGAAGATGGTGAGCAGCGATTGCACGACATCCTTCGCCAGCCGCGGATTTCGATGGCTGTAGGTGATCGTATATATATCTTCGCGGCTGGTGCCGCCCAGTTTGATGTCGTTCATCAGGTCGAGCACCATTTGCTCGTATTCCTTGCTGTTCTTTGCCTTGATATCTAGGTCGGCCATTCTGATGAGACGCTCGATGTTCGGCCTGCTCAGCAGCGTCCGGTTCATGATCGAAACCTGCTGTTCGATGTTGGGGATGCTCGTCATGCTGGACATCAGCGGCTTGAGGACGCTCTGGGTGTCGACGAACACGCGTGCAGATGCCTGATAGGTATCGGGAAGCAGGAAAATGATCAGCGCGCCTAGCGTAAACACCAGCCACCACAGTGCCGCCGTCAACCAACGGTACTTCCATACTCCCTTAAGTGCGCTTAGCACCTGATTACTAAGTTCTTCCATTTGCCAGACCCTTGGGCTTGTTCAAAGCGGCACATCGCGGCTGGTCATGATGGCAGCGCCATGCGTGCGCTAATTCTGGCAGGAAGGAATGTTGTCGAGATGACATACGTCAACAAGCCAGTCGGGGTCGCGGCGCGTGCGCGCTTCCAATTTAATAAATTGGAGGCCAAATTAATTGGCCCCTCTTTAGACATCTGTATTTATTAGATGCCGAATAGACGATACGGTAGAGCGAGGCTGGGGAGCTAACAGCGACCGTCATGGCTGTCGACCAAATTGACAGCACGGCGGGCGCTAGGCCGGCATTTTTGAAAATTCTTTTTCAAATCAGAGATTTAGGGAGATGGCCTAAATCGTGCATAGCTATGCGTACAAGCCAAACAGCGGGGGCTTGTCGACACCTAGAATTCACACTGAAAGGGAATAACAATGCGTAAAAATAGCTTCATTGCAGCCGCCGTGTTCGCGACAGCGACGTTGGGGCTGAGTAGTGTGGCGCATGCCGCTTTGGTGAGCTGTCCGGCCGACTTCGTTACTAACCCGACGGCGAAGGTCGAAGATTCGACCGGAACCAATACTGCCGTCAGCGCCTGCCAGTACATTTCACCGCCAGATAACAATAACGTCGCCAACATTTCCAACATCAATACAGCCGGCTTCTTCGGTTTCTCCGACTGGACGGCCAACGATGGCAACGTGCAGGTTGGGCCGGGCGGTTCCACGGGTACATGGTCGATCAGCAACGCCAATTTTGCCAATTACGACTACATCATCGTCTTCAAGGATGGCGCCGATACCAACCTGACGGCCTTCCTCTTCAATGAAGCCTATTCCTCCGGCGTCTGGAGCACTCCGTTTACGGAACCGCCTTTCAATCTGAGCGGCGGCAGCACTTCGCATAACGTTTCGCACTACACGATTGCGCAGCGTCCGACGACGAGCGTCCCAGAACCGGTGTCGCTGGCCCTCCTGGGGATCGGCCTGACCGGCATCGGCGCCATCCGCCGTCGCCGTACCGCAAAATGAACTGACTGCGTGGAAGCGCAGGGCCGCCGGAAGGCGGCCCTTTTTTATTTGAACGCGACCGCAACTAGCGCGCGTCTGGGCGCGCCGTGCTTTTTGGGTTGCAGCACGCTTCGGCTCGTCATCGCATTTCATGAATTTCGTGCGCTCTAGCACGGATCTCTGCGAGAGAAGGTCTGCTTCGCATTCATCGCCGACGTGAAAACGTCAATCCATCCGACACTCGCTTCTTGTGATTTCATTGATCGCCAGTGGAAGGGCGATTTTTGGAATAAGTTCGGGTAGTCGGAGCGCCCGTCTTTGCCATTGAATAGGCGAACGAGGATCGATCCTATGACTGCATTGCCTTGCTGGTATTTTGGGTAAGTGAAGCCAGGTACGAATCGATGCGCAAACGCCGCTGAACCTGCGGGCAGGAAGCGGCGCTTTCCGGTTACAACTGCTGCCACGACGGTGGCAGGCAAGAATAATAGTCGTTCAGGCTACAGTGTCTTGATGCTCCTTGCGGCGGCGCCCGCGCAATCCGCCGATGGCGAGTAGCCCCGCGCCGAACAAGGCAACGGTCGCAGGCTCGGGTACCTGGACGAGGGCATCGAAGCTGCTGGAGCCGGACCCGGAATGAGTGAGATTGGCCACGATGGTAATGGAATACGGAGTCGACAGGCCTAATCCGACTTGATTGAACGAAGCAGCGGAGAATGCGCCCGAGCCGAATGTCGCCGAGTAGACCTCGGTGCCGGTTCCGAATGCAGTGTTGGAAGTGTCGACGTAAACCGTGTAAGCAAGACTGCTGCCAGGAAGGTTATTAATTGTTCCGCCGATTTGCGAGACGAATCCGACAATGTCATAGCTGCTGATGAAGTCGGTCTCGGTGAACTCCAGTTTCAAGCTGCCGGCGGTGCCGCTCGTGACGTTAATCGAGTTCAGGTCGAATGCAGCGTGGCTGGCGTCGCCAATCAACGGTTTGGTCGTGCCGGTCGTCACGTTGGCGACGAAGCTGCCGACGGATCCGATATAGGTGACCTGCCCGGCCAGAGGCACCGCGTCGCCGGAGAGATTGTCGGAAACGGTAACTGTTGAGCCGTCACTTGTGAGGCGAAGCATGGGCGTGGCGAACGACGGAGCGGAAGCTGCTAGAAGTACTCCGGCGCCAACGAGGGTGGCGAACAATTTTTTCATTGATTTTTCCTTGTTAGAGTGAATGAATGCAGCAATGCTGCTCTTCACATGCACTTACGCAATCCTTGTGCCAGTTATGTAAACGACTGATTTTTATAGAGAAAGAATGTGGGAGATGGAAAAACAGGTTTTGCGCCGTGAAGTTTGTAAAATCCGCCGACATAAAGGGCGAGTGAGTGCGATGTTCTGCGCAGGCCAGGCAGGCCTCTTCGGCGGCGCGCGCAGCGACACCCCGTCCGGAACGGGGGAGCTGTTTTGAAGGGATGAGCGCTTACTTGAGACCGTGGCGGTTCATCAGATCGTAGATCGTCGGACGGCTTACGCCGAGCAGTTCCGCCGCTTTCACAATGTTTCCGTCCACCCGCGCTAACGACCTCACCAGCGCCATGTACTCCGCCTCGTCCCGCACCTGCCGCAGGTTGATGACCTTGTCCTCCCGGTTTATCGCAGGCAGCCCGAGATCGTCGACGCTGATCTGTACTCCTTCGGCCATGATCACAGCACGCTTGATGCAGTTCTCGATCTCGCGTACGTTTCCAGGCCACGAATGCGCCTCGATCGCTGCCATGGCTTCTTCGCTGAAGTTGAGCGAGCGGCGCTCCTGCGCCGCATATTTGTTTTTGAAGTGGTGCGCCAGCATGGCGGGGTCGCCTACCCGATCGCGCAACGATGGAATGTTCAGCACGATTTCGCTTAAGCGATAGAAAAGGTCTTCGCGAAAACGCCCTTGGCGCACCAGTTCCTGCAGGTTCTGGTGGGTCGCACAAACGATACGTACGTCGACTGGAATTTCCGCGCGCCCGCCGATGCGTTCGATCACCCGCTCCTGCAGGAAGCGCAACAGCTTCGCCTGCAGAGCGAACGGCAGGTCCCCGACTTCGTCGAGGAAAAAGGTACCGCCATCCGCCATTTCGATCTTACCCAAGGTCTGCTTGGCGGCGCCGGTGAAGGCGCCTTTCTCGTACCCGAACAGCTCGCTTTCAAGCAGGGTTTCCGGGATCGCTGCGCAATTGACGGCGACGAAACGCTTGTTCTGCCGCGGGCTCAGCTGATGCAGTGCGCGCGCCAGCAATTCCTTGCCGGTGCCGCTGGCGCCGAGCAGCATTACCGTGGCGGAGGAAGGCGCAATTTTTTCGACATTACGGCAGACTTTCAGCATGCCGGGGTCGCGGCTGATGATGCCGGCCAGCGGGGAGTTAACCTGGGCCTGCAGCAGGCGTTGATTTTCCTGCTGAAGCGCGTGCAGATGGAACGCGCGTTCAATGACCAGCTGCAGCGTCGGCCCGTCAAAAGGCTTCTGGTGAAAGTCGTAGGCGCCCATCGCAACAGCTTTGACAGCATTGCTGCGGTCCTGGTTGCCGGTAAGGACGATGACTTTGATGGCGGGGGACAATGCGAGGATCTGCTGCAGGGTCGCCAGTCCTTCGGCAGCGCCGTCGGCGTCGGGCGGCAGGCCGAGGTCCATCGTCACGACCGCCGGCTCATGCCGCCGTACCTGCGCAATCGCACTTTCGCGGTCGCCCGCCACTTGGACGTCGTAGCCGTCGAAACTCCAGCGCAGTTGCTTCTGCAGGCCGAGGTCATCCTCGACAATCAACAGTTTTTTCATGTTCTTGCTCACTTCCATTCTCCCTGTTACGCGGCAGCCGCTACCGAAGGGGCTTCTTGTCGCAGCAACGGCAGCGTCACCTGGAAAGTAGTGCCGGCCGACGGCTTGCTGCAGACCTCGATGTCGCCACCGAGCAGGCGTATATATGTACGGCTCTCGTAGGCGCCAATGCCCATGCCCGCCGACTTGGTCGATTCGAAAGGTTTGAACAGGCGTTCGCGAATGAACTCCGGCGTCATGCCATGACCGGAATCCCTGATTTCGATGATCACGTTGTCTCCCGACCTACGTGCGCTTACCGCAACCGACCCATGCCGCGGCGTGGCTTCGATCGCGTTCTGAATCATATGGCCGAGGACGCGTTCCAGGCGGGCATGATCGGCCAGCACGACCAGTTCCGCATCGTCGATCTGTAGTGTCGGCTTTGGTTCCGTGCAGGACTTCAGGCTGACCGCCAGCCGCAGCAGTTCCGGAAGCAGTACAGGAGAAGGGCAGTCCTGGGACGATCCGCGGCCGAGCTTTTGCAGCAGCAGCGTCATTTTTTGCACCGAAAAGCCGATGGTTTCGAGCATGTCCTCCAGAAATTCCTGATTACCCTTATGTCTTTCCGCGTTGGACAACAGGAGCGACAGCTGCGAAATTAGGTTTTTCAGGTCGTGTACGATGAAGGTCGACATGCGCGTGTATGACTCGAACTGCCGTGCCACCATGAGCGCGTTGGCCGACTCGCGCTGCGCGAGATAGCTGGCTGCCTGCATGCCGGCGATCTTGAGGAGGTCAGTCGCTTCCCAGTTCAGTTTCACCTTGCTACGGGCCGCGGCAAGGACGATGAAGCCGAACAGCTGACGCCCCAGCAGCAAGGGAACAACCAGCCAGGCATTGGGCAGGGTGCACAACCAGGCGGGCAAGATCAGTCCCTCGTATTTTTCCGGCTTTGCCATTGCTTCCTGTAAATCAATGACCCACTGTTGTTGCTCCAGATACTGGCTGAATGGCCCGTGCAAGGGCTCGGCAGGCTGTGCCGACGGCATGTTCCAGTAGGTGGCCGCTTCATGACAGGCCGTGTCGTCCCGCCGGATGAAGAGGATGCCGCCTGGGCTTTCCATCAGCTGCGCGATTGCCTGCACGGTTCGTTCGTTGAGGCCGGCGCCGGCATCCGACAGGGTGCGCGTAAATCGCATCCACTCTTCCCGGTAGTCGTAGCGATAGCTATAGAAATGCTTACTGATGAAGACCTTGAGCCAGGATCGCATCGATCCCGAGAACAGCACGACAAACAGCAGGATGCCGGCACCGAACAGGAACACGACCTGCATTACCGTGCCCCATTCACCGCCGAACAGTCGCAGGTAATAGCCCGCGGCCGCCATTGCCAGAAGGTAGGCGGCGGAGCCAAGCACTGCCGCCGAGTGGAACAAAACCGTGCGTGACACCGCGATGCCGGTCGACCAGGACGGATTGCGGGCGGCGGATACCGCGATCAGTGGTACAGTCAGCGCGTTGGCAAGGCCGCGCGCGGACCAGATTTCTGCACTGACATGGCGAAACAGCATCGCATCGCTATACAGATACATGTCGTAGGCGAACAGGCCACCCATTCCCAGACAGGCAAATTTGATCGCCCAGCGCGCTTCCGGCACGGTATTGCGATACAGCTGTTCCACTAGGAGCATGCTTAGTACCGCCATCCCGAGGCGGCCGGCAATCGTCATCGTGAAGCTGCTGACCCACTGCGAAAACCAGGATGCCACATAGAGGCTGACCGTTGCGGCAAGCGCGAGCAGGTAAAAGGCGGCCAGCCCGCTCAGCGGAAAGGCGACGCCGGGCCCGGCCCTCTTCTTGCGCAGTTGGCCAAGCACTGACAGCAGAAATAGCGTCCAGGCTGCATTGCGCACGATTTCCAGTACATCTGTGAGCAGTGAGAGCGACGAGCCTCGCAGTGCGAGGAATCCAGCTGCGACAGCCCATAACGACGTCATGATGGCGGCGACAGTCAGTGCCATGCGGTGCACACGCCCGCGCCAGCTTGTCAGCAGGAGGATGGAGAGAAAAAGAAACGCGACTGCGGCAGAGAAATAGCTGCCGGCGGCAATGATCGGCAACATCTACGTCGTTCCTGGCATTAGCGGCTTCCCTTGGCAAAGAGAACGACCTGCAGGGTTTCCACCAGAACCAGCAAATCGAGAAAGAGCCCGTTGTTCTTGACGTAGTACAGGTCGTACTGCAGTTTCTGGATTGCGTCTTCGATCGAGGAACCATACTGATAGCGCACCTGGGCAAAGCCGGTGATGCCAGGCTTGATGCTGTGGCGCAGGTTGTAATACGGGACTTTCTCGGTGAGTTGCTGAACGAAGTAGGGACGTTCCGGGCGGGGACCGACAAAGCTCATCTCGCCCTTGATTACGTTGACAATTTGCGGCAGTTCGTCGATACGCAGCTTGCGGATAATGCGTCCGATCCGGGTCGTGCGCGTGTCGTTGGCTGCTGCCCATTGCGGCGTACCGCCTTCTTCGGCATCAATGCGCATGCTGCGGAATTTCAGTACGCAAAAGATTCTGCCGCCCTTGCCGACCCGTTCCTGTCGATAGATTACCGGGCCTTTGTCTTCCAAGTAGATGCACAACGCCGTCAGCAGCATGACTGGCATAGCTGCCGCAAAGATCAGCATGCTGACCATCAGGTCGAAGGCACGTTTGCAAACGACGCGGAACGCACTTTGGTTGAAGCCGTCGCCGAAGATCAGCCAGCTCGGATGGAGCGAATCGACGCGAATCTGGCGTGCCTCGCGTTCAAAGAATGCCGCCGCGCCGGTGACCTTGATGCCGTTGAGTTTGCATTCCAGTAGTTGATGCAAGGGAAAAGTACTGCCACGCCGGTTTTGAGCGGAAACAACGATTTCACCCACGTTATGGCGTTTCGCAATCGAGAACAGGGATTCGTCCAAGGGCAGAATCGCGGCAGTCGATACCAGACACTCCTCGGTGCGCAGGGGGACGAAACCAACGATGCTGTACTTCCTGGAAAAGCTGCTGTCTGCGGCAAGATTGCTGCACTCCTTGGCCAACGCGCCTTCGCCGACAAAGATGAGACGTGATTCGAGGATGGGATGCGCGATGGTATGAAAGATCACTGTTCTCAGCACGAGGATGATCACGGTGCCGCCGGCGGCAGCGAGTACGAGAATGCGGATGTCGGCATTCAGCTCCGGAATCAGGGCGAGAAACAGCGCAGTACTGCCAAAACCAAGCAGGGCGGACGGTATCAGGCGGATGGCGGTCAATGCGGTGGTGGGCAATCCTTCCAGATGATACAGGCCGAAGGCAGCCATACTGAACACAATGAACAGTGAGAAGGCTGCCGCGGAGGCAAAGAAGTTTTTCCCTTGCGTTTGCGACACATAGCCATAGGCTGACAGGATTTCATGTGCTCCGTATATCGCTGCGATCAGCGCAAAGATCTCGATGAGAAGTAAGGCGGAGACCAGCTTGGAAACATAGTGATTGAAGATCTTTACCATCTGATACTCCGACAAAGTCACGGGCAGGATCAACGACTGGCCGTTCCTGCGTTCTCTCCTGTGGTTCCGGTTTGTCTCGCGTATTGCTGTCCGGGCATTTATATGGTTGGCAATTTGATATGACGTAACTTAGCTGCGGACATCCCTAAAGTTGTTGAGCAACCGCAACGAAGTTACAGCCTGTAATAGTTTGGCATCCCATGTCTGCTGAGTATCAAACTTGTTGAATAGCAATTTTTCTTGCTATATGCCGAAATGGGCTTTCGAGCGCTGAAATAAAAAAACCTCGCTTGGAGCGAGGTTGTGGAAAAGCTGGATGTCTACCATCCGTCGTAATGGCGCATCGTGCATCGTGATCAGCCACCGAAATAGGTATTTTCCGTACGCAGGCTGCGGGTCGCCTGGACAGCTTCCTTGAGCACTTCTTCGCGCGACTTGGTGGAAGCGACATTGGTGAATTCCACATATTCCTTGTTTTGTGCGACCGGGGCCTGTTGAAGCGCAGCACGGACTTCGGTTCGGGTTTTGGTCGATTGGAAGCCGTTAAAGTCGACATATTCGGAGGCGTCGGCCGCAAAGGCGACACCGGCGGTGACAAACACGGCAACAGCCGCAATCAATTGTTTTGCATTCATTTTCATTCTCCAAAAAATCAGGTGGGGGCACGCGGCCATGGCGTCCGGACTTGCCGCTTGGGCCTTGCGACGGTGAGCACAGCGGGCTCATCGATGAAGCACAGTCTATTCATCACAGAGAAGACAAAAAACAGGGCAAACGGAAAGATATCGTTTCTGTTTTTGAAATAATTGGCACGAAAACGACGCTTCGGGAAACTTTGACTTGGGTCATTGGCGCTGGATAACCGCATGCATATAGTGGGTATTAATTGCTTAATGGAAAGTCAAAGAGGCAGCCATGGAAATTTTCGAAGCCGACGTTGCCATCGTCGGAGCGGGCGGCGCCGGATTGCGGGCCGCCATTGCGGTAGCCGAGCACGACCCGGCGCTCAAGGTCGCGCTCGTCTCCAAGGTCTATCCGATGCGCAGCCACACGGTGGCGGCGGAAGGCGGTTCGGCTGCCGTAACGCAGTCGCACGACAGCCTGGATCATCACTTCAACGACACTGTCCACGGCGGTGACTGGCTGTGCGAGCAGGACGTGGTCGAGTACTTCGTCGCCAACTGCGCGCGCGAAATGATCCAGATGGAACACTGGGGCTGCCCGTGGAGCCGCAAGGAAGACGGCCATGTGAACGTGCGCGCATTCGGCGGCATGAAGATCGAGCGCACATGGTTTGCCGCCGACAAGACCGGCTTCCATATGCTGCATACTCTGTTCCAGACCTCGATCAAGTACCCGTCGATCAAGCGCTTCGATGAGTTCTTCTGCTGCGACCTGATCGTCGAGGACGGCCGCTGCCAGGGCGTGCTGGCGATCGAAATCGGCACCAGCCGCTTCGTGCTGATCAAGGCCAAGTCGGTGATCATCGCCACCGGCGGCGCCGGCCGTGTGTTCCGGCAGAGCACCAACGGCGGCATCGTGACCGGCGACGGCATGGCGCTCGCGTACCGTCATGGCGTGCCGCTGCGCGACATGGAGTTCGTGCAATACCATCCGACTTGCATGCCGGGCACCGGGCTGCTGTTTACCGAGGCGTGCCGCGGCGAAGGCGGCATCCTGGTCAACAAGGACGGCTATCGCTATCTGCAGGATTACGGTCTCGGGCCGCCGGACCCGTGGCCGCGCAAGAAGGCGATGGAGCTGGGTCCGCGCGATCGCCTTTCGCAAGCGTTCTGGCACGAGGACCGCAAGGGGCGCACCATCGAAACGCCGCAAGGCTCGGCGGTGCTGCTCGACCTGCGCCATCTTGGCGAGAAACACATACTGGAGCGCTTGCCCCTGATTTGCGAAATGGCCGAACGCTTCATGAACATCAATCCGGTCCATCAGCCGATCCCGGTGCGCCCGGCCATCCATTACACGATGGGTGGCATTGAGGTCAATGGCAGGACGGCGTCGCGCTTGCCTGGTCTGTATGCGGTCGGTGAGTGCTCGAGCGTCGGCATCCATGGCGCGAACCGCCTCGGCTCCAATTCGCTGGCCGAGCTGTGCGTGTTCGGCAAGGTCGCGGGCGACGAAGCGGCACGGTATGCGAAGAGCGTGTCGTTTTCCAACTGCGATGTGCTGGCCAAGCAGGCGCAGGCGTCACAGCAGCGCGCGCTCGAGCTGGTCAAGCGTGAAAACGGTAACGAACGCATTTCCGTGCTGCGCAAGGAAATGGCTCTATCGATGGAACGCGGCTGCGGCATCTACCGCATCGGCAGCGAGATGCAGGAGACTTGCGACAAGCTCGACGAGCTCAAGCTGCGCTTCCGCAACGTGCGCGTGGACGACAAGTCGAGCGTGTGGAATACCGACTGGCTGCAGGCGATCGAGCTCGGCTTCCAGCTCGACGTGGCGCAGGCGATGGCATATTCCGCGTTGAACCGCAAGGAGTCGCGCGGTGCGCACCAGCGCCTGGATGGTTTCGAGGAGCGCGACGATGCTAACTTCCTCAAGCACACGCTGGCTACCTACGCGGGCGTGGATGCGCCGGGCATCAGCTACAGCGACGTGACGATCACCAAGTCGAAACCGGGCGTTCGCGCGTACGGCGCGGCCGGGGAAGCGGCCGCGGCGCAGGAGGCGAATCATGCATGACACGCAAAAAACCATCGAGATCGAAGTATTGCGCTACCGGCCGGAACAGGACAACGAACCGTTCTTCCAGACGTATAAGGTGCCGTTCACAGATGACATGTCGGTGCTGCAGGGACTGCAGTACATCAAGGAAGAGCTCGATAGCACGCTGTCCTACCGCTGGTCGTGCCGCATGGCGATCTGCGGCAGTTGCGGCATGATGATCAATGGGAAACCGGAGTTGTCGTGCCATACCTTCCTGCGCAGTTTCTATCCGAACCGCGTGCGGGTCGAGCCGCTCGATCATTTTCCGATCGAGCGCGACCTGGTGGTACGGGTGGACGACTTCATCGGCAAGCTGGAGAGCATCAAGCCCTACATCGTGCCGAAGGAGCCGCGCACGCTGGAGCAGGGAGAATACCTGCAGACGCCGGACGAGCGCGACGGCTACGAGCAGTACAGCTCCTGCATCAACTGCATGCTGTGCTACGCGGCCTGCCCGCAATACGGCCTCAACAGCGAGTTCATGGGACCGGGCGTGCTGGCGCTGCTGCACCGGTACAACTCCGACTCGCGCGATGGCGCGCAGGACGAACGCATGGAGCTGGTGAACGCGGAAGAGGGCGTGTGGAACTGCACGGCGGTCGGCTACTGCTCCGAAGTGTGTCCGAAACATGTGGACCCGGCCAATGCGGTCAACCTCAACAAGATCAACAGCGCGAAGAGCTACTTCACGGACTTGTTCCGCCCCAAAGGAGGTGCCAAATGAACCGCACCCAGAATGACGCGCGCCGCCCCTATGTGCGGTCGATGGACGGCTGGTGGCGCACCAATCCGTTTTTTGTGCGCTACATGGCGCGCGAAGCCACCGCGCTGGTGGTGGCGGCTTACGCGGTCGTGCTGCTGATCGGGCTGCTGTGTCTAGCCAATGGCGAAGCGGCATACAATCGTTGGCTCGACGTTCTGTCGCATCCGATCTCGGTCGCGCTGCATGTGATGGCACTGGCGGCGATGATTTATCACACCTGGAGCTGGTTCGACATCATGCCCAAGACCATGCCGCCGCTGATCGTTGGCGGCAAACGCATTGCAGGCGAGATGATCACGCGCACTGGCCTCGCCGTGGCAGCGATCGCGGCCATCGTGATTTTCCTCTTGGTCTGGAGCGTGAAGCCATGAAAAAGAGATCCAATGCCCCCATTTTCTGGGCCCTGTTCGGCGCAGGCGGCATGCTGTCCGCGCTGACCGGCCCGGTGCTGGTCTTCATCACCGGTGTGGCGGTGCCGCTCGGCCTGCTGCTGCCGCATGAAACGATGAGTTATCCGCGCATGCTCGCCTTCGCGCACAACGTCGTCGGCAAGCTCGTCATCCTGGCGCTGATCGTGCTGTTCCTGTGGCATGCGGCGCACCGGATCTTCAAGAGCCTGCATGATGTCGGCATTCATCCGAGCCCGGCGTCGAAAGCGGCGTGCTACGGTACGGCGCTGGCAGGCACCGTGCTGGCGGTATATGGCGTGCTCGCGGTGGGGTTTTAACCGATGGCGGGGCAGGGCGCGCGCGGCGTGCCCTGCAAGCCTGTTCTTAGCAAGCCGCGATGGCGGTGAGTTCGGGCGCAGCTCCGGAAAACCATTGCAGCTTTTCGTGTAATTCGGTCACTTCTCCAACGATGATCAGGCAGGGCGACTTGAACTTCTGCTCGGCGACTCGCTCGGCGATCGTCGTCAGCGTGCCTGTCGCCACGCGCTGCCGGCGCGTGGTTCCCTGTTCGACGACGGCGACGGGCGTCGTCGCGGCCCGTCCGTATTCGATCAGTTTGCCGCTGATCTCGGGCAGGGCGCCAAGTCCCATGTAAATCACGACGGTCTGGCGCGGGTGTGCGAGATTTTCCCAGTCCAGGTTCAGGCTGCCATCCTTCAGATGCCCGGTAGTGAACAGGCAGGACTGCGCGTAATCGCGGTGCGTGAGCGGGATGCCGGTATAGCACGACACGCCGCTGGCGGCCGTAATGCCGGGCACCACTTCATAACGGATCCCTTCCTCCGCCAGCACTTCCAGCTCTTCGCCGCCGCGCCCGAAGATGAACGGGTCGCCGCCCTTGAGACGGACCACTTGCTTGCCCTGTTTCGCCAGCCGCACCAGCAAGGCATTGATTTCATCCTGCGGCAGTGTGTGGTTGTTTTTCTGCTTGCCGACATAAACGCGCTCGGCGTCGGGGCGGGCCATGTCGAGTATCCCTTTGCCCACCAAATTGTCGTAGACCACCACGTCGGCCCTGTCCAGCAGGCGCGCTGCGCGCAGCGTCAGCAGTTCGGGGTCGCCCGGGCCGGCGCCAACCAAATAAACAGTGCCGGTGCGCGTGCTGGTGTTGTCCAGATCCAGCGACTGCAGGAAGGGAGGCCGTTTGCTCATAGATGCACCTGGTGTCCGGGATGGTGGTCGCCGGAGTCCTGTTGTTTGGAATGGATTCCAATTTATAGCTTGCAAGTCGGAAAAAAATTGATACGAGTTAAGGAATTGACATGTGCAAAGGGGCACTCTAGCGAACATCGAGAAACTGCGGTCAACAGCGCGCCGCCCTTTGTGAGTGTTACCAGGTTCGGTTCGAGTCATTTCGAATCACACATAGCAGTCGCCATCCTCATTACGGGAGAGAAAAATGAAGTTGAACACACCGTTCCTCAAGCCCATGGCAGCAATGCTCGCCGCATTGCCGCTCGCAATTGGGGTCGCTTATGCAGACGATAAGCCGCACCAGGGTCCAGAACTGAAGTACCAGGCGGGAGCATCGCCGATGGCCGCCGAAGAGATGCACCAGAATATCAACCCGAAAGCGCC
Source organism: Noviherbaspirillum sp. UKPF54 (assembly GCF_007874125.1). Taxonomy (NCBI): domain Bacteria; kingdom Pseudomonadati; phylum Pseudomonadota; class Betaproteobacteria; order Burkholderiales; family Oxalobacteraceae; genus Noviherbaspirillum; species Noviherbaspirillum sp. UKPF54. Next base: position 3,047,348 of record NZ_CP040128.1, on the reverse strand, counting down.
GCCGATGACAAAGGCGGAGTTCGAGCGCGCCAAGCAGATCTATTTCGAGCGCTGCGCGGGCTGCCACGGCGTGCTGCGCAAGGGCGCGACCGGCAAGCCGCTGACCCCGGACATCACGCTGGCCAAGGGCACCGACTACCTGAAAGTCTTTATCGCCTACGGCTCCCCTGCGGGCATGCCGAACTGGCAGACTTCCGGTGACCTGACCGAGAAGGAAGTCGACATGATGGCGCGCTACGTGCAGCAGGAGCCGCCGACCCCGCCGGAATACGGCATCAAGGAAATGCTGGCGACGTGGAAGGAAATCATCCCGGTCGCCAAGCGTCCGACCAAGAAGATGAACAATTACAATATTGCCAACATCTTCTCGACCACGCTGCGCGATTCCGGTGAAGTGGCGCTGATCGACGGCGACACCAAGAAGATCATCAACATCGTCAAGACCGGTTATGCGGTGCACATCTCCCGCATGTCGGCTTCCGGCCGTTACCTGTACGTGATCGGCCGCGACGCGCGCATCAACCTGATCGACCTGTGGATGGAAAAGCCGGACAACGTCGAAGAGATCAAGGTCGGCCTCGAGGCACGCTCGGTGGAAACCTCCAAGTTCAAGGGCTTTGAAGACAAGTACGCCGTCGCCGGCACTTACTGGCCGCCGCAATTCGTGTTGATGGAAGGCGACACGCTCAAGCCGTTGAAAATCGTCTCGACCCGCGGCATGACCGTGGATAACGAATACCATCCGGAACCGCGCGTTGCCTCGATCGTCGCATCGCACTACAACCCGGAATTCGTGATCAATGCCAAGGAAACCGGCAAGATCTACATCGTCAACTACAAGGATCTGAACAACCTGAAGACGACGACGCTGGATGCCGCCAAGTTCCTGCATGACGGCGGCTTCGATTCGACCGGCCGCTACTTCCTCGTGGCTGCCAATGCATCGAACAAGATCGCCGTGGTCGACACCAAGGAAGACAAGCTGGCAGCACTCGTGGATGTGGGCAAGACCCCGCATCCGGGACGCGGCGCCAACTTCGTGCATCCGAAGTTCGGTCCGGTCTGGGCCACCAGCCACCTGGGCGACGACTCGATCTCGATGATCGGCACCGACCCGGTCAAGCACAAGGCGCAGGCATGGAAAGTGGTCGCGACGGTGAAGGGCCAGGGCGGCGGTTCGCTGTTCATCAAGACCCATCCGAAGTCGAAGAACCTGTGGGTCGACACGCCTCTGAACCCGGATGCGAAGGTCAGCCAGTCGGTCGCGGTGTATGACATCAACAACCTCGACAAGGGCTTCGAAGTGCTGCCGATCGCCGAGTGGGCCAACCTGGGCGAAGGCGCCAAGCGCGTCGTGCAGCCGGAGTACAACAAGGCCGGCGACGAAGTCTGGTTCTCGGTATGGAATGCCAAGGACAAGACCTCGGCGGTCGTGGTCGTGGATGACAAGACCCGCAAGCTGAAGACTGTGATCAAGGATCCGAAGCTGATCACGCCGACCGGCAAGTTCAACGTCAACAACACGCAGCACGACATTTATTGATCGGCAACGGGGCAGGAACAGGCCGCAAGGCCGGGCCTGCCCCGGCATCGAAAGAAGCAGCACCGCTCGCATCGTTTTTCCCAACTTCTACGGAAGAGCCGCAACATGAACCCGGCAACCTGTGCAAGCACGAGACGGGCAACATCGCCCCAGGCGCGGCGCTTCAACCGAATTTCTTCCCGCATCATTGCGGCCCTATTCATGCTGGCCGGCGCTGCCGCTGCCGATTGCGCATCGGCGGCGGAGCCGGCCACGCAACCCGACGCTGCACGACGCAGCGAACTGATTACCCTGGTACGCCAGGATTGCGGCTCCTGCCATGGCCTGACCCTGAAGGGCGGGCTCGGCCCGGCCCTGCTGCCGGAAGCATTGCACGATAAGCCCGCAGACAGCCTCAAGGCCACCATCCTGCAAGGCCGGCCGGGAACGGCCATGCCGCCGTGGCGGCGCTTCCTGACCGAAGCCGAAGCCGACTGGATCGTGACCAATCTGCAGAAAGGATTCCCAAGTGATTAAGCCGTTGCAATTCGTAAAGACAGCACTGCTGGCCGCGGTGCTCGCGCTGGCCGGCTGCACGGCGCCAGCGTTGCGCGGCACGGGCGACCTAGGCGTGGTGATCGAGCGCGCCTCGGGCACGGTGCAGATCGTCGACACCACGCAGTTGAAGTCGATTGCGACCGTGCCGGGGCTGGGCGACCTGTCCCATGCCTCGCTGGTGTATTCGCGCGACGGGCGCTATGCCTACGTGTTCGGCCGCGACGGCGGGCTGTCCAAGGTCGACCTGCTCAAGGGCGTGGTGGAACGCCGCATCATCCAGGCCGGCAACAGCATCGGTGGCGCGGTGTCGCAGGACGGCAGCCTGATCGCCGCGCAAAACTATGCGCCGGGCGGCGTCAAGGTGTTCAGGGCCGATACGCTGGAACTGCTGGCCGATGTCCCGGCAGAATACGGCGCCCAGGGACAGCGCTCCAAGGTGGTCGGGCTGGCCGATGCGCCGGGCAACCGCTTCGTCTGGAGCCTGTTCGACGCCGGCGAAATCTGGGTCGGCGATTTCAGCGACCCGCGCGCGCCGCGCATCGACAAATACCGCAATGCCGGGCGCGAGCCTTACGACGGCATGATCACGCCGGACGGACGCTACTACCTGGCCGGCTTGTTCGGCGAGGACGGCATGGCCATGCTCGACATGTGGCATCCGGAAAAAGGCCTGCGCCGCATCCTCGACGGCTATGGCAAGGGGCAGGAAAAGCTCCCGGTGTACAAGATGCCGCACCTGCGCGGCTGGGCCGTGGCCGGAAAATATGCCTATGTGCCGGCCATCGGCCGTCATGAAGTGCTGGTGGTCGACACCGAAACGTGGAAAGAGGCGGGCCGCATCGCCGTCGCCGGCCAGCCGGTGTTCGTGATGGCGCGCCCCGACGGGCGCCAGGTGTGGGTCAATTTCGCCTTTCCCGACAACGGCAGCGTGCAGGTGATCGACGTCGAGACGCGCAGCATCGTCAAGCGGCTGGAGCCGGGCAGGGCGGTGCTGCACATGGAATTCACGCCGCGCGGCGAATCGGTATGGATCTCGGCGCGCGACGATAACCGAGTTGTCGTCTACGACACTGCCAGCTTTGCGCAGCGCGTCGTGCTGCCGGCGGCCGCGCCCAGTGGCATCTTCTTCACCACGCGCGCCGGGCGCACCGGATTCTGACGGAGGTAAGATGGAAAGCGACCTGACGCCCGACGAATTCAAACTGGTCAACTCCTTCCAGCGCGACTTTCCGCTGGTGCCGCGTCCGTTCGCGAAGCTGGCTGCCGAAGTGGGTATGGATGAATCGACCGTGATCGAAACGCTGCAGCGCCTGCAGGCGGCCGGCACGGTCGGACGCGTCGGGGCCGTATTCCGGCCGAACGCGATCGGCGCCAGCGCCCTGGCCGCACTGGCGGTTCCTGCCGATCGGCTCGACGAGGTCGCGCGCTACGTCAGCGCCTTCGCGGAAGTCAACCACAACTACCAGCGCGAGCACCGTTTCAACCTGTGGTTCGTCGCCACCGCGCACTCGGTCTGGCGCCTGCGCGCCGTCATGCGGGAAATCCAGGAAGAGTGCCAGTGCGGGACGCTGCTGGTCCTGCCGATGCTGGAAGATTTTCATATCGATCTCGGATTCGACCTTACGGGCGGGCCTGGCGGCCATGCTGATCGTGTCCAGGAATCGGCTCGCGCATTCAAGCAGCCGGCCGTCGCGCTAAGGGGCTCGGAAAAGATCCTGGTGAGCGCATTGCAGGGCGGCTTGCCGCTGGTCGAGCGGCCGTTCGCCTGCCTCGGGTTGCCGGAGGGCGAGGCGATCGCTGCCATTTCACAATGGCTGGAGCAGGGCGTGATCAAGCGCTTCGGCGTCATCGTGCGGCACCATGAACTGGGCTACACCTCCAACGCAATGGTGGTTTGGGACGTGCCGGACGACGAGGTCAGCGCGGCGGGGCGCCGCATCGCCGCCAGCGGCCGCGTCACGCTGTGCTACCGCCGCACCCGCCAGTTGCCCGATTGGCGTTACAACCTGTTTTGCATGATTCACGGCAAAGACCGTGCCGATGTCGAGGCGCAGGTCCAGGCGCTGACCGCCGCCTGCGAGCTCGACGCCTATCCCAACAGCGTGCTGTTCAGCTGCCGCCGCTTCAAGCAGCGCGGCGCGCATTACGCCGCATTGACCGAGGTTTCCCATGGACGCGATTGACCGCGCGATCATCAATTCCCTGCAAGGCGACCTGCCTGTCTGCGAGCGTCCTTACCTGGAAGCCGCGCAGCGCATCGGCATCGGCGAGGACGAACTGCTGGCGCGCCTGTCCAGCCTGTTGGAGCGCAAGGTGCTCACGCGCATCGGCCCGCTGTACCAGATCGAGCGCATGGGCGGCGCATTCACGCTGGCGGCCCTGAGCGCTCCGGCGGACACCTACGAACAGGTCGCGGAAAAGGTCAACGCCTTGCCTGAAGTGGCGCACAACTATGCGCGCGAGCATGCGCTCAACATGTGGTTCGTAGTGGCTACCGAAACTCCGGAACAGATCGAGCAGGTGATCGCCCGTATCGAGCGGGAGACCGGCTGCGAAGTGTTCAATTTCCCGAAGTCGCGCGAGTATTTCGTCGAACTGAAACTGAAGGTGGCGCCATGAGCGTTCCGCACAATATCGACGCCGTCGACCGCGCTTTGATCGTCGCCACCCAGCAGGGCCTGCCGCTGGTGGCGCGCCCTTATCACGCCATCGCAGAGCAGCTCGAGCTCGATCCGGAAGAAGTGATCGCGCGCATGCGCCGCCTGCTGGAGCTGGGCGTGATCCGCCGCATCGGCGTGGTGCCGAATCATTACGCGATCGGCTACCGCGCCAACGGCATGTCGGTATGGGATGTGCCGGACGAAGTGATCGATGAGCTCGGGGAGCGTGTCGGCCAGCTGGAATTCGTCAGTCACTGCTACCGCCGCCCGCGTCGCCTGCCGCACTGGCGCTATAACATGTTCGCCATGGTGCATGGAAAGACGCGCGACGAGGTGGAAGAAAAGGTCGCGCAGATCGCCGAACTGCTGGGCGAACACGTGCGCGACTACCAGATCCTGTACAGCACCCGAATTCTCAAGAAAACCGGCCTGCGCATCTCAGGCGGATAAAGGAAAAGCCATGTTCCGCATCACGCAATACATGAATGAAATCGCCAATCCGACGCCGATTGGCCCAAAGCGCAATCCGCCCGGACCGGTCGTGATCTGGAACCTGATCCGGCGCTGCAATCTCACCTGCAAGCATTGCTATTCGCTGTCGGCCGATACCGACTTCGCCGGCGAACTCTCCACCGAGGAAGTGTTCACGGTGATGGACGACCTGCGCGCTTTCCGCGTACCGGTGCTGATCCTGTCCGGCGGCGAACCGCTGCTGCGCCCGGACATCTTCGACGTCGCCAGGCGCGCCAAGTCCATGGGATTCTATGTCGGCCTGTCGACCAACGGCACGCTGATCGACCGCAATAACATCGAAAGGATCGCCGAAGTCGGCTTCGATTACGTCGGCATCAGCCTGGACGGCATCAAGGGCACGCACGACATGTTCCGCCGCAAGGAAGGCGCGTTCGACGCGTCGCTGGAAGGCGTGCGGCTGTGCCGCGACCTGGGCATCAAGGTCGGCGTGCGCTTCACGCTCACGCAAGGCAACGCGCACGACTTGCCGGCGCTGCTCAAGCTGATCGACGACGAAGGCATCCACAAGTTCTACCTGTCGCACCTGAACTACGCCGGCCGCGGCAACACCAACCGCGCGCGCGACGCCTTTCTGGAAACCACGCGCAACGCAATGGACCTGCTGTTCGATACCTGCTGGGCCGACCTGCAACGCGGCGCAGAGAAGGAGTTCGTTACCGGCAACAACGACGCCGACGGCGTCTACCTGCTGCACTGGGTGCGCAAGCACATGCCGGAACGGGAAGCGCACCTGCGGGCCAAGCTTGCGCAATGGGGCGGCAATTCCTCCGGGGTCAACGTAGCCAACATCGACAACCTCGGCAATGTGCATCCGGACACGATGTGGTGGAACCATAACCTCGGCAACGTGCGCGAGCGCAAGTTCTCCGAGATCTGGATGGATACCTCCGACCCGGTGATGGCCGGCTTGAAAGCCAGCCCGCGCAGCATCAAGGGACGCTGCAGCGAATGCACCTACTTCGATGTCTGCGGCGGCAATACCCGCGTGCGCGCGATGCAGCTGACTGGCGATCCCTGGCAGGAAGATCCGGCCTGCTACCTGAGCGACGACGAGATCGGCGTGTCGGGCGAGCGCGAAAGGGTGCAGCTCAAACCGTATTTCAAGATCCGGCCGGCGGAGGCAGCATGAACGGACGCCTTATTCTGACCGCCGCCGCGGCATTGCTCTCGCTGCACGATGGCGGAGCCTGGGCCGCATCGGATGCGAACGCACTGTACCAGACGCATTGCGCCTCCTGTCATGGCGCCGACCGCTTGGGCGGCGCGGGGCCCGCGCTTTTGCCGGGCAACCTGGAACGGCTGCGGCGGCCCGACGCGCTCAAGACCATCAGCGACGGCCGCATGGCGACCCAGATGCCGGCGTTTTCCGCCAAGCTCAGCGCCGACGAGATCAAGCAGCTCGCCGAGCTGATCTACACGCCGCCGCCGGTCACTCCCGTGTGGGGGCTGGAACAGATCCGCGCGTCGCGCATCGAGCATGTCAAGCCGGGCAGCCTGCCCGACAAGCCGGTATTCGATGCCGACCCGCTCAACCTGTTCGTCGTGGTCGAGCTGGGCGACCATCACGCCACCATTTTCGACGGCGACAAGCTGGAGCCGATCACGCGCTTCCCGACGCGCTACGCATTGCACGGCGGGCCGAAGTTCTCGCCCGACGGCCGTTACGTGTATTTCGCCTCGCGCGACGGCTGGATCGCCAAATACGACATCTGGAACCTCAAGCTGGTGGCGGAAGTGCGCGCCGGGATCAATGCGCGCAACCTGGCGGTATCGAGCGACGGCCGCTTTGCGATGGTGGCCAACTACCTGCCGCATACGCTGGTGGTGCTCGATACGCGCGACCTGTCGCCGGTCAAGGTGATCGACGTGAAGGACGAGAACGGCAAGTCGTCGCGCGTGTCGGCCGTGTACGACGCCGGGCCACGCAAGAGCTTCGTCGCCGCGTTGAAGGATATTCCCGAGGTATGGGAGCTGACCTATGACGAGCATGCCGCGCCCGTCTTCAACGGCCTGGTGCACGACTACAAGATGGCCGAAGGCCTGGCCGTGCCCGGCCCGTTCCCGGTGCGCCGCATCATGCTTGAAGATTATCTCGACGACTTCTTCTTCGATGCCGGCTACGACAACATGATCGGCTCCTCGCGCGAGGGGCGCAGTCAGGTGGTAAACCTGAACGTGCGGCGCAAGATCGCCGACATCGACCTGCCCGGCATGCCCCACCTGGGCTCGGGCATCACCTGGGAATACCAGGGCCATCCGGTGATGGCCACGCCGAACCTGAAGGAAGGCGAGGTCACCGTCATCGACATGAAGACCTGGAAAACCGTCAAGCACATCAAGACCCTCGGCCCCGGCTTTTTCATGCGCAGCCATGAGAACACGCCTTACGCCTGGGTCGATGTATTCAATGGCAGCAAGGACCGCGACGTCATTCAGATCATCGACAAGCAAAAGCTCGAGGTCGTCGCGCAGCTGCGTCCCAGCCCCGGCAAGGTGGCGGCCCATACCGAATTCACCCGCGATGGCAAATATGCATTGGTCAGCATCTGGGAAATGGATGGCGAACTGGTGATCTACGATGCGCGCACGCTCAAGGTAGTCAAGCGCATCCCGATGAAAAAACCATCCGGTAAATACAACGTGTACAACAAGATCACGCGCTCGGCCGGAACCAGCCACTGACGGCTGGGGGCACCGACGAAGCGGGCGGGCCGGCGTGATTGCCGGCCTGAGGGGGGAGGTGTATCAGACCAACAATTCGAACCTGATGAAACCGCGATTCTGGACGGGAATCTGACGCACCCGGATTAAATTGATCTAGATCATGTTTTTTCACGGGGGTGGGCAGCCATAATGTGCATCGTAGATACACCTTATGAATATTGCCTGCCATGCAATCGTCAACCTTGATGGCATTCGTTACAGGGAGGGGGAAGATGGACCAGGCAAAAAACAAGCTGGGCAGAAAGGTCGATCTTGGAACAGGATCCCTGCTTTCGCATCGTTGCGCACGGCGGGAATTGGGCCTCCTGAATGAACATGCGCCGCAAGGCTTGCGTACGGTCCGCCGAATACCGGCGAGCGCCCGAATCGGATCCGCGCACCACGCACACCTACAGCAAGTCAACAAGTTTATTTAACAACAGGAGAAAGTAAATGCCCAATCGGCGCTTGGAGAAAGATGCATTTGAAATATATAATTCATTTTAAATAGATGTTTTATTTAGGGTGCAGCGCACGACCGAGCATCGCCAGCTGCAGAGGTACACCACCGCAAGAATCAATCGCGGACCATGACGAAAGGAACTTATCCAAATGAGCTCAGCCTTCACCAAATCGACCGCCAGAAATATCTTCTACGGCGGTGCGGTGTTCTTCTTCCTGTTGTTCGTCGCCATGACGTTCGACACGATGAATACGCTGCCCAAGCGGGATAACCGCGCCAACCTGACCGAATCCGTTGCGCGCGGCAAGCACATCTGGGAAACGCGCAACTGCATCGGCTGCCACACGCTGCTGGGCGAGGGCGCCTACTTCGCGCCGGAACTCGGCAATGTCTACAAGCGTCGCGGCCCGGAATTCATCAAGGCCTGGATCAAGTCGCAGCCGACCGGCGCTCCTGGCCGCCGTCAGATGCCGCAATTCCACCTGACCGACGCGGAACTCGACGACATGGTGAACTTCCTGAAGTACACCTCCGAGATCAATACCGCCAAGTGGCCGCCGAATATCGAGGGTTAATCAAAGGATCAAGTCAAAAAATGCACACAGCAGGAGAATCGTATGCAATATAAATCACAGGCAGTCGCGAAGCCTTATTTCATCGCGGCGATCGGCCTCTTCCTTGGGCAGATCGTGTTCGGCCTCATCATGGGCCTGCAGTATGTCGTCGGTGACTTCCTGTTCCCGGCCATACCGTTCAACGTGGCGCGGATGGTGCACACCAATCTGCTGATCGTGTGGCTGCTGTTCGGCTTCATGGGTTCCGCGTATTACCTGATCCCGGAAGAAACCGAGCGCGAGCTGCACAGCCCGAAGCTGGCACTGGCGCTGTTCTGGATCTTCCTCGTCGCCGGCGCGCTGACCATCGTCGGCTACTTGGCGGTGCCGTACGCAACGCTGGCCAAGCTCACCGGTAACGACCTGCTGGAAACGATGGGACGCGAGTTCCTCGAACAGCCGCTGCCGACCAAGGTGGGTATCGTCATCGTCGCGCTGGGCTTCCTGTACAACCTCTCCATGACCGTGCTGCGCGGCCGCAAGACCAGCATCAGCCTGGTGTTGATGGTCGGCCTGTGGGGCTTGGCGATCTTCTTCCTGTTCTCGTTCTACAACCCGACCAATCTGGTCAAGGACAAGTACTACTGGTGGTGGGTCGTTCACCTCTGGGTGGAAGGCGTGTGGGAACTGATCCTGGGCTCGCTGCTGGCTTTCGTGCTGGTGAAGGTGACCGGCGTGGACCGCGAAGTGATCGAAAAGTGGCTGTACGTGATCATCGCGATGTCGCTGATCTCCGGCCTGCTCGGCACCGGCCACCACTATTTCTGGATCGGCGCGCCGGAATACTGGCAATGGTGGGGTAGCGTGTTCTCCGCCCTGGAACCGATTCCGTTCTTCATGATGACCGTATTCGCATTCAACATGGTGAACCGCCGCCGCCGCGAGCATCCGAACAAGGCTGCCGTGCTGTGGGCGCTCGGTACCGGCGTGATGGCCTTCCTCGGCGCAGGCGTGTGGGGCTTCCTGCATACGCTCGCTCCGGTGAACTACTACACCCACGGCACGCAGATCACCGCTGCCCACGGCCATATGGCGTTCTACGGCGCCTATGCGATGGTAGTGCTGACCATGATCAGCTATGTGATGCCGCTGCTGCGTGGCCGTGCCGCCAACAGCCGCGCCGCTCAGCTGGCTGAAATGGCCGCGTTCTGGATGATGACCATCTCGATGGTGCTGATCACGCTGTTCCTGACCGCCGCAGGCATCCTGCAAGTCTGGCTGCAGCGCGTGGCCTCCACGCCGATGTCGTTCATGGCTGCGCAGGACCAGGTATCCATGTTCTACTGGATGCGTGAATTCACCGGTCTCGTGTTCCTCGCCGGCCTGCTGCTGTACATTGCTAGCTTCTTCATCAAGGGCAAGGACGCGGCTGCTGCCTAATCCTCTCTGATCCTCTCAACCCGCCCGGAACCAACCGGGCGGGTTCCAAAAAATGACTACGACTGCCTTACCTTCTGCACCACATGCGCGAGACCGCGCATTGCCGGGCGACTTGGCAATGTGGTGTTTCATCCTCGCCGAATTGCTTGTATTTGGCATTTTTTTCCTGGCGTACGCCTTTGCGCGAGCGCGCAACGTCGAGCTGTTCAACGCATCCCAGCTGGAGCTGGACCGGGTGAGCGGCGCAATCAATACCGTGGTGTTAATCACCAGCAGCTATTTCGTGGTACGCGCATCCGCCGCGATCCGCAACAATGATGGCCGACTCTGCGCGCGCTGGCTGGCCGCCGCGCTGGGCTGCGGCAGCATCTTCATCGTACTGAAACTGATCGAATTCGCCGCCAAGGTCGAGGCGGGCATCACGATGTCGACCAATACCTTTTACATGTTCTACCTCGGGCTCGCCTTCTTCCATTTCATGCATGTCGTTCTCGGCATGGTGATTCTCGCCGCCGTCGCCCTGAAGGCGCGCAGCGGCGGCTACAGCGCGAGCGAGCATGCAGGCGTCGAAACCGGCGCCGCCTATTGGCACATGGTCGATCTGGTCTGGATCATCCTGTTCCCGTTGATTTACGTTTTGCACTGAGATCATCATGAACGCACACAAAGCAGCAACCTTGCAGTGGGTGATGTTACTGGTATTGACCGCGGTGACCGTCGGCCTGTCGGAACTCGGCATGTCCGGGCGCGCCGTCATCTTCCCCGTGCTGGCGGCGACGCTGGTCAAGGGGCGCATCGTAATCGACCGCTTCATGGCCCTGCAGGGCATCGCCGGACCATGGCGCTGGCTGGTGCTGGGCTGGCTGGTGGTCGTGCTCGGCTCCATCACCTATGCCTTCCGCTAATGCGGACTCGCAAAATGCCGCTCGCCGCGTTGCGCCTCCTTGCCGTACGTCGCATACTGCCTGTGTCAGCGCGCCTTGCGACCGGCACTTTGTAAGCCGCACAAAATTGACTATCGGAGAAATCAAATGAACGACATCACCGCTCCCGGCTTGCAAGCCGTGCTGGATATCCCGTTTTACCAGCCGGTCGGCAATGAATGCGCGTTGTTCGAATATGCATTCCGCAATCGCCTGCCGCTCCTGATCAAGGGACCGACCGGCTGCGGCAAGACGCGCTTCGTCGCGCACATGGCGGCGCGCCTGGCGCGCCCGTTGATCACGGTCGCCTGTCACGACGACCTGACCGCTGCCGACCTGGTCGGACGCCATCTGATAGGCGACGGCCAGACGGTCTGGTCGGACGGCCCGCTCACGCGCGCCGTGCGCCAGGGCGGCATTTGCTACCTGGACGAAGTGGTCGAGGCGCGCAAGGACACCACCGTGGTGCTGCACCCGCTGACCGACGACCGCCGCATTCTTCCCATCGAGCGCACCGGCGAGGAATTGCAGGCGCCCGACGACTTCATGCTGGTGGTGTCGTATAACCCCGGCTACCAGAACCTGCTGAAAAGCCTGAAGCCGTCGACCCGCCAGCGCTTCGTCGCGATCAATTTCGGCTTCCCGCCGGCCGACCTGGAGCAGAAGATCGTGATCGCCGAAACCGGCATCGACGCCATGCGCGCCAAGCAGCTGGTGACGCTGGTCGGCCACTTCCGCCAGCTGAAGGATCACGACCTCGAAGAGGCGGCGTCGACCCGCCTGCTGGTCTACGCGGCCAGCCTGATGCAGGCCGGGTGCGATCCGGTGGAAGCCTGCGAAGCGGCGCTGGTCGAGCCGCTGACCGACGACGCCGATACCGCCACCGCGCTGCTCGAAGTCATCAAGGCCACGTTCGGACGATGAAACCCGCCGCCACACGCCCGCTGCCATCTACCGGCCCGGCCGTTGCCCCGCATGTCGGCAACGGCAAGGCCGGCTGGCTGGGCGTGCCGGTGCAGCGCTGGCGCCAGATCACGCAGGCCGGCTTTTTTCTGCTGTTCATTTTCGCGCCGGTCTTCGACATCTTCCGGCTCGACCTGAACGTCAAGCATTTCATTTTTTTCGGCCTCGACTGGACGCTCGGGCTGGACGACTTCGTCGCCGGACGCGCCAGCCCCGCGCAGGCGGCATTGAACCTGGTGCTGCGCGGCTTCCTGCCGTTGCTGGGCATCGGCGGCACGCTGATCTACGTCAGCTGGAAATGGGGGCGGCTGTACTGCGGCTGGCTCTGTCCGCACTTCTCGATCGTCGAAACCATCAACCAGACCTTGCGCCGCGCCATCGGCAAGCAAAGCCTGTGGGACAAGAAGCCAGTGCCGACGCGTAACCCCGACGGCAGCGAAACCAAGCCGGACGCGATCTGGTGGTTCGCCGTGCTGCCGCTGGTGATTTTGTGCGCGATGCTGTGGGCGGTGGTGCTCCTGACCTACCTGCTGCCGCCGGCGGAGATCTACGGCAACCTGTGGCACGGCACGCCGACGCGCAACCAGACGATTTTCCTGACCGCCGCGAGCATCGCATTCTTCGTCGAATTCATGTTCGCGCGCCACCTGTTCTGCCGCTACGCCTGCGCCATCGGCCTGTTCCAGAGCCTGGCGTGGATGGCCAACGACAAGGCGATGGTGGTCGGCTTCAAGCGCGAGCGCGCCAAGGATTGCTCCACCTGCTTTTCGGCCTGCGACCACGTCTGCCCGATGCGCCTCAATCCGAGGAACGTCAAGCGCATGATGTTCGCCTGCGTGCAGTGCGGTCAGTGCGTCGACGCCTGCGAGCACACGCAGGAGGAAAATCCCTCCGGCTCGCTGCTGAACTGGGTGCATGACATGCGCGCCGAATCGGAAGCGGCATTCAATGTCGGCGCGGCGCGCCGCATCATGCTCAAGAGCGTTCCCGCCGACGGCGGCGAAAAAGAGAAGGAACACTGACATGGAAGAATTCGTCGGAGGCTTGTGGGACAAGCTGATCACGCGCACCGCCTATCGCGGTTTCCCGAAAGAGCGCGTCGAGCTGAAGGAAATGGAGCGCATCGCGCCGATCTTCTTCCGTGCCCTCGGCGGCGACGCCGGGCTGAGCATCCGCGCCGGCACCGCCACCACGCAGGGCGCGCGCCGCAGCTGGCTGGAGCGCATCGCCGGCATCGGCGACAAGGTGGAACTGGCGTGGGCCGACGAGACGACGCTGCACCTGCCGCTGTCGATCGATGTCTTTCCGGAGCGCGCGCTCAACCGCGAGCTCTACCTGTGGCTGATCGCGCTGGCGGCGCACGACGTGGCGCCGCAGGAAAGCTGGATCGTGCGCAATCAGCGTGCCACGCTGGCGACCCTGGCGGCCTTGCCTGGCCTGGAGCAGCGTTACCGCCGACTGGTTGACGCCGCGCTCGCGCTGCGTCCCGATCCCGCCCGCCTTGCGAGCGCCGATGCCGCGGCGGAAAACGCGATTCGCGCCGCGCTGCACGAGCCCGGCTCGGTCGACGAATTCATTCCGGGCAGGGAAGCGCCGGCGCCGGTGCCGTTATGGCTTCATCCCGACCCGCCCGCCGCTTCCGGCGAGCGCCGCAAGGCGGGCCAGGGCGAGCCGCAACAGCCGGCGGAGGGCAGCAAGGTCAGCAAGGATGCCGAAGCGCGCAAGCGCCGCGCCGAATCGGTCGACATGCCGGACAACAAAAGCCCGTTCATGCTGCTGTTTCGCGCCGAAAGCCTGTTTTCCTGGGCCGAGTACGTCAAGGTCGACCGCGCGCTCGACGAGGACGACAACGAGGATGCCGCCCGTGCCGCCAACGATCTCGATTTTCTCAGCGTAACCAACGACGGCAAGACCACCTCCAGCCGCGTGCGCTTCGATCTCGACCTGCCGGCGGAAGCGGACGACGACATGGTGCTGGCCGACGGCATCCCGCTGCCGGAATGGGATTTCCGCAAGCAGCAGATGCAGCCGGCGCATTGCAACCTGCAAATGCTGCTGGCGCGCGATGCGCAAGCCTGCGACCTGCCGCAGGCGCTGCGCGGCACGGCCAAACGCCTACGCAGCCAGTTCCAGGCGCTTGCGCCGCAGCGTTCGCGCCTGCGGGCTCAGGCCAGCGGCAGCGACCTGGACATGGATGCCTGCGTGCGCTTTGCGGCGGAAAAAGCCAGCGGCGTGCCGGTCGGCGAGCCCGGCCTGTACATCGACAGCCGCAACCAGTCGCGCGACATGTCCTGCCTCCTGCTGGCGGATCTGTCGCTGTCGACCGACGCCTGGATCAACAATTCGGCACGCGTGATCGACGTCATCCGCGACAGCCTGCTGCTGTTCGGCGAAGCGCTGGCCGCCACCGGCGACCGCTTCGCGCTGTACGGCTTTTCCTCGGTGCGGCGCCAGAACGTGCGATACCACCTGTTGAAGGGCTTCGACGAGCGCTACAACGGCACCATCCGCGGACGGCTGGCCGCGATCAAGCCTGGCTTCTACACCCGCATGGGCGCGGCGATCCGCCACTCGGCGGCGATCCTGTCCAAGCAGAAGTCGGCGCGGCGCCTGCTGCTGATTCTCACCGACGGCAAGCCCAACGACCTCGACAAGTACGAAGGCCGCTATGGCGTGGAAGACACGCGCGTGGCGATCCAGGAGGCGCGCCGCCTCGGATTGACGCCGTTTTGCGTGACCATCGACGAAAAGGCTGGCGACTACCTGCCGCACCTGTTCGGCGCCAGCGGCTATGTCGTGGTCAAGGACGCGGCGATGCTGCCGGAAGTGCTGCCACGCTTGTACGTGCAGCTGACACAGGCGCAATGAAGGGGCTGGCCGGCATGAATAGAGGTGGTGGGTTCGCTACCTTTAATTCCCATGTCCAATTTTGATTTGCATCAATTTAATTTCTCCATGTTGTCGATAGGATCATTTTGCGCCGCAAGGACAGTATCGTGACATCTCTCCGGTTGATTGCATGACGGCGAGGCATTACCGGCGCGGGTATAAAAAGAACGCGCGGTAAGCGAGCCTCAGATGACAACCCAGCCGAAATCCACACCTGTTCCAGCGACTTCCGGCGCCACCGGGTTTTTATTCAACCCTGTCCACCAGCTGCTGATCCTGTTTGGTCTGCTGTTGTCGGCCATCTGGGCCGTTGTCTACTTTCAGACCGAAATTACCTATGCACGCATCATGCAAGCCGCCAGGAGCGACGGCAGCAGCCTGTCGCGCGCCTTCGCCGAACAGGTCAAGGCGTCAGTGCGCGGCATCGACCTGTCCCTGATTTCGCTGCGCGAGACCTGGATGCGCAATCCCGCGGATTTCCACGAGGCGGTGCATCGCCAGCAGAACTACTTTGTGCGGGAAATGAGCTTTCAAGTCGCTGTGATCGACGCTGCCGGCATGCTCGTCTACAGCAGCCTCGATCCCGGCAGCAAACCGGTCTCGCTCGCCGACCGCGAGCATTTCCAGGTGCACCGCGAACGGCGCACCGACCAGCTGTTCATCAGCAAGCCGGTGTTCGGGCGCGTATCCAACCGCTGGTCGGTCCAGTTCACCCGGCCCATCCTCGGGCCGGACAATCGGTTCCTGGGCGTGGTCGTGATGTCGGTTTCGCCTGAGAATTTCGCCCGTGTCTACGATACCTTCGCGTCGCCGCAGCAAGGCGTGGTCGTTCTGCTGAAATCGAGCGGCGAGATCCTGGCCCGCTCGCCGCATCCGGAAGTCGGCCTCGGCAAGACGCTGGTCGGCCGGCCCTACCTCGGCCCGCAGGCGATGGAAAGCGGCAGTTTCCAGGACAGGGCGCAGACCGACTTCATCGAGCGAATCTACAGTTGGCGTCGGCTCAAGGATCTCGGGCTGGTGGTGCTCGTCGGCCAGACGGTCGACCATGAGCTCGTTCCCTACTACCGGCAACGCAACGTGCTGGTCGCCAGCGGAATTGCAGGTTCGGCCCTGCTCGGAATTTGCACCTTTCTCGTGATCCTGGGAATACGGCAGCGCGTGCGCGCCACAGCCGCGCTCAGGACCAGCGAGGAGCGCAGCCGCCTGCGTGTGGTGGCGCTGGAGAAGGTCGGCAACGCGGTGGTGGTCACCAATACGCGCGCGGAAATCGAGTGGGTGAACCGCGCCTTCGAAGAGCTGACCGGCTACACCAGGGACGAGGCGTTCGGCCGCCGCATCGCCGAACTGCTCAAATCCGGCGAACAGGATGCGCAGTTTTACAAAGACATGTGGCGGGACATCCAGGCCGGCAAAACGTGGCGCGGCGAGCTGGTCAACCGGCGCAAGGATGGCAGCCTGTACCACGAGGAGCTGGTGATTACGCCGGTCAAGGCGCCTGCGGGCGCCATCACGCAGTTCGTCGGCATCAAGCAGGACATCTCGGACCGCAAGTACCATGAAAGAGCGCTGCGCCAGAGCCACGAACTGCTGGCGAAGCTGTCCTCGCACGTTCCCGGCGTGATCTTCCAGTACCGCGTTTATCCGGATGGACGCGTCGCCGCTCCCTTCATCAGCCAGGCGCTGTGGGACATCTACGAACTCAATCCGGAGCAGGTGCGCGAAGACGCCTCGGCCATCGGCGCGCGCCACCATCCGGAGGATGCGGAAGCCGTCGTCGCCGCGCTGCAGCGCTCGGCCAGAACGCTGGAGCCCTGGCATCAGGAGTATCGCGTCTTATTGCCCCGGCGCGGCGAGCGCTGGCTGCTCGGCGACGCGCGGCCGGAAAGGCTGGAAGACGGCAGCGTGCAATGGCACGGCGCCATCACCGACATCACCGACAGCAAGCAGGCGGAAGAACAGCTGCGGGTCGCCGCGGTGGCGTTCGAGTCGCAGGAAGGCATGGTGGTGACCGATGCGCGCGGCCGTATCTTGCGCGTCAACCGCGCCTTCGAGGATCTCACCGGCTATAGCGCCACCGACGCGATCGGGCAAACGCCCGCCATGCTCAAGTCCGGCCGGCAGGACGCGGATTTCTACCGCCAGATGTGGGCCGACATCGAGCTCAAGGGGCACTGGGAAGGCGAGGTCTGGAACCGGAAGAAGAGCGGCGACATTTATCCGGAGTGGCTCGTCATCACCGCCGTGAAGGACCGACAGGGGCGGGTGACGCACTATGTCGGCGCTTTTTTCGACATCACCACGCGCAAGAACGCGGACGCCCAGATCCGCAATCTCGCCTTTTTCGATCCACTCACCAGCCTGCCCAACCGCCGGCTGCTCACCGACCGCGTCACGCAGGCGCTCGCCGCCAGCGCGCGCAACGGCCATCACGGCGCGCTCATGCTGATCGACCTCGATCACTTCAAAACGCTCAACGACACCCTTGGCCATGACGTCGGCGACCAGCTGCTGATCCAGGTGGCGCAGCGCCTGACGGCATCGGTGCGCGAGTGCGACACGGTGGCGCGGCTGGGAGGCGACGAGTTCGTCGTCATGCTGCAGGACCTGAGCGGCGAGGAAGCCACCGCCGCGATGCAGATCGAAACAGTGGTGGAGAAGATACTCGCCGCGCTCGGCCAGCCCTATCCGCTGAAGGGAGTCGAAGGCGGGTATCGCAACACGCCGAGCATCGGCATCAGCCAGTTCCGCGGCCACGATGAGCCGTTCGACGTGCTGCTCAAGCAGGCCGACATCGCGCTCTACAAGGCAAAGGAAGCGGGGCGCAACACCAGCCGTTTCTACAGCGCGGAAATGCAGGCAGCGCTGAATGAAAAAGCGGCGCTGGAAGCAGGCTTGCGCGAGGCGCTCGCCGCCGACGGCTTCGAGCTGCATTACCAGCCGCAGGTCGACGAGGCATACGACATCGTGGGTGTGGAGGCGCTGCTGCGCTGGCCTGCGGCGGCGCAGCCACCGGCGCGGTTCATCGCGATTGCCGAGGAAACCGGCCTGATCCACCAGATCGGCCAGTGGGTGATGGAGACCGCCTGCGCTCAGCTGGCGGCGTGGAGCGGCCGGCCGGAAACAAGCCATCTGACGATGGCGGTCAACGTCAGCGCGAAGCAGTTTCGTCAGCCCGGCTTCGTGCCGATGGTGCGCGCCGCGCTGGTGGCGAGCGGCGCCGACCCCGCGCTACTCAAGCTGGAGCTGACCGAGACCACGATTCTCGGCGATGTCGACGAGGCGATCGGCAAGATGCGCGCGCTGCGCGAGCTGGGAATACGCTTCGCGCTGGACGATTTCGGCACCGGCTACTCGTCGCTGTCCTATCTGCGGCGCTTGCCGGTCGACCAGGTGAAGATCGATCAGTCCTTCATGCGCGACCTCACCGGCGCCTCCGGCGGCGGCGCTATCGTGCAGGCCATCATCGGCATGAGCCGGACGCTCGACCTGCAGGTGATTGCCGAGGGAGTAGAGACCCAGGAGCAGCTGGCGTTTTTGGCCGCCCATCGCTGCCGCCACTTCCAGGGCTTCCTGTTCGGCCATCCGGCGCCGGCCGCGCGCATCGAGGAAATGCTGGCGACCCGGCGCCCGGACATCGCGCAAGGCGGTGTCCGATGACTCTCATCTCCGGCATATTCCTGGTCTCGGCCTGCCTGTGCATCCTGATGCTGGTCGTGCTGTCTTCCCACATCCGCATGGACGAGCCGGGCGCGACGGAATGGGCGGCGGCGAACGCCATCGGCTTCGTTGCCTTCATCCTGTACGCGCTGGGCCGGCAACTGCCGCCGCTGATTGCGTTCGAAGCGGCCAACACGGCCTATGCGGCGGCGGTGATGGCCATGCTGGCCGGCTTCCGGCGCTTTGCCGGCGGCCGCCTGTCGCCGCTGGCCGGCGCGACCTGGCTCGCCATCTTCACTGCCGCCATTGCGTTGTTCCATTACCGCTACGATTCGTTTGCGCTGCGCACCATCACCGTATCGGCGTTTCAGAGCGTGGTTCTTGCCGCGATCGCCGTTACCGTTTTCGGCAACCGGCAGGCGCGGCGCTTGTGCTACTCGTGCCTGTTGACGGGGGCGGTCGCGGCACTGTTTGGCGCCGGCAACGGTGTGCGGGCGATGGTGCATGTATTTCAGTCGGGCGAGGTAACCTCATTGCTGCAACCTTCGCCATCGAGCATCTTCTTTCTCTCGGCCGGCGCGCTGGTGCTGCCGGCCCTGACCTGCGGCGCCATGATGATGGTGCATGAACATGCACTCGCGCATGCGGCGGATGCGGCCAGCCGGGATTTTCTCACCGGCGCCATGACCCGACACGCGTTCCTGGAGCGGGTCGAGCGCGAATGGGCGCGGCCGGGGAAGGAGTTCGCCGTGCTGATGCTGGAGGTGGACCGTCTGCCGCTCATCAGGCAAACTTTCGGCAATGCCGCGGGCGATCAGATGATGGCGGATATCGCATTGCGCGCCGAGAGCGTGCTCAGGTCGGCAGACTGTTTCGCGCGCTTCGACGCGCAGAAATTCGCCGTGCTGCTGCCGCAAACCGGGACCCCCACGGCGCTGAAAATCGCGCAACGGCTGGCCGCCCGGGTAGAAAGACCGGAAGCGACAGCGGAGTTTGCTCCGGGCCAGGACGAGACGCCGACGTGTACCGTGAGCATCGGCGTTGCCGCGTTGGGGCAGGGTGAATCGATACCGGATCTGCTTGGTCACGCGCAGGAAGCGCTGCAAGCGGCGAGGACGGCGGGCGGAAATCGGGTTGTCTGTGCCGGGGCGGCTATGCAACGACAGATGGCACGGAACGCTGGAAGGGAACTGACGACATGACGGACTTTGCGACGAATAATTTTGCACCCATTCCGTTTGAAGAGATGAACCTGCAGGTCGGAACCCGCCTGCAGATCATGGTGGTGCGCGACCAGAAACCGACGCAGTACTTCACCACGCTGATCGGCTATGTGAAAGACGAATACATGCTCATGAAGATCCCTGTCGAGCATGGCGTGCTCATGTCGTTTCACGAGGGGGAGAAACTGACGATCCGGGTGTTTACCGGAGTCAAGGTCTGCTCGTTCAATACCTTTGTCGAGCGGGTATTCATGCATCCGTATTTCTATGCGCACCTGACGTTTCCGAAATCGGTGCGCGCTGCCAGCCTGCGCATGGCGATGCGGGTCAAGGTCGATATCGCCGGCACGATTGCGCCGCGCGAGGCCGGCGCCGCCGGTCAAATGCCGGTTCGCATCGACAACCTCAGCATCAGCGGCGCGCTGCTGGAATCATCCGGCGAGATCGGCAAGAGAGACGACAACGTCGTCCTGTCCTTCGTGCTGCCGATCCAGCCGGGCAATCACGAAGTGCCGATCAGCGCACAAGCCAGGATATGCAACACCGGCCTGCGCAAGGCGAGCGCGCCAAACAAGCCGGACATTCATGTATGCGGCGTGCAATTCGTCGCACTGGACTCGATGCAGGAGATGGCGCTGCAGAACCTCACTTACGAGGCGCAGATCGGCGACCGGCACAAGCTGGTATGACAAGTCGCGTCCGGATGAAAGGCCATCCGGACGTCTTCCGCATTACCTCGGCACCAGGAACACCGCCTTCTCCGTGACCGACACGTCGGGCCGCTCCTTGTCGCGCACCGTGAAGCGGATCGGATTGGAGCCGGCTCCGGCCGCGCTTGGCTGCAGCGTAACCCGCACCGGCACGGCGCGGGTGGCCGCGGCCGGCATGTCGAACACCGGTTCGGAGGAAACGGCGATGCCGGACGGGCCGCTGACGTCGATGACGAATCGGTGCGGCTGTTCGTCGGTGTTCATCACCTGCAGGCGGTACACGTTTTCGATCGCGCCGTTATCCATCGTGCGCGGCATGCCCCGGTCGCGGATGACGTCCACCTTGAGCGGCGTGCGCAGCGCCAGCGACAGGCCCGCCGCGAACAGGATGGTCAGCAGGAGGGAGGTATAGATCAGCGTGCGCGGGCGCAGCACATGGCGCCAGATGGTGTGCTTGTTCCACTTGTTGGCCATCGCATTCTGCGTGGTGTAGCGGATCAGGCCTTTTTCATAGCCCATCTTGCCCATCACCTCGTTGCAGCTGTCGACGCAGGCGGCGCAGGCGATGCATTCATACTGCAGGCCCTTGCGGATGTCGATGCCGGTCGGGCAAACCTGCACGCACACGTTACAGTCGATGCAGTCGCCTAGCCCGAGCGTCTTCGGATCGGCTTTCTTGCCACGTGCGCCGCGCGGTTCGCCGCGTTCCGCGTCATAGGTGATGATCAGCGTGTCCTTGTCGAACATGGCGCTCTGGAAGCGCGCATACGGGCACATGTACTTGCACACCTGCTCGCGCATGAAACCGGCCTGGCCGTAGGTGGCGAAGCTGTAGAAGAAAATCCAGAAGGTCTGCCACGGCCCCAGCGAGAAGGCGGCCACTTCAGTCGCCAGCGTGCGTATCGGCGTGAAGTAGCCGATGAAGGTGAAGCCGGTCCATCCCGCCACCGCCAGCCAGGCAGCATGTTTCGCCGATTTCAGTCCCAGCTTGCGCAGCGAGAAGTGTTCGCCGTCGAGCCGGATGCGGGCCGAACGGTCGCCTTCGATCCTGCGCTCGATCCACATGAAAATTTCGGTATAGACCGTTTGCGGGCAGGCATAGCCGCAGAACAGCCGGCCGGCGACTGCGGTAAACAGGAACAGCGATAGCGCGGATAGCACCAGCAGCGCCGACAGGTAGATGAAATCCTGCGGCCACAGGATCAGGCCGAAGATGTGGAACTTGCGCGCCTGCAGGTCGAACAGCACCGCCTGGCGGCCGTTCCAGTTCAGCCAGGGCAGGCCGTAGAACAGCAGCTGCGTGAGCCATACCAGCGCCCAGCGCCAGTGCGCGAACCAGCCGTGCACCGCGCGCGGATAGATCTTCCGGCGCACTTCATACAGGCTGCGCTCGGCCACCTTCGGCTGCACCGGGTGGATCGGGATCGATTTGAGTTCGTTGGCCTTCATGTTTTGCTCCCGTCAGGCTTCGCCGGACTCATCCTTGCCGATGACGATCCGGGTTTCGCTGGCATACATATGCCGAGGTATGGGCAGGTTGTCCGGAGCCGGCTTGTTTTTGAAGACGCGCCCGGCCAGGTCGAAGGTCGAGCCGTGGCAGGGGCAGAGAAAGCCGCCCGCCCAGTCGTCGGGCAGCGAGGGCTGGGCGCCCGGGGAAAACTTTTCGCTGGGCGAGCAGCCGAGATGAGTGCAGATGCCGATCGCGACCAGGATGTCCGGCTTGATCGAGCGGTGCGCGTTGCGCGCGTACGCCGGCGTCACTTCATCCTTGTTGCGTTCGGAATCCGGATCGGCCAGCTGGCCGGTGCTGCTCTTCAGGGCGTCCAGCATGTTCGGCGTGCGCCGCAGTATCCATACCGGCTTGCCGCGCCATTCCACGGTTTTCATCTGGCCGGGCGCGAGGTCGGAGATGTCGACCTCGACCGGGGCGCCAGCGGCTTTCGCGCGCTCGGACGGCTGCAGTGTGCCGAGCAGCGCGCCGGCGCCGGACAGCGCCGGAATGCCGGCGGCCGCGCCGGTGGCGACGAGCAGCGTGCGCCGCCCGCGATCGGGTTTTGTGGTGCCGTTCATGTCTATCCTATTAGTGGAATCTTGGCCTCAAGCATTTATAGGCAACATGCGTGCCATATAGGCTTTCCCCCGTGATCTCTGCGCAAATCCTTGTTTTTCTTCGGCTGCGGCAGAAAGCGATGTGCCGCTTTGCTTCCGGTACTGACAGCGAGTCCTGCCATGTTGGCAGTCGTGGCAGCATGGCCGCAGGCGCTGCTCCGGCAAGGTGACCGCCGGATTCATCCGGCAAAACGAGCACTCTGCTGATTGAGGATGGACATCATGTGGTGTTTCGCCTGGATTCCGGGGATCGGATTTGCGGTGCTGCTGGCCATCCTCAATGCGACGTGGGGCGAAAACGAGGAGGCGCGGCGTCTGGCGCATGACAAGGATGCGGCAAACCATGCGCCGCGAGGGGCGCATGGACAGGCATGCGTCGGGCCTGGCGTGGTTGCCGCTGGTGCTGGCTATCGCGTTGACGCTGGTCCTGTCCGTATCCCCGCGCCTGCTGATCGGCGACGGCGGGCGCGCCGACTTTTTTCTACGCCGGCGTGCCTGCTCGCCATCGTTCTCATGGCTGTGCGGCTATCGGGAGCATAGGGCAGGATGCGCCGCCGCTGGCGATGCGCATTGCAGGAAGAGCATCACGCCAACCCCAGCGCCTTCAGTCGTCGGTACAGCGTGCGCTCGCTCATGCCGAGATGCTCGGCCAGTTCGCGGCGCGTACCGCCAAAGCCGGTCGCCATCCGCCTCAGCGTATCGTCCGACGCTGCGCCGGCTTTCGTTGCCGGTCCGGCCACCGGTGCGGGATAGAGATCCGGCGGCAGATGCTCGACCCGTATCACGCGATCGTCCGTAAACAGCAGGGCACGCTCCAGCACGTTGCGTAACTCGCGAATGTTGCCGGGCCAGTCGTAGGCCTGCAGGCGGCGCATCGCGGCCGGGTCCACCGTGATTTTTCCCTTGCCGGCGGCGCTGCGCTGGAGAAAGGAATTGACCAGCAAAGGTATGTCGTCGCTGCGCTCGCGCAAGGCCGGCAGATGGATCGGGAAGGCGCCGATGCGGTAGTACAGGTCTTGCCGGAAGCGGCCGTCCGCCATCATCGCCTTGAGCGGCTTGTGCGTGGCCGACACCAGGCGGAAATCGGCGCGCAGCGTCTCCAGGCCTCCGACCCGGCGGAAGGTGCCGGATTCGATCAGGCGCAGCAGCTTGACTTGCATCGCCAGCGGCACGTCACCGATTTCGTCGAGGAATAGGGTGCCGCCCTGCGCGATTTCGACCAGCCCGTGCTTGCGCGCATTAGCGCCGGTAAAGGAGCCTTTCTCGTGGCCGAACAGTTCGCTTTCGAACAGCGTTTCGGTCAACCCGGAGCAGTCGACCACCACGAATGGGCCGTGCGCGCGCTCGCTCGCCTCGTGCACCGCACGCGCGAACAGTTCCTTGCCGGTGCCGGATTCGCCCTGCAGCAGCACCGGCAGCATCGACGGCGCCACCCGCTGCAGCGCCCACAGCGCATCATTGAACGCGGCCGAGCGGCCGACCAGCCCTTCGGCGCTCGGGCGCGCCGACGCGTTGCGCACCACCGACAGCCGCTCCACGTAGGCCACCACCTCGCGCTGCTCATCCAGGATAGGGCGCAGTTCGACATCGACATGCTCCGGCCCGCGCGGCGTGTGATGGATGTGCAGCACCCGGTCCGGTCCGCGTTTTTCGAACGCCTTCTTCATCGGGCAGTGTTCGCCCGCCTGGTCGCAGGGCAGGTTGTAGTGATGCGAGATGCGGTAGCACTTGTGCCCGATATAGGGTTTGTCGGCGGTGGCGAACTGGCGCTGATAGGCGGTATTGGCGGCGAGGATGCTGTACTCGGTGTCGAGCACGATCATCGGCTGCGCTTCTTGTTCGAGGTAGGAAATCAGTGCCTGCACCTGCGGCAGCGAGCGCAGTGCCGCGCCCTCGACGGCGGGCAGGGACGTTTCGGTATTCATGCGTACTCCTTTTTGTCCACTCTGCCGCCAACTGCCAATACTGTCAAGAATCGCTGTCACTGGCAGCGCCGGTGTCGGCAAGACAGGCTTTGCGCAAGCGAAATCAGGGCGTTTGGCGGCCCCCGGACGTGGTACGCGTCTTGCAAATACATTTTCAGGCGGTCCGCACTCATTGAAAGGAGATCTGCAATGTGCCCTGCGCGCGCCTTGCATGTCGAAGGTTTCTTCGACCCGGCAACCTCGACCATCAGCTACCTTGTGCTCGACCGCGGCAGCGGGCAGTGCGCACTGGTCGACAGCGTGCTGGATTATGACCCGAAATCCGGCCGCACCCGAACCGCGTCCGCCGACCGGTTAATCGCGCGCGTGCGCGAACTGGGGGGCGAGGTGCATTGGATACTCGAAACGCACGTGCACGCCGACCACCTGTCGGCGGCCCCCTATCTGCAGCAGCGCCTCGGCGGCAAGATCGGCATCGGCGCCCATGTCACCACTGTCCAGCGGGTGTTCGGAAAACTGTTCAACGCCGGCCCCGGCTTCGCGCGCGACGGCAGCCAGTTCGACCATCTGTTCGCCGACGGCGAGGCCTTTGCGCTCGGTAGCCTGCAGTGCCGCGCGCTGCATACCCCCGGCCATACCCCGGCATGCATGGCCTATGTCGTGCATGACGGCGACGAGATCGCCGCCTTCGTCGGCGATACGCTGTACATGCCGGATTACGGTACCGCGCGCTGCGATTTTCCCGGCGGTGACGCGCGCACGCTGTACCGCTCCATCAACAAGGTGCTCAGCCTGCCGCTGCACGCCAGACTCTACATGTGCCACGATTACCAGCCCGGCGGGCGCCAGGTGCAATTCGTCAGCACCGTCGCTGACGAGCGCGAAACCAATATCCATGTACGCGACGGTATCAGCGAAGAGGAATTCGTCGCCATGCGCACCGCACGCGACGCCACGCTGGACATGCCGGTGCTGCTGCTGCCGTCGGTGCAGGTCAACATGTGCGGCGGCCGTCTGCCGGAGCCGGAAGACAACGGCACCCGCTACCTGAAGATTCCGCTCGATGCACTGTGAACTGCGTATCAAGAACCGCAAACGAACTCGCAGGAAAGAAGGTTCGCCCCACGCTCGCTCAGGAGGTCTTCATGCCGATCCATATTATTAAGCTCACCGACGAGGTCGGAGTCTCGGAACAACTGCAGCCGGGCGATTTGGCCGAGGTGGCGCGGATGGGAATCCGCTCGATCATCAACAATCGTCCCGACGGGGAGGGCGGCGATAGCCAGCCGGGCGATGCCGCGCTATGCATGGCGGCCGATGCGGCAGGACTGTTCTATGCGTATCTGCCCGTGCCGAGCGAGGGATTCGACGAGCGCGCCGTCAGTCGCATGCGTGCGCTGGTAGGCGAACTGCCCAAGCCGCTGCTCGCCTTTTGCCGTACCGGCGCCCGCTCGGCGCAGCTGTATCACGCCGCATCCGGCAAACACGTCGAATAGCGACCCCTGTTATTTTCCGTGCGGCGCGCGCCGCATTGTCGTTCGATAGCCGGGAATCCAGTCCGGATGCAGGGGCGCGGCGCCCGCTTCGCGACGGCTGAATTGCCTTCCTGTCATACCGGCTTGGCTGTTTGAACTAAGTTCCCGGTTCGCAATCTTAGTGCCGTCAGACAATTTCTAGATTCCCTCATCGGTTTTCCAGCCCGTTTTGCTTTTACGCAACTGTTGTCGCTTAGACAAACACATGTGTACATCTAAGGCACTACCTTCACTGTCTTCTCTAAGTACTTAATTATTTGAGGAAATCAGTGGTGATATTGCACGAATGAAACGCGCTAAGTCATTGACTTCATTGGGAAAAATCAGATTTCCGCCATCTGAAATTACTTGACCGCAAAAAATCCATCCTCTAAAGTGGGCGACAGTGTGAAAAAGTGTGGTTTTGTGGGGCAAAAATCCAAAGCCCTCTAAAACCATGATGCAAGAAGATAAATAACAGATAACAACCACGAGGGTAATCAGGGTGTTCCAAGGCGCTTCAGCGTTGAATCTCGATGCGAAAGGACGGATGACGATTCCGGCCAAGCATCGTGACGCCTTGACGGTCCAATGCGAAGGACGCGTCACGCTGACCAAGCACCCGCATGGTTGTTTGCTGTTTTTCCCCCGGCCGGTCTGGGAAAACCACCGCGAGCAGATCGCCGCATGGCCGATGTCGGCCCGCGCCTGGCAGCGGATTTTCCTGGGCAATGCATGCGATGTCGAAATGGATACGGCTGGCCGCATCCTGATTTCGCCGGAGCTGCGCGCAGCCGTCGGCTTGAAGCGCGACGTCATGCTGCTCGGCATGGGCAGCCATTTCGAGATCTGGGATGCCGAAAAGCTCGCCGAAAACGAGGCGCAGGCGGTGGCCAATGGCATGCCCGATGTGTTGAGCGACTTTTCGTTCTGACGGTACCGCATGAGTAATCAACAAGCGGTGCTGGAAATGCCGCACCGTACGGTGCTGCTGGAACAAGCGGTCGACGCGCTCGCTATCGAGGGCGCGCGGGCAGGCGGTGTGTACGTCGACGGCACGTTCGGGCGCGGCGGGCACAGCCGGCTGATTTTGCAGCGCCTCGGCGAGAAGGGCCGCCTTATCGCGTTCGACAAGGATCCGTACGCGATTGCGACGGCCGAGAAGATCGAAGATCGGCGCTTCGAGATCGTGCACGACAGCTTCGCGACGATGGGCGAGGCTCTGGAAGCGCGCGGCATCGCGCAGGTGGACGGAATACTGCTGGATTTGGGAATCTCTTCGCCGCAGGTGGACGACGCGGCGCGGGGCTTCAGTTTTCGCTTTGACGGTCCGCTCGACATGCGCATGGACACCACGCGCGGCATATCGGCAGCACAGTGGCTGGCGACGGAAACCGAACAGACGATCGGAAAGGTGATCAGAGATTATGGGGAAGAACGGTATGCTTTTCAGATTGCAAAGGCGATTGCTGCTCGCCGGGCAATCGAACCAATTTCAACCACACGACAGCTTGCCGAGATCGTGGCACGCGCCGTTAAAACCCGCGAGAAGGGCAAGGACCCGGCCACTCGTACCTTTCAAGCTGTCCGGATTTTCATCAATAAAGAGCTTGAAGAACTCGAAATAGGACTAGAGGCCGCATTTCAAAAACTGGGCCCGCAGGGGAGACTGGCTGTGATCAGCTTTCATTCATTGGAAGATCGCATCGTCAAGCGCTTTATGGCATCCAAAGCCAACGCGCCGCAGCCGGACCGTCGCCTGCCGATTCGCGCGATCGACCTGCCGCAGCCTGATCTCAAGCTCTTGTCCAAGATGAAGCCGAGCGACGCCGAAGTCGCGGAAAACCCGCGCGCCCGCTCGGCCATCATGCGCGTTGCCGAACGCCTGACCGCTGGAGGCGCACGATGAGCGGGCGCATCACTTTCTTTCTCACGTTCGCGGTTGTTCTGTGCGCGCTGTCGCTGGTCAACGCGCAGTACCAGGCGCGTCGCCAGTTCATCGAGCTGGAGCGCGCGCAAGCCGCCGCCAGGCAGCTCGATATCGAATGGGCGCAGCTGCAGCTCGATCAGTCCACGCTCGGCAAGCATGCCCGCATCGAAGCCAACGCCCGGCGCGACCTGCACATGGTCGCGGTCTCGCCGGATCGCACCCAGTACCTGACGATGGGGGCGAAATGACGCGTGCGGCCGCCGCCAAGGGAGTCCAGTTCGCCGCCAGCCCGGTATTGGCGGTCAAGCTGCCGGTGTGGCGTTCGCGCGTCGTGCTGTTCGCCCTGTTCGCTGGTTTCGCCGCGCTGGCCGGGCGCGCGCTCTACCTGCAAGGCCTGTCCACCGACTTTCTGCAGAAGCAGGGCGAATCGCGCTATGCGCGCACGCTCGAGCTGCCCGCCACGCGCGGCAAGATCACCGACCGCGACGGCCATGTGCTCGCATCCTCGGTGCCGGTCAAGGCGATCTGGGCGATTCCCGAGGACGTGCAGGACGCGCCCAAGGAAAAGCTGCGCGAGCTGGCCCGCCTGCTCGAGATGAGCGACCAGGACCTGAACAAGAAGCTCGATTCCGACCGTACCTTCGTCTACCTCAAGCGCCAGGTCGAGCAGGATGTCGCCGACAAGATTCTCAAGCTCGGCATTTCCGGCATCGCGACGCGCAAGGAATACAAGCGCTTCTATCCGGAAGGCGAGGTGATGGCGCACGTGGTCGGCTTCACCAATGTCGAGGACGCCGGGCAGGAGGGCATGGAACTGGCCTTCCAGAAGAGCCTGGCGGGCGTCACCGGCAGCCGCCGCGTCATCAAGGACCGCCTGGGCCACATCGTCGAGGACATCGAGGCGATCCGCGAGCCGCACGACGGCAAGAACCTGACGCTGTCCATCGACAGCAAGATCCAGTACATCGCCTACTCGCAGCTGAAGGCGGCGGTGGAAAAGCATAACGCGAAGGCCGCGGGCGCCGTGGTGCTCGACGTACAGACCGGTGAAGTGCTGGCGCTGGTGAACATGCCGACCTACAACCCGAACGACCGCGCCCACCTGACCGGCGCGCAGCTGCGCAACCGCGTGCTGACCGACACCTTCGAGCCGGGCTCGACGATGAAGCCGTTTACGGTCGCGCTGGCGCTGGAAACCAAGCGCGTGACGCCCAATACCGTCGTCCAGACCGCGCCCGGCAAGATAACCATCGGCACCGCCACCATCGGCGACGCGCATCCGCACGGACCGCTGACCGTGGCCCAGATCATCGAAAAGTCGTCCAACGTCGGCACCGCCAAGCTCGCGCTGCAGATGCAGCCGCAGGAGATGTGGGACATGTTTACCACGGTCGGATTCGGCCAGCAGCCCAAGCTCGGTTTTCCCGGCGCAGTAGCGGGACGCGTGCGGCCTTACAAATCCTGGCGACCGATCGAGCAGGCGACCATGAGCTACGGCCACGGCATTTCGGTGTCCCTGATCCAGATGGCGCATTCTTACTTGATCTTCGCGCGCGACGGCGACCTGATTCCAGTGTCGTTCAAGAAGATGGACGAGCCTCCGGCCGGGCAGCGCGTCATCAGCGAAAAGACGGCGCGCGACATGCGCGCCATGATGGAATCCGTGACCGGCCCCGGCGGAACCGCGCCCAAGGCGCAGGTGCCGGGATACCGCGTCGCCGGCAAGACCGGCACCGCCTACAAGCTGGCCGGCGGACGCTACGTGAACAAATATGTCGCATCCTTCGTCGGCTTCGCGCCTGTGTCCAACCCGCGCATCGTCATCGCGGTCATGGTGGACGAGCCGTCGAACGGACAGCATTACGGCGGCGACGTGGCCGCGCCGGTATTTTCCGCCATTGCAGCAAACGCGTTACGTGCAATGAACGTTGCGCCCGATTCGTCGGTAACCGACATCATCATTCCCGCCGAGAGCGTGAAGGAGAGCCTGTGATGCTGGCTGTGACTGCTTCCGTAACCAATATCCTGAACTGGCTCGAGGCCGAGGCGCCGGCGGCGCAGCTGTCGTCGGATTCGCGCACGATCCGCGCCGGTGACGTGTTCTTCGCCTATCCGGGCGACGCTGCCGATGGCCGGCGTTATATCGAAAGCGCCATCCAGCGCGGCGCCAGGGCGGTCATTTTCGAAGCCGACGGCTTCCAGTGGAACGCTGCATGGACGGTGCCGCACATGGCCGTGCACGACCTCAAGAAGGCCGCCGGCCCGGTCGCGAACGCCCATTACGGCCAGCCCGATGCCGCCATGTTCACCGTGGCCGTGACTGGCACCAACGGCAAGACCTCGTGCAGCCAATGGCTCGGCAGCGCCCTGTCACGTCAGGGCGAGCCGACCGCAGTGGTCGGCTCGCTCGGCGTCGGCCTGTACCGGCGCGGCGCTCACGCCGGCCTTGCCAATACCGGCTATACGACACCCGACGCCGTCCTGTTGCAGCGCAAGCTGGCGGAACTGCGCGATGCCGGCGCCAGGGCGCTTGCTATCGAGGCATCGTCGATCGGCCTCGAACAGGGACGCCTAAATGGCATGCATGTGGACGTCGCCCTGTTCACCAACTTCACGCGCGACCACCTCGATTATCACGGCGACATGGCCGCATACGAAGCAGCCAAGAAAATGCTGTTCGACTGGCCGGGATTGAAACATGCGGTAATCAATCTCGACGACGACATGGGCGTACGCCTGGTCGAACATCTCAGGAAAGCGCGTCCGCAACTGCCGGTCACCGGTTATACGCTGGCGGAGCGGGAGATCGACGGCATTGCGGTCCTGCGCGCGAGCGAGATCCGCACCAGCCATGGCGGCACCACGTTCAAGCTGGATTGCGCAGCCGGTTCCGCCCAAATGAAGACGCAACTTGTCGGCCAATTTAATGTCAGTAACGTCCTCGGCATTTTCGGCGTGCTGCTGGCGAAAGGCATTGCCTTTAAGGCAGCGACCGAGGCGGTGGAAGTGCTGACCGCGGTGCCGGGCCGCATGGAGCAGCTGGGCGGGCAGGACGCGCCGCTGGTGGTGATCGATTACGCGCACACGCCGGATGCGCTGGAAAAGACGCTGTCGACGCTGCGCCAGGTGGCGCAGCAGCGCAGCGGCGAACTGTGGTGCGTGTTCGGCTGCGGCGGCGATCGTGACCCGGGCAAGCGTCCGCAGATGGGGCGCGTGGCGCAGGCCGCCGACCGCATCATCGTCACCAGCGACAATCCGCGCAGCGAGGAGCCGGCAACTATTCTGGCGCAGATTGTCCAAGGCATCGACACGGCGGCTCTGGCGACGGATGCATTGCACGTGATCGAGGACCGCGCTTCCGCGATTCTGTGGGCGGTGCGGCATGCAGGGAAGAACGATGTGGTTCTGCTGGCCGGCAAGGGCCATGAGCCGTATCAGGAAATCAAGGGCAAGAGATTGCCTTTTTTGGATGCAGACCATGCCGCGCTGGCATTGGCTGCACGAGCAACGATGAAGGGGAATCATTAATGAAATCGTCATTGGCTGAACTTCAGCCATGGATTTCGCGTGCCGCGATAGTCAACGCGGCGGATGCAAAGTTCGACGGCGTGTCGACCGACAGCCGAGCTGTATCTATTGGTAATTTGTTCGTCGCCTTGCGCGGCGAGCGTTTCGATGCGCATGACTTTTTGAACGAGGTGGCGGCCAAGGGTGTCGCCGCCGTGGTGGTGGAGCGCGTGCCTGAAGGGCTGACGGTGCCGGCGCTGGTGGTGCCGGATACACGCGTGGCGCTGGCCGAGATTGCGGCCTGCTGGCGCCGCCAATTTGCTCTGCCGGTCATCGGCGTCACCGGCAGCAATGGCAAGACCACCGTCAAGGAAATGATCGCGGCTATCCTGACCGCAGCGTTCGGCGCCGAACGCTGCATGGCCACCCGCGGCAATCTCAACAACGATATCGGTGTGCCGCTCACCGTGTTTCGTCTCAACGCTTCCTATCAGGCGGCAGTGATTGAACTGGGCATGAACCATCCGGGCGAGATCGCGCAGCTGGCGGCGGTCGCCCAACCGACAGTGGCACTGGTCAACAACGCGCAGCGCGAGCACCAGGAATTCATGGAAAGCGTGGAAGCGGTCGCTCGCGAAAACGGCGCCGTGCTGAGTACGCTGCCGGACAACGGCACCGCGGTGTTCCCGGCGGACGACGAGTACACGCCGCTGTGGCGCGACCTCGCTACCGGCCGGAAGGTGAAGACCTTCGGCCTGTCGGGCGACGCCGACGTCACCTGCAGCTGGCAGGCGAACGACTTCGGCAGCGATCTCTCGGTCACCTCCGGCGCCGACACTTTCCAGGTGAAGCTGGCCGCGGCCGGTGTGCACAACGTGCGCAACGCCCTGGCTGCCGCCGCCTGCACCCTGGCGATCGGCGTTCCGGTGGACGCGGTGATCCGCGGCCTGGAGTCGTTCGCTCCGGTCAACGGCCGCCTGCAACGCAAGACCGCGCGCTGCGGCGCGCTGGTGATTGACGACACCTACAACGCCAATCCGGATTCCGTGCGCGCGGCGATCGACGTGCTGGCCAATGCCGCGAAACCGCGCCTGCTGGTGCTGGGAGACATGGGCGAAGTCGGCAACGAAGGCCCGCAATTCCACGCCGAGGTCGGCGCCTACGCGAAAAGCCGAGGCATCGAGCGCCTGCTCGCGCTGGGCGGCCTGGCGCGCCACAGCGTCGAAGCCTTCGGCGCGCAGGGCGAGCATTTCGCGGACATCGCTGCGCTCAACTCCGCCGTCGACCAGCTGGCGAACGCCGGCTCCACGGTATTGGTGAAAGGCTCGCGCTTCATGAAGATGGAGCGCGTGGTTCAGCACCTCGTCAATCAAGAATCATCGGTACAGGAAGCTCACTGACATGCTGCTCTGGCTAGCACAATATTTTCACCAGGATCTCGGGGCGCTGCGGGTCTTCAACTTCATTACCTTCCGCGCCGTCTTCGCGACGCTGACCGCGCTCGCGATCGGCCTGATTTCCGGCCCGGCCGTGATCCGCATGCTGACCCGCCTGAAGGTGGGCCAGGCGGTGCGCACCGACGGCCCGCAGACCCACCTGATCAAGACCGGCACGCCGACCATGGGCGGCGCGCTGATCCTGCTGTCGATCGGCATCTCGACCCTGCTGTGGGCCGACTGGAGCAACCGTTTCATCTGGATCGTGCTGGTGGTGACACTCGGCTACGGCGCCATCGGCTGGGTCGACGACTACCGCAAGGTGGTCTACAAGGACCCGGAAGGCATGCGTTCGCGCGAGAAGTATTTCTGGCAATCGCTGATCGGCTTGATCGCCGCCGTATATCTGGCGTTCTCGGTATCGGCGCCGACCAACACCAAGGTGTGGCAGCTGTTCCTGGCCTGGGTACAGTCCGGTTTCAGCCTCGACCTGCCGCCGAAGGCCGACCTGATCGTGCCCTTCTTCAAGACCATCAGCTATCCGCTCGGCGTGTGGGGATTCATCGCGCTGACCTACTTCGTGATCGTCGGTTCCAGCAATGCGGTCAACCTGACTGACGGCCTGGATGGCCTGGCCATCATGCCGACCGTGATGGTCGGTTCGGCGCTCGGACTGGTCGCCTACCTGACGGGCAGCGCAGTGTATGCGAAGTACCTGTTCATTCCCTATATCCCGGGTTCGGCCGAGCTGCTGATCTTCTGCGGCGCGCTGGCCGGCGCCGGATTGGCCTTCCTCTGGTACAACGCGCACCCGGCGCAGGTGTTCATGGGCGACGTCGGCGCGCTGGCGCTGGGCGGCGCGCTCGGCACCGTCGCCGTCATCGTGCGCCAGGAAATCGTGCTGTTCCTGATGGGCGGCATCTTCGTGGTCGAGACCCTGTCGGTGATGCTGCAGGTCGGTTACTTCAAGTACACCAAGAAGCGGTTCGGCGTGGGCCGTCGCATCCTGCTGATGGCGCCGCTGCACCATCACTTCGAACAGAAAGGCTGGAAAGAGACGCAAGTCGTGGTGCGCTTCTGGATCGTCACCATGATGTGCGTGTTGTTCGGACTGTCAACCCTGAAACTGCGCTGATGGACTACCAAGGCAAACACGTTCTCGTCCTCGGGCTCGGAGAATCCGGCCTGGCGATGGCATTGTGGCTGGCTCGCTGCGGCGCGGTGCCGCGCGTGGCGGACACGCGCGCCGAGCCGGAACGCCTGCCCGCGCTGCGCGAGGCGGTGCCGGGCGCGGAATTCATCGGCGGCCCGCTGACCGCTGCGCTGCTGGACGGGGTCGACTTCGTCGCGGTCAGCCCGGGCCTGATGCCAGGCCGCGAACTGGCGGCAATCATTCCCGCCGCGCAGGAAAGGAATATCCCGCTGTGGGGCGAGATCGAGCTGTTCGCGCAGGCGCTGGCGGCACTGAAGGAACAACGCGCGTATGAGCCGAAGGTGATCGCGATTACCGGCACCAACGGCAAGACCACGGTCACCAGCCTGACCGGCCTGTTGTGCCGCCGCGCCGGCCTGAAGACTCAGATCGCCGGCAACATCAGCCCGGCCGCGCTCGACGTGCTGCGCGCGGCAATGGAAGCGGATGATCTGCCGCAGGCCTGGGTGCTGGAACTGTCCAGCTTCCAGCTGCATTACACGTACACGCTGAACGCCGACGTGGCGACGGTATTGAACGTCACGCAGGACCACCTCGACTGGCACGGCGACATGGATGGCTACGCGGCCGACAAGGCTCGCATCTTCGGCGCCACGACGATCCGCCTGCTCAACCGGGACGATCCTTGCGTCATGCAGATGACGGCGCCGATGGCGAGTATCGCCAGCTTCGGCACGGACGCGCCGGAACATCCGGATTGCTTCGGACTGGTCGACGACAACGGCATGCAATGGCTGTCGGTGGCCGTCGCGGCCGAAGAAGGCGAGAAGCGTCGCCGCAAGAAGGACAATATCGAGCAGCCTGTCATGGTCAATCGCCTGATGCCGGCTGACGCGCTGCAGATCCGCGGACGGCACAACGCGGCAAACGCGCTGGCCGCGCTCGCCTTGTGCCGCGCGATCGGCCTGCCGCTGGCGCCGCTGCTGCACGGCTTGCGCGAATATCGCGGCGAGCCGCACCGGGTGGAGCTGGTCGCCAACGTTGGCGGCATCGATTACTACGATGACAGCAAGGGCACCAATGTCGGCGCGACGGTCGCCGCCTTGAAGGGCCTGGGGCTGATGCAGGGCGGAGCGAGCCGCCTGGTGCTGATTGCCGGCGGCGACGGCAAGGGGCAGGATTTCGCGCCGCTGGCCGAGCCGGTTGCCAGGTTCGTTCGCGCCGTCGTCTTGATCGGCAAGGACGCGCCCGCGATCCGCGAGGCGCTGGCGCACACCGGCGTCGAGCTGGACGATTGCGGCACGCTGGAAGCAGCGGTGCAACGTGCCACCGAACTGGCACAGGCCGGAGATGCAGTTTTGCTGTCGCCCGCATGCGCCAGCCTCGACATGTTCAAGAATTACGCGCATCGCGCCCAGGTGTTCGTCGACGCCGTGCGTGAAATCGCCTTGTCGCGCGGCGAGGTGATGCCGTGAAATTCGCGCTGCCATCCTTTTCATCCGCAACGGCGAGTGCGCCGGTGCGGGGCGTCGACCAGCGCTCGAAAATGATGGAATACGACCAGCCGCTGGTGTGGGTGGTCGTGCTGCTGATGCTGTTCGGGATGGTGATGGTGTATTCGGCGTCGATCGCGCTGCCGGATTCGCCCAAGTACGCGAACTACAAGAACTACCACTTCCTGATCCGCCAGGCCGGTTTCATCGCCGTGTCGATGTTCGCTGGGCTGCTCGCTTTCCGGGTGCGCGTCGAAACCTGGCAGCGCTACGCGCCGTATCTGTTCGTCGCGACGCTGGTGCTGCTGATGCTGGTCCTGGTGCCGGGCATCGGCAAGGGTGTCAACGGCGCCAAGCGCTGGCTGTCGTTCAAGGTCTTCAACCTGCAGCCGTCGGAGCTGATGAAGCTGTTCGCGGTGCTGTATGCGGCCGATTACACGGTGCGCAAGCAGCAGTTCATGCACAAGCTGACCAAGGGCTTCATGCCGATGGCGGCCGCGGTCGGCGTGGTCGGCCTGTTGCTGCTGCTGGAGCCCGACCTGGGCGCGTTCGGCGTGATCGTCTGCATCGCGATGGGCATCCTGTTCTTGGGCGGGATCAACGGCGTCTGGTTCGGCGGGATCGGCGCGGTATTAGTGGGGATTTTCAGCCTGGTGATCGTTCTGTCGCCCTGGCGGCGCGAGCGCATCTTCGCCTACCTGAATCCATGGGAGGAGGGGAATGCCTTGGGCAAGGCTTACCAGCTGTCGCATTCGCTGATCGCGTTCGGGCGTGGCGAGTTGTTCGGCGTCGGCCTGGGCGGCAGCGTTGAAAAGCTGCACTACCTGCCGGAGGCGCATACCGACTTCCTGCTCGCCGTGATCGGCGAGGAGCTCGGATTCGTCGGCGTGCTGGTGGTGGTGACAATGTTTTACTGGATCGTCAAGCGCGCGTTCGAAATCGGGCGCCAGGCGATCGCGATGGATCTCACCTTCGCCGGCTTGACGGCGAAAGGCATCGGCATCTGGATCGGCGTTCAAGCGTTCATCAACATGGGCGTGAACCTCGGCCTGCTGCCGACCAAGGGATTGACCTTGCCGCTGATGAGTTATGGCGGTTCGGGCGTATTGATTAACTGTGTAGGACTGGCAATTTTGTTACGGATTGATTACGAGAACCGGGTCTTGATGCGAGGGGGGCGCGTATGAAGCGCCTCCTGATCATGGCGGCCGGCACCGGCGGCCACATCTTCCCCGGCCTGGCGATCGCGCAGACGATGCAGGCACGCGGCTGGCAGGTGTCCTGGCTGGGCACGCAGCACGGCATGGAACGCGACATCGTGCCCAAGCACCGGATCGAGATGGACTCGATCGACTTCGCCGGCTTGCGCGGCAAGGGCTTGATGCACACCGTGCGCGGCGTGTTCAAGATGGCGGCGGGATTTGCTTCCTGCTTTTCCATCATCGGCCGCCGCAAGCCGGACGTGGTGCTGGGCATGGGCGGCTATGTCACGGTGCCGGGCGGGATGATGGCCAAGCTGCGCGGCGTGCCGCTGGCGCTGGTCAATGCGGATGCGGCTCTACTGCTGTCGAACAAGTCGCTCGCGCCGCTGGCCCAACGCGTGCTGTTCGGC
Source organism: Noviherbaspirillum sp. UKPF54 (assembly GCF_007874125.1). Lineage (NCBI taxonomy): Bacteria > Pseudomonadati > Pseudomonadota > Betaproteobacteria > Burkholderiales > Oxalobacteraceae > Noviherbaspirillum > Noviherbaspirillum sp. UKPF54. Next base: position 3,009,870 of record NZ_CP040128.1, on the reverse strand, counting down.
TTCCCGGCTGACTTCGGCAACGCGGCCGGCAAGGCGCTGGTGACCGGCAACCCGGTGCGCAAGGAAATCATGGAAGTGTCGCTGCCGGCGAAACGCTATACGGAACGCAGCGGCCCGCTGCGTCTGCTGGTCGTGGGCGGCAGCCTCGGCGCCAAGGCGTTGAACGATTGCCTGCCGGCGGCGCTGGCGCGCATTCCGGCCGACGCCCGGCCGATCGTCGTGCACCAGTCCGGCAAGCAGCATATCGACGCGCTGCGCAAGGCCTACGCCGATGCGCAGGTGCAGGCCGAGGTGGTGGATTTCATCGACGACATGCCGCGCCGCTACGCGCAGGCGGACCTGGTGATCTGCCGCGCCGGTGCCATCACCGTTTCCGAACTGACGGCGGCTGGCGTGGCGAGCGTGCTGGTGCCGCTGGTCGCGTCGACCACCTCGCATCAACGCGACAACGCGCAGTGGATGGCGCAGCAGAAGGCGGCGATTCATCAGCCGCAAAGCGAAATGAGCGCCGAGCGCATGGCGATCCTGCTGCAGTCGCTGAAGCGCGAAGATTGCCGCAGGATGGCCGAGGCCGCGTACGCGATCGGCAAGCGCGACGCCAATGAACGGATTGCGGACGTACTGGAAGAACTGGCCAAACAAGCATGAAACATAAAGTAAAAAATATTCACTTCGTCGGCATTGGCGGCAGCGGCATGAGCGGCATCGCCGAGGTATTGCTCAACCTTGGCTACACCGTGTCCGGCTCCGACCTCGGCAGCAACGCCGCGACGCAGCGCCTGGCGGAACTGGGCGCGAAAGTCACGCAAGGCCACGCGGCTGAAAACATCGAAGGCGCCGACGCCATCGTCACCTCGACCGCGGTCAAGGCCGACAATCCGGAAGTGATGGCGGCGCGCGCCAGACGCATTCCGATCGTGCCGCGCGCAATGATGCTGGCCGAGCTGATGCGCTTGAAGCAGGGCATCGCGATTGCCGGCACCCACGGCAAGACCACTACCACCAGCTTGGTGGCCAGCGTCCTGGCGCAGGGCGGGCTCGATCCGACCTTCGTGATCGGCGGGCGCCTTAACAGCGCCGGCGCCAACGCCAAGCTGGGTGCGGGCGATTTCATCGTGGCCGAGGCCGACGAATCGGATGCGTCGTTCCTGAATCTGTCGCCGGTGATCGAGGTGATCACCAACATCGACGCGGATCACATGGAGACCTATGACCACAGCTTCGCGAAGCTGAAGCAGGCATTCGTCGAATTCACGCAGCGCCTGCCGTTCTATGGCGTCGCGATGCTGTGCCTGGACGATCCGAATGTGCGCGAGATCATGCCGTTCATCTCCAAGCCGATCACCACTTACGGCTTCCATGAAGACGCGCAGGTGCGTGCCATCGACGCGAAGGCGGTCGACGGCAAGATGGAATTCACTGTGCTGCAGGACGGCTACGCGCCGATGACGGTCAGTCTGAATCAGCCTGGCATGCACAACGTGCAGAATGCCTGCGCGGCGATCGCCATCGCGCGCGAGATCGGCGTGGCCGACAGCGCAACACAAAGGGCGCTGAGCGAATTCAACGGTGTCGGCCGCCGTTTCACGCGTTACGGAGACATCAAGCTTCCGGCTGGGGGCTCGTTCACTCTAGTGGACGACTACGGTCACCATCCGGTCGAGATGGCTGCGACCATGGCAGCCGCGCGCGGCGCTTATCCGGGGCGTCGCCTGGTGCTGGCGTTCCAGCCGCACCGCTACACCCGCACGCGCGACCTGTTCGAGGATTTCGTGAAGGTGCTGTCGACGGCGGACGCACTGGTGCTGGCGGAAGTCTATGCCGCCGGCGAGCAGCCGATCGTGGCCGCCGACGGCCGGGCGCTCGCGCATGCATTGCGCGTGCTCGGCAAGGTGGAGCCGATATTTGTGGAAGACATTGCCGGGATGCCCGACTCGATCATGAACATGGCCAGGGACGGCGATGTGGTGATCACGATGGGCGCCGGTTCGATTAGCGGCGTGCCGGGAAAGCTTTCCCAGGCAAGCCAGGTTGGATGAAAGATGAGTACTCAAGATTTAGCTAAGGAATTCGGAAAAGTCGGCGTGCTGTACGGCGGCCGTTCCGCCGAGCGCGAGGTGTCGCTGATGTCGGGCGCCGGCGTGCTGAAGGCATTGCAAAGCAAGGGCGTCGATGCGCACGGCTTCGATCCGGCGGAACGCGGCATCGCGGAGCTGGCGGCGCAAAAGTTCGACCGCGTGTTCATCGCGCTGCATGGCCGCTACGGTGAAGACGGCACGCTGCAGGGCGTGCTGGAGCAGCTCGGCATTCCCTACACCGGATCCGGCGTGATGGCGTCCGCCATTGGCATGGACAAGGTGATGACCAAGCGCGTCTGGCTGAGCCACGGCTTGCCAACGCCGCGTTTCCTGGTGCTCGATTCGCTGGGCACTTCTGCCGACGAGTTGAGCAAGGTGCCGCAGCAACTGGGCCTGCCGCTGATGCTCAAGGCGCCGCATGAAGGCTCGACCATCGGCATCAGCAAGGTGACCGACGCATCGGAGATGCAGCAAGGTTTTGCGCTGTGCGCCAAGTACGACGCGGCGGTGCTGGCCGAGGAGTTCGTGTCCGGCCGCGAGCTGACGGTGCCGGTGCTCGGTGCGGGACGCGCTGCGCGCGCCTTGCCGATCGTCGAGATCCGCGCGCCGCAAGGCAATTACGACTACCAGAACAAGTATTTCAGCGACGACACGAAGTATCTGTGCCCGGCGCCGCTGGACGAGGCGCTGACCGTTCGCATCCAGGATATCGCGGTAAAGGCCTATAACGCGCTCGGTTGCTCCGGATGGGCGCGCGTCGATTTCATGCTGCGCGCCACCGACAACGAGCCGTTCCTGCTGGAGATTAATACCTCTCCCGGCATGACGGGGCATTCGCTGGTGCCGATGGCGGCCAAGGCGGCCGGCGTCAGCTATGAGGATTTGTGCGTGGAGATCTTGCGCTCGGCGGATTTGGATCTGAAGCCGGGCCAGGACTGGCAACCGAACTGATTGAATATGTGGCATGACATCAGAATGCTCAACGCTGCCACCAACGCCCTGCTCGGGGCGCTGGTGCTGAGCTTGTTCGCGTCGGGAATCTGGTGGGCCGCGCAGCGGCCGATGTTTACGCTCAAGGCAATTCGGGTCGAGGCTGTCGGCGAAATGCAGTTAAGGCACGTTAATCCGTCGACCGTGCGCAGCACGGCGGTGCCGCGTATCAGGGGCAACTTCTTTACCGCCGATCTGGACGCGGTAAGGCAGGCGTTCGAAGCGGTGCCCTGGGTGCGCAAGGCGACGGTGCGGCGCGAATGGCCGAACCGGCTGATCGTGCAGGTGGAAGAGCATGAAGCGCTCGGCACCTGGGGCGAAGACGGCAAGCTGCTGTCGGTGCGCGGCGACGTGTTCACCGCCAACCTGGCGGAGGCCGAGGAAGACGGCCAGCTGGCCGAGTTCGACGGGCCGGATGGCAGCGAGAAGGAAGTGGTGGCGCGCTATCGCGAACTGCGCGACTGGTTCAAGCCGATCGACCTCGTGCCCGAAGCGGTGCGTCTGACGGGCCGGTATGCCTGGAGCGTGCGCTTGAACAACGGGATGACGGTGGAATTGGGACGGGAACAAAGCAAGGCCACGCTGAAGGAAAGGGTCGACCGGCTGATCGGGATTTATCCGCAGCTGGCCCAGCGCCTGCAGAGCGGCATTGAGAGCGTGGATATGCGTTATCCGAACGGATTGGCTTTGAAAGCGCAGGGATTGGCCCTCGGGTTGGACGGGAAAAAACGTAAGTTATAAAAAACATGACAAAAGACGCAAAAAATCTGATCGTCGGCCTCGACATCGGCACCTCGAAGGTGGTGGCAGTGGTGGCGGAAGTCATGCCGAACGGGAGGCATGAAGTCATCGGCCTCGGCCAGCACGAATCGAAGGGCCTGAAAAAGGGCGTGGTGGTCAACATCGAGGCGACCGTCGAGTCGATCCAGCGTGCGCTGGAAGAAGCCGAGCTGATGGCCGACTGCAAGATCAAGAATGTCTATACCGGCATCGCCGGCAGCCATATCCGCAGCTTCAATTCGAGCGGCATGGTCGCGATCAAGGACAAGGAAGTCACGCCGACCGACGTGGCGCGCGTGATCGAGACAGCCAAGGCGGTCAACATCCCGACCGACCAGCAGCTGCTGCACACGGTGCCGCAGGAATTCATCGTCGACAGCCAGGAAGACGTGCGCGAGCCGATCGGCATGAGCGGCATCCGCCTGGAAGTGAAGGTGCATATCGTGACCGGCGCGGTGTCTGCGGTGCAGAACATCGTCAAGTGCGTGCGCCGCTGCGGACTGGAAGTGTCGGACCTGATCCTGCAGCCGATGGCGTCGGCCGACGCGGTGCTCACTCCGGACGAAAAGGAACTGGGCGTGGTGCTGATCGATATCGGCGGCGGCACCACCGATGTCGCGATCTTCACCGAAGGCGCGATCCGCCATACCGCGGTGATTCCGATCGCTGGCGACCAGATCACCAACGACATTGCGATGGCGCTGCGCACGCCGACGGCGGAAGCGGAGGAAATCAAGCTGCGTTACGGCGCGGCGAAACAGGTGCTGGCTGATCCGGGCGAAACGATCGAGGTGCCGGGACTGGGCGATCGCGGCCCGCGCACGCTTTCGCGCCAGGCGCTGGCGGCGGTGATCGAGCCGCGCGTGGAGGAATTGTTCGCACTGGTGCACCAGGTGGTGCGCGAGTCGGGCTACGAAGAAGTGCTGTCGTCAGGCATCGTTCTGACCGGCGGCACCGGCATGATGCCGGGCATGATCGAGCTGGCGGAAGACATCTTCCTCAAGCCGACGCGCTTGGGCGTGCCGGAGTACAGCGGGCAGCTGGCGGATGTGGTGCGCAGCCCGCGGTATTCGACGGTTTTGGGGTTGTTGTTGGAAGCAAAGAAGCAGTATTTGCGCGGCCATATCGTGACCCGGCAGGATGGGTCAGTGAAGGCAGTCTGGCAACGCATGAAAGAGTGGTTTTTGGGGAATTTTTAATCGTTTGATTTTTTAATATCGGCAGTTAGCAGTCGCTAGGCGCCACACCGCGTGGTGATTATCGACTGGCAACTGCAATCTTGATAAGGGGAGCAACATGGAAATCGACATGATCGATAACGCAACACTTGGCACCGTGATCAAGGTCGTCGGCGTCGGCGGCGCAGGCGGCAACGCGGTGCAACACATGATCAATAAGGGCGTGTCCGGCGTGGAATTCATCGCCGCTAATACCGATGCGCAGGCACTGGCCCAGTCCAAGGCAAACAACATCATCCAGATCGGCGACACCGGCCTGGGCGCCGGCATGAAGCCGAATGTCGGCCGCCAGTTGGCGGAGGAATCGCGCGCGCGCATCGAAGACGCGCTGCGCGGCGCGCACATGGTGTTCATCGCCGCCGGCATGGGCGGCGGCACCGGCACGGGCGCCGCGCCGATCGTCGCCGAAGTGGCGAAGCAGCTGGGCGCGCTGACGGTCGCCGTGGTCTCCAAGCCGTTCTCGTACGAAGGCGCGAAGTGCATGGAAATCGCCGACGAAGGCCTGGAAGCGTTGAGCCAGCACGTCGATTCCCTGATCGTCATCCTCAACGAGAAGCTGGAAGAGATCTACGAAGACGACAGCATGATCGAATGGCTGCAGCACGCCGACGACGTGCTCAACAACGCCGTTGCCGGTATCGCCGAAATCATCAACGTGCCGGGCCACATCAACGTCGACTTCAACGACGTCAAGACCATCATGGGCGAGCAGGGCAAGGCGATGATGGGTACCGCCACCGCTTCCGGCGTGGACCGTGCGCGCATCGCCGCCGAGCAAGCCGTCGCATCGCCGCTGCTGGATGGCATCGACCTGTCCGGCGCGCGCGGCGTGCTGGTCAACGTCACCGCCAGCCGCAACCTGAAGGGCAAGGAAATCAAGGAAGTCATGGCGACCGTGCGCGCTTTCGCCGCGCCGGATGCGTCGATTGCGCAGGGCATCGCGTACGACGATGCGATGGGCGACGACATCCGCGTGACGGTGGTGGCAACAGGCCTGGGCCGCGCGCGCAAGAACGTGCAACTGGTGCAGACCCCGGTACTGCGCACCGGCACCCACAACGAGCCGATCATGGCGCACGCCGCGATGCAGCAGCCGGCTGCCCAGCCTGCCCCGTCGTTCGACGGCCTGAAGGCACCGGCCGTATGGCGCCGCGAGTCCGCATCGGAAACGGTGCGCGCGCTGGAAAAGAATGGCATGGAAACCTACGACATTCCGGCTTTCCTGCGCAAGCAGGCGGACTAAGCTTCTCCGCTTGACCCGTCTGTCAGGTTCTCCGGAACAGGGCAGATCGCAGTTGGAACGCCGCACCTTGGTGCTAGGCGTTAAGTTAACGTGTTGAAAAACGTTGGCTAAAAGTTCAAAATCCCCTATAGGTTTAACGACTTATAGGGGATTCTTCATTGCAGACGATTTTTTCCGAGCCAGAAGGCCCACCGCCAAGCAATCCGCCCCTTCCCCCGGAGGTCGGAGGAATCAACGTCAATTTCTGCAAGAGTCCTACGTGCCCGAACTTCGGTGTACCCGCGAAGTTGGCCAAATGGGCACGACGTAAGGAAACCGCGCTAGGCGTCCAGCCGGGCTCCGCTTACACCATCGGAGCGGTCGGCAAGCTTCGTCCCTCCCTGAAATGCCTCCTCTGCGGTGAACACTTTTCCATCAAGAGCAACCTGGCGGTTGCAGAAGAGGTGTATCGGCTGACACAGCATTTGCTGCCGATAGAGTCAGCGAGTTGCCCCGATACTGAATGTACTAACCATCATGTCCCTGTTGAAACCGACGGAGCCTATTACCGCTTCGGGACAACTCCGGCTGGCTCGCCTCGTTGGCGCTGCCGCCTTTGCTTGAAGACGTTTACGGCCGGTGGTCGTGCACTCAAGCGGCAACGGATTACCCATCTGAACAAGACAATCCTGCTGTCGCTGACAAACAAAATGCCGTTGCGCAGAATCGCGAAGGTGACCGGGCTCAACGCGGTTACCTTGTACGGCAAAATCGACTTTCTTTATCGCCAATGCCTCGCCTTTGCCTCAGCACGAGAGCAAGCCCTTTTCGAGTTAGACCTCTCCCGGCTGTATGTCAGTGTCGACCGCCAAGAGTACAAGGTCAACTGGAGCCGGGACACCGACCGCCGGAACGTCGTTCTCCGGGCTATCGGTAGCGCCGACAACCATACAGGCTACGTGTTCGGGATGCACCTTAACTTCGACCCTTTCCTGAATCCGTCCGAAGTCGAGTCGGATGCCTTGGCCGCCCGTGATGCCGAGTTGCCATATCCGCACCGGAAGTACGCTCGGGTCTGGCTTAGTCACGACTACGAGGAGGGGTTGGACGCGGTAAAGCGCGAGCGCGACCGGAAATCAGCCAAGGCGAAGAAGGGCCCGGTGTCGCAGGCGCTAGGCGCCAAGATTGAGGACCAGTACGACGCTGCGGCGTCACGCGAAGATTCCGAGGTTTCTGAACTGAAGGACGAAGGGCAAAAGCTACCCGAAGCGAAGGGTATGCAGACTCACGAGGAATACGTGATGTATGCCCATTTCTTGTTCCTGAAAGGGTTGCTGCGGCGGGTCGAGAAAATCAGGTTCTTTCTGGACCAGGACTCCGGTATACGTGCCGCTTGCTTAGCCGCATTCGCACCCGACATCCGGGCTCGCCGCGTAGATGTGTTCTATGTCCGAACCGCCAAGGAGATGACCATTGACAAGAAGCGGTCGGCCATCAGTTCAGCCCGCGCAATCTTTAAGGCCTACCAGGACGCAAATCCCGCCCTGTCACCGCAGGGCGTGGAACTGGCCATGATGAAGGACGAAATCAGCCGGGCAGTCGCAGTTGGCAAATGGAGCGACCGTTGGTGCGTCCACCCGATTCCAAACATGTCAGAGCCTGAAAAGGCGATGTGTTGGCTAACGGACCTCGGGGATTATGACCTGGACCATCAAGCAATGCTGTTTCTCAAGGCAAGCCTGCATGGCATCGACAATTTCTTCCAGAGGGTTCGCCGAAGTCTCAATCCCTTGGAGCGGCCTATCAAAACCGCCAGTCGGGATGGCCGGACCTGGTACGGCTATAGCCCATACAACCCAGCTTTCGTGGAAAAGTTACTTGGTATTTACCGCGTCATCCATAACTTCACCGAAGTCGGCAAGGACGGAAAAACTCCAGCCATGCGGTTGGGACTCGCTCAGGCTCCCCTTGAGCCCGAAGAAATCATTTATTTCACACGATAACCCGGCCCTCAGCCACAACAACTCCGCTGTTCCTGGATAGGCGGGCATTTTACGGACCCGTAAGAGCAAAAGACGCAGCAGTCGCCTGGCTTGGGCCGAAGAATTGCCTTGCAGTTCTCGCATTCGTAGTAGAACTGGCAGGCGTCGGTAGGCATCGTCTCGCGCTTGGCAAAACCACAGTTCGGGCATGTCAGCACGGATTCGAGGACGGCTGTACTCATTATTGATTGGCTCTGCAGGAGAAAACAGTAGCCATGATACTGCAGCCCAAAGAAAAACCCGCGGAGCATTGCTGCTTACGCGGGCTTAATTTTTTCAACACGTTAACTTAACGCCTAGACCTTGGTGCGGCGTTTTTTCTTTGCTGCGTTAGAAAGAGAAGAGGGCTGCGCCGTGACGACGCATGAAGCGCCGCGACAGCACGTGTGTCGCGGGCACGAGAGTCATTTTGAGGCGTGCAGCGTATCGCGTATCTGCTTCAGGAATTCCGGATCGGCGGCACCCAGCTTGTTGGTACGACCGACGATACGGCCCTGCGCATCGAGCAGGATCAGCACGGTGCTGTGATTGAAATCGCCATTGGCCAGCTGGCGGTACTGGATGCCGAGCGCGGCCGCGAGCTTGCGCGCGGCTGCAGCATCGGTGCGCGTCAGCGACCAGCGGCTGGCATCGAGCTTGCGCTTGTCGACCACTGCCTTCAACGCAGGCACGTCGTCGTGCACCGGGTCGAAGCTGACCAATAGCGTCGAAATCTGCGCGCGCTCATCCGGCGTCAATTTCGCTTCGTTGGCCTGGACCGTCTCGATCAGCATCGGACAGACAAACTGGCAGGATGTATAAAACATGCTGACGATGGACGGCTTGCCCCGGCGCGAAGCCAGCTCGAACGCCTGCCCGTTCTGGTTGACCAGCGGCACCTGCAGCTGATATACCGAATCGCCCGGCAATGGCGCCACGCTCGCGGCCGGTGTTTCCGCCGCTCTTGCCAGTGTATTGCCTTCATACAGCGCAACGCAGGCGAGCATCAGGTTCGCCAGCAGCAGCGCGCCATTCTTTCGAAGATATTGTTTCATTTCGCTTCCATTGCATTGCCCCGGGCGCAGCGAAACCCGAGATTGTTGGTGGTGTCCGCGCCGCCCAGCGAGGACAGCAGCGCGATGCGCATCAGCACCGCATAGTTTTCGCGGTCCTGCAGGCTGATCGCGCCGGCGCCGCAAAACTGCAGCTTGTCCGGATCGCCCTGATTGCGGCTGTCGGCGCTGACCAGCAGGGCATTGAAGTCATCGACCCATTCCCACACCAGTCCGTGCATGTCGCGCACGCCGTAAAAATTGGCGGGGCCGCCCACCGCCGCCGGCGGCGTGCTGGACGATTGCCCGTACCAGTTCAGGATGCGCGCGCGCCAGGACGGGTCGCGCCGCGCGTCCGCATGGGTGTCATCGGCGGCCGCCACGTATTCCCATTCATACCAGGTGGGAAGCCGCGCGCCTTCGCTTTCGCAGAAAGCCTGCGCGGCAAACCAGCTGACGCTGGTCACCGGCTGGTTTGCCTTGTCGGCGCCGGGATCCGCCGGACTTTGCCAGTCGTGCAGATAACTGCCATCCGCAAAGGTCGCGGGAATCTTCCCCCGCTGCCATTGCGGGTGGCGCAATACGAAGTCGCGGAATTCGCCGTTGGTGACCGGCGTGGTACGCAGCGCGAACGGCGCCACCTTGACCGGCTCCTTGTCGGCGTCGCCGGAAAGCACGCTGGTGAAAGCGCCGGCCTGGATAGGCGCATAGTTCGCACCGGCCGGCGCCGCGCATGCGATTCCTGCCGCCAGCAGCAGTGCGCTTGCAACTGCCGTGGCGTGAAGGGATTGACGGAACTTGCTCATCGCATGCCTTCCTTTGATTACCGTGTCGTCTTAGTGGCCGGCGTTCACGGCCGGTGCGGCCTTGGCGCGAGCTGCCTTGACTTCTTCCACGGTGATGCGGCCACCCTTGTTTTCCCAGCTGTTGATCACGTAGGTCAGGATGTTGGCGATCTCGTCATCGTTGAGCTGGTTCATCGGCGGCATGACCGAGTCGTACTCCTTGCCGTTGACGGTGACCTTGCCGTTCAGGCCGCGCAGCACGATGTCGATGGCGCGCTTGTGGTCCGCGTTCAGGAAGTCCGATTTCGCCAGCGGCGGGAACACGCCGGGCAGGCCCGCGCCGTTGCTCTGGTGGCAGACCGAGCAGGTGCCGGCAAACAGCTGGCTGCCGGCCTTGATCTGGTCTTCGGCAGTCAGCTTGCCGCTCGCGGCAGCCTTGGTCGCGGCAGTCACCGCGGCCATGTTCGGCTGTGCGCGGTCGCCGAGGTAGACCGAGTCCACTTCCTTGCCGGAGTAGATCGCCTTGTTTTCCGGGCCGTCGACCTTCATGATCGCCAGCGCACCCTTGTTAAAGGCACGGAAGATCGAGTGATCGACCAGCGGATAGCTGCCCGGCACGTGGGTGGTGTACTCGACGACCGCAGCGCCACCGGCGGGAATCATCGTGGTCTGCACGTTTTCCTGGGTGCGGGTGCCGCCTTCGAAGCGCACGCGGTCGAAAATCGCGCCGATCACATGGAAGCTCGACACCAGGTTCGGGCCGCCGTTGCCGACGAACAGGCGCACCTTTTCATTGGTGTTCGCCTTCAACGCCTTGTCGCCGGTGAGCGAGCCTTCGGCTCCGTTGAACACGACATAGGTCGGCCGTTCATCGATCGCCTTTTCCATGTCGAACGGCTGCGCGCCTTTTTCGCGATACTTGCCGGTGGTGTAGAAATCGCCCTGCATCACATAGTATTCGCGGTCGACCGGCGGCAAGCCTTCCGGCGGCTCGACCAGGATCAGGCCGTACATGCCGTTGGCGATATGCATGCCGACCGGCGCGGTGGCGCAGTGGTAGACATACAGGCCTTCGTTGAGTGCCTTGAAGGTGAATTGCGATTCATGTCCCGGCGCGGTGAAGCTCGACGCGGCGCCGCCGCCCGGGCCGGTCACGCCGTGCAGGTCGATGTTATGCGGCATCTTGCTGCTCGGGTGATTCTTCAGGTGAAACTCGACGGTATCGCCCTGACGCACGCGGATGAAGCTGCCGGGGACGGTGCCGCCGAAGGTCCAGAAGGTGTAGCTGACGCCTTCCGAAATTTGCATTTCCTTTTCGACGACTTCGAGGTCGACGATGACCTTGGCCGGGTACTTGCGCTTGATCGGAGGCGGAACAAACGGCGGGCTGGTCAGCGTGGCGTGAATGGCCGGCCCTTGCGGCGGGCCGAAATCGCCCGCCGATTTGGCCGGAGCCGGTTTGGCGGCGAATGCATTGACGCCGGGGAGAGACAGGCTGATTGCCATGCCTGCCGCTGCAAGCAGGGCGGATATCGTCTTGATCGAAGCTTTCATGATGGGCCTTTGAGGCAATGAGTAAAAAATGAGTTGCTTGGACGGAAGATACCTGCCGGATACATCTATTGTGATTGACTCAAATCAATTTTCTCCGAATACACGCAAAGGGGAGGATAGGCGGTCATCCCTTTGCCATATAGACGCCACGCGCGAAACCCGGTATATGGATGCGGGGCTGCCGAGCCTTTCTGCAACGTTCGCTGGAACGAGGCATACTGCGGTTTGCACGCCGCGCCCGGGTGGGCGCGGCGTTTTTTCTTTGCCACATTAAAAAGAGAAGAGGACCGCATCATGACGATCAAAGTGGGCGAACGCCTGCCCGAAGGCACCCTGTCGGAATTTATCGAAACCGCATCCGAGGGCTGCTCCCTCGGCCCCAATACCTTCCAGGTCGGCGAGCTGACGAAGGGCAAGAAAATCGCGATCTTCGGCCTGCCGGGCGCTTTCACCCCGACCTGTTCGGCTCAGCATGTGCCAGGCTATGTCGCGGCGGCCGACAAGTTCAAGGCCAAGGGCGTTGATGAAATCTGGTGCATCTCGGTCAACGACGCATTCGTGATGGGCGCCTGGGGGCGCGACCAGAAGGCGACCGGCGTGGTGCGCATGATGGCCGACGGCAGCGCGGCCTTCACCAAGGCGCTCGGGCTGGAGTTCGATCTCACGGCCAGAGGCATGGGCATCCGTTCGCAGCGCTATTCGATGCTGGTCGAGGATGGTGTCGTGAAACAGCTCAACGTCGAACAGCCAGGCAAGTTCGAGGTATCCAATGCGGAAACGTTACTGAAGCAATTGGGCTGAATCGATTGCGAAGAACGAGAAAAACGGCGCTCCGGCGCCGTTTTTTGTGGCAGTCCGCCTGCATCAGGAAGCGATGACGACCTTGACCTGCGCTTCCTTCAACATCTTGTTCAAGGCTTCCGGCGGCCTCGCGTCGGTAAACAGGATGTCGACCTGCGACATGTGAGCCATGCGCACCAGCGCCTGGCGCCCGAACTTGTCGTGGTCCGCCACCAGCCACACTTCGCGCGACTGCTCGATGATCGCCTGCGCCACCTTCACTTCGCGTGGATCGAAGTCGCGTAGCGTGCCGTCCGCCTCGATGCTGGAAATGCCGATGATGCCGATATCGACCTTGAACTGGCGGATGAAATCGATGGTCGCTTCGCCGACGATGCCGCGGTCGCGTGCGCGTACCACGCCTCCGGCCACGATTACTTCGCATTGCGGGTTGTCGGCCAGGATCGCGGCAACGTTCAGGTTGTTGGTCACCACATGCAAGCCGGGATGGTGCGCCAGCGCACGCGCCACTTCCTCGGTGGTGGTGCCGATATTGATCAACAGCGAACAGCCCGGCGGCACCTGCCTGGCCACGGCCTTCGCGATGCGGCGCTTGGCCTCGATATTCATCACCTGGCGCTGGTTGTAGTCGATATTTTCGACCGAAGAGGGCAGCCCCACGCCGCCATGGTAGCGCGCCAGCAGCTTGGCTTCCTCCATCTGCTTGACATCCCGGCGCACCGTCTGCGGCGTCACGTCCAGCTCTTGCGCCAGCTCTTCCACCGACATCGTCACGCGCTGCCGGACGACCTCCAGAAGGCGCCGTTGACGTGGATTGAGGGCCATACCTTTTCTCCGGGAAATAGTTGAAAAGAAGAAGTAGCTATTTAAAACGAACAAAAACGAACAAATATAGTCAAAATAATTGTTGATTTAATTTCGTGTTTCAGCGTATCTTACGTGCGGTCATCTTACATAAATTCACTTTCGGGTGCGAGAGCGATGGAAAAAGGCCAAGGCAATATCGAGTGCGACCTGCTGGTCGTCGGCGGCGGCATCAACGGCGCCGGCATCGCGCGCGACGCCGCGGGGCGCGGGCTGTCGGTCGTGCTATGCGAAAAAGACGACCTGGCCTCGCATACCTCTTCCGCCTCGTCCAAGCTGATCCACGGTGGTCTGCGCTATCTCGAATACTACGAGTTCGGATTGGTGCGCAAGGCGCTGATCGAGCGCGAAGTGCTGCTGCGCTCTGCGCCGCACATCATCAAGCCGCTGCGCTTCGTCATGCCTGTCGATAAGGGCCAGCGTCCGGCATGGATGCTGCGCGCAGGCCTGTTCATCTACGACAACCTGGCGCGCCGCGAACTGCTGCCGGGGTCGCGCGGCGTGAGCCTGCGCGAGCACCAGGCCGGCCAGCCACTCAAGCCGAAATTTTCGCGCGGCTTCGTGTACTCCGACGGCTGGGTCGACGACGCGCGCCTGGTCGTGCTCAACGCGGTCGATGCTGCCGACCACGGCGCGCGCGTGCTGACCCGGACCCGCTGCGAGTCGGTGCGCCGCGAGGACAATGGCTGGATTGCATCGTTGCGCGGCGAAGGCGGCACCTTGACCGTCCGGGCGCGCGCCCTGGTCAACGCCGCCGGTCCCTGGGCCGCCCACTTCCTGCAGACCGCTGCGCGGCAGCCGTCCGCGAAGTCGCTGCGCCTGATCAAGGGCAGCCACATCGTCGTCAAGCGCCTGTTCGACCATCCCTACGCCTACATCTTCCAGCATCCCGACGGCCGCATCGTTTTCGCCATCCCCTACGAGCAGGACTTCACGCTGATCGGCACCACCGACCTCGATTACAAGGGGGATGTCGACGCGGTGGCGATCGAACAGGAAGAGATCAGCTATCTGTGCGCGCTGTCGAGCCGTTACTTCCGGCGCTCGATCGTGCCGGCCGATGTCGTGTGGAGCTATTCCGGCGTGCGCCCGCTGGTGGAAGACGAGGCGGCATCCGCCTCCGCCGTCACGCGGGATTACCGGCTGGAGCTCGACAGGCGGGGAGCGCCGCTGCTGTCCGTTTTCGGGGGCAAGATTACGACCTTCCGCAAGCTGGCGGAAGAGGCTGTCGACATGCTCGCAGCCTCCTTGCCCGTCGCCCGCGGCGCATGGACCGAGCAGGCTTGCCTGCCCGGCGGCGACCTGTTCGGCGCGCATCCCTCCAATCGCTCGGTGCTTGAATTCGACAGCTACGTGCAGCAGCTGCAACAAAAATACCGATGGCTGCCGGGTGCGCTGACTGCGCGCTATGCGCGCGCCTACGGCACGCGCACCGACACGCTGCTGGCCGGGCGTCGCACTCTGGCGGAGATGGGCGAAGAGGTCTTGCCTGGAGTGTATGCGGCGGAAGTGGATTACTTGATGCAACTCGAATGGGCACTTACCGCGCGGGACATACTTTGGAGGCGCTCCAAGCTGGGCCTGCATCTGCCGACCGACGCCGAAGCGAAGCTCGACCGCTGGATGAAGGCCAATCGCAACACCAGGGACAAACATGCATCCACCGAGCGTCGTGCAAGCCACGCTTTCTGACGTCTTCACCGCATTTTGATAGCGAGCCACCGATGACCAAATATATCCTCGCCTTCGACCAAGGCACGACCAGTTCGCGCGCCATCCTTTTCGATCACGGCGGACGGATTCATGGCATCGCACAGCAGGAGTTCCGGCAGATATTTCCGCAACCCGGCTGGGTGGCGCACGATGCCTATGAAATCTGGCGCAGCCAGCTGGCCGTGGCGCAGCAAGTGCTCAAGCAGGGCGGCGTAGCTGCATCCGAGGTGGCCGCCGTCGGCATCACCAATCAGCGCGAAACCACCGTATTGTGGGACCGGGCGACGGGCGAGCCGATCGCCGAGGCGATCGTCTGGCAGGACCGGCGCACCGCCGATCTGTGCGATGCGCTGCGCGCGCAGGGCAAGGAAATCCTGATCCAGCAAAAAACGGGCTTGGTGATCGATGCATATTTTTCCGGCACCAAGGTGAAATGGCTGCTCGACAATGTGCCCGGCGCGCGCGCCAGGGCCGAGCGGGGCGAACTCGCCTTCGGCACCATCGATTCCTGGCTGATTTACAAGCTGTGCGGCGCCCACGTCACCGACAGCAGCAATGCATCGCGCACCATGCTGTTCAATATCCACACCCTGCGGTGGGACGAGGAACTGCTGGCCCTGCTCGATATCCCGCATGCCCTGTTGCCGCAGGTGGTGCCTAGCAGTGGCGTCGTCGGCAAGACGCACCCCGAACTGTTCGGCGGTGCCATCCCGATTGCCGGCATCGCCGGCGACCAGCAGGCCGCGACCTTCGGCCAGGCTTGCCATCAGCCCGGCATGGCGAAGAATACCTATGGCACTGGCTGCTTCATGCTGATGAATACCGGCAGGCAGGCAATCGCATCGCAAAACCACTTGTTGACTACCATCGGCTGGACCTTCGGGAAAACGCTGCCGGGCCAAACCGACTACATGCTGGAAGGTAGCGTATTCAATGCCGGCGCTGCCGTGCAGTGGCTGCGCGATGGCCTTGGCATCATCCAGAGTTCGGCGGAAGTCGAGGCGCTTGCCTCCATCGTGCCGGATACCGGCGGCGTGTTCGTCGTGCCCGCCTTTGCCGGGCTTGGCGCGCCGTACTGGGATGCCTATGCGCGCGGCACGATCGTCGGCATGACGCGAGGCACGACCAAGGCGCATATCGCCAGGGCGACCCTGGCCAGCATTGCATATCAGAGCGCGGACGTGCTGGAAGCGATGCAAAAGGACGCGGCCATCGAGCTGAAGGAGCTGCGGGTCGACGGCGGGGCCGCCCGCAACGACTTGCTGATGCAATTCCAGGCCGATGTGCTGGGCGTGCCGGTGGTGCGTCCGGTCGTGACGGAAACGACGGCATTGGGCGCAGCCTATCTGGCCGGGCTTGCCGTCAGTTACTGGGAATCGCAGCAAGAAATCGCGGCGCAATGGCAGGCGCAGCGGCGTTTCGAGCCGGTCATGCCGGCGGAGGAAAGGGGGCAGCGGCTGGCAACGTGGCGGCGTGCGGTGGAGCGCGCGCGCCAATGGGCAGAATAGGCAGAGATCGTTGGCGGGCTTGGCAGCTTGATATGTTTTGCGTGGTGTAGGTCCAACAAACTTACCTCTCCAAACAACTGACTCGTCGGTAAGTTGTTATAATCCAACGATGCTCAAGCAACGTACCGTCAAACAACTCGTCAAGACTGTCGGCGTCGGACTTCACTCCGGCACCAAGGTTGAGTTGACCCTGCGTCCGGCTGCCCCGGACACCGGCATCGTGTTCCGCCGCGTGGATATCACCCCGCCGGTCGACCTGCCTTCCAGTGCCACCGGCGTCGGCGACACGCGCATGGCATCCACGCTCGACAACAATGGTGTCAAGGTCTCCACCGTCGAGCACCTGATGTCCGCCTGTGCTGGCCTGGGCATCGATAATCTGTATGTCGATGTCACCGCCGAAGAAATTCCGATCATGGATGGCTCGGCTTCCTCGTTCGTGTTCCTGTTGCAGCAAGCAGGCTTGCAGGAGCAGAACGCGCCCAAGAAATTCATCCGGGTGATCAAGCCGGTGGAAGTCCGCGAGGGCCAGGGCGATAACGAGAAATGGGCGCGCCTCGATCCGTACAATGGCTTTAGGCTAAAGTTTTTCATCGAATTCAAGCATCCGGCCGTCGATGGCACCGGCCAAGTCGCGGAAGTCGACTTCGGCAGCGAATCCTATGTCAAGGAGATTTCGCGCGCCCGCACCTTCGGGTTCATGCAGGATGTCGAAACGCTGCGTGGCATGGGCTTGGCGCGCGGCGGTTCGCTGGAGAATGCGATCGTGATGGACGAGTATCGCATCCTTAATCCTGATGGACTGCGTTATGACAACGAGTTTGTCCGGCACAAGATTCTCGACGCCATCGGCGACCTTTACCTGGTCGGCCATCCGCTGCTCGCCAGCTATACCGCCCACAAGTCCGGCCATTCCCTGAACAATCAATTGTTACGGGCATTGCTGGCGCAGCCCGAGGCATACGAGATCGTCACATTCGACGCCGAGGAATATGCGCCGCGCGCCTATGTGCGCCAGGCCGGGCAGGAGTGGGCGTTTACCTAGTATTCGGACTGGCGGGCCGGTCGTTTTCCGCGCTATGGATGCGCGGAAGAGCCTCAGCATTCGTCACGATGACGGTTCAGCATCCGTCCCAGCGCTGCCGTCAGCGCTTCGTTGCCCTTGTCGCTTTCCAGCGAGTGTTTTAACTCGGCCAGCGCCGAAACTGCTTGCCTTGGCAGGACCAATTGCTTGGCTGGAGGTTGTTGCTTTTCTGCAATCTTTCCAGGTTGCACTTTAATTCGTATTGCGTTAACCTGCCATCCTCGCTTCAGCAAATTGTCTTGCAGTTTAGGCAGTTGCTGCTTCAATTTTGTCGCGACAGCGGCGTTCGGAGTGGCAAGTATCAACTGGCCTGCGTCGAACTGCATCACCGTACAGACTTCGAACATCGCGGGAAGAACCTGGACGCACTCTCTTTGCAACATCATGATGCGCCTAGCCGCCGGCAGCAGAGAAGCTAGCTTCTCGTTTGCACGCAAAAAGTCTGTTATTCCTTGTGTTGATGCGGACTTGCGCATGGTTTTGGCGCCGGATTGAGACAACAGAAATGAGGGCGGACGCATGATGCTCGCACCTTATCACAGCTCATCGCCGATGGACGAATCGGAGGAGAGGAAATGCAAATTATTCTGCTACACCCGCGCTTCAGCGCGAAGACGGTGACGCTCACGCACTGGCACCTGATACTGGCAGCACTGGGTTTCGTGTTTTCGGTCATCATGGCGGCATCCCTGCTGTATTACCTCACTTTCCGTCATGCGGCGGATCTGAACATTCCCCTGATGCGCGATATGGTGGCGTCCGCCACGCATGACTTCGACGATCCCAGCAAGAAGGATAAGTACATCAAGGAAAATCTCGCCGCCATGGCGATGAAGCTTGGGGAAATGCAAGCCCAGTTAATGCGCCTGGATGCGCTGGGCGAGCGGGTCCAGGGCTTAGCAGGCGTCAAGCCGCAAGAATTCAATTTCAAGGAATTGCCGGGCCGGGGAGGCGCCGAGCCGGCCAGCGGGAAAGAAATGTCACTGAGCATGAGCGAATTCCAGCAAGCGCTGGACGCTATGGCAAGGGACGTGGAACATCGTGCCGACTACATGAATGTGGTGGAGACTGCCCTGATGAGCAATAAGATCAGGACCAAGCTGTTGCCGACGATTCAACCGGTCAATGTTGCTTACAACGCGTCCGGGTTCGGATGGCGCGTCGATCCGTTTACCGGTCGCAGTGCGTTTCATGAGGGAATCGATTTTGCCTCGGCGGTGGGCACGCCGATTGTGGCTGCCGCCGGCGGCGTGATTATCGCCGCCGAATATCACCATCAATACGGCAACATGATCGAGATCGATCATGGCAACGACATCGTGACACGGTACGCTCATGCCTCGCGCCTGCTGATGAAGGTGGGCGACATCGTCAAGCGTGGCCAGCACATCGCCGATATCGGCTCCACGGGCCGCTCGACCGGGCCGCATCTGCATTTCGAAGTGCTGGTCAAGGGTATGCAGCAAGATCCGCACAAGTTTCTCTCGGCCGGCGCCAATCAGGCAAAAATGGCCGCACTTATGGCGAAATGATTGCAGTTTCTCAATGATTCTCAAAAATCTTCGGCCCTAAGCTATTGTTTCTACGCTATTAATCCCCATCTTGAAGCACAATTAAATGTTTACCGGCTCCGAATTTCTCGGGTCGGCAAATGTCGGATGCGTTCCATGTTCGAGATCTCGCCGCCGCCGAGGGTAGTGAGCATCGGGGCGCATGATAAAATTCGCAATTTAGCCTAGGCCCGGCCCCTGCAACGATGGCTACAGGTCATGTAGCTCCGCGAGCGTGCAGCGCCATTTTAAGAATTCAAGCATGTCATTACTGACCCAGATTTTCGGCAGCCGCAATCAGCGACTGATCAAGCAATATCAAAAAACGGTGCGTGAAATAAATGCGCTTGAGCCGGCAATGGAAAAGCTTTCCGACGCCGAACTTCAGGCCAAGACGCCCGAATTCAAGGAGCGTATTGCCAAAGGCGCATCGCTGGATGACATCTTGGTGGAAGCCTTTGCCGTGTGCCGCGAGGCGAGCAAGCGCGTGCTGAAAATGCGCCACTTCGATGTGCAGCTTATCGGCGGCATGGTTTTGCACTACGGCAAAATCGCCGAAATGGCGACCGGCGAGGGCAAGACGCTGATGGCAACCTTGGCCGCCTATCTGAATGCGTTGTCGGGCAAAGGCGTGCACGTGGTCACGGTCAACGATTACCTCGCGCAGCGCGACGCGGAATGGATGGGCCGGCTGTACGGCTGGCTGGGTTTGACCACGGGGATTAACCTGTCCCAGATGGATCACGACGCCAAGCAGCAGGCATACGCCGCCGACATCACCTACGGCACCAATAACGAATTCGGCTTCGACTACCTGCGCGACAACATGGTCTACGATGCCGGCGACCGCGTGCAGCGCAGCCTCAACTTCGCGGTGGTCGATGAAGTCGACTCGATCCTGATCGACGAGGCGCGTACGCCGCTGATCATTTCCGGACAGGCGGAAGATCACACTGACCTGTATCTGAAGATTAACCAAGTGCCGCCGCTGCTGACGCTGCAGATCGGTGAAGAGACGCCGGACGGCAAGGGTAAGATCGAGGTTCCGGGCGATTACACCAAGGACGAGAAATCGCATCAGGTGCTGCTGACCGAAGCCGGCCACGAAAAGGCTGAACAGATCTTGACGCGCATGGGCCTGCTGCCGGAAGGCGCCTCGCTGTACGATGCGGCCAATATCACGCTGATCCACCACCTGTACGCCGCCCTGCGCGCACACACGCTGTATCACAAGGACCAGCATTACGTGGTGCAAAACGGTGAAGTCGTCATCGTCGACGAATTCACCGGTCGCCTGATGACCGGGCGCCGCTGGTCCGATGGCCTGCATCAGGCGGTCGAAGCGAAGGAAGGCGTAAAGATCCAGAACGAGAACCAGACGCTCGCGTCCATCACGTTCCAGAACTACTTCCGCATGTACGGCAAGCTGGCCGGCATGACCGGTACGGCCGACACCGAAGCCTACGAATTCCAGGAAATCTATGGCCTCGAAACCGTGGTGATTCCGCCGAACCGGCCGAGCCAGCGCAAGGACCGCCAGGACCAGGTGTACAAGAGCGCGCAAGAGAAGTACAACGCGATGCTTGCCGATATCAAGGATTGCTACGAGCGCGGACAGCCGGTGCTGGTCGGCACCACCTCGATCGAGAATTCGGAGCTGCTGTCGAATATCCTGACCAAGAACAAGCTGCCGCACAACGTGCTCAACGCCAAGCAGCACGCGCGCGAAGCGGAAATCGTGGCACAGGCGGGGCGCCCGAAAATGATCACGATCGCCACCAACATGGCGGGCCGCGGTACCGACATCGTGTTGGGCGGTAATGTCGAAAAGCAGATCCAGTTCATCGAAGCCGACCCCAACCTCTCCGACGAAGAGAAGCAGGCGCATGCAAAGAAACTGCGTGACGAGTGGCAGTCGCTGCACGACCACGTGGTGTCGGCCGGCGGCTTGCACATCATCGGCACCGAGCGTCACGAATCGCGCCGGGTCGACAACCAGTTGCGCGGTCGCTCCGGGCGCCAGGGCGACCCCGGTTCGTCGCGCTTCTATCTGTCGCTGGACGATCCCTTGCTGCGCATTTTTGCCGGCGACCGCGTGCGCGCGATCATGGATCGCCTCAAGATGCCGGAAGGCGAACCGATCGAGGCAGGCATCGTCTCGCGTTCGATCGAGTCCGCGCAGCGCAAGGTGGAAGGGCGCAACTTCGATATCCGCAAGCAGCTGCTTGAATACGACGATGTGGCAAACGACCAGCGCAAGGTCATCTACCAGCAGCGTAACGAGCTGCTCGAATCGGTGGATATTTCCGAGCTGATCGCTTCGCTGCGCCAAGGCGTGTTCACCGACCTGTTCCATGCCCACGTGCCGCCGGAATCGGTGGAAGAGCAGTGGGACATCAAGGGGCTCGAAGCGACGCTCGCCAACGAGTGGCAGCTGGAAGTGCCGCTGGCGAAGATGCTGGAGGCCGAACCGAACCTGACGGCGGAAGATCTGCTCGAGCGCGTGCTCAAGGTTGCCGACGATTCGTACAACGCCAAGGTGGAAATCATCGGCAAGACGGCGTTTGCCGGCTTCGAGCGCAGCGTCATGCTGCAAAGTATCGACACGCACTGGCGCGAGCACCTGGCGGCACTGGATCACCTGCGCCAGGGCATCCACCTGCGCGGTTATGCGCAGAAGAACCCGAAGCAGGAGTACAAGCGCGAAGCATTCGAGCTGTTCGGCCAAATGCTGGAGCTGATCAAGAACGAGGTGGTGCGCATCGTGATGACCGTGCGTATCCAGTCGCGCGAAGAGATCGATGCGGCCGAGGAGCAGTTGGCGCAGTCGCACGTCGAAAACGTGCACTACGAGCACGCCGACTTCAATCCGAACGCGGCGCCCGAAGAATTGCTGGCGCCGACTTCACAGGCGGAGACCGGCAACCAGCCGATGGTGAATGCCGTGCCGAAGGTCGGGCGCAACGATCCGTGCCCGTGCGGCAGTGGCAAGAAGTACAAGCAGTGCCACGGGAAACTGGCGTAAGGCTTAAGGCTGCTGATTTGACGGCTTGTTCGCCAGCGAGTCTGGTGGCTGCAAAAGGGCGGAGCGATCCGCCCTTTTTATTTGCGCGTCTGCTTTCCGTGATCGGTTTAGAATATCGGTCTTCCTTTTCTTTATCCGGGCAACCTACGCTTATGGCCGTCAATCTCCCTTTTCCTGTCGCCGCCGACCTGAAACCCGTCGCCGGCATCGAACTTGGTCATGCCGAAGCCGGCGTGCGCAAAGCCAACCGCAAGGATTTGCTGGTCATGAAGCTGGCGCCGACGGCCACCGTGGCGGGCGTGTTTACCACCAACCGTTTTTGCGCTGCACCCGTGCAGGTGTGCAAGGCGCACCTGGAAGGCTTGCGCATGGCAGGTGCGCCGATTCGCGCCCTCGTGATCAATACCGGCAATGCGAATGCGGGAACGGGAGAGGCTGGTCTGGCCGATGCCAATGCGACTTGCGTGGCACTGGCTGACCTGCTCGCGTGCGACCCTTCGCAGATTCTTCCTTTTTCCACAGGCGTGATCCTGGAGCCGCTGCCGGTCGATCGCATCAAGGCCGGCTTGCCGCAGGCGATCGCGAACCTGAAGACGGACAACTGGTACAACGCCGCCGAATCCATTATGACCACCGACACGCAGCCGAAGGCGGCGTCGCGCACCGTGGTCATCAATGGCGTCACCGTGACCCTGACAGGCATCAGCAAGGGGGCCGGTATGATCAAGCCGAACATGGCCACCATGCTCGGCTTCGTCGCCACCGATGCCAAGGTCGCGCAACCGGTGCTGGAACACATGGTCAAGGAGGTGGCGGACAAGTCGTTCAATTGCATCACGATCGACGGCGACACGTCGACCAACGATTCCTTCATGCTGATCGCCACCGGCACTTCGCAGCTTGAAGTCGGCAATATCGATTCGCCTGAATACGCTGCGCTGTTCGCGGCGGTCAAGGCACTGTCGCAGGAACTGGCACAGATGATCGTGCGCGACGGCGAAGGCGCGACCAAGTTCATCACCATTGCGGTGGAGGATGGCGCCAGCGTCGAGGAGTGCCGCAAGATCGCGTATGCGATTGGTCATTCGCCGCTGGTCAAGACCGCGTTCTACGCATCCGATCCGAATCTCGGCCGCATCCTCGCGGCGATCGGTTACGCGGGCGTGAATGACCTGGATGTGAGCAAGTTGAACCTGTACCTGGACGATGTCTGGGTGGCGAAGAATGGCGGCCGCAATCCGGACTACAAGGAAGAGGATGGCCAGCGCGTGATGAAGCAGAGCGAGATCACCATCCGCGTCAAGCTTGCGCGCGGCAATGCGAGTGCGACGGTCTGGACTTGCGATTTTTCGCACGAATACGTGAGTATCAACGCCGATTACCGTTCCTGACATGTCCCAGCTTGAACAGTTTCTCGAGCGTGCTGAAATGCTGTTGGCGCGCTTGGAGGCAGTGTTGCCGCATCCAAGCCCGGTGCTGGACTGGAATGTCAGTCCAGCATTTCGCTGGCGCAAGCAGAGTGGAAAAGACAGCCGCGGCTACCTGCAGCCGGTCGCGCATATGGCCCGCATTGCATTGTCCGACCTGCATAATATCGACCCGCAAAAACAACAGATCGAGCAAAATACCCGCCAGTTCGTGCTGGGGCGTCCGGCCAACAACGTCTTGCTGACCGGTGCGCGCGGCACTGGCAAGTCGTCGCTGATCAAGGCCTGCCTGAATCAGTTTGCGGACCAGGGCTTGCGCCTGATCGAAGTCGATAAGGACGATCTCTCCGACCTGCCGGACATCGTCGATTTGGTGGCGCGGCGGCCGGAGCGCTTCGTCATCTTTTGCGACGACCTCTCGTTTGAAGAAGGCGAGGGCGGCTACAAGGCGCTCAAGGTGACGCTGGACGGCAGCATCTCGGCGCAGTCGGACAATGTGCTGATTTACGCGACGTCCAATCGCCGCCATCTGATGCCCGAACGCATGTCCGACAATGCGAGCTATGTGCATACCGAGGACGGCGACCTGCATCCGGGTGAAACGGTCGAGGAAAAAATTTCCCTGTCCGAGCGCTTCGGCCTGTGGGTATCGTTTTATCCATTCAAACAGGACGATTACCTCGACATCGTCGCGCACTGGCTGCGCCACTTTGGATGCAACGATCAGCAGGTCGACGCGGCGCGGCCCGATGCCCTGCGCTGGGCGCTGCAGCGCGGCTCACGCTCGGGGCGGGTTGCCTGGCAGTTTGCCCGGGATTATGCGGGCAAGATCCAATAACAAACCGTCTTCGTCGAATTTCGCATGTCACTTCCTGTTCGTCCCCCGATCGATGTCGCCGTTGGCATCCTGATGAAGCCCAATGGCGACGTGCTGCTGGCGCAGCGTCCGGACGGCAAGCCTTACGCCGGGTACTGGGAATTCCCTGGGGGGAAGGTCGAGCCCGATGAATCGATCCTCGATGCGCTCAAGCGCGAGTTCGTAGAAGAATTGGGAATGATCGTCGTCTCTGCTGAACCGTGGTGCGGCGTCGAATACGTGTATCCGCACGCCCATGTGCGGCTGCATTTCTATCTCAGCCGGGACTGGCAGGGCGAGCCGCAAAGCCTGGAAGGGCAGGCATTTGCCTGGCAGGGGAGCGTCGGCGTCGAGCCGCTCCTGCCGGCGACGATTCCGCTCATCGAGTGGCTGGATAAGCTGCGCTACGCAAGCTGACGGGCCATTACAGGCTTTGCTGCGTGTATTAAATTCAGTACAGTGTATTGAATTTAATACATCTTCGCTAATCCTTGTTTTTCAAGGGCTTTTCCTTTCTCTTGTACCGAAAACGATATGGGTGTCCATTTTTGTGTACACCTCTGGGTAAGCTTCAGTCCCCGCAATTTTTCATAACCCACTGAATTCATTGATTTATCTTTTTTGGCATACATGTTGCTGAATTGGATCGATAAATCACAGTTGGGGGAATGGCCATGAAAATTATCGTATTGGGCGGCGGTGTGATCGGTACCACGTCGGCGTATTACCTGGCCCAGGCTGGGCATGATGTGACGGTGCTGGATCGCCAGCCTGGCACCGGGCTGGAAACGAGCTATGCCAACGCCGGCGAGGTATCTCCCGGATATTCCGCGCCGTGGGCTGCGCCCGGCATTCCCTTGAAGGCCATGAAGTGGATGATGATGCGCCATAGCCCGCTGGTCATTCGGCCCGGCATCGATCCCGCAATGTGGCGCTGGCTGTTCCAGATGCTGTCAAATTGCACTGCGGCGCGCTACGAGGTCAACAAGGGACGCATGGTGCGCCTGGCCGAATACAGCCGCGACTGCCTGATGGCGCTGCGCGCGGCGACCGGGATCAGCTACGATGAACGAATGCAGGGCACTTTGCAACTGTTCCGTACGCAAAAGCAGCTCGACGGCGCCGCTAGTGATATCGCCGTGCTCCAGCAATATAACGTGCCGTACGAACTGCTCGATCCCGAGGGCTGCATCCGGGTCGAGCCCGCGCTGGCCCATGTCCGTGGAAAATTCGTCGGGGCGTTGCGCTTGCCGGGCGACGAAACCGGCGACTGCTTCAAGTTCACGCAGCAGCTTGCGGCACGGGCCGAGCAGGCGGGCGTGAAGTTCAAATACGGCACCGCAATCCAGCGCCTGGTTTCCATCGGCAATAAGATTCGCGCCGTGCAGACCGGCCAGGGAGAATTGAAGGCGGATGCCTTTGTGCTGGCGCTCGGCAGTTATTCGCCGCTGATGTTGCGCGAGCTAGGCATGCGCATCCCGGTATATCCGGTCAAGGGCTATTCCATCACCGTGCCGATTGCCGACACGAGCGGCGCACCGGAATCGACCGTGATGGATGAAACCTACAAGGTCGCCATCACGCGCCTCGGAGACCGGATCCGCGTCGGCGGCACCGCCGAGATTGCCGGCTATGACTTAACGCTGCGCGCAGCGCGCCGCGCGACCCTGGAGCATTCGGTGACGGATCTGTTCCCGCGTGGCGGTGACGTGGCGAAAGCGGAATTTTGGACCGGGCTGCGCCCGATGACGCCGGATGGCACGCCGGTCGTCGGACCTACCCCGTATGGCAATCTGTTCCTGAATACCGGCCATGGGACGCTGGGCTGGACCATGGCATGCGGTTCTGGTCGGCTGCTGGCCGATCTTATGAGCGGCAAGCGCGCCGAAATCGATACGGAAGGCTTGTTCATGGACCGCTACGACCGTACCAGTGGGCCGGTTCGCGTTCCGCAGGCAGCGCGCGCATAAGGCTGGTTCGGGGCATGCCATCCCGGTCGTGCCACCGGGATGGCTTGGCGCTATTGTCGCGCGAGCATGCCACAGGTAAAGTCGCAGATGGCGGGTGCCTGCACGGCATCCATTGAGCAAGTGCATGCATTCTCCATAGCGCCTCCATTATGCGGATAGACGTTCAGTTCGCCGATCGCGTCGGCATCGCCCATGAAATCCTGGCCGTATTAGCACGCCGCAACATCAACGTGGTCGCGGTCGAAGTCGACTCGTCCGACGTTTTCATCGACAGCCCCGAGCTTGACGAGCGCATGCTGCCGGACCTGCGTGCGGACTTCATGCAGGTGGCAGGCGTCAAGGATGCGGTGGCGGTCGACGTGCTGCCGGGAGCGCGTCGCCGGCTGCATCTCGATGCGCTGCTGGCGGCCATGGCCGATCCGGTCATGGCGGTGGATGCGGCCGGCAGAATCGTCATTGCCAATGCCGCCGCGGCGAGCGTGGCGGACATGAGCGAGAGCGAATTGCAAGGCAAGATGCTACAGGAACTGTTGGGCGAGCCCGGGGTGCAGGCTGAGCTGCTGCAGAGCGGGTTTCATGCGCCCGACAGGGAAGTGCGTTTGCACGGCCAGCCGTTTCTGATGGAGGTCGCGCCGGTATCCGAGCCGCTCGATACGCGCCTGGGGCAGGCCGTTGGCGGGGTGATCACGCTGCATACGCCGCGCCGGTTGGGCGGACGGATTCACGCCCTGCAGCATGCAGCCGGTGGGTTCGACTGCTTGATTGGTGAGTCGGAGCCGATACGCGCGTTGAAGGCACGCGCGGCGCGCGTGGCCGTCGTCGACGCGCCGCTGCTGATCGTGGGTGAAACCGGCACCGGCAAGGAACTGGTAGCTCAGGCATGTCATACGATGAGCGGGCGAAGCGATGCCCCTTTCCTTGCGCTGAATTGTGCCGCATTGCCGGAAAGCCTGGCCGAAAGCGAGCTGTTCGGCTATGCATCGGGCGCCTTCACCGGCGCCCAGCGCGGTGGCAAGCCAGGCCTGATCGAAATGGCTGAAGGCGGCACCGTGTTCCTCGACGAAATCGGCGAGATGTCGCAATACCTGCAAGCCAAACTGTTGCGCTTTCTGAATGACGGCAAGTTCCGCCGCGTCGGAAGCGACCGCGAAATCAAGGTGAATGTGCGCATCATTAGCGCGACCCATCGCAACTTGCGCAAGATGGTGGCCGAAGGAACGTTCCGTGAAGACTTGTTCTATCGCCTAAACGTGTTGCACCTGGAAGTTCCTTCGTTGCGCGAGCGTCCTGACGATATTCTGTTACTGGCGCGCCATTTTATCGAGCGCGCCTGCGCACAGGCGCAAAAGCCGATTTGTCGTCTAGGAGGGGATGCATGCGCGGCGCTGGTGGCCAACAGCTGGCCCGGCAATGTACGGCAGCTGCAGAACGTGGTATTTCGTGCCGTGACGATGACGGACAAGCGCATCCTGGACGCCACCGACCTCGATTTGGCCGAGGGCAGCATGCTGGGCGAAGAGGCTGGTCAGGCGCATGAGTCGGATGACTGGGAGAAGTCGGTCGCCGCCTTCGAGCGCGCATTGCTGGAACGGCTCTATCCGCAGTATCCCTCCAGTCGCAAGCTGGCGGCCCGGCTGAAGACTTCACATTCGATGATCGCCGCCAAGCTGCGCAAGTACGGCATTTCCGGCGGTGGCCGATAACGCTCAGGATCCGTTGTCGTCTTCCGGGTCCTTGGGGGGATTAACGGCCGGGATCGAATATTTTTCTTCCGCCCAGGCGCCAAGGTCGATCTGCTTGCAGCGTTCGGAACAAAACGGGCGGTACTTGTTTTTTTCGGTCCATTCGACCTTCTTGCCGCATGTCGGGCAATCTACGATGGTCGCCATGATGTACTACCTCAGAAATTACAGAGAGTCAGTTCGAAGGGAACGTCGTTCTCGAAGGATTTCGGCTTCATATCGCCGTCCTGCGACGTGAAGCGTACCCACAGCATATACTTGTTAGCCGACATTTCGGGAATCGCACCGAGCGATTCATCGATGGTCAGGCGCAGCATCTGGTAGACCTTGCCCTGCAACATCTGCTGGTAGCTGCCGTTCTGGGCAATCGTCTTCACGGAGCGGCCGGATTCGCGCAGCAGGCGCAGCACAATATTGATCGCATCAAACAACGGCGCCAGCGGGGCAAACCAGCTGGAAATATCATTGAAGCGCTGCTGTGGCGAGCGTTGCTGCCATGCATAGTAGGACGGCAGATCGAATTCGCAAGCGCCGCCCGGGATGATAGTGCGCCCGCGAATACTCATCAGCCATTCGTTGTCGCGCACATTTTGTCCGGTCTTGCCCTGCGCTGCCATCAATGCACTGCTGCTGCGATCCAGTTCGGCCAGTATCGCATCAAGCCGTTCCGGCAAAACGTTCGGATTGGAGCGAAAGCCGATCAGGGTTTGCTTCTGCCGTTCCAGCTCCTGCAAGAGGTCCGATTTGAGATCGGCGCGTCCGGCAACTTCGAGCATTTCGAAGATGGTCGACAGTGCCACGTGATGCTGCAGCGGATGTTGCTGGTGCAAGAAAAACGTAAATTTTTCGTAAAGATCTTCCAGCCGCAGCAAAGTGCGAATACGCTCGTTGAAAGGGTATTCGTAAGTGATCAAAATGGCGTCCCTTGCTCTAAAGATTGGGCTGGAAATGAATTACGTGATTCTGAACGAAGCCATGAAAAATTACAAATACTGACGGTCAAGTCTTTCGTGATGCTGCCCCGCATTCTGCGCTCAGTTTTCACGGTGTGCAGCACTTGCGCTGGCCAATGCTGCATACGCCGCATGCAACCGGTCCACTTGCGGCGCCAGGGCGAGGGCATCACCATTATTGTCGATCACATCATTGGCTGCCGCCAGGCGTTCCTGTCGTGACGCCTGCGCCGCCATGATGGCGCGCACCTGTGCTTCAGGCAGGCCGCTGCGGCTCATTACCCGCCTGACTTGCGTCTCTTCCAGACAATCGACCACCAGCACGCGCGACACCCGCTGCTTCCACGATGATGATTCCACCAGCAACGGAACGACGAAGATCAGGTATTCGCCCTGAGCCTGTTGCGCCGCGCGCTCTACCTCGATGCGGATCAATGGATGAAGGATGGCTTCCAGGCGCGATTTGGCGGCTGGCTCGGAAAAGACGTACTCGCGTATTTTGGCGCGGTCCATTGCACCATTTTCCATCAGGAAGGCATCGCCGAATTGCGCGCGGATCTCGGCAATCGCAGCGCCACCTGGTGCGGTGAGTTGGTGCGCGATCTGGTCGGTATCGATGACTGCAGCGCCGCGCGCGGCGAACATGTCGGCGACGGTTGTCTTGCCGCTGCCGATACCTCCCGTTAGCCCCACTGAGAATCTGGATGCCGGCAAACTGGTCGATATCATGTCAGATCGCAAAACCGAGATACGCTTCCACGATTGAACGGCCATACAATAAGGCGATCAGGCCTGCGGCCGCCAGATAGGGGCCGAACGGGATTGGCGTGTCTCGCCCATGGCGAGCAAAAAGAATCAGCGACAGGCCCACCAGTGCTCCGACCAGAGAAGACAGTAGGATGATTACCGGCAGCATCTTCCAGCCGAGCCAGGCGCCCAGCGCGGCCAGCAATTTGAAGTCGCCATATCCCATGCCTTCCTTGCCTGTCGTTAGCTTGAAAAGCCAGTAAATGCTCCACAAGCTGAGGTAGCCAGCGACGGCACCGATGACGGCGTCATTCAGCGGGACGAAGGCGCTGTTCAGGTTGACCAGGAGGCCGCACCACAGCAGCGGCAGGGTCAGGTCGTCGGGCAGCAGTTGCGTATCGAGATCGATGAAGGTCATTGCGATCAGTAGATACGCAAACGCCAGCGTGGACAAGCCCGCCAGGCCGCTGCCGAAGCGCCAGACCAGGAACCCGGACAATGCTCCGGTCAGAAGTTCGACGATCGGATAGCGGGCCGAAATCGGGGCCTTGCATTCAGCACATTTGCCGCGCAGGAAAAGATAGCTGAGTATCGGGATATTTTCGAGCGCCGTGATCTGGTGGCCGCACTGCGGGCAGGCCGAGCGCGGCACCATGATGTTGTACTTGTCGGTATGTGGCAAGGGCTGGCCGCTTTCTTGCGCAACATAATTATCGGACTCGCGCTGCATCATCTTGGGCAGCCGATGGATCACGACATTGAGGAAGCTGCCGATGAGCAGGCCGAAAATCGCCGCGACCACCGTCGGCAGCACGGCTCCGGGAGGAGCAAACAGGAGCAGATCGAGCATCAGACCACGGCTCCAAGCTTGAAAATCGGCAGGTACATCGCGATCACTAGGCCGCCGATCAGCACGCCCAGGATGGCCATGATGAGCGGCTCCATCAGGCTGGAGAGCGACTCGACGGCCTCATCGACTTCCGCCTCGTAGAAATCCGCAACCTTGCTCAGCATTTGGTCGAGCGCGCCGGACTCTTCGCCGATGGCCACCATTTGCGTGACCATGCTGGGGAAGACGGCGGCATTTTGCATGGCGACGGTCAGGCTGGTGCCGGTGCTGACTTCGGTCTGGATTTTTTTCGTTGCGTCCGCGTAGATCGAGTTGCCGGAGGCGCCCCCGACCGAATCGAGCGACTCCACCAGCGGCACGCCGGCGGCGAACATGGTCGCCAAGGTGCGCGTCCAGCGCGCGACGGTAGCCTTGCGGATCACGTCGCCGAATACCGGCGCCTGCAGCAAAAGACGGTCCATCACGCGCTGCATTTTTACGGAGCGTCGCCAGGATTGGAAAAACAAGTAAAGCCCTGCGCCGAGCGAGCCGAAAATCAAGTACCAGTATTTGACGAAGTAATCCGAAATCGCCATCACGAAAAGTGTCGGTGCCGGCAGATCGGCGCCAAAACTCTTGAACACATCCTTGAACGCCGGCACCACCCAGATCATGATCACCGACGTCACGACGAAGGCGACCACCATGACCGCCGTCGGGTAGAACATGGCGGACTTGATCTTGCCCTTGATGGCTTGCGTTTTTTCCTTGTATACCGCCAGGCGTGTCAGCAAGTCTTCCAGGATACCGGCCTGTTCGCCGGCCGCCACCAGGTTGCAGAACAGATGGTCGAAGTACAGCGGGAACTTGCGAAACGCCTGATTCAGGCTGCTGCCGGTTTCGACATCTGCCCGGATGTCCTGAATCAGCTTGGAGACAGCGGGATTGGAATGGCCTTTTGCCACGATGTCGAATGACTGCAGCAGGGGAACACCGGCTTTCATCATGGTCGCCAGCTGGCGCGTGAACAGGGTGATGTCCTTGTCCGTGATTTTCCTGCCGGTGCTAAAGCTTTTCTTTTTGACTTTCGTGACAAGAATGCCTTGCCGGCGCAGGGTCACGTTGACAATGGTTTCGCTGCCTGCGCGCAGTTCGCCCTTGATCGTTTTGCCAGTCCTGTCCTTGCCTTCCCAGGCAAAGATCACTTCCTTTATCGGACTCGTGCTTGCGGATTTGCCAGCGGCAGTTGCCATGTCATCCTCTTAATCATTCATTGGTGCAGCCAAGCACCTCTTCCAGGCTCGTCAATCCCTGCTTGACCTTGACCAGGCCGGCCTCGCGCAGCGTCTTGACCCCGTCGCGCTTGGCCTGCTCTTCGATTTCGAGTGCCGTGCCGTGCGCCAGGATGATGCGCTCGATGTCTTCCGTGATGGGCATGATCTGATAAATGCCGACACGCCCTTTGTAGCCGCTGCCGCTGCAGCGCTCGCAGCCGACAGCCTTGTACGGCAGCCAGCTGCCGTCCAGGTCTTCTTCCTTGAATCCGGCTTCGATCAGTGCCTCGTCGGGGATGACGGTGGTTTGCTTGCAGGTGCAAAGACGGCGCGCCAGCCGTTGGGCGGTAATCAGGATGACCGACGACGCGATGTTGAACGGCGCCACACCCATGTTCATCAGGCGTGTCAGCGTCGATGGTGCGTCGTTGGTGTGCAGTGTCGAAAACACCATGTGGCCTGTCTGCGCGGCCTTGATGGCGATGTCCGCCGTCTCCAGGTCGCGGATTTCGCCCACCATGATGATGTCCGGATCCTGGCGCAGGAATGCCTTCAGCGCGACGGCGAACGTCAGCCCGGCACGGTCGTTCACGTTGACTTGGTTTACGCCGGGAAGGTTGATTTCGGCTGGGTCTTCTGCGGTGGAGATGTTGATGCCGGGTTTGTTAAGGATATTCAGGCAGGTGTACAGCGACACCGTCTTGCCCGAGCCCGTCGGCCCTGTCACCAGCACCATGCCGTACGGCCGCTGAATCGCTTCCAGCAGGATTTCCTTCTGGTCCGGATCGTAGCCCAGCGCATCGATACCCATCTGCGCCTGCGTCGCATCTAGGATACGCATCACGATCTTTTCGCCAAACAGCGTCGGCAGGGTGCTCACGCGAAAATCGATCGACCGGTTTTTCGACACGACCAGCTTCATGCGGCCGTCCTGCGGAACCCGTTTTTCCGAAATGTCGAGCTTGGAAATCACCTTGATGCGCGACGCCAGCTTTTCCTTGATGGCGATCGGGGGCTGGGCGATTTCGCGCAGCACGCCGTCGATACGGAAGCGAATGCGGTAGAACTTCTCGAACGGCTCGAAGTGCAAGTCCGACGCCCCCATATTGATGGCGTCGATCAGGATCTTTTGCAGGAATTTGACGACCGGGGCGTCATCGATATCGGCAGTGACCGCTTCGCTTTGCGGAGCGGTCATGTCTTCTTCGGAGAGGTCGATGTCCAGATCGTCGCCGACCAGTTCGTCCAGGCTGTCTTCAGTGCTTTGTCCGAGCTTCTCGACCAGTTTCAGCAGGGCGCTGTGTTCGACAATGATCGGCTCGACGGTCAGTTCCGTCTGAAACTTGATCTGGTCCAGCGCGTGCGTGTTGGTCGGATCGGAAATGGCGACCGAAACCTTGTTGCCACGCTTTCCCAAGGCAATGACGCGCGCCTTTTGCATCAGCTTCGGATCGATGATCTTTTCGGGCAGGAAACTCAAGTTGAATGCCGAAAAATCGAGCATCGGATAACCGAATGTCTCGGAGCAAAAGCTGGCCAGCGAACGTGCCTCTATAGTACCGCTGTCGATCAACGCATCGATAAAGGCACTCTTTTCTGTGTGGGCCTTCTTGTGCAGCGTTTCCGCCTGCTGCGCGGACAGCAGCCCAGCCTGCACCAACGCGCGTGCAAGGCCGGACATCGTCGAGTTTGCCGCCTGATTCGGAAGGACCGCCGCCATAAATGTGGAAGATTATCTGATGCCGGATGCGTTAATTCGTCACAACGAAAGGCCTGCCGATGGCGTCAAGCCCGGACTTGCGGCGAATCCCCCGCCAAAGCGAGATTCTCGCGTGGAGTTGCCGGGCAAAGCACATCGTGCAGTGCTTTTCTTTGATCGACTATTTATTTAAAGCAACAAACGCACTAAATCGCATTAGATGATGCCTATAGGCATCTGATTTGTAAAGAATTTGTGACGGACTGTTACTTCTTTGGCACGCGGCACTGAAACAATGCTATTCGTTGTTGTCATTCGTGCCCACGATTTGTGGCTTGATCAGCTTGACTACCTTGATGGCTTGATTCTGTACCTGCACGATTTCCATGATGCAGTTGGAAATTTTCAGCCCAATGTGGGCTTCAGGAATATCCCGCAGGACTTCCAGTAGGAGTCCATTCAAGGTTTTGGGGCCATCCAGCGGAAGATCGAGTCCAAGATACTTGTTTATGTCGCGCAGGCTGGTTGAGCCTTCCAGCATGCATTCGCCATGGTCGTCCCATTGAAAGGCATTGGCTCGGGCGGTGCCTGGCATTGAGGTTGTAAATTCGCCAACCATTTCTTCGATGATGTCGTCCAGCGTCACCAAGCCTTGCACTTCGCCGTATTCGTCAACAACGATGCCCAGCCGTTCATGGTTTTCCTGGAAATACTGCAGTTGGGTGAAGACATCTGTATCTTCCGGGATGAAGTAGGGAGACGTCAGTAATTCACGGAAATGCTCGACCGTTAATTCTTCTTCTCTATTGATGAGCGCCATCGCTTTGCGCACATGCAAGATGCCGACGATGCGGTTGATTTCGCCTTCGTACACTGGGAGTTTGTTGTGATAGCACGTCGTTAGCTGGTGCGTGATTTCCTCCACCGGAACCGACAGATTGAGCGCTTCGATCTGGGCGCGCGGCGTCATCACGTCTTCCACCGAGATTTTTTCCAGGTCAAACAGATTTAGAAGGATGCTCTGGTGCTTTTGCGGGATGAAGCTGCCGCCTTCGAGCACGATAGAGCGCAGTTCTTCGCGCGACAAGCGCTGCTCGTGGGCGCCGGCGCCGGTTTTGATGCGCAAGATTCTCAGGAATCCGGATACGAACAGATTGACGAACCAGATTACTGGCTTGGCAAGAGCCATCAGCGGTTTCAGGACAAAACTGATCGGCAGGGCGATGCGCTCCGGGTAGGTGGCGCCGATGACCTTTGGCGAGATTTCTGCAAAGACAATCAGCAGAAACGCCACGGCTGCCGTTGCGACGGTGATCACGCTCTCTTCATTGCCGAACATCGAGATCGCGATCGCAGTCACCAGTGCGGTGGCCAGCGCATTGATGAGGGTGTTGATGATCAGGATAAGCGACAGCAGCTTGTCGGTGCGCTTGAGCAGCCACAGCGTGGTCGCGGCCCCCTTGTTGCCGCGCTTGGCCAAATGACGCAGCCGATGCCGGTTTGCGGCCATCAGGGCCGTTTCGGCCATGGCGAAAAAAGCGGACAGAAAGATGAGCAGGAAGAGTGCAAGAATCTGCACCCAGAAGGGCACGGCATCCACTTGGTCACCGCAAGGAAGATTGCATATGAATTCGTCTGTATCGAGTATCTGAATGATCCGACCCGATCTTGAATCGCTTGCTGCGTGACCAGACGATTTCAAGCAAATTGGTCGGGGTGAGAGGATTCGAACCTCCGGCCTCTACGTCCCGAACGTAGCGCTCTACCAGGCTAAGCTACACCCCGAATGCAGTGGACGCTATCTCAGTGATTGCGTTCAACCGCGAAAGCGCACAATTGTACCAAAGAATCCTTGAATTGGCTATGTGGTAGCGAATTAATTGAATTTGTCGCGCGCAGGGCAGCTTTTTCCGCTTCCCCTTTAGTGTAGGCAAGGGCGCCAGAGCTGGTAATCGCCGACAGAATTTCGCTGAAATGCTGTTCGTCGCCGGTTTCGATGCAGCTACGCACCAGTTGGCGCTGTTCGGCCGTGCCATGCTGCATCAGGTAAATCAGTGGCAACGTTGGTTTGCCTTCACGTAAGTCATCGCCGACATTTTTGCCGATGTCGTCGGCATTGCCTGAATAGTCCAGCACATCATCGATCAACTGGAATGCGGTACCCAGCGAGCGGCCATATTCGGCGGCCGCCTCGATGGCGTCGTCGGATGCACCCGCGATCAGCGCGCCGAGCTGGGCGGCCGCTTCGAACAGCTTGGCGGTCTTGGAGCGAATCACCTGCAGGTAGCGTTCTTCGGTGACGTCGGGGTCATGCATGTTCAGCAGTTGCAGGACTTCGCCTTCCGCAATCACGTTGGTGGCATCCGCCAGGATCTGCATGACGCGCATATTTTTGACGGCGACCATCATCTGGAATGCGCGGGAGTAAACGAAGTCGCCGACCAGCACGGAGGCGGCATTGCCGAAAAGTGCGTTCGCGGTCTGCCGGCCGCGTCGCAGCGAGGACTCGTCAACGACGTCGTCGTGCAGCAGCGTGGCGGTATGGATAAACTCAACCACTGCAGCGAGTTCGTGGTGATGCGTGCCTTGATACCCGTAGGCGTTTGCGAGCAGTAAGACCAGTACGGGGCGGATTCGTTTGCCGCCAGCGCTGATGATGTATTCGGCAATTTGGTTAACTAGCGGCACTTCGGAATACAACTGCCGGCGGATTACCGCGTTGACGGCATCCATGTCGCCGGAAATCGACAGGATAATGCTATTTTGGGTGGCTGGTTGAACGGCGGCAGACAAGATAAGACCCGCAAAAATCGTGAATGGCGTGCATTATACGATGACAAGTGCGTGGAGCAGTGTCTTGGGCGAGTCCAGATGCTGAGAGCTGTGGAAAATCCAGGTTTCTTGATGAGAGTGCTTCGAGTTTTGACTGGATATTTAAGTCTATGTATAATTAGAGGTTTTCCCGATTCCGTCTGATTTTTTGGTGTCGGAAAGAAAAAGTTCCTTAATAAACATTCGATGAGGTTTCACATGTACGCGGTCATAAAAACCGGCGGCAAACAATATAAAGTTGCTGCTGGCGAAAAACTCAAAGTAGAACAGATACCGGCTGACATTGGTTCCGAAATCACCCTTGATCAAGTGCTCGCAGTGGGCGCTGGTGACACCATCAAATTCGGTGCGCCGCTGGTCGAAGGTGCCAAGGTCCAGGCTACGGTAGTGGCGCACGGTCGCCATGATAAGGTTCGGATTTTCAAGATGCGCCGCCGCAAGCACTACCAGAAGCGTCAAGGCCATCGCCAGAATTACACCGAATTGCAAATCGTCTCGATCAACGCCTAAGCGTTGTCGAGCTAACCGGATACCAAGGAGTCTTTAAATGGCACACAAAAAAGGCGGCGGCACTACGCGCAACGGCCGTGATTCCGAGTCGAAACGACTGGGCGTCAAGGTTTACGGCGGCCAAGCTATCAACGCTGGCGGCATCATCGTTCGTCAACGCGGCACCAAGATGCATGCGGGCGAAAACGTCGGCATGGGCAAGGACCACACCCTGTTCGCCCTGATCGACGGCACGGTGAAGTTTGTCACCAAGGGCGCATTGCAGCGTCATACCGTGACGGTCGTCCCGGCCTAAGCGGTCGCAGTCAAGGCGTAAGCCTTCCTTCAAAAAGGCTCTGCCGACGGTAGGGCCTTTTTAGTTTTTAGCATCACACTTAGCGGCAAAACATGAAGTTTATCGACGAAGCAAAAATTGAAGTCATTGCTGGTGACGGCGGTAACGGCGTCGCGTCGTTTTGCCGTGAAAAATTCCGGCCGTTCGGCGGTCCGGACGGCGGCGACGGCGGCAAGGGCGGCAGCATCTGGGCTGTGGCCGATCGCAATATCAATACCCTGGTGGATTACCGCTACTCCAAGCTGCATCGGGCGAAGGATGGCGAAAATGGCCGTGGCTCCGATTGCTATGGCAAGGGCGCGGACGACGTGACGCTGCGCATGCCAGTCGGCACGCTGGTTTCCGACTACAACACCGGTGAGATCATCGCTGACCTGACCGAGCATGGCCAGGTCGTGTTGCTTGCCAAGGGCGGCGAGGGCGGCTGGGGCAATATCCACTTCAAGTCTTCCACCAATCGTGCGCCGCGTCAGAAAACCGACGGCAAGCCGGGCGAGCATCGGGAACTGAAGCTGGAGCTGAAAGTGCTGGCAGACGTCGGCCTCCTGGGCATGCCTAACGCCGGAAAGTCGACCTTCATCACGGCCGTGTCGAATGCCCGCCCGAAAATTGCGGATTATCCGTTCACCACACTGCATCCGAACCTCGGCGTGGTTCGCGTCAGCCACGAGAAGAGCTTCGTTATCGCCGACATTCCCGGACTGATCGAGGGCGCCGCCGAAGGTGCCGGACTCGGACACCAGTTCCTGCGCCATTTGCAACGCACCCGCCTGTTGCTGCACATCGTCGACCTGGCGCCGTTCGACGATGCCGTCGACCCTGTCAAGGAAGCGAAGGCGATCGTCAAGGAACTCAAGAAATACGATGAGTCGCTGTTCGAGAAGCCGCGCTGGCTGATCCTGAACAAACTCGACATGGTGCCTGAAGACGTGCGCGTCAAGCATGTGAAGGACTTCGTCAAGCGCTTCGGCTGGAAGGGGCCGGTATTCGAGATTTCCGCGTTGACGCGCGACGGCTGCGAAGAGCTGGTGATCGCGATCTACGAGTATCTGGCCGCGCAGCGCCAGCAGGAATTCCGGGCTGAAGAAACCCAGATGGCAGAAGAGGCGCGTGGCATTGTCACGATCGACCCGGACGATCCGCGCTTTAAAGTCATAGAATAAATATTTTCAAAAACTGCCAGCCGCGGCAAACGCGGCGGTCACGGTCATGATGTGGCCGCCGTGCCGGGATAAACATGAACTCGGTCATCCAAAAAGCCAAACGTCTCATCATCAAGGTCGGGTCGTCTCTCGTCACCAACGACGGTAAGGGACTCGACAGCAGCGCAATTGCCAAATGGGCGGAACAGATCGCGCAACTACGCGCGCTCGGCAAGGAAGTTGTGCTGGTCAGCTCCGGCGCGATCGCGGAAGGCATGCAGCGTCTCGGCTTCGACAAGCGGCCGACCGGTGTGCACGAACTGCAGGCATGTGCCGCAGTCGGGCAGATGGGGCTGGCGCAGATTTACGAAACCAGTTTCCGCCATCACGGAATTCGCACCGCGCAGGTGCTTCTGACGCATGCCGATCTGGCAGACCGGGAGCGCTACCTGAATGCGCGCTCGACGCTGTTTACGCTCTTGCGCCTGGGCGTGGTGCCGATCATTAACGAGAACGATACCGTCGTCACCGACGAGATCAAGTTCGGCGACAACGACACGCTGGGTGCGCTCGTCGCCAATTTGATCGAAGGCGATGCACTGATCATCCTGACCGACCAGAAGGGCTTGTACACCGCCGACCCGCGCAGGGATCCGCAGGCGCAATTCGTGCACGAGGCGAAGGCTGGCGACGCGGCGCTGGAAGCGATGGCCGGTGGCGCCGGCACCGGCATCGGACGTGGCGGCATGCTGACCAAGATCCTGGCCGCCAAGCGAGCGGCGACTTCCGGCGCGCATACCGTCATTGCCTGGGGGCGGGAGGATCAGGTGCTTACGCGTCTGGCCGGCGGCGAGGCGATCGGCACGCAATTGGTTGCGCAAACCGCCCACCTGACCGCGCGCAAGCAGTGGATGGCGGATCATCTGCAGACCGCTGGAAAAGTGGTGCTCGATGCCGGGGCGGTGCAAAAACTCACTGCCGAAGGCAAGTCCCTGCTTTCGATCGGGGTGATTGAAGTGAGCGGTGAATTCGGGCGCGGCGACGTCATTACATGCACCGATGAGACCGGGCGCCCGGTTGCGCGCGGCATGAGCAATTACGCCAGTTCAGAGGCGCGCCGCATCATGCGCCGGCCGTCGAGCGAAATTCTCTCCATCCTCGGGTTTGTGGAAGAGCCGGAGCTGATTCACCGCGATAACATGGTGCTGCTCTGAGTGCGGCGGCGGTCGCCGCCGTGCTCCTTATTGCGGCGTGAGCGTCTTGCCGTACCTGATCCTGCGCACGATATCGTCCGCACCGCCCGCGACACTCTTCTCGTTGCAGAAATAATCCTTGAACAACGCTGCGTGGTAGCGATTGGCGGTATTGGCGCCGATGCGCTCCCATTGGTCGCGCCGTGAGCGCGACCAGCTGCCGTCGGCTTGGCCGAATGCATACAGCTTGCGCTCGTAGGTCGCGCAACGGATGCCTTCGTAACTGATGTTTTTCGCGCCGGCCGGGCTGCTTGCGACTACGGTGTACCGGATGACCCCATCCGCGCCAACCGAAACCGATTTGGCGTCGATGGCGAACGACTGGGTGGCTGTTGCGCTGACAAAGAACGGAAGTAGATTGTCCTGCACTGGTGCTGCCGGGAGCTGTACCGCGACCTCTTGCCAGGGCTTTTCCTGATCGTCAAAATCTTCTTCGAACTGCGGTTGAGCATGAATTGCCGAAACGCCGGTCAGCAGCAACAGCAATGACGACGCCCTGAAAAGGCGGGCAGTCGATCGGGATGTCATCACCATAAAGCCTGTTATTCCTCGATGTTAGGTTTGGCTGTCGCCGCTTGTTCCTCGGTCGCGCCGCGTCCGCCGGTATGGTTCTGGCGCAGGTAGCGTGCGCCGTGCCGGTGGGTGCCGTGCGGAGACGGGCGCGACAGGAAGCGCGACAGCTCCTGCAGCGCCTTTTGATAGACTTCGCGCTTGAATTCGATGACGACGTCGAGCGGCACCCAGTAGTCGTGCCAGCGCCACGCATCGAATTCCGGGTGATCGGTGCAGCGCAGGTTGATGTCGCAGTCGCGTCCGACCATGCGCAACAGGAACCAGATCTGTTTCTGTCCCCGGTAATGACCGCGGATTTCGCGTTTGATGAAACGGTCCGGCACTTCATAACGCAGCCAGTCGCGGGTACGCCCGATGATCTTGACGTGTTCCGCCTTCAGTCCGACTTCTTCTTCCAGCTCGCGATACATTGCTTGCTCGGGCGTTTCACCGAACTTGATGCCGCCCTGCGGAAACTGCCACGAATGCTCGCGCACCCGCTTCCCCCACCACACCTCGTTACGGGTGTTAAGCAGGATAATGCCGACGTTCGGGCGGAAGCCTTCACGATCCAGCATGTTGCACCTCAAAACTTTCTGCGGCTAGACGCCTCTCTTCATTACCAATTTTGCATGCGCGATCGCGCGC
Organism: Noviherbaspirillum sp. UKPF54; assembly: GCF_007874125.1. Lineage (NCBI taxonomy): Bacteria > Pseudomonadati > Pseudomonadota > Betaproteobacteria > Burkholderiales > Oxalobacteraceae > Noviherbaspirillum > Noviherbaspirillum sp. UKPF54. Next base: position 2,968,837 of record NZ_CP040128.1, on the reverse strand, counting down.
CGATTCCGCGCCGGGCCTTGTTACCGGTCCGGGCGCGCATCAAATGTAGGAAGAATGGATGCATCAGCCAGCTAATCCTTTAAAATTGAGTCGATTATAACCCTCTCTTTTTAAAAAGAATTCACCGCCATGCGCGCATCACGATTTTTTATTTCTACGTTAAAAGAAGCTCCGTCCGACGCCGAGATCATCAGTCACAAGCTGATGATGCGCGCCGGGATGATCAAACGCCTCGGGTCAGGCATCTACACTTATATGCCGATGGGCTTGCGCATCATCCGCAAGGTGGAAAACATCATCCGTGAAGAGATGAACCGCGCCGGCGCCATCGAGCTTTTGATGCCGGTGGTGCAGCCGGCCGAACTGTGGCAGGAAACCGGCCGCTGGGACAAGATGGGCCCGGAACTGATGCGCGTGAAGGACCGTCACGGTCGCGAATTCGCTATCCAGCCGACGTCCGAGGAAGTAATCACCGACGTGGTGCGTACCGAGGTCAAGTCGTACCGCCAGCTGCCGCTCAACTTCTACCACATCCAGACCAAGTTCCGCGACGAGCGCCGTCCGCGCTTCGGCCTGATGCGCGGGCGCGAATTCACGATGAAGGATGCGTATTCGTTCGACCGTGACGTGGCCGGCATGCAGCAGTCTTACAAGATCATGTACGACGCCTATGTCCGCATCTTCGACCGCTTCGGCCTGCAGTTCCGCGCGGTTGCGGCCGACAATGGCGCGATCGGCGGCTCCGGCTCGCACGAGTTCCACGTGATCGCCGACACTGGCGAGGACGCGCTGGTGTACTGCCCGAATTCCGATTATGCGGCCAACATCGAGGCGGCCGAGGCGGTCGCTCCATCCGCGCCACGCGCGGCTGCGTCCGATGCGCTGATCAAGACACCGACCCCGGGCAAGGCTAAGTGCGAGGATGTTGCCGCTCTGCTCGGGCTGCCCTTGTCGCGGACGGTCAAGTCGATCGTGCTGGCGGTGGACCGGGAGGGCGCGGACGCGGAAGTCTGGTTGCTGATGCTGCGCGGCGACCATGACCTGAACGAGGTCAAGGCCAGCAAGATTCCGGGTCTGGGCGCCTATCGCTTCGCGACCGAGGCGGAAATCGTCGAGCACTTCGGCACCCGGCCCGGCTATCTCGGCCCGATCGGCACCAAAAAGCCGGTCAAGGTCGTCGCCGACCGCACCGTCGCTGCCATGAGCGATTTCGTGTGCGGCGCCAATGAGGAGGATTTCCACTATACCGGCGCCAATTGGGGGCGCGACCTGCCCGAGCCGATGGTGGCGGACCTGCGCAACGTGGTTGCCGGCGACGCTTCGCCGGATGGCCAGGGCGTGCTGGCGATCCAGCGCGGCATCGAGGTCGGCCACGTGTTCCAGCTCGGCACCCGCTACTCGGAAGACATGAAGGCGACCTACCTCGACGAGAGCGGCAAGCCGCAATTGATGCAGATGGGCTGCTACGGCATCGGCGTCACTCGCATCCTGGGCGCGGCGATCGAACAGAATTTCGACGACAAGGGCATTATCTGGCCAAGCGCGATTGCGCCGTTCGAGGTGGTGCTGTGCCCGATGGGCTACGACCGCAGCGAAACGGTGAAGGCTGAAACGGACAAGCTGTACGCCGCGCTGCAGGCGGCCGGCGTCGATGTCATCCTGGACGATCGCGGCGAGCGCCCGGGCGTGATGTTCGCGGACTGGGAGCTGATCGGCGTGCCGCACCGCGTCGTGATCGGCGAACGCGGTCTGAAAGAGGGCAAGCTGGAATACCAGGGGCGGCGCGATGCCGCCGCTACCGCGGTGGCGGTGGCGGACATGGCGGACTTCGTGAAAGCGCGGATCGCGTCGTGAGGACGGCGGCTTGGTCGTGAGACAATTGTCGCGCCGGCTGGCCGTCGCGGCGGCTGCGCTCGTTTTATGCGGCGCCGCGGCGGCCGGCAACCAGAAGGAAGAGGCGCTGGCCGATTCGGTACGTATCGCGCTGTCCAAGGCGGTAGCCGACGCGCGCCCGCCGCGTCCGCAGTTTTCCGATATCGACGAGCGCATCAAGTATCTGCGCTGGCTGGGCGACATGTCCGAGCGGCTGAAAAAGAAGCTGCCAGACTGGCAATTGCGCAAGGAGTTCCTCGAAACCGCCTGGTACGAGGCCAAGCGCGCTGGACTGGATCCGGCGCTGGTGCTTGGCCTGATCCAGGTCGAGTCGGCCTTTCGCAAGTATGCGGTGTCGCAGGTGGGAGCGCATGGCTTCATGCAGGTCATGCCGTTCTGGACGCGCGTCATCGGCGACGGCGACCGCAGGAAGCTCTTTCACATGCAGACCAACCTGCGCTATGGCTGCTCGATTTTGCGCATGTATCTCGACATGGAAGGCGGCAATCTGTATCTTGCGCTCGGCCGCTACAACGGCAGCCGTGGAAGGCCTGAATACCCGAACGCAGTCCTGGCCGCCTGGAAGAAGTGGGAAACCAGGCCGGATGCGACGACGGTCGAGTACAGGCCGGATCAGAAGGCTGTCACGGTGCGATGAGCACATCCGTCGGCACCAACAAAAACGCCCGCGCGATGCGGGCGTTTTTGTTTGGCCACTTGAAAGAACATTATTGCAAGTGACTGGAAATGAGCTTGGTCATTTCGAACATCGACACTTGCTTCTTTCCGCCAAACACGGCTTTGAGCTTGTCATCGGCATTGATCATGCGCTTGTTCGCTTCGTCCTGCAGCTTGTTCTTCTTGATGTAGTCCCAGACCTTCTTGGTGACTTCCGTGCGCGGCAGCGGATTGGCACCGATAACCGCACCGAGGGTTTCCGACGGTGTCAGCGGCTTCATGAAGGCGGCATTCGGCTTGCGCGCGACTTTCGCCTTGGCTGCCGGCTTGGCGACTGCCTTCTTCGCTACCGGCTTGGCGGCTGCCTTCTTGGCCGGAGCGGCTTTCTTCGCTGCCGGCTTGGCGGCTGCCTTCTTCGCTACGGGCTTGGCTGCCGCCTTTTTGGCCGGAGCGGCCTTCTTGGCAGGAGCTGCTTTCTTTGCTGCTGGTTTTGCTGCGGCTTTCTTCGCAGCGGGCTTCTTGGCGGCTGTCTTGGCCGCTGGTTTTTTGGCTGTTGCCATCTTCAAGCCTCCTTCACAAAGTGTGTTGGGAAATTGCGTCTATTACGCAACGCTAATAGTGGTGCGCTTTTCAGAGGGATGCAAGTATTTTTTGATCGTTTTTGCATGATTTTGTGTAAAGGCCGCCACGCCATCGTCATAGGGCAGCGCGCGAAAGACGCGGCGAAATGAGGGCATGGAGAAGCCGCGGCGGGAAGGTGTGCCGGCTTCGATCCTGCGCCGGTGCGCAAAGGCTGCGATGAGAAGGCGGGGATGCCGGCGTCGCGCGGGACTGGGACGCCGGCATGGCGGGGGAGGTGAAGCGAAGGGTCAGCGCATGCCGGGCATCATGCCCTTCATGCTGCGCATCATCTTCATCATGCCGCCGCCCTTGAGCTTTTTCATCATCGACTGCATCTGCTCGAACTGCGACAGCATGCGGTTGACTTCCTGCACCTGCACGCCGGCGCCGGCGGCGATACGGCGCTTGCGGGAGGCCTTGATCAGTTCCGGCTTGGCGCGCTCGGCCGGCGTCATCGCATTGATGATGCCCTCCATGCGACGCACCTGCTTTTCGGCTTGCGACATGTCGGCGTTGCCGGCGGCCTGCTGAAACTGCGCCGGCAGTTTATCCATCAGGCCGGACAGGCCGCCCATCTTCTTCATCTGGCTGATCTGGGCCTTGAAGTCGTTCAGGTCGAACTTGCCGCCGGCCTTGACCTTGTCCGCCAGGTCCTTGGCGGCGGCGATGTCGACGCCTTTTTTCGCTTCCTCGACCAGCGCCAGGATGTCGCCCATGCCGAGAATGCGGTTGGCCATGCGCTGCGGATCGAACGCTTCCAGGCCGTCCAGCTTTTCGGCCACGCCAGCGAACTTGATGGGCTTGCCGGTGATGTGCCGTACTGACAGCGCAGCGCCGCCACGGGCGTCGCCGTCGAGCTTGGTCAGCACCACACCGGTCAGCGGCAGGGCATCGTTGAAAGCCTTGGCAGTGTTGATCGCATCCTGGCCGAGCATGGCGTCGACCACGAACAGCGTTTCAATCGGTTGCAGCGCGGCGTGCAGCGCGGCGATTTCCTGCATCATCGCTTCGTCGATGCCGAGGCGACCGGCAGTATCGACGATCAGCACGTCGTGGTAATGCTTTTTCGCGTAATCGAGGGCGGCCTGCGCGATCGCGACGGGCTTGTCGGTCGCCGAGGAGGGGAAGAAGTCGGCGCCGACCTGGCTGGTGACTGTCTGCAACTGGCCGATCGCGGCGGGACGATAAACGTCGGCGGAGACGGTCAGCACCTTTTTCTTTTTTTGCTCGCGCAGGTATTTGGCGAGCTTGCCGACGGTGGTGGTCTTGCCGGCACCCTGCAGACCGGCCATCAGGATGACGGCCGGAGGCTGGGTGGCGAAATTCAGCTGTGATGCGTCCGGGCCGAGATCGGCACCCATGATCGCCGCCAGCTCGCGCTGCACCACGCCCACCAGCGCCTGGCCGGGCGTGAGCGAACCGATCACTTCTTCGCCCATCGCCTTTTCCTTGACGCGCGCGATGAATTCGCGCACCGCGGGCAGGGCGACGTCGGCTTCCAGCAGCGCCAGGCGCACTTCGCGCAGCATCTCGGCGGTATTGGCTTCGGTCAGGCGCGCTTCGCCGCGCATCGTTTTAACGACTTTGGCCAGTCGTTGGGTCAGGTTGTCTAGCATGGATGTCGAACGAGCAAGAAATGGGTAGGCACCGCGCGCAGGCGGCTTCGTGAACAAGTCATTTTAACCGATGAGGCCTGTTTGCCGGCCCTGGCCCGACGCATGGACGGCAAACCGGAAACGATCGCCGAGGGCGAGGATGGCATTTTGGGCAGCGAATGGGCGTGGCGTTGAATGCATGCCATCAAATCCTGCAAGCCGGGGGCGCGGCTGGAACTGTGGCTGCATGTGCCGTCGGTGCCGGCCTTACATGGTGTAAACTCGAAGTCTGCTCAACATTCTTTCGTCCGATGTATACATACTTCTTTGTTCTGGCGGCGCTGCTTTATGTCGTCTGCGGATTTTTGCCGTCGCGGCACCGCGTCGCGCTTTCGGCCGGCACCGCGCTCGCCTGGCTGCTGCATGGCGGCGCCTTGTGGGCGGACATGATCGCCCCGGGCACCTTGCGCATCGGCTTTGCGATCGTGCTGTCGGCGACACTGTGGGTATCGGTCGCCGCCTACTGGCTGGAAAACCGCAATTTTTCGCTGGACGGTTTGCGCGTGCTGGTGCTGCCGACGGCCGCTGTCGCCGTCATCCTGCCCGTCGTGTTCCCGGGCAGTGTCGTGCCGCTGGAAGGTAAATCTTCCTTGTTCCCCTGGCATATCGCCATTGCGATCCTGGCCTACAGCACGCTTACCATCGCTGCATTTCACGCCGTGTTGATGGCAATCCAGGAGTCGCGGCTGCATGCGCCGTCGGAAGCGGCAAAAGGCGGCTGGCTGGATGCAGCGATCGACCGCTTGCCGGCCTTGCTGACGATGGAGCGTTTGCTGTTTCGCCTGATTACGTTCGGCTTCGGCTTGCTGACCCTGACGGTGCTGTCGGGCGTGGTGTTTTCGGAGCAATTGTTCGGCATGGCGTTCAAATGGGACCACAAAACCATTTTCACCATGCTGTCCTGGGCCTTGTTCGGGCTGTTGCTGGCCGGGCGCGTCTGGCGCGGCTGGCGCGGCAAGACGGCGCTGCGGTTTACGCTGACCGGTTTCGCCACCTTGTTGCTGGCCTACGTCGGTAGCCGCTTTGTGCTGGAAGTGGTGCTGCACCGGGGGCTGGCATGAAGCTGCTCTTCTGGGCGCTGGTCGTGCTGGCCGTGCTCTGGTTGTTGCGAAGCAAGAAAAGTACGGGCACCCCGGCTGCTGCCGGCGCTGCCCCGGACAATGGTGCGGAGACGATGGTGCAATGCGCGCATTGCGGTGTCCATGTGCCGGCTTCGGAATCGATCTTGGCAGCGTCAGGGGCAGCGTATTGCACTGAAGAACACCGCCTGCGGCATGCGTCCTGAAAGAGCCTTGCCGGAACGCCTGTTCCGGACGGGACAGGCATGATGCGCCGCGCCCAGCTGCCGGCCTCGCCGTCGCGCGAAACATTCTGGCGCACCCTGCAGACCTTCTGCGTCACGCGCATCGTCATCGCGCTGGTCTTGCTGGCGTATCTCGGCTTCGACGCGGTGCGCAATACCGGCAGCCGGAACGCGCTGCTCGACTGGAAGATCTGCTTCGCCTATCTGATGCTGGCCGTCGGATTTACGCTGTTGTCGGTCTATGCGCGCAAGCGCTTCACGCTGCAACTGGTGGCGCAGCTCGTGGTCGACATCGGCGCCATATCGCTGCTCTATGTCGTTGCCGGCGGCGTGAAAAGCGGACTGGCCATTCTGTACCTGTTCCCTCTGGCCGGCTGCGCAATCCTCATGCCGATGGTTCCGGCGCTGTTTTTCGTTTCCATCGTTACCCTCGTCCTGCTGGCGGAGAGCGGTTACGAGCTGCTCAATTCCACGCCGGATGCGTCGCCGTCCCGCGCCGGCTTGTACGGTGCGGCGTTCTTCGCCGCCATCTATCTGATCAATCGCCTGGCCGCCAAGCTGATCAAGCAGGAGCGGCTGGCCACGCAGCGCGGACGCGAGCTGCTGCTGCAGGAAGCGATCAACGGCCTGGTCATCGCGGACATGGGCGACGGCATCCTGGTCGTCGGGCCCGATACCCAGGTTTTTGCAGGCAATGCCTCGGTGGAACGCATGCTCGGCTTGCCGGTGGCGCATGGCCGGCCGCAGTTCAGGCTGGTCGACCTGCCGTCGCTGGCGCCCGTGGCCGACGCCTATTCGGCCTGGCTGGCGCAGTTCCGCGCGCAGGGGGCCGCCAATTGCGCGTCGTCGGCCTTTGTCATGGTCAAGTCCGGGGAAGACATCGCATCGATGCAGGGGCGTACTCTGCCGCGCCACGTGCGGCGCGAGCCGGTGACCCACCTGAAGCTGCGGTTCGTGCCGGTGGAAATCGCAGGGCTGACGGAACAACGGACGGTGATTTTCTTGCAGGACGTGACGGAAATCGAGAATCAGGCGCAGCAGCTCAAGCTGGCGTCGATGGGGCGCCTGACCGCCAGCATCGCGCATGAAGTACGCAATCCGCTGTCGGCGATTTCCCATGCCGCGTCCCTGCTCAAGGAAGACATCACCGACCCGGCTCAGATGCGGCTGTTGAAGATCGTGGGCGATAACGTGGGCCGGCTGAACCGGATGATCGAGGATATTCTCAAGTTGTCGCGCAAGGCGCAATCGCATACCGGACCGTTGCAGCTGGCGCCGTTTCTGGCGGAGCTGCTCGACGAGTTCCAGGAAACCCATTCCATCGCCCCGGGCATGATCGAGCTGGATGCCGCGGACACGTACCAGGTGCGTTTCGACCCCTTGCATCTGCGCGAAGTGCTTGGCAACCTGCTGGTGAACGCGTTGCGCTATGCCAGCGGCAGCCCCGGCAGCATCCGCATCCAGGCGCTGCTGCCCGACACCAATCGGCTGGAACTGCATGTGCAGGACGACGGGCCGGCAATCACGCCGGAAGTCCGCGCGCATCTGTTCGAGCCTTTTTACACCACTTCCAGCAAGGGAACCGGGCTGGGGCTCTACGTGGCGCGCGAATTGTGCTTGAATAACGATGCGATGCTCGATTACGAATATCGGATGGATATCTCGGACGACGGCGCGGACGAACCCAGCGGCCGGTTCGTGATCACGTTTGCGGCGCAGGAGCCGTACTGAGTTTTTGAGCAAATGACAAGACTGCTGCCATGACTGCACCCCGTATTCTCGTCGTCGACGACGAAGCCGACCTGCGCGAGCTGCTCGAAATCACGCTTGTGCGGATGGGGCTCGACGTCGACTGCGCGGATTGCCTGGCCGCGGCGCGTGCGCATCTGGCGCGCCACGAGTACGCGCTGGTACTGACCGACATGCGTCTGCCCGACGGGTTGGGCATCGAGCTGGTGCGGGAGGTGACCGCAGCCTGCAAGAGCACGCCGATTGCGGTGATCACCGCGTTCGGCAGCGCCGACAACGCGGTCGCGGCATTGAAGGCCGGCGCGTTCGACTACCTGTCCAAGCCGGTCGGGCTCGATCAGTTGCGCCTGATGGTGCAGTCGGCGCTGCGCATGCACAAGACCGAAGACGACAGCCATGATGCCGGCGCGCAGCATGCGGCGCACGCGTCGCGCCTGATCGGGCAGTCGGCAGCGATGCAGGACCTGCGCGCGCAGATCGCGCGCCTGGCGCGCAGCATGGCACCGGTGGCGATTACCGGCGAGTCCGGCAGCGGCAAGGAACTCGCCGCGCGCGACATCCATGCGCACAGCGCGCGCGCCGACAAGCCTTTCATTGCCGTCAATTGCGGCGCGATCCCGGAAGCATTGATGGAAGCCGAGTTTTTCGGCTACCGCAGGGGGGCGTTCACCGGAGCGAACGACGATCGCGACGGTTTTTTTCAGGCGGCCAACGGCGGCACCCTGATGCTCGACGAGGTTGCCGACCTGCCGCTACCGATGCAGGTCAAGCTGTTGCGCGCCATCCAGGAGCGCCGCGTACGCAAGGTCGGCGCAACGCTCGAGGAGCCGGTCGACGTGCGGCTCGTCAGTGCCACCCATCAGAACCTGGCCGAATGCGTCGAAAAGGGCCAGTTCCGGCAGGACTTGTTTTACCGTCTGAACGTGATCGAACTGCGCCTGCCGCCGCTGCGCGAACGGCTCGACGACATCGGCCTGCTGGCTGATGTCATTCTCGAACGGCTTGCGCCGGGCGGCAAGGCCGTCCTTACGCCGCAGGCATTGGCGGCGCTGCGTTCCTATTCCTTTCCGGGCAACGTGCGCGAACTGGAAAACATCCTCGAACGCGCACTCGCGTTCGCCAACGATGGGACGATCGAGGTTGCCGACCTTGCGTTGAAAGCCGTCGCTCCGGCGCCGCAGATTCCACTTGCACAGCCGGTACCACAGCTGCCGCAAGAGGAGGCGTCGGTCGCATCTCCGGCAGAGCAAGCTGATCCCCCCGCGCCGCAAACGCGAACAGAGGATGACGACGGCGAACTGCCGCACTCGCTGCCGGACCACCTGGACAATGTCGAGCGTGAAATCATCCGGCGCGCGCTCGAAAAGACCCATTTCAACCGGACCCAGGCGGCCGAGCTCCTGGGCATCAGTTTCCGCCAGCTGCGTTACCGCATGCAGCGCCTGTCGATTCACGAACCCGATTCATGACACGATTTGAGATAGATGCCGACGGCTGGGCCAGCGGCGCAGAGCGCATGCCGTCGCCGAACTTCGACCGGCGCGCCGAAGGCACCGCAATCGACCTGCTGGTGATCCATAACATCAGCCTGCCGCCCGGTGAGTTCGGCGGGCCATATATCGCCGAGCTGTTCGGCAACCGGCTCGACTGCGATGCTCATCCCTATTTCGACCGCCTGCGCGGAATGAAGGTCTCCGCGCATTTCCTGATCCGGCGCGACGGGAGCGTGATCCAGTTCGTGTCGGCCGGCGATCGCGCCTGGCATGCCGGCGCATCCTCGTTTTGCGGACGCGAGCGCTGCAATGATTTCTCGATCGGGATCGAGCTGGAGGGCACGGACTTCGATCCGTTCGAGCCGCTTCAATACGAAGCGCTGGCCGCGCTGACCAGTGCGCTGCGCCTGCGCTACCCGATTACCGACGTCTCCGGGCACGAGTACATCGCGCCCGGCCGCAAGACCGATCCGGGTCCCTTCTTCGACTGGGAACGCTACCGCAAGTCCTTGATTCAAAAAGAGTCTTGCAGCACGCCTGCGACCCCCTCACTGCGTTTTCCTTGTGCCGACTAAAAAGTCAAGTACTTTGCGGCAGGAAAATTTGTTGCAGATCAAGTAAAAAAGATATTGCATCCTTGAAGTGCTGGCACTAGAATTAGTGTCAATCGCGCTACGCACCACTATATCTAGTGTCGCTGCGATTATCCCACTCCGTGGGCTGTTCAGGCAGTTCTCAATATAAAGACGAGTGTCATGTTGGGCGGGCGGTGAACGGCTCTCCCTTTCAGATGTGCGCCAGGCCATGTGCCGCCTATGCGGCAGATGGGACGACGTCATCGTTGAACCCGCGAACCCCGGTTGGACCGGGTGTTCTAATTAATAAACATGAGCAGCATGAACGCTGCCGCGACATAGTTAGGAGGCTAGATGCACTCTACTCAGGAAGTTTCTCTCAAATCCACGGGCGAATTCGGCATGGTGCCTGCCCACGGCGGCAGCACGTCCGCCGCGACGGCGAATCTGTCCATCGGCCTGGGCGATTACAAGGTCATCCGCCGCAACGGCGCGGTCGTCGGCTTTGAGCCTTCCAAGATTTCGATCGCGGTCACCAAGGCATTCCTCGCCGTGAACGGCGGGCAGGGCGCGGCGTCGGCCCGCGTGCGCGAGCTGGTCGAACAGTTGACCGCCAACGTGGTCGCCGCATTGGTGCGCCGCCAGCCGGCCGGCGGCACCTTCCACATCGAGGACGTGCAGGACCAGGTCGAGCTGGCGCTGATGCGCTCCGGCGAGCATGACGTCGCCCGCGCCTACGTGCTGTACCGCGCCAAGCGCATGGAAGAGCGTGCGCAGCAGCAATCCGCCAAGACCGCGGATGTCCCGCAGCTGCACGTCACCGAAAACGGCGAGCGCCGCCTGCTCGACTTGAACCAGGTGCGCGAACTGATCACCTCCGCCTGCGTCGGCCTGGAAAAGCATGGCGACGCCGAAGCGATCCTGGCCGAGACCGTCAAGAATCTGTACGACGGCGTGCCGGTCGAGGAGCTGCACAAGTCCGCCATCCTGGCCGCGCGCGCGCTGATGGAAAAGGACCCGGCGTACAGCAAGGTCACCGCGCGCCTGCTGATGCACACCATCCGCAAGGAAGTGTTCGGCCAGGAAGTCGCGCAAGCAGATGCGCAGCGACACTATATTGATTACTTCCCGAAATACGTCAAGAAAGGCATCGACGCCGGCCTGCTCGACGCCAAGCTGGCGCAGTACGACCTGGCGCAGCTGGCCGAGGCATTGAAGCCGGAACGCGACCTCCAGTTCGGCTACCTCGGCTTGCAGACGCTGTACGACCGCTACTTCCTGCATATCGACGGCACCCGCATCGAAATGCCGCAGGCGTTCTACATGCGCGTGGCAATGGGCCTGGCCTTGAACGAGATCGACCGCGAAGCGCGTACCATCGAGTTCTACAACCTGCTGTCCTCGTTCGACTTCATGAGCTCGACGCCGACCCTGTTCAATTCCGGCACGCAGCGCTCGCAACTGTCGTCGTGCTACCTGACTACCGTGTCGGACGATCTGGACGGCATCTACGAAGCCATTAAAGAGAATGCGCTGCTGGCCAAGTTCGCCGGCGGCCTGGGCAACGACTGGACCCCGGTGCGCGCGCTCGGCGCCCACATCAAGGGCACCAACGGCAAGTCGCAGGGCGTGGTGCCGTTCCTGAAAGTGGTGAACGACACCGCCGTCGCGGTGAACCAGGGCGGCAAGCGCAAGGGCGCGGTCTGTGCCTATTTGGAAACCTGGCACATGGACATCGAGGAATTTCTCGACCTGCGCAAGAACACCGGCGACGACCGCCGCCGCACCCACGACATGAACACCGCGAACTGGATTCCGGACCTGTTCATGAAGCGCGTGATGGAAAAGGGCGAGTGGACACTGTTTTCGCCGTCAGACGTGCCGGACCTGCACGACAAGTTCGGCCGCGCGTTCGAGGATGCCTATACCGCGTATGAGGCGAAGGCCGCGCGCGGCGAACTGAAGCTATATAAGAAGGTGCAGGCGATGGATCTGTGGCGCAAGATGCTGTCGATGCTGTTCGAGACCGGCCATCCGTGGATCACCTTCAAGGATCCGTGCAACATCCGTTCTCCACAGCAGCACATCGGCGTCGTCCACAGCTCCAACCTGTGCACCGAGATCACGCTGAACACCAACGATTCCGAGATCGCGGTCTGCAACCTCGGCTCGGTGAACCTGCCGGCGCACATGAAGGACATAAATGGAGAAATGCGGCTCGACCACGAGAAGCTGCAGAAGACGATCCGCACCGCGATGCGCATGCTGGATAACGTGATCGACATCAACTACTACGCGGTGAAGAAGGCGCGCGATTCCAACCTGCGCCACCGTCCGGTCGGCATGGGCATCATGGGTTTCCAGGACTGCCTGCACATGATGCGCGTTCCGTACGCGTCGATGGACGCGGTCGAATTCGCCGACCGCTCGATGGAAGCAGTGTGCTATTACGCCTACTGGGCGTCGACCGAGCTGGCGCAAGAGCGCGGCCGTTACAGCTCCTACCGCGGGTCGCTGTGGGATCGCGGCATCCTGCCGCAGGATTCCGTCAAGCTGCTGGCGGAAGAGCGCGGCGGCTACCTGGAAGTCGATACCTCCGAGAGCATGGACTGGAGCGCGCTGCGTGCCCGCATTAAAGAGCACGGCATGCGCAACTCGAACTGCGTGGCGATCGCGCCGACCGCGACGATCTCCAACATCATCGACGTGTCCGCCTGCATCGAGCCGACTTACCAGAACCTGTACGTGAAGTCGAACCTGTCCGGCGAATTTACCGAGATCAACGAGCACCTGGTGCGTGACCTGAAGGCGCGCGGCCTGTGGGACGAGGTGATGGTTGCCGACCTGAAGTACTTCGATGGCAGCCTGGCCAAGATCGACCGCATTCCGCAAGACCTGCGCGAGATCTACGCGACCGCGTTCGAAGTCGATCCGAAGTGGCTGGTGGAAGCCGCATCGCGTCGCCAGAAGTGGATTGATCAAGCGCAATCGCTGAACATCTACATGGCCGGCGCATCCGGCAAGAAGCTCGACGAGACCTACAAGCTGGCCTGGGTGCGCGGTTTGAAGACGACCTACTACCTGCGCACCATCGGCGCCACCCATGCGGAGAAGTCGACCACCAAGGCCGGTGCGCTCAACGCCGTATCCGCCGGCGGCATGGGCGTCGACGTTGCAGCTGCCGCGCCGGTCGCTGTAGCCGCAGCTTCCGCTGCCGACGACGTGGCCGGCCCGGCCTGCATGCTGCGTCCGGGCGACCCTGGTTTCGAAGAGTGCGAAGCCTGCCAGTGATCTGACGCGATGAGCCGGTGCGGCGCAAGCTGCACCGGCCATCGAACGCCTTGCGCATCGCGCAACTGCAACTACAATACCCAGTAAGGAAGAAGACCATGCTCAGTTGGGACGACGAAATCAACCCTGCCGCCAAATCCGCATCCGCACCGCAGCCGGCGTTCGCGCCGGCCATGCCCTCGGCTCCCCGTTCCCTGAATACACCGCTGACCGACACCGCGCTGAATCCGGCGCTCGTCTCCGCGCGGGAAGAAGTCATCGCTGGCGGGGAGGCGCGGCGCGTCAATGCCGCCGACAAGCGCATCATCAACGGTCAGACCGACGTCAATCAGCTGGTCCCGTTCAAATACAAATGGGCCTGGGACAAGTACCTGGCCGGCTGCGCCAACCACTGGATGCCGCAGGAAATCAACATGCAGCGCGACATCGAGCTGTGGAAGAATCCGAACGGCCTGACCGAAGACGAGCGCCGCATCATCAAGCGCAACCTCGGCTTCTTCGTCACCGCCGACTCGCTCGCCGCCAACAACATCGTGCTCGGCACCTACCGCCACATCACCGCGCCGGAATGCCGCCAGTACCTGCTGCGCCAGGCATTCGAGGAGGCAATCCACACGCATGCCTACCAGTACATCGTCGAGTCGCTCGGCCTGGACGAGTCGGAGATCTTCAACGCCTACCACGAGATCGCATCGATCCGCGACAAGGACGAATTCCTGATTCCGTTCATCGACGTGCTGACCAACCCCGAGTTCAAGACCGGCACGCTCGAAGCGGACCAGACGCTCTTGCGTTCGCTGATCGTGTTCGCATGCCTGATGGAAGGGCTGTTCTTCTACGTCGGCTTCACGCAGATCCTGGCGCTCGGCCGGCAGAACAAGATGATGGGCGCAGCCGAGCAGTATCAGTACATCCTGCGCGACGAATCGATGCACTGCAATTTCGGGATCGATCTGATCAACACGATCAAGCTGGAGAACCCGCATCTGTGGACTGCTGAATTTCGCGAGGAGATCAAATCGTTGTTTTTGCGCGCGGTGGAGTTGGAATATCGCTACGCTGAGGATACAATGCCGCGTGGAGTGCTTGGTTTGAATGCGCCGATGTTCAAAGGGTACTTGCGATTCATCGCAAATCGTCGCGCGCAGCAGATCGGTCTCGATCCGATGTTCCCTCAGGAAGAGAATCCCTTCCCGTGGATGAGCGAGATGATCGATCTGAAAAAAGAACGCAACTTCTTCGAGACTCGTGTGATCGAATACCAAACCGGTGGCGCACTGAGCTGGGATTAAGAAGATGTGACAGCCAGGTGCTCCAGGCTCTCGTGCAGGATTGCGCGAGATGGTTGGAGAGGCAGTGGTCGACAAAGCGGCCGGTCGGCATGGATGACCGGCGATTCGAAAAGAGACTGCGAAACCTGAAGGGCTACAACCGAGTTAATGGACAGTAGACGAACGTACCGAATCAATCTGCGATCTTCTCTGTTATCGCCGCTGACCCCGACGCAGTCGGGCAAGGCGGCTTTTTTCCTGAAAAACCTGTTGGTTTTTGAGAAAAAGCATTCCCACGCCGGCATTGCTGCCGGCGTTTTTTTTGGCTACGGCCGCCGCAGCGCCTTCTGAGCGCGCGGCTTGGACCTCCGTCACTGCCGACGCGCGGCGGTGATCCTTGCAAGAAGAGAGGCGTAGTCAGATGAGGCTGAAGTGCTGCATGGGTGAGGTGATGCAGCAGTTCAGCTGGTGCCGAATTCATTAGCGCAAACAGAAGCTTGCTTGTGCCGATGAATAATCCGCCTGGATCATCGCGATGGTTCAGGAGGATTTCCAACCTCGTAGTTTGAATTTTTCCATCACGTGAAGGAGAAACAAATGGCAACAGCAAAGAAACCGGCTGCTAAGAAAGCAGCCCCGGCGAAGAAGCCGGCAGCAGCCAAGAAGGAAGCAGCTCCGAAAAAAGCCGCAGCCGCCAAGAAGCCGGTAGCGAAGAAAGCAGCAGCTCCGAAAAAAGCAGCAGCCGCCAAGAAGCCGGTAGCGAAGAAAGCAGCAGCTCCGAAAAAGGCCGCAGCCGCCAAGAAGCCGGTAGCGAAGAAAGCAGCAGCTCCGAAAAAAGCCGCAGCTGCCAAGAAGCCGGTAGCGAAGAAAGCAGCAGCTCCGAAAAAAGCAGCAGCCGCCAAGAAGCCGGTAGCCAAGAAAGCAGCAGCTCCGAAAAAGGCCGCAGCCGCCAAGAAGCCGGTAGCGAAGAAAGCAGCAGCTCCGAAAAAGGCAGCAGCAGCCAAGAAGCCGGTAGCGAAGAAAGCAGCAGCTCCGAAAAAAGCAGCAGCCGCCAAGAAGCCGGTAGCCAAGAAAGCAGCAGCTCCGAAGAAGGCAGCAGCTCCGAAAAAGGCAGCAGCTCCGAAGAAGGCAGCAGCTCCGAAGAAGGCAGCAGCTCCGAAGAAGGCAGCAGCTCCGAAGAAGGCAGCAGCTCCGAAGAAGGCAGCAGCCGCCAAGAAGCCGGCAGCAGCTCCTGCTCCCGCTGTAAAGACTACGCTGAATCCGGCAGCGGCTTGGCCGTTTCCGACCGGCACCCGTCCGTAATTGACGGCTTGCTTGGATGCCTGATTAAGTTCAGGCAAAATGCCCGTTGTGTGCCCATGGGTTGCACAACGGGTTTTTTTATTTGGAGATCAGATAGTGCTGGAAAGCATACTTACCTTGATAGTCGATAGCGCCGCCGGGGTATTGGGCGGTGCGCTGTTACTCCGCTTCTGGATGCAGGTCGTACGCGTGCGGCCGCCGTCAGCGATCGGCCAGTTCATCTTTCAACTGACCGACTGGATGGTCAAGCCCTTGCGCAGAATGCTCCCCGGTGTCGGCGGGTACGACTGGGCCAGCCTGATCGGCGCCCTCCTGGTGATTCTGCTTGCAGTTGCCATCGATCTGGCGGTGATGTCGCGCTTCGTGCCTCAGTACTTGGTACTGCTGTCGCTGCTGCGCCTGTGCGAATGGGTATTTTATGGCTTCATGGGCTTGATCATTATCGAGGCCATTTTCAGCTGGGTGAACCCGCACGCGCCGTTGGCGCCGTTCGTGCATGCGCTCAACGATCCACTGCTGCGCCCGCTGCGCCGCGTGATTCCGCTCGTGGGCAGCATCGACCTGTCGCCGCTGGTCGCACTCATTCTGCTGCGCATCGGCCTGCAACTGGTGAGCACGGTCCTCCTGTCGGCGGCATGAAAGACTGGTGCAGTGTAGTGCCGCGCGGCATTCGATTAATGGTGCAAATCATGCCGAATGCGAAGAAGAGCGAGGTGATTGGCGTGCTCGATGACGCACTGAAGATCCGCCTGCATGCGCAACCGATCGAAGGCAAGGCAAATGAAGCGCTGCTCCGTTATCTGGCTGACGCGCTCGGCGTTCCCAAAAGCGCTGTGACGATCACGCATGGCCACACCAGCAAGCGCAAGATGATTGAAATTACCGCGTCGCAGCTGACACCCGAGAGTGTGCGCTCGGCGCTGCTTCCCGGCACGAGCCAGTGAGCGCCGGCAGGCTCAGCGGCTAATGCGCGTAAGAGCGTTGTGGGCGGTAACCTGCACCGTTTCCCCGATGCGCAAGTCCTGTCCCGGATCGAGAGTATAGGTGCGCTCGTCGCCGTTATCGAAGCGCACCGTCACTTCGGTATAACTGCGGGTTGCCGCCGATTGTTCCGCATGTTGGCCGGCCATGCCACCGGCCAGTGCGCCGCCGATGCTCGCCACCGCGCTGCCACTGCCATTGCCGATCTTGCTGCCGGCGATGCCGCCCAGAATGGCGCCCGCGAACGACACCAGTCCGGACGACTGGTTACTGTCGCCGCGCACGGTGACGTCGCGCACATTCATCACGGTGGCGGTGCGCACCATGGTCGTTCCCTCGGTCGACATCGTGACCGATGACGCTGGCTGCTGGGACGCACAGGCGGCCAACAGAGATACCGAGAGCGGTAGCACGGTGCGCATGACCTTGGGGTTCATGTCTAAACTCAGAACCGGTATCCGAATGCCTTCTGAAAGCGATCCTCGATTTCATCGCGCGACGGCGCGTGATTTTGGGGACCCTGGCTGGCGATCTTGATCGCGCCCATCAGGCTGGCGAGGCGGCCCGTGGTCGCCCAGTCCATGTCGTTCGTCAGTCCGTACAGGAGGCCGGCGCGGAACGCGTCGCCGCAACCGGTCGGATCGACCACCTTGTCGGCTCGCACGCAAGGGATGTCGATACGCTTGCCGCCGGTATAGATCTCCGCGCCCTGCTCGCCGCGGGTGACGATCAATGCCGATACGCGTTCGGCGATTTTCTCCAGCGTCAGGCCGGTTCGCTGCGTCAACAGTTCCGCTTCATAATCGTTGACCGCCACATAGGTGGCGAGTTCAATGAAGCGTTCCAGCTCCGGTCCGGCGAACATCGGCAAGCCTTGGCCCGGGTCGAAAATGAAGGGCAGGCCGCGCTCGGCGCAATCGGTCGCATGCTGCAGCATGCCGTCGCGCCCGTCCGGCGCCACGATCGCCAGCTTGACCGGGCCGGCGTCGGCAATCCGGTTCTGATGCGCCATCGCCATCGCGCCCGGATGGAATGCCGTGATCTGGTTGCTGTCGGCATCGGTCGTGATGAAGGCTTGCGCGGTATAGGAAGTCTCGATGGTGCGGATGCAGCGGCGCGAAATCTGCATCCGGTCCAGACGTTCCAGATAGGGAGCGCCGTCCTGGCCGATGGTGGCCATGATGAGCGGATCGCCTTGCAGCAGCTTCAGGTTATAGGCGATGTTGCCGGCGCAGCCACCGAATTCGCGCCGGATTTCTGGCACCAGGAAAGCGACGTTGATCTTGTGCAGCTGATCGGCGAGCAGCGCATCGGAAAAGCGCCCCTGGAACAGCATGATGGTGTCGAATGCGAGCGAGCCGCAGATGAGGGATGTCATGGATGCCTGCCTAATGAAAAAGAAAGAAAAATTGTACGGGTAATGCCGCGGCGACAGGCGTCATCTTCATGACCGCGCGGCATGGACATTACGGATAGAACAAATACACCCGGTATCCGGCCGCCTTCAGCTGCGACAGCGCAAAGTAAAGCTTGACCGCTTGTTCAGATTTGGGCGCGAACCCCTTGTCGATTTCCTGCCCCGGCGGCAGGTAATCGCGCGGCGCGAATACCCGGCGCGCGATCGGCTTGTCGTCCGCATCGTTCAAGGTCAGCTCGATGTTCGGCCAGGATTGCACGAGCGAGCTGTGATTGCCCAGAAGGACTGACAGGCTGAGCGTCTTCTGGTCGCTCGACGCTGCCTGCAATTCGCTCGATTCGATCGCGACTGCGTCGATTTGCATCGGGAGACCCACCTCGCACCCGATCAGGCGACAGGCTGCGAGCAGCGCCGGTTTTGCTTCAGGAAATCTTGCCGCGAGCTGGTTGCGGAAGATCTGGATGCCCTGTGCCAGAACGGCGATCAGCAGCACCGGCAAGCCGACTGCCATCAGCAACCGCATGGCACGCTGCACGCGTTGCCGGCGCCGTCCCTGCTTGACGAAGGCGGGTTCTTCGTCGGCGCTGTCATCGGCACGAGCCGGCTCGTCCGCCGGCGCCGCCAAATCTTCCTCCTCGACCGGGCTGCTCCATGGCTGGTGCTGCATGTCGTCGATCGCCTTTTCGAGTGCGTCGAGCTCGTCGGCGATACCGGGAGGCGCCGCCGCGTCTTCGGCTGCATCTGCGGTCTTCTTTTCTGTGGTGGGCGAAAAATCCATCAGCGTCATGCGCTGCAAGGGATCGCCGCCGGCGTGTTCGTCTACGTGAGGCTGCTCGTCTTGCGCGTCTTCCTGCGCGGCCGGTGCCTCGTCCGCGATGACTACGGGCGGCAAGTCTTGCGCCTGCTGCGGTTCGCCCGCGTGGGCCTGCTGCATGGCTGCCGGCTCGTCGACCGGCTGGGCGGATTCTGCCGGCGCGGAAAGGGGCTCGGCCTGCGGCGCCGCAGGCGCAGGCGACACGCGCTCGGATTCCTCCGGCCGCAGCAAGTTCTCGATACCGTTGAAGATTTGCTTGCAGGAGCCGCAGCGCACCAGCCCGGCGCGCAGCTTCAGTTGGTCATGCGCGACCCGGAATGTTGTATGGCAATGTGGGCACTGGGTAGCGAGCGCCATGGCTAGCGGCCGGCGGCTTGTCCGGAAAGTGCGACCCACCCGTCATGCTCGGCCCACACCGTCATCTTGATGAAGGGCGCGTAGGCGGCCGCCACTTCATCGGCCTGGCGCGCGAGAATGCCCGAGAGCACCAGCGATCCGCCGGGGGCGACGCGCGAGGACAGCATCGGCGCCATCAGCTTCAGCGGGCTGGACAGAATATTGGCGACCACCACGTCGAAGGTTTGCGGAAGGCTGGCGTCCGCAAATTCTTCCGGCAGATAAAACGCGATGTCGCAATGATTGCGCTCGCTGTTGTAGCGCGCGGACTCGATGGCCTGCGGGTCGATGTCGACACCGATGACCCGGGACGCGCCCAGCTTTTTTGCGACCATTGCCAGGATGCCGGAGCCGCAGCCATAGTCGAGCACCGATCCCTGCGGCGCATGAGCTTCCAGCCATTCCATGCATAGCCTGGTGGTCGGATGGCTGCCTGTGCCGAAGGCCAGGCCCGGGTCCAGTTCCAGCAGCAGTGCGTCGGGATCGGGGGCATCGTGCCAGCTCGGCACTACCCAGATATTCTTGCCGATGTGGATAGGCTCGAACTGGGATTGCGTCAGGCGCACCCAGTCCTGCTCGGCCACCGGACGCAGTGTATACGACAGCTTGCCGGCGTCGATGCCGGCAGCGGCGGCCGCTTCGGCCACGATGGCGGCATGGTCCGCGTCGGCGTTCGCCAATGCGACCACGCGGCTGTGTTCCCACGCCGCTTCGGGCGGCTCCATGCCGGGTTCGCCGAACAGAGGGCGTTCCGCCTCGGTGCCCTCGTCGGCATCCTCCACCGACACCGACAGCGCGCCCGCCTCCATCAGTGCGTCGGACAGGGCCTCCGCATGGTCGCGCGCGACTTCGATGACGATTTCGGTCCAGCTCATGTGCTTCCTTGTTTATTTAGCGGTCTTGCCCGGATTTTTCGGCAGGTCGGGTTTGTCCGCCAGCTTCTGTTCCAGGTAATGGATGTTGGTGCCGCCTTCGATGAAGCGCGCATCCACCATCAGTTCGCGGTGCAGCGGAATATTGGTCAGAATGCCTTCGACCACCATTTCCGACAAGGCGATCTGCATGCGGCGGATTGCCTGGTCGCGTGTCGCGCCGTAGGCGATCACCTTGCCGACCATGGAATCATAGGTCGGCGGCACGAAATAGCCGGCATAGGCATGCGAATCGACGCGAATGCCCGGGCCGCCCGGCGCGTGCCAGGCAACGATGCGCCCCGGCGACGGCGTGAACTTGAACGGGTCTTCCGCATTGATGCGGCACTCGATGGCGTGGCCGGACAGGGTGATGTCGCGCTGGCGGAAGCGCAGCTTTTCGCCGGCCGCCACGCGGATCTGCTCCTGCACCAGGTCGACGCCGGTGATCATTTCGGTGACCGGGTGCTCCACCTGGATACGGGTGTTCATCTCGATGAAGTAGAACTCGCCGTTTTCATAGAGGAATTCGAACGTGCCCGCGCCGCGATAGCCGATCTTGCGGCACGCCTCGGCGCAACGATCGCCGATGCGCTCGATGAGCTTGCGCGGAATGCCGGGCGCCGGTGCTTCCTCGATGACTTTCTGGTGGCGGCGCTGCATCGAGCAGTCGCGTTCGCCGAGCCAGACCGCGTTCTTGAATTCGTCGGCGAGCACCTGGATTTCCACGTGACGCGGATTTTCCAGGTACTTCTCCATATAGACTTCCGGATTGCCGAACGCCGCGCCGGCTTCCGTCTTGGTCATGGTGACCGCATTGAGCAGTGCCGCTTCGGTGTGCACCACGCGCATGCCGCGGCCGCCGCCGCCGCCGGCCGCTTTAATGATGACGGGATAGCCGATCTTGCGCGCAATGCGGATGATTTCCTTCGGATCTTCCGGCAGGGCGCCTTCCGAACCGGGCACGCAGGGCACGCCGGCCTTGATCATCGCATGCTTGGCCGAGACCTTGTCGCCCATCAGGCGGATCGATTCCGGGCGCGGGCCGATGAAGACGAAGCCGGATTTTTCCACCCGCTCGGCAAAGTCGGCGTTCTCCGACAGGAAGCCGTAGCCGGGGTGGATTGCCTCGGCATCGGTGACTTCCGCCGCGCTGATGATCGCCGGCATATTCAAATAGCTTTGGGCGGAGGGCGCCGGGCCGATACAGACCGACTCATCGGCCAGCTTGACGTATTTGGCGTCGCGGTCGGCTTCCGAATGGACGACCACGGTTCTGATGCCCATTTCGCGGCAGGCGCGCTGGATGCGCAAGGCAATCTCGCCGCGATTGGCAATGAGGATTTTTTCAAACATGGTTATTGTGATGCGTTAAGTGCGTTTGGAGGCAGCGTGAACTAGGGTGCGCGACACTTAACCGATCACGAACAGCGGCTGGCCGAATTCCACCGGCTGGCCGTTTTCAACCAGGATCTGCTTGATGACGCCCGACGCATCGGCATCGATTTCGTTGAGCAGCTTCATCGCCTCGATGATGCACAGCGTATCGCCTTCCTTCACGGTCGAGCCGACTTCGACGAACGGCGGCTTGCCCGGGGCGGAAGCGCGGTAGAAGGTGCCGACCATCGGCGATTTCACCACATGGCCTTCCGGTTCGGCCGGAGCGGCCGCGACAGGCGCTGCGGCGGGTGCTTGCGGGGCGGCGGCAGGCGCTGCCATGGCGTGCGGCATCGGTTGCTGCGGCATCATGACGACCTGGCTTTGCGGTGCGCCGGAGGATTTGACGATACGGACTTTGCTGTCGCCCTCGGTCACTTCCAGTTCGGCGATGTCCGATTCGGCGACCAGGTCGATCAACGTCTTGAGTTTTCTTAGATCCATATGAAATCCCTCAGATTATTTGTATATCACGTTTCAATTCGCTGCAAATTATAAGTTGTTTGCAGCAAAATTCCGGAAATTAGAGTTTTTTCAACGCGAATTCAATCGCTGTCCGATACCCTTCCACGCCCAGTCCGCAGATGACGCCTACCGCGATTGCAGAGAGAAAGGAATGATGCCGGAACGCTTCGCGTTGATGAACATTGGAGATGTGTATTTCGACAAAAGGAATGGCAACCCCCGCCAAGGCGTCGCGCAAGGCGACGCTGGTATGGGTCAGCCCGCCCGGATTGATAACAATGGCATCGACTCCTTCTTTCTTCGCATCATGGATGCGATCAATCAACGCGCCTTCGTGATTGCTTTGGTAGCAGGTAAGCGTCGCACCGGCAGCTTGCGCCTGCTCGATTGCTGCACGTTCGACATCGGCCAGCGTCGTCGATCCGTAGACTTCCGGTTCACGTGTGCCCAGCAGATTCAGGTTCGGGCCATTGACCAGAAGGAGTTTTTTTGCCATGGAGTTGTCGCTCCGTTTGACGAGAATGGCGCATTTTGCCGCCAAATGATGCTGATTGGCAAGGAGAAAAGAATTCTTACCTTTACAGCGCCTTTAGGTCGTTCTTCAGTTCTTGCATCTTGAGCCGGCCCAGATAGGTTTTTCTGACCCGGCCTTCCGCATCGATGAGGACGGTAAATGGAAGGCCGCCCGCTTGGTTGCCGAGCTGGCGCGACAATTCGGTGGCGTCCATTCCGCCCACATAAAGCGGATACGTAATCTTATGTTTCGTCGCAAATTCGGCGATATTCGCCGCGGAATCGATGCCGATGCCGAGAATCCGGATTTTGGACGAGGCCAGCTCGGCTTGCAACGCAGACAATTCCGGCATTTCATCCACGCATGGGGCGCACCACGTTGCCCAGAAATTCACGACCAGCGGATTTCCTTTCCATTGGCTCAATGCCTGAGGTTTACCGCCGGCGTCGGGCATGGTTTGCGACAGCAGCTTGGCTGCGGCTGCCGTGTCGGCCGCCGGCGGTTGCTGCCGCATGTTGCTCAAATAAAAGCCGAGCGTGGCGAATATCAGTGCAATTGCACCGAATAATAGGAGATTTTTCTTCATTTTTCTTCGGATTCCGCGATCAGCGTGCGGACCGCATCCATATCGGCGCGAGCCAACCTGCCGTCTGCGCCGCTTTTAAGTGCACCGCGCAAGTCGTCTGTTTCGTAAAGAGCAAGATGTATGCCTTCGTTTTGCCAGAGAAAACTCAAGGTTTCCACCGGCTCGCCCCGGCCTTTGAAGTGGGCGCTTTCCGATAC
Source organism: Noviherbaspirillum sp. UKPF54 (assembly GCF_007874125.1). NCBI lineage: Bacteria > Pseudomonadati > Pseudomonadota > Betaproteobacteria > Burkholderiales > Oxalobacteraceae > Noviherbaspirillum > Noviherbaspirillum sp. UKPF54. The sequence goes on along the minus strand of NZ_CP040128.1, from coordinate 2,945,309 downwards.
CTCGAAGTCGACATTTTTGTTAATAAGAAAGATTTCTACATCCTTGGCACTTTCTGGAAAGAGTTGTAAATGAATATCCGAATGCTCGCCCGCCGTGCCATTCAGTACCGCGCCGGTCAGATAGGGGGTGAATTGTGCCAGTTCGTCCATCATGCGTAGCGCTAGTTTTCTAAGATGCAATAGACGCGCCGGTTGGCTGTCGGCAAAGAACAGTTCATGATACTGCCGGACTTCTTCTTCGATCTGGATGTTATCGGGCATGATGTCGCCGCGAACTTTCGTGTTTCCCAGGATTTGCCGGGCTGCCTTGCGCTTGGCGGTGCCATAGTCGGCGCCGTCTTCGGCAATCATGCGCGCCGCGGCTGCGGCTATTTCGGCACGCAATGTCTCTATATTGGAGGAGTAATTGCTCATGGCGTGGATGATACCCCGTAGCGAAGGCGAGGGTCAGGTAAAATCTTGGATTCGCCAGAAATCGCTAGCGCGCGCCGGCCGGTTTTTCTGATTGGACCTTTCGCCGCGCATTTTGGTCAGATTTATTTTTCATTTCATACGATGCACATCCATATTCTCGGCATCTGCGGCACTTTCATGGGCGGCCTCGCAGTGCTGGCCAAGGAAGCCGGCCACAAGGTCACCGGCTGCGACGCCAATGTCTATCCCCCGATGAGCACCCAGCTGGAAGCGCAAGGCATCGAGCTGATCGAAGGCTTTGGCCCGGAACAGGTGGACCTGAACCCCGACCTGTTCGTCATCGGCAATGTCGTCTCGCGCGGCAATCCGCTGATGGAGGAAATCCTCAACCGCGGCCTGCGCTACACGTCGGGCCCGCAATGGATCGGCGAGCACATCCTGCAAAACAAGTGGGTGCTGGCGGTTGCCGGTACCCACGGCAAGACCACCACATCGTCGATGCTGGCCTGGATCCTGGAAGACGCTGGCTACCATCCGGGCTTTCTGATCGGCGGCGTGCCGATGAATTTCGGGATTTCCGCACGCCTGTCGGGCAAGGAAGCCGACTCCGCCTTTTTCGTGATCGAGGCGGATGAATACGACACCGCGTTCTTCGACAAGCGCAGCAAGTTCGTGCATTACCGGGCGAAGACCGCGATCCTGAACAACCTGGAATACGATCACGCCGACATTTTCCCGGACCTCTCCGCGATCGAAACCCAGTTCCACCACCTGGTGCGCACGGTACCCGGCGTCGGCCGCCTGATCGTCAACGGTCGCGAAGAGTCGCTGCAGCGCGTGGTCGCGCGCGGCTGCTGGAGCGACAGGGAGTGGTTCGGCGTGGACGGCGGCGACGGTTGGGCCATTCGTACGCATGAGGGCGGCAGCTTCGACGTGCGCTTCGATGGCGAAGTGCAGGGCACCGTGGACTGGGATCTGACCGGCGAGCATAACCGACTCAATGCGGTGGCCGCGATTGCCGCCGCGCGCCATGTGGGCGTGCCGCCCGCGCAGGCGATCGAGTCGCTTGGCAAGTTCGAGAACGTCAAGCGCCGCATGGAAGTGCGCGGCGTGGTCAATGGCGTGACGGTCTATGACGACTTCGCCCACCATCCGACCGCGATCGCGACCACGGTCGCGGGCCTGCGCAAGAAGGTGGGCGGCGCGCGCATCCTGGCCGTGCTGGAGCCGCGTTCCAACACCATGAAGCTTGGCACCATGAAGGGGGCGCTGCCCGACAGCCTGGTCGATGCCGACCTGGTGTTCGGCTACGGTGCGAAATCCGGCAAGGATGCGCTCGGCTGGAACCTGGGTGAGGCGCTCGCGCCGCTGGGCGCGAAGGCAGCGGCGTTCGACGAACTCGACGTGCTGGTGGCGGCGATCGTGAAGGCGGCCGGCGCGGGCGACCATGTGCTGGTGATGAGCAACGGCGGATTCGGTGGCGTGCACCAAAAGATCCTGGACGCGCTCGCGCGATGATCCTGTATCTGCACGGTTTTCGCTCGTCGCCGCAGTCGTTCAAGGCGCGCCTGCTGGGCGAGCGTCTGACGGCGCTCGGACTGGGGGCGCAGTACTACTGCCCGCAGCTGCCGGCGTCGCCGCGTGAGGCGATGGCGCTGGCGTCGGAGCTGTTGCGCACGGCCGGCCCCGAAACAACCTTGATCGGTTCTTCCCTGGGCGGCTATTACGCGACCTGGCTGGCGGAACAGTTCGGCTGCCGCGCGGTGCTGCTCAATCCGGCGGTCAAGCCGCCGCGCGACCTGGAAAAGTATGTCGGCGTGAGCACCGCATACCATTCGGATGCGCCATTCGAGTTCAAGCGGGAGTACATCGATGAACTCAAGGCGCTGGCGGTCACGAAGATCACGCGCCCGGAACGGTATTTCCTGATTGCCGCCACCGGCGATGAAGTGCTCGACTGGCAGGAGATGGTGGCCCACTATCCGGGTGCCGCCCAGCTCGTGATCGAAGGCAGCGATCATGGCATTTCCGAATTCGGGCAATACCTGGATCGGGTGCTGGCATTTTGCGGCATCGGGGAGGCGTGCAAGTGACATTTCATGCAGTAGGGCATGCGCGCTGGGTGTCGCATGTAAACGGGGTCAACCCGACGCGCGCAATGCGCGGCTGGCTGACCGACAAGGAGTCGCTGACAGTCAAGCTGATGGCGCACAGCCGGCATTTTCGGGTGCGCCGCCTGCGCCAGGCGCATGCTTTCTGCCTGGCTGACGAGCGCGCGATGATTGACCTGCCGCGCCGCGCCTGCGTGCAGGAGCGGGAAGTGCTGCTGCAGTGCGACGGCTGCCCGGTCGTCTACGCGCATACGGTCGTGCCCTTGAGTGCGACCACTTCCGACTGGCCGTTTTTCGGCACGCTGGGCGAGCGCTCGCTCGGCACTACCCTTTTCGGCGACCCGCGCGTGGTGCGCGGCACCTTGCAGTTCGCGCGGTTGCGCGCGCAGCATCCGCTGGCGCAGCGGGCGCGCGAGGCAGTGGGCGACGACGCGGTCGACTTTCCGCTGTTCGCGCGCCGCTGCCTGTATCGCCGCAAGAACGGCGTGCTGCTGGTTACCGAGCTGTTTCTGCCGGCAATCGCCGGGCTGACACGAACATAGTTTCTAATATAAGCAAAGCAATCGATGAATCTCTTTTTCGAGGAATCCGGCGACTTCAAGGCCGGCACGGTGTTGTCGCAACAAGGCGAGGCGTACCAGGTCGAAATGCAGACCGGCAAACGCACCAAGGTCAAGGCGCGCGACGTGCTGCTGCAATTCGCCGCACCGGAGCCGGTGCAGCTGATGGCCGATGCGCAGGCGATTGCTGACGACATCGACCTGGATTTTTTATGGGAAGTGGCCGGCGGAGAAGAGTTCGGCTTCGCCGAGCTGGGCGCCGAATATTTCGGCCACACTCCCCGGCCCGACGAGGCCGCCGGATTGCTGTTGCGCCTGCACAGCGCCCCCGTCTATTTCTACAAGAAAGGCAAGGGACGCTACAAGGCGGCGCCGGAGGCGTCGCTGAAAGCCGCCCTGACCGGCATCGAAAAGAAAAAGCAGCAGGCGCTGATCCAGGCGCAATATGCCGAGGAACTGAAGTCGCACCGGTTGCCGGAAGCGATGAAGCCGCTGGCGTTGCAGCTGCTGTTCAAGCCCGACAAGAACAGCATCGAATACAAGGCGCTGGAGACCGCCAGCGCCGAACTGCAGACGTCGCCGCAGCGCCTGATGCTGGCCGCGGGCGGCATCGGCTCGCCCAAGGAGCTGCATCTGGCGAAATTCCTGTTCGAGCATTTTCCGAAGGGGACCGGCTTTCCATCCATCGATCTTCCCACGGTGGCTGCGCTGCCGGTGGCCGACGTGCGCGCCTTTTCGATCGACGATGTGACCACGACCGAGATCGACGATGCCTTGTCGGTCGTCCACCTGGCCGACGGCAAGGTGCGGGTCGGCATCCACATCGCCGCCCCGGCGCTCGGCATCAAGCGCGGCGATGCGATCGACGCCATTGCGCGGCAGCGCCTGTCGACCGTTTATATGCCGGGCGACAAAATCACCATGCTGCCCGACGAACTGGTCGACGCGTTCACGCTGGCTGAAGGCAAGACTTGCCCGGCCGTCTCCTTGTACGCGACGCTCGACCCGGCCGACTGGTCGGTCGTGTCGACCGAGACCCGGGCGGAATCGGTGCCGATCGCGGCCAACCTGCGGCACAACGACCTGGACGAGCTGGTCACCGAGGAAAACCTGGCGGCCGGCGCCGGCGAGTATGCGCACAAGGACGAGATCGCCTTGCTGTGGCAATGGGCGCAAGTGCTGGAAAAGGCACGCATGGCCAAGCGCGAGAGTTTCGGCCTGAAGCCGGAGCAGACCAATCGCGTCGACTTCAACTTCTACGTGGAAGACGACGTCGTTTCCATCCTGCGCCGCAAGCGCGGTGCGCCGCTGGACAAGATCGTCGCCGAGCTGATGATCTTTGCCAACAGCACCTGGGGAAAGCTCATGCACGACCATGGCGTGCCCGGCATTTATCGCAGCCAGGGCGGCGGCGGTGGCGGCTGGGCGGCGAAGATGCAGGTGCGGATGGTGACGCACGCGGCGCCACACCAGGGGCTGGGCGTCGACCAGTACGCCTGGAGCACCTCGCCGCTGCGGCGCTACACCGACCTGGTGAACCAGTGGCAGATCCTGGCCTGCGCCGAGCATGGAGTGACCGCGCCGCTGGTGGCGCCGTTCAAGCCCAAGGACGCGGACTTGTTCGCGATCGTTTCCGCGTTCGACGCCGCCTATTCGGCCTACGCCGACTTCCAGTCCGGCATGGAGCGCTACTGGTGCTTGCGCTGGCTGGCGCAGGAAAATGCGCGCCAGGTCGATGCCGTGGTGCTGAAGGATGAAGTGCTGCGCCTGGTTGACATTCCGTTAATCATTCGCTTGCCCGGCATGCCGCAAGCCGCGCGCGGCGCACACGTCAAGCTCGATCTGATCCGCTGGGACGAAGTCGACCTCACGATCGAGGCCAGGCTGATCGAAATGACGACGGGGCCGGCCGATATCGAGGAGGCATCGGCGCTGGTGGCGGAAGATGAAGACGCCGCAAGCGAAGAGGAAGCCGCCGCCGAATCGGTGCAACAGCAATAAAGACGGCATTATTCGCCGCTATTCACAACACTTTCCGTACGGCCTTTATCGTAAAATTCCATCCTTCTGCAATCGCCGTCTTGTTTACGCGTAATGCTATTTGATCAAAACCGCACGTTGTCCATCGCCGTGGCGGCCTCGGTGCTGTTGCACGGCGCGTTGCTGGCAGTGCGATTCGCCGCGCCCGATGCCTTCCGCTTCAAGCCGGTCGACCCTGGCCTGGAAGTCATTCTCGTCAACGCCAAGCATGACAGGAAGCCGCTCAAGGCCGACGCGCTGGCGCAAGCCAATCTCGATGGCGGCGGCAATGCCGAGAAGGGGCGCGCCACATCGCCCTTGCCGGACATGCGCAAGAGCGAAGACGGTGAAGCGATGAAGGCGCTGCAGCGCCGCATCGAGGAACTCGAAAAGCAGCAGCGCATGCTGACCCAGCTGAATAAAAAGGCGCACTTCAAGTCGGCGCCGGTGAAGGACCAGCGCCGTCCGGATGCGCAGGCGCAGCCGGATGGCGCCGACATGGCCGAGAGCGCGCGCGAAATCATGCGGCGCGAGGCAGAGATCGCCAAGCGCATCGAGGACGAGAACAAGCGCCCGAAGAAAACCTTCATCTCGCCGAGCACTCGCGAAGTCGGCCATGCGATGTATTACGACAGCGTGCGCCGCCGCATCGAGCAGATCGGCACCCTGAACTTCCCGCAGAAGGATGGAAAGCCGCTGTATGGCAAGGTGATGATTTCGATCTCGGTGTTCCAGGACGGGAAGCTGTACGGCGCCGACGGCGACAACGGCATCACCATCGACCGTCCCTCCGGCAATCCGGCGCTCGATGAGGCTGCCAAGCGCATCATCCGCCGTTCGGCGCCGTTTGGCGTCTTCCCGCAGAACATGCGTTCGTCGCGGGGCGATGTCTGGGTAATGACCGCGCTGTTCGACTTCACGCGCGAAGGCTTGCAGGCGACCATGCGGGAGGGAATGAATTGACCGGACCAGTGGACCGTTACGTCGTCATCGGCAACCCGATCGCGCACAGCAAATCGCCAGAAATCCATGCGCGCTTCGCCGCGCAGACCGGCCAGGACATGGTCTACGAGCGTATTCTCGCGCCGCTCGACGGCTTCGAGCGGACCGTGCGGGAGCTGATCGGGCGGGGCGTCAAGGGCGCCAACGTGACGGTGCCGTTCAAGCTGGAAGCCTATGCCCTTGCCGCCTCGCATACCGAGCGCGCGCAGGCGGCCGGGGCGGTCAATACGCTGACGTTTGCCGATGGCCAGATCGCCGGCGACAACACCGACGGCATCGGCCTGGTCAACGACATCGTTCGCAATGCTGGCGTCGACATCGGCGGGAAAAAGCTCCTGCTGCTCGGCGCCGGCGGGGCGACGCGCGGCGTGCTGCTGCCGCTGCTGCAGCAGCGGCCGGCGCAGCTGGTGATCGCCAACCGCACCCTGTCCAAGGCCGATGAACTGGTTCAACAGTTCGCCGGCAAGGGCAATGTGCGTTCGTGCTCTTTTGAAGCCTTGCAGGAGCCCTTCGATATCGTGATCAATGCGACGTCTGCCAGCCTGAGCGCCGATGTGCCGCCTATTGCGCCGGCCGTCTTCGGCGAAAGCGCATTCGCCTACGACATGATGTACGGCGCTGGGCCGACCGTTTTCATGCGCTTCGCCGCGCAGCATGGCGCCGTCGTGCGCGATGGGCTCGGCATGCTGGTGGAGCAGGCGGCCGAAGCCTTTTACGTCTGGCGCGGCGTGCGGCCGGAAACGGCGCCGGTGTACGCCGAACTGCGCGCGGCGCTCTGACGCCGCATGAAGACGCTGCGCAAGCTATTGCTGTGGCTTGTCCTGGTGCCGGTGCTGTTCGTGCTGGTGATGCAGCTGTTTTTCTTCATCCAGATCTGGTGGTGGGTGGACCACAATCCTGACTCGACCAGTTTCATGCGGCGCCAGCTTTCGGTGCTGCGCGAAAAGAATCCCGATGCCCAGCTGCAGCACAAGTGGGTGCCGTACGACCACATCTCGAACAACCTGAAGCGCGCCATCATCGCCTCGGAGGATTCGAATTTCTCCGAGCATGAGGGGATCGACTGGGACGCGCTGCAAAAGGCGTACGAGAAGAATTCACGGAAGGGCAAGGTGGTCGCCGGCGGCTCCACGATCACCCAGCAACTGGCGAAAAACCTGTTCCTGTCGGGCGACCGCAGCTATGCACGCAAGGCGCAGGAAGTCGTGATCACCTACATGCTCGAATTCCTGATGGATAAGGAGCGTATCTTCGAGATTTACCTGAATGTCGTTGAATGGGGCAACGGCGTGTTCGGCGCCGAGGCCGCGGCCCGGCATTACTACGGCACGTCCGCCGCAAGCCTGAGCGCGGCCCAGGCCGCGCGGCTGGCCGTCATGCTGCCGCGCCCGCGCTACTACGACAAGAACCGTGCCTCGACCTATCTGGCGCGCCGCACCAACCTGATCCTGCGCCGCATGGGCGCGGCCGAGCTTCCCTGACAGCGGAGGGCGTGGATGGACATGAAGTACCAGCGCGGCGAGTTGAGCCTGTTCTGGGCCGCCGTTATCGTCGGTGTGGTGACCCTGATGGCGGTCGGCACGCTGCTGTCGATGCACCATGAACGCAACCTGTTCGGCGACGCCTGGCAACGCGCTCGGCGCACCGATGCCGGACAAGCCCTGCAAGCTACCGCTGCGCAGGCCGGGCGGGACAAATCCGCGGCAATCCGTAAATGCCAGGTCGACGGCAAAGTGATCTATTCCAACGTGGAATGCGGCGCCGGAAATCCGACTAGCCGCCAGCTTGAATTACAGGACACCAAAGGCATCGAAGCGCCGAAGGCGCCGCCGGCGTTACGGCGGAGCGACATGCCGGAATCGCTGCGGGACAAGGCGATCGAGAAGGCCATGCAGCGCTGAGGTTGCGGACATAAATCAGGCATTGGGCGAATCGACGCACCCCCTTCCGATGACCCTTGCTTGCCGCTATCGTTATCAGTACACTTGCGCTGTTTTTGTTTCCGGAGACCCGACTTGGGTAGTCCCAGTACAACTTGTCAGCCATCAGCGGACAATCGATCGGCAAGCTAGTGCTTTACCGTCTCAAAGCGCCACTCGCCGATAGCCGACAGCCGGTGGGCGGCGCGTCCTGACTATCCAGATGGTCGCGCTCCCTGTCATTCAATCAACCCATGGCTACCCGTCATGGGAGGGCCATGTCATGACACGCATGGCCGGGAGAGCACATGATTAATGTTTTCGTCTTGCAGAACGGACGGTTGAATCAGGTCAATATCGAAAGCAGGCTCGACCTGGAGCGATCGGCCCCGGTATGGGTCGATCTGACCGATCCGAACGACGAGGAGCGCGCATGGGTGAAGAGCATCTATGGCGTGACCCTGCCGGGCGAAGACGAAGTCAAGGATATCGAGGCCTCCGCCCGCTATTACGAAGCGGAAAACGGCGACTTGCACCTGCGTACCGATTTCCTGCTCGAAGAGGATGACGGCCCTTCGCGGGTCGTGACGGTCGCGTTCATCCTCGCGAAAAACATGCTGTTTTCGATGCACACCGACGACTTGCCGGTGTTTCGGCTGGTGCGCATGCGCGCGCGCTCGCGGCCCGGATCGATCGGCGATTACAAGGATGTGCTGCTCGACCTGTACGCCACCGACGCCGAATACTCGGCCGATGCGCTCGAAGGCATCTACCAGAGCCTGGAAGACGTCAGCCGCAGCGTGCTGCAAAAGGAATTGAACGACCAGGATGCGGCGGCGGCCCTGAATGCGATCGCGCAGGAAGAAGACTTGAACGGCCGCATTCGGCGCAACATGATGGATACGCGCCGTGCGGTGAGCTTCCTGATGCGCGGCCGCCTGCTCAATTCGGAACAGTTCGAAGAGGCGCGGCAGATCCTGCGCGACATCGAATCGCTCGACGGCCATACCGCCTTCCTGTTCGACAAGATCAACTTCCTGATGGATGCCACCGTCGGCTTCATCAACATCAACCAGAACAAGATCATCAAGATCTTCTCGGTGGCGTCGGTCGCGTTCCTGCCGCCGACGCTCATCGCCAGTATCTACGGCATGAACTTCAAGATTCTGCCCGAGTTGCAATGGGATATGGGATATCCGTTCGCGCTGGGGTTGATGGTGGCCAGCGCGGTCGTGCCGTTCTGGTATTTCCGCCGGCGCGGCTGGCTCTGAGGAGGGCGATGTCCGCGCATTCTCTGCGCGGACATGCGAAGGGCCGGTTTAGCTCAGGGATGCAAACGCCTTGCGCGCTGCGTCGATGGTGGCATCGATCACCGCGTCGTCATGCTGCGCCGATACGAATCCGGCTTCGAACGCGGACGGCGCGAGATACACGCCGAGATCCAGCATGGCATGGAAGAACGTGTTGAACCGGGACTTGTCGCAGGCCATCATCTCGACATAGCTGCCCGGGATGCTCGGCGCGAAATACAGGCCGAACATGCCGCCCACCGAGTCGGCGCAGAACGCGATGCCCGCATCCTTGGCCGCCGCCGACAAACCTTGCGCCAGCTTGGCGGTTTGCGCCGAAAGGTACTCGTAGAAGCCAGGCTTCTGGATCAGTTTCAGCGTGGCCATGCCGGCTGCGACGGCTACCGGATTGCCGGACAAGGTGCCCGCCTGGTAGACCGGGCCCAGCGGCGCCAGGTGCTTCATCAAATCCTTGCGTCCGCCGAAGGCCGCCACCGGCATGCCGCCGCCGATGACTTTACCCATTACCGTCAGGTCGGGCGTGATGCCGAACAGCGTTTGCGCACCGCCCAGGCCGACGCGGAAGCCGCACATCACTTCGTCGAAAATCAGCACGGAGCCATGCTGCGAGCACAGGCGGCGCATCGCTTGCAGGAATTCCGGCGTAGCGCGCACCAGGTTCATGTTGCCGGCCACCGGTTCGACGATCACGCAGGCGATTTCGCTGCCCATCTTCGCGAACACGTCTTCCAGTTGTTGCGGATCGTTATAGTCGAGTACCAGTGTATGCTTGGCAAAGTCTTCCGGCACGCCGGCCGAGGTCGGGTTGCCGAAGGTGAGCAGCCCGCTGCCGGCCTTGACCAGCAGGGAGTCGGCGTGGCCGTGATAGCAGCCCTCGAACTTGATGATCTTGTCGCGGCCGGTCGCGCCGCGCGCCAGGCGCAATGCGCTCATCGCTGCTTCGGTGCCGGACGATACCAGTCGCACCTGCTCGACCGAAGGCAGGATGCGGCAGATTTCCTCGGCCATGTCGATCTCGCCTTCGGTCGGGGCGCCGAAGGACAGTCCGCGCGCGGCCGCCTCCTGTACTGCCTTGATGACGTCGGGATGCGCGTGGCCGACGATGGCCGGGCCCCACGAGCCGATGTAATCGATATAGCGCTTGTCGTCGGCGTCCCAGAAGTAGGCGCCTTCGGCGCGCGTGATGAAACGCGGCGAGCCGCCGACCGAGCGGAATGCGCGTACCGGCGAGTTGACGCCGCCCGGGGTGCTGATCTGCGCCCGTGCAAAAAGGGTGTCGTTCCTGGATGTCATATTAAAAAGGATGGTGAGAGGGAATTACTGGGTTGAATCGCTGTCGGGCTCGCGCGCCCAGAAGTAGCGGTCGGGCGTGAGCTTGCCCATGCCGAGACGGTGCGCGTGGGATAGCGCCGCGTGCGTGAATTCCTGTGCTTCGAACACCGCCTCCGGCACGTCGACGCCGTTGGCGAGCATTGCCGCAATCGTCGCGGAAAGGGTGCTGCCGGCGCCGCTGAAGGAGCCGGGCAATCGCTGCCAGCTATCCTGGCGCAGCAGGCCCGATTCGTCGAACAGGGAATTGGCGACGTCATGCACGTCGGAGGGAGTGCCGGTGACGAAGACGTATTCGCAGCCCATGTCGATCAGGCGCATGACGTCCAGCGGCAGCATGTCTTCGCCCGACGGTTCGCGCCAGGTCTCGGCCAGGCGCGACAGTTCCACGGCCGATGCCAGAAACAGCGTGGTTTGCGGAATCAGCAGCTCGCGGATGGCGACCAGCATGTCTTCGCTGTCCGGTCCCTGGTCGGGAATGGCCGAGATGAACGGGTCGAGGATCAGTGGGACGTCGGGATAGTCGGACACGATCTCCGCGATCACGGTGACGCTTTCCATGCTGCCCGGCGTGCCGACCTTGAATGCCGTCACGGGCATGTCTTCCAGCACGATGCGGGCCTGATCGGCCACCCAGTCGGCGTCGATCATCTGGATGTCTTCGATGCGCGCCGTGTCGCCGATCAATAGCGACGTGACCACCGACAAGCCATGGCATCCCATTGCCGCGAATGACGCGAGGTCCGCCTGTATGCCGATCGCGCCGATAGGATCTGTGGCGCCGAAAGTCAGAATGAGAGGGGAGGTTTGGTTTTGCACGGCCGGTAGATTAAGATATTCGACTTTGCATTTTACTTGATTGAAGGGCAGTCAACTGTGAGTAACAACGAAACGACGATCGAATACAAGACTTGGATGTGCCTGATTTGCGGCTGGGTTTATGACGAGGCGGCCGGCCTGCCGGAAGAGGGCATTGCACCGGGAACGCGCTGGGAGGATGTGCCGATGAATTGGACATGCCCGGAATGCGGCGCGCGCAAGGAAGATTTCGAGATGGTTGCTATTTAAGCTTTGACGCTTTGCAGCAAATGCAGTTGTAATCCCGCTAACTTTCGCATAAAAGCCACGTTAGGCGTAACTGAGAGTAACACCTTGTTTTAAAGCATCTTGCTTTTTGTTACAGTTGGGCCGTATATTGGGCAGAAGATTATTGGGATTACGTCATGACAACATCAGCGGATAACGCCAGTCTCAAGATCATGGTGATCGACGATAGCAGCACGATTCGTCGTTCAGCAGAAATTTTCTTGGGGCAGGCTGGTTACCAGGTTGTGCTTGCCGAGGATGGCTTCGACGCCCTCGCCAAAATGAACGACCACAAGCCAGCCCTGATTTTTTGTGACATCCTGATGCCGCGTCTTGACGGCTACCAGACCTGCGCGCTGATCAAGAAAAGCGCGAAATTCCATTCCACGCCGGTCATCATGCTGTCGTCCAAGGACGGGCTGTTCGACCGGGCACGCGGAGCCATGGTCGGCTCCGACGCTTATCTCACCAAACCCTTTACCAAAGACAGTTTGCTCAAGACGGTGCGCGAATACACCGCTCAAGCGCTTGCCAAGTAATTTCTCGACATGAAGGTTAACAATGCCGATACAGAAAATTCTCGTGGTTGACGATTCCCCCACCGAGCGCTATTTCCTTACCGATATCCTTGTGAAGAACGGGTTTTCCGTATCCACCGCTGAAAACGGTGAAGAGGCCATGGCGAAAGTCAAGGCGGACAAGCCGCAACTGATCCTGATGGACGTCGTGATGCCCGGCCAGAACGGGTTCCAGATCACGCGCGCCATCGCCAAGGATCCGGAAACGCAAAACGTGCCGATCATTATCTGCACCAGCAAAGGCCAGGAAACCGACCGCATCTGGGGTTTGCGCCAGGGCGCGCGCGACTACATCGTCAAGCCGGTCGATCCGCAGGAACTGCTGTCGAAAATCGCCGCGCTCGGCTAGGTCGCCATGACCCAATCCCCTTCGGATCTGAACTCCGGACTCGCAGCCAAGACGGCCGATTCCGGTGCGCGCCGTACCCGCCTACGCGAATTCCAGACGCAGCTGGTGGAGCGCATGCAGGCTGCAAGCAGCGGCGCGACGGCCCACGCCAGGCAACTCGGCGTGATGATCGGCCAGAGCCGGTGGCTGCTGAATCTGCAGGATGCGGGCGAAATCGTTTCGATCGGCACCATCGCCAAGGTGCCGCTGACGCAGGATTGGTTTTTGGGCTTGACCAATATCCGTGGCAACCTGATCAGCGTGGTCGACCTCGCGCATTTCAGCGGCATGCCGCCCACGCCGGTCGACAAGGAGAGCCGGATCGTCGCATTTGCCCCGGCGCTCGGCTTCAACTGCGGCTTGCTGGTGTCACGCGTCATGGGCTTGCGCAATGTGGAGGAAATGACCTCGCAGCCTGGCGCCGCCGATTTTCCCTGGGCCGCGCAACGCTATGTCGATCGCGATGCGCACGTCTGGACCGAACTCAATCTTTCTTTCATCGTACAAGACCCACGTTTTTTGCATGTCGGGCTGTAACCCATTGACGGCCGGCTGCCGAATAACAATTAGGAGACTCAGTGATGGCGATTAATCTTCCGTTCTTTTCCAAAGGCAACAAGGAGGGACTGGCTGCGGGAGCCGCTACGCCGGGACACGCCCCTGTTGCGGCTGGTGACCACGCGGGGATTGCCACGGTCATGGCGCAAGACGCCACAATGGAAAGCATGATCGGCAGCGCGGCGCCCGGGCCGACGACGATCATGCGCAATCCGAATGCGACCTTCATCGGCGATGCGCTGCAGAAGACGGGCGACATTCGCCTGCCGATCATCGGCGCGATGCCGCTGCAGGAGCAGGTGCGCATCCTGCTGATGCTGCTGGGCGGCTCGCTGGTGCTGAGCGCCGGCCTCGTGTGGTTCAACTCCAATCATTCGATCCTGGCCTCGACCCAGACCCAGATCGCAGGTGACGCGCTGATGCACTCGCAGCGTATCGGTAAGGCGGCGCCGAACGCGATCCAGGGTAACCCGGAAGCGTTCAAGCAGCTGGAGGAGAGCCGCAAGGAATTCAACCGCGACCTGAGCGTGCTGTCCAAGGGCGGCGAGTACCAGGGACGCGAGATCGACCGGCCCAATGCCTCGATGGAAGCGATGCTGAAGGATGCCCAGAAAACCTGGAGCAGCTCCGACAAGGCCGCCGAAACCATCCTGAAAATGAAGAAGGAACTGACCGGTTTCGGCACCACGCTGCAAAAACTGAACGAACTGTCGCCGACATTGCTGGAACTGACCGAGCAGATCGCCACGCTCAAGGCGCAGGCCGGAGCCTCGCCGCGCGAAATTTCGGCCGCCGGCCAGCTGGTGATGCTGACCCAGCGCCTGGGGCGCAGCGCCAATGAATTCCTGACGTCGGAAGGCGTGAACCCGGAAACCGCGTTCTTGCTCGGCAAGGACACGAATACGTTCCGCGACATTACCGAAGGCTTCCTCAGCGGCAGCGAAGTGCTGCGCCTGTCCGCCACCAAGGAACCGGATACGCGCGAAAAGCTGACCGAGCTGAAGAACGCATTTGCGGAATACCAGAAATCGGTGGCATCCATCCTCGGCAATCTGCAGAACTTCATTGCCGCGAAACAGGCAGAGCAACTGATCTTCGCCGAGAACGAAAGCCTCAAGCAGCGCATCACCAACCTGCAGAAATCCTACCGTGCGGAGGAAGATTCGCTGCACTGGTCGTTCTGGCTGATGGTGGGATTTGCACTGCTGGCGCTGACATCGGCGGTCGGCACTGCGCTGGTCCTGCTGCAGGACAGCCGTAACCGCACCAAGGAAGCGGACCAGCGCCGTCAGGAAGCGGACGAGCAGCGTCTGCAGGCACAGCGCCAGGAAGAGGAAGCCAAGCGCGCCAACGACCAGAACCAGGCCGCGATTCTGCGGCTCATGAACGAATTGCAGGAAGTGGCGGACGGCGACCTGACGGTGCAGGCAACGGTGTCGGAAGACATCACCGGCGCGATCGCCGACTCGGTGAATTACACGGTGGAAGAATTGCGCGGCCTGGTCGGCCGCGTGACGAAGACCGCCGAGCAGGTGACTTCCGCGTCGAACCAGGCGCAGAACATCTCCAACGAGCTGCTGGTCGCATCCCAGAAGCAGTCGCGTGAAATCCAGGAAACCGGCCAGGCGGTGCTCGAAATGGCGGCACAGATTACCGACGTTTCCAAGTCTGCCAACGAATCGGCCGAGGTGGCGCGCCAGTCGGTGAGCGCCGCGGAACAGGGCACGCGCGCGGTGGAAGACGCGATCAAGGGCATGAACGAAATCCGCGAGCAGATTCAGGAAACTTCCAAGCGCATCAAGCGCCTGGGCGAATCGTCGCAGGAGATCGGCGAAATCACCGAACTGATTTCCGACATTACCGAACAGACCAACGTGCTGGCGCTGAATGCGGCGATTCAGGCGGCGTCCGCCGGCGAGGCCGGCCGCGGCTTCTCGGTGGTGGCGGAAGAGGTGCAGCGCCTGGCGGAACGTTCCGGCGAGGCGACCAAGCAGATCGGCGCACTGGTGCGCACGATTCAGACCGACACGCACGATGCGGTGGCGGCGATGGAAAAATCGACCCAGGGCGTGGTGGAAGGCGCCAAGCTGTCCGACGCGGCCGGCGCCGCGCTGTCTGAGATCCGCAGCGTGTCGAACCGCCTGGCTGACCTGATCCAGAGCATTTCCGCCGCGACCGAGCAGCAGGCGACCTCCGCCAACGGCGTGGCCCACAACATTCAAAACATCCTGACGGTGACCGAGCAGACGCAGCAGGGTACCCAGCAAACGGCAGAGTCGATTCGCGAGCTGTCCAAGCTGGCCGAAGAGCTCAAGAATTCGGTGTCGCGTTTCCGCGTGACGGCCTGATTCCGATCCATTGTCGGCCTGCACAGGCTCTCTAGTGATGCTTGGCGGCGTGCCGATGTTGCGGCATGCCGCTTTTTGAACCCGCGAGGCAGTCATGACTACCCCTTCTTCCGCCTCCCCGCAAGGCGCCCGGGACTTCGATACCGGGCCGCTGTCCTGGGTGATCGGCGAGATTCGCGAAGCACTCAACCGCTCCAAAGCCGCGCTGCATGAAGCGGTGACGCAGGATGCGGAAAGCCAGGCGACATCGCTGCGCCATGCGAAATCCTACCTGCACCAGGCGCACGGCGCGTTGCAGATCGTCGATGTCGACGGCGTCGCCATCATCACCGAAACGGTCGAGGACTTGCTGGAGCGCGTCGATGCCGGCCAGCTGCCGCTCGGCTCGGCGCTGGCGGAGGCTATCGGCAACGGCTATACGGCCCTGATCGAGTACCTCGACGAGCTCCTTTCCGGCGTGCCGCATCAGCCGGTGCGCCTGTTTCCGTATTACCGCGCATTGCTGGAAGCGCGCGGCGCCGAGCGGATTCATCCGGCCGACCTGTTTTTCCCCAACCTGGCGATTCGTCCGCAGCTGCCGGTGACGGAGTCGGCCGATGCCGCCTCGCCTGAGCAGTACGTGGGCATGCGCAAGCGTTTCGAGAAAGCGCTGCTGCCTTTCCTGAAAAGCACTGACCCAGCGGCGGAGCGGGCCACGGCCTCGGCCATGCGCGACCTGGTCGGCGAAATCGAGCGCATGCAAGGCCAGCAGCAAGCCCGCAGTTTCTGGTGGGTGATGCATGGTTTCGCGGAAGCGGTGGCGGCGGGCCAGATTCAGAACGAAATCTACGTCAAGCAGCTGTTTGCCCGTATCAACCTGCAGATACGACGCCTGTCGCAAGGTTCCTCCAGCATTGCCGAGCGGTTGCTGCGCGACGCGCTTTTCTTTATCGCCAAGACGAAAAATCCGTCGCCGCGCGCGCAACAGATCCGTGCCGCCTACCGGCTCGACGGCATGGTGCCGGTCGACTACGACCAGAAGCGCTACGGCCAGATCGACGTCGACGCGCTGGCCTCGGCTAAGGAGCGTCTGTCGCAGGCGAAGAACATCTGGAACCGGATTGCCGGCGGCGACGCCAGCGTGGCGGAATCGTTCGAACATGAAATGCGCATGCTGGCCGATGCCGGGTCCAGGCTGAACTCGCCCTCGCTGACCAAGCTGCTGCGCGAACTCAAGGGCATCGCGCGCCATGCCGCGCACGCCAAGCCGGGGGAAGCGCTCGGCCTGGAAATGGCGACCAGCCTGCTGTTTGTCGAGAATGCGCTGAACAACATCGGGCGCTTGCCGGAAAACTTCGCCGAGCGCGCCGACGCGATGACCGCCAGATTGCTGGCCGTGGTGGCGGGCGAGACGCCGGCCGAATCCGCGCCCTGGCTCGACGACATGTCGCGCCAGGCGCAGCAGCGTCAAACCATTGCGGCGCTGGCCGGGGAAATGCAAACCAGTTTGCGCCAGGTCGAGAAGATGCTCGACGAGTACTTCCGCGATCCGTCGCAGCGCGATCCGCTGGGACAGCTTGATTCGGTGCTGCACCAGATCGAGGGCGCGCTGGTCGTGCTCGACCAGGACGACGCGGCGCGCACGGTCGGGCATACGCGGGCGGCGGTACGGCGCTTTGCGGCGGCCGATGCGCAACCGCCAGCCGAGCAGGAATTCCAGCAGGTCGCGCAGAATGTCGGCGCGCTGAGCTTTTTCATCGAAACGCTACAGCATCAGCCGGACAGCGCGAAGAAGCGCTTTTCGTTCGATGACCGGAGCTGCTCCTTTCGTGCGAATCTGATCGAACCCAAGCCAGCCGAGGATGACGCCGAGTTCGTGGTGGAGGTGCCGGCACAGCCCGAAGCACCGTCCGAGCCCGAGGTGCCGGTGCTGACGGTGGAGAATGAACTGGCGCTGCACCGGCAGCAGACCGCCGAACTGGCCAAGTCACTTACGGAGCAGCCCGACAACCCTGTGTTGCAGGAGCAGCTGAAGGAATCGCTGGAGCAGATCCGGCTCGACGCGGCGCTGATCGACATGCCGGAGGCGACCGATTCGGCGCGTACCGGCATCGAGCTCCTTGCCAGCCCGGATTTCCAGCCGTCGCAGGAAGCGCTGGCAAAGATCATCTCGGCGGCGGCGCCCGCCCCAGCGGCATCTGCGCCGGCATTGCCGCCACTGGTGGCGCCTGCCAGCGATGAAGCGATCGACGCCGAATTGCTCGACATCTTCCTGCTCGAAGCGGAGGAAGTGCTGGGAGCCGTCGGCGAAACGCTGCCGCAGTCGCGCAATGCGCCGCACAACCAGGAGCATCTGACGACGTTGCGGCGGTCCTTCCATACGCTCAAGGGCAGTAGCCGCATGGTCGGCCTGGTCGCGTTCGGTGAAGCCGCATGGAGCATCGAGCAAGTGCTGAATCTGCGCTTGGCGGACGGGCGCGGCGGTGACGCCGACCTGTACGCATTGCTGGAAAAGGCGGCGGACATTCTCGCCGCATGGGTGCGAGACCTGAAGGAATCCGGCAAGTCGGGCCAGACCCAGCATGCACTGGTGGCTGCCGCCGAGCGGGTGAAGGAGGGCGGCAGCTTCGTGTTCGAGGACAGCGCCGCGACGCTGCAGGCGGTGGAACCGGCTGTGCCGGACGAGGTGTCTGCGCCGGATGCGTTGCCGGCATTCTCGTCGGAGACGGGGTTCCCAGATGACAGTGTCGGGGAAGCGCCGGTCATTGCGGAAGCAAGTTTCGCCGAACCGGTACCGGACGCCCTGCCGGATTTACCCGTGGCGGAAGAAATCCAGTTGTCCGAGGCCGACTTGGCGATGTTCGAGCCGGCGACGAGCGAAAGCCTGCCGCCGGAACTTCCCGTGGTGGAAAACGCCAGCGCGACTGCGCCATTGGCATCGATTGCGGAAGTCATCGAGTTCCCGACTCTGCAAGCGCCCGAGGTCAAGCCGAACGACACGGTCAAGCGGATTGGCGATCTGGAAATCAGCGTCCCGTTGTACAACATTTACCTGGCCGAGACGGACGAGCTGGTCAGGACACTGGCACAGGACATGGCCGAATGGCGGCATGAACCGGAGCGCGAAGTCAGTGTGCAGTCGGTCCATGCCGCGCATTCGCTCGCCGGCAGTTCCGCTACCGTCGGCTTTACTTCGCTGCAGGAAGCGGCGCATGCGCTGGAAATGGTATTGCAACTGCTTTCGCGCAAGCCGGTACGCCTGCTGCCGCATGAATTCGACGCGCTGGAACAAAGCGTCGAGCGCCTCAAGCTGATGCTGCAAAAGTTCGCGCTCGGGGAAATGCCGGCATACCAGCCGGAGTTCGCCCGCCTGCTGCGCAGCGTGCAGCAGGATATCGAGCGGCGTTCGGATCTGCATGCTGCCATCGATGCGCAGGAAGAGGAGGAACCCGAGCCGGAGGACGAGCCGGTCGGCGCTTTATCCGCAAAGCCCGCGCCCGAAGCCGCGCCTGTTGCGGAACCGGTTTTTGCCGGTGCAAGCGGCGCTCCGGCGGAGGCGGCGCTGCCCAAGGATGAGCTGGACGCCGATCTGCTGCCGGTGTTTTTCGAAGAAGGCCGCGACATTTTCCCGCAGATGGGGGCGGCGCTGCGGTCATGGCAGGAGCAGCCGGCCAACGGCGAGCTCCCACAGTCACTGTTGCGTCAGCTGCATACGCTCAAAGGCAGCGCGCGCATGGCGGGCGCGATGGGACTCGGCCAGCATTTGCACGACATGGAAACCCGTGTCGAAAACCTGATGCATCTCGGTGCGCCTTCGGCGGTCGCGCTGGACGACTTGCTGGTTCGTTACGACCATGGCTTGCAGATGTTCGAGCATTTGCACAACCCGCAGGCGGTGCAAGCCCCCGTCGCGCAACCGGCGCCCGTTGCGCCGGCCATGCACGAGCCGGTCGTGCTGGCGCCGTTGATGCCGCTACAGGCAGGCAAGATTGCGCCGACGCCCATTACGACGGCCCGCACAGCTGCCATGCCGGCGACGCCGGCACAACTTGTCCGGGTGCGCTCCGACATCCTCGACCGCCTGGTGAACCAGGCCGGCGAGGTCTCCATCTCCCGTTCCAAGCTGGAAACGGAGGTCGGTACGCTGCGCCAGTCGCTGTCCGAGCTGACCGATAACGTGTCGCGCCTGCGCGACCAGTTGCGCGAAATCGAAATGCAGGCAGAAACGCAGATCGCCTCGCACATGGGATCGTCCGCCGACCGCGAATTCGATCCGCTTGAGTTCGACCGCTTCACCCGCCTGCAGGAATTGACCCGCATGATGGCCGAGAGCGTCAACGACGTCGGGTCGGTGCACCAGAATCTGTCCCGCACGCTCGACAGCGCCGCCGGCGACCTGATTACCCAGGCGCGCCTGACGCGCGAGCTGCAGCAGGACTTGATGCGGGTGCGTATGGTGCAATTCGCCAGTATTTCTGAGCGTTTGTTCCGCGTCACGCGCCAGGCCGCGAAGGAAGTCGACAAGCGCGTCAACCTCGACATTCGCGGTAGTGCCGTGGAAATCGACCGTGGCGTGCTGGAGAAAATGACAGGTCCGTTCGAGCACCTGCTGCGCAACGCGGTCGCGCACGGCATCGAATCGCGCGAGGCGCGCCGTGCGGCCGGCAAGAGCGAAACAGGCGAACTGCTGGTCGAGATCCGGCAGGAAGGCAACGAGGTCGTCATCCAGTTCTCGGACGACGGCCAGGGCTTGAGCGTCGAGCTGATCCGCGACAAGGCCAAACGCATTGGCCTGCTATCCGGGGACGGCGAGATGTCCGACGATGAAGTGCGGGAACTGATCTTCCATCCCGGCTTCTCCACCGCCGATCAGGTGACCGAACTCGCCGGGCGCGGCATCGGCATGGACGTGGTCCGTTCCGAGGCCGCCGCGCTGGGTGGCCGGGTGTCGACATGGTCGGAGCCGGGGGCGGGCACGCGTTTCACGATCCACCTGCCGTTGACGCTGGCGGTGACCCAGGTCGTGCTGCTTTCCACGGGCGGCAAGACCTATGCGGTGCCGTCCGTGCTGGTGGAACAGGTACAGCAGCTCAAGACCAATGCGCTGGCCGCCGCCTATAACGATGGCGCGGTGGTGTGGCAGGGGGCGCGCGTGCCGATGCATTACCTGCCGGCGCTGCTCGGTGATACGGCTGCTTCGTCGGCCTCGCAGCATTATTCGCCGCTGTTGATCCTCAAGAGCGGCAGCGACCGGGTTGCCATCCATGTCGACGAGGTGCTCGGCAACCGGGAAGTGGTGGTCAAGAACATCGGTCCGCAACTATCGCGCATGATCGGCATTGCTGGCGCGACCGTGCTCGGTTCCGGCGATATCGTGCTGATTCTTAACCCGGTGCCGCTGGCGCAGCGGGCCGCGTATGAAAACATGCGCGCGCCGCGCATCCTGCCGTCCGACGCTCCGGCAAGCATGGGAGCGGTGGCGGAAATGGCGCCGCACGATCCGTCGCCACAGGCGCCGGGCTCCGCGCCGGTACAGGGTTTGCGCCGCCAGCACATCGTGATGGTGGTGGACGATTCGCTGACGGTGCGGCGCGTGACGCAGCGCCTGCTGACGCGCGAAGGCTATCAGGTGGTGCAGGCCAAGGACGGCGTGGATGCGCTGGAACACTTGCAATCGGTGACGCCGGATGTGATGTTGGTCGATATCGAGATGCCGCGCATGGACGGTTTCGATTTGACGCGCAACGTGCGCGACGACGAACGCACGCGGCAAATTCCGATCATCATGATTACCTCGCGCACCGCAGGCAAGCATCGGAACTATGCGCTCGAACTCGGCGTCAACGAATATCTCGGCAAGCCCTACCAGGAAGAGGAATTGCTGAGACTGATCGCCGGGTACGTGAACAAGGAAGCGCCGGTAGCGTAACGCCTGCTTCCCGTCTGGACAAAGGCCCGCGCTGTTGCGGGCCTTTGTTTTTCAAGGGGCTGCTGCCAAAACTGTTAAAATGTCCATTATGGTGAAAGCAAGCAAGAAAGCGAGCAAGATCGGCTCGTTCCGCTCCCCACCCGGATCTTCCCGGGATACGCCCGATTTGTCCTCGTCTTCCGCAGCCAGTCCCGCTATCGAGCTCAACCTCGTCGATCATTTTCTGATCGCCATGCCATCCATGCTCGATCCGATCTTCGGCGGCACGGTGGTTTACCTGTGCGAGCATAATGCCGACGGCGCGCTGGGCGTCATCATCAACAAGGCGACTGACATGACACTGGACGTGTTGTTCGAGCGCATAGAACTCACGCTGGAAAACGTGCCGGGCAGGGCGCCGGTCGGCGGCAAGCCGGTGCTGTTCGGCGGGCCGGTGCAGGTCGAGCGCGGCTTCGTGCTGCACGCACCCCACGGCGGGTATGCGTCGATGATGAAGGTCACCGACGAGATTGCGCTGACGACCTCCAAGGACATACTGGAAACGGTCGCGGCGGGCAACGGACCGCAGCGCATGCTGGTGACGCTCGGCTGTTCCGGCTGGAGCGCCGGGCAGCTGGAAGAAGAAATCGTGCGCAACGGCTGGCTGACCGTGCGCGCCGACCCCTCCATTATTTTTGACGTGCCGATCGAGGAGCGTTTTGCCGCGGCAATGAAATTGCTGGGCATCGATCCGACAACGCTGGCCGGCGAAGCAGGGCACGCGTGAGAGCTGAGTGGAAACGGTACTTGGTTTCGATTTCGGCTTGAAGCGCATCGGCGTTGCCGTCGGCAATACCCTGCTCCGGCAGGCGCAGCCGCTCATCGTGATCGCCGCGCCGACCAACGAGGCGAAATTCGCCGCCATTGCCACGCTCATCAAGGAGTGGCAGCCGAAAACCTGCGTGGTCGGCTTGCCGAGCCATCCGGACGGCACCGAGCATGAAATGACAGTGCGTTGCCGGCGCTTCGCCAATCAACTGAATGGACGGTTTGGCGTGGCAACGGCACTGGTCGACGAGCGTTATTCTTCAGCGGTAATTTCCCAGCAGCGCGGCCAGCTGATCGACGCCGAAGCTGCTGCCATCATTTTGCAACAATACTTCAATGACTATGCCGAATCCTGATTTCGACGCCGAAGCCCTGTACCAGGTGCTCGCGCAACGCGTCAAAGCCGGCCTTGCCGATGCCCAGAACACCGCCATCGTCGGTATCTATTCCGGCGGCGCCTGGCTGGCCGAGCGGCTGGCCGATGAATTGCAGCTCAAGGACCGCCTGGGCTTCATCGACGTCTCGTTTTACCGCGACGACTATGCGGAAAAAGGGCTGCACGCCGAGGTCAAGCCGACCCAGATCCCGTTCGAGGTCGAAGGCGCGACCATCGTGCTGGTGGATGACGTGCTCTACACCGGCCGCACCACGCGCGCGGCGATCAACGAGCTGTTCGATTATGGCCGCCCGGCCAGGATCATGCTGGCGGCGCTGGTGGACCGCGGCGGGCGCGAGCTGCCGATTGCCGCGGACTTCGTGGCCGACACCGTGTCCCTTTCCAATGACCAGCAACTCGTACTGCAACGCGCCGACGACGGCCGCTTCTCCCTGACGGTGGACCATGCTTAACCCGCAACTGAACAAGAACGGCGAGCTGCAGCATCTGCTCACCATCGAAGGCCTGCCCAAGGCGATCATCACCCACATTCTCGATACTGCCTCGTCCTTCGTCAGCGTGAGCGACCGCGAGGTCAAGAAGGTCCCGCTCATGCGCGGCAAGAGCGTGTTCAACCTGTTCTTCGAGAATTCGACCCGCACCCGCACGACCTTCGAGATTGCTTCCAAGCGCCTGTCGGCCGACGTGATCAACCTGAACATCTCGGCATCGAGCACCAGCAAGGGCGAGTCCCTGCTCGACACGATCGACAACCTGGCCGCCATGCATGCCGACATGTTCGTCGTGCGTCATGCGCAATCCGGCGCGCCCTACCTGATCGCCAAGCACCTGGTCGACACCAACCGACCGCACGTACACGTGGTAAATGCCGGCGACGGCCGCCATGCGCATCCGACGCAGGGCTTGCTCGACATGTACACGATCCGGCACTACAAGAAGGACTTCACCAATTTGACGGTGGCCATCGTGGGCGACATCCTGCATAGCCGCGTGGCGCGCTCCGACATCCACGCGATGACCACGCTAGGCGTGCCGGAAGTGCGCGCGATCGGCCCGCGCACGCTGCTGCCGGGCGGCCTGGAGCAGATGGGCGTGCGCGTCTTCACCGACATCAACGAAGGCCTGAAGGGCGTCGACGTGATCATCATGCTGCGCCTGCAGAACGAGCGCATGAGCGGCGCCTTGCTGCCGTCCGCGCAGGAATTCTTCAAGAGCTACGGCCTGACGCCGGAGCGCCTGGCGCTAGCCAAGCCGGACGCGATCGTGATGCATCCGGGACCGATGAACCGCGGCGTCGAAATCGATTCCGCCGTGGCGGATGGCGCGCAGGCGGTGATCCTGCCGCAGGTGACCTTCGGCATCGCAGTACGCATGGCGGTGATGAGTATTTTGGCGGGAAATTAATCAATGAAAATCCATATCAAGAATGGCCGTCTGATCGACCCGGCCAACGGTATCGATGCGCAAAAGGATGTTTTCATCGCTGGCGGCAAGGTGGTCGGCATCGGAGATGCTCCTGCGGGGTTTGCTGCTGGCAAGACCATCGATGCCACTGGAAAGATCGTAGCGCCCGGCCTGGTCGATCTGAGCGCGCGCCTGCGCGAGCCGGGCTACGAATACAAGGCGACGCTGGAGTCCGAAATGCAGGCCGCGATGCAGGGGGGCGTGACCAGCCTGGTCTGCCCGCCGGATACTGACCCGGTGCTCGACGAGCCGGGGCTGGTTGAAATGCTCAAGCATCGCGCCAAGGGGCTGAACCAGGCGCACGTCTATCCGCTCGGTGCGCTGACCGCCGGCCTGAAGGGCGAGGCGCTGACGGAAATGGCCGAGCTGACCGAAGCCGGCTGCATCGGCTTTTCCCAAGCCGACCATCCGGTCCTGGATACGACGGTGCTGATGCGCGCGATGCAGTATGCGCAAACCTTCGGCTATACCGTCTGGCTGCGTCCGCAGGACCCTTATCTCGGCATCAACGGCATCGCGCACAGCGGCCCGGTGGCGTCGCGCCTGGGACTGTCCGGCGTGCCGGTGATCTCGGAGACGATCCAGCTGCACACGATTTTCGAACTGATGCGCGCCACCGGCGTGCGCGTCCACCTGTGCCGCCTGTCGTCGGCGGCCGGGCTGGATCTGGTGCGCGCTGCGAAGAAAGAGGGACTGCCGGTGACCTGCGATGTCGGCGCCCATCACGTGCATCTGACCGAGGTCGATATCGGCTACTTCGACTCCAACGCCCGCGTCACGCCGCCATTCCGTTCGCAGCGCGACCGCGATGCGATCCGGCAGGCGCTGCTCGACGGCACCATCGATGCGATCTGCTCCGACCACACGCCGGTCGACAACGATGAAAAGCTGCTGCCATTCGGCGAGGCGTCTCCCGGCGCGACCGGGCTCGAACTGCTGCTGTCGCTGGCGCTGAAGTGGGCTGATGAGTGCATCGACAAGTCGCAGCAGCCGCTGCTGAAATCGCTTGCGAAAGTGACATCCGATGCCGCGCGCGTAACAGGGCTCGCCAGCGGGCGCCTGTCGGTCGGCAGCGTGGCCGATGTGTGCGTGTTCGATCCGCAGGCGCGCTGGAAGGTCGATGCCAAGGCGCTGGCCAGCCAGGGCAAGCATACGCCTTTCCTCGGCTACGAACTGACGGGGCGGGTGACCACGACGATCGTCGCCGGCCATATCGCGTTCGAACGTTAAGCAGCGCATGGTCGCCTTCCGCTTGCTGCGCATCGTGCTGCACCTGTTCGCCGGGTTGGGCACCTGCGCGCTGATCTTTCCGTTCATCGGCACGCAGGCACGCATCGTTCGCATCAAGCGCTGGTCGGTCAGCTTGCTCGCGCTGTGCGGCGTGCAGGTGCGGTTCGAGGATGTCGGCGTGCGCGAGGCAAGCCGCGCGCTCATCGTCTCCAACCATGTGTCCTGGCTGGATATCTTCGTCATCAACGCCCTGCATCCATGCCGTTTTGTCGCCAAATCCGACATTCGCGGCTGGCCGCTGATCGGCTGGCTGAGCGACCAGGTGGGTACGATTTTCATTTCACGCGGCAAGCTGCGTGACGTGCGGCGGATTTACCAGGGATTGGTGGCCAGCCTGCACGCCGGCGAGCACGTCGCGTTTTTCCCCGAGGGTACAACAGCGGCCCAGGGCACGCTGCTGCCATTCCATGCCAACCTGTTCGAGGCCGCCGTCGAAGCCGAAGTTTCCGTGCAGCCTTTCGCATTGCGCTACGTCGACAGCTGCGGCCAACTGCACCCGGCCGCCGACTTCATCAATGACATGACGTTCGTGCAGAGCGTGCTGTCGATCCTGCGCGCGGGGGAAATGACGGCGCATTTGATCGTGCTGCCGCCGATCCCGACCGGCGCGGCTTCTCATCGCCGCGAACTTGCCGACATGGCCCGCGCTTCCATCGCGCAGGCGCTCGGTTACGAGCAATCGCCGCAACGTCAAATACTGCCCGGCCGCTGATACTGCGGGCAATCGACCTGAATCGGGCGGCGGTCCTCCAGGCACACCGCGCTCAGCTTGCCGCCCCATAAACAGCCGGTATCAAGGCTGATCAAATTGGGGCGCATGATCAATCCCAGCGTCGACCAATGCCCGAATACGACGGTCACATTCTCTGTCTTGCGGCCAGGTACCTCGAACCACCGCATGTAGCCCGGCAGTTCGGTTTCCGTTCCCTTGGAAGCCAGGTCCATCGTCCCGTCCGCCGTGCAGAAGCGAAGGCGCGTCAATGCATTGACGATGCAGCGCAGTCGGTCGGCCCCCTGCAAGCCGTCATCCCATCTGGCCGGCGTGTTGCCGTACATTTGACGCAGAAAGTCCACCCATTGTGGGCCGCGCAGGACGCTTTCGACTTCCTGAGCCAGTTCCAGCGTCTGCTGCGCGGTCCATTGCGGAGCGACGCCAGCGTGCACCAGCAAATGACCGTTTTCAAAAATCGCCAGCGGTTGACGGCGTAGCCAGTCAAGCAATTCATCGCGATCCGGCGCTTGCAGGATGGGATCTAGCGTGTCCGAGCGATGCGCGGCGCGAATGCCGTGGGCAACCGCCAGCAAGTGCAGATCATGATTGCCGAGCACGATGCGGGCCGCATCGCCAAGCGAACGCACCAGTTTGAGCGTGGCCAGCGAATGCGGCCCGCGGTTGACCAGATCGCCGACAAAAATGAACCGCGCCTCGGCGGAAGAGGCGCGGATCGCGTGCAGTAGTTCTTCCAGCCGGTCGTGGCACCCTTGTACATCTCCGATTGCGTAAGTTGTCATGCAGAAAGTTGTTAGCAAAAATTAACAGTCACGCCATTTGTCCAATAACAATAAGGGCGGCAGGGGCGTGCTCTATAAAGTGAGAGTGTCAATTGGCCTGAACGGCCACGTCAACGCTCACTTATATCATGTTAACTCCCATCATTCTTTCCGGCGGTGCTGGCACCCGGCTCTGGCCCGTATCCCGTGAAGCGCATCCGAAGCCGTTCATGCGTATCGGCGACGGCAAGAGCCTGCTGAAGAAAACGGTCGAGCGGGCGCAAGTGGTATGCGGCGACTGCGCGCCGCTGATCGTCACCAATCGCGACTACTACCTGCGCTCGCAGAACGAATTGGCGAATCAGGAAATCAAGCCGCGTTACCTGCTTGAGCCGGTCGGCCGCAATACAGCGCCGGCGATTGCATTGGCCGCGTTATGGGCGGCGGAGCAAGACCCGAATGCCTGCCTGCTGGTCATGCCCGCCGATCACCTGATCACGGACACGGCTTCTTTCCAGGCGGCCGCCGAACATGCGGCCACCCTGGCGCGCGACGGCTTCCTGGTGTTGTTCGGCATTCGCCCCACTGCGCCGGAAACCGGTTACGGCTACATTGAAATGGGTGGCCAGATCAGCCAGCAAGCAAACGCGGTGCAGCGCTTTGTCGAAAAGCCGGATGCCGCGACCGCCATCGCCTATCTGGAGCAGGGAAATTACGTCTGGAACAGCGGCATATTCTGCTTCAAGGCGAGCACCATCATCGAGGCGCTTGCATCCTACAATCCAGCCCTGCTCGCAGCGGCGCGCACGGTGTGGAATGATTCCAAGGCCGATGGCGACAAGATCGAACTGCATGCGAGTTTTTCCCGGCTGGAAAACATCTCCATCGACTACGCGGTCATGGAAATGGCGAAAAACATCGCTGTCGTTCCGGGCGATTTCGGCTGGAGCGACATGGGCGCCTGGAGCGCCGTGGCCGACGTCACACCGGCGGACGAGAACGGCAACAAGGTCCATGGCTCCGACGCAATCCTCATCGACAGCCACAACACCTACATCGATTCCAAGGACCGGCTGGTTGCAGCCATCGGCCTGGAAAACATGGTCGTCATCGACACGCCCGACGCCCTGCTGGTGGCGGATCGCTCGAAGAGCCAGGAAGTGCGACAAGTTGTCAGCCGGCTCAAGGCCAGCGGGCACGAGGCACATAAGATTCATCGCACGGCGGTACGCCCATGGGGCACATATACGGTGCTCGGCGAGGGGCAGGGTTTCAAGATCAAGCGCGTCGTGGTCAAGCCGGGCCAGTCGCTGTCGCTGCAGATGCATCACCACCGAAGCGAACACTGGGTGGTGGTCTTCGGCACCGCCAACATCACAGTGGGCGACACGACAACGCTGATGACGCAAAACCAGTCCACCTACATTCCGATCGGATCCAGACATCGCCTCGAGAATCCGGGCATCACGGACCTGGTCCTGATCGAAGTGCAGTGCGGGAGTTATCTGGGCGAGGACGACATCGTCCGGTTCTCGGATTCCTACGGCAGGGCATGAGCCCAATTTTCCCCTCTCCGGCAGACGGGAGAGGGAATGCGCGTATCAGTAAGCTCTCAACCGTCAATTACCCATTGAAACCGCGATAATCAAGGAAGCCAACAATGCTAATGAAGGCAAGCTCAAGCAAGGTCGCACTCATCACTGGCGTCACCGGTCAGGACGGCGCCTATCTCGCCGAATTGCTGCTCTCCAAAGGCTACGAGGTACATGGAATCAAGCGCCGCACGTCGCTGTTCAACACCGATCGCATCGACCATCTCTACCAGGATCCGCATGAGCCGGATATACGCTTCAAGCTGCATCACGGCGACCTGACGGACGCTACCAGCCTGATTCGCATCATCCAGGCAGTGCAGCCGGACGAGATTTACAACCTTGCCGCACAAAGCCATGTCGCCGTTTCGTTTGAGGAGCCGGAATACACCGCTAATTCGGACGCGCTGGGCGCGCTCCGGATACTCGAAGCGATTCGCATCCTTGGCCTAGAGAAGAAAACCCGTTTTTATCAGGCGTCGACTTCCGAGCTGTATGGCCTTGTGCAGGAAGTACCGCAAAAGGAAACAACCCCGTTCTATCCGCGCAGCCCTTATGCCGTGGCCAAGCTATATGCCTATTGGATCACGGTGAATTATCGCGAGGCCTATGGAATGTATGCCTGCAATGGCATCCTGTTCAATCACGAAAGCCCGAACCGCGGCGAGACTTTCGTCACGCGCAAGATCACGCGTGCCCTGGCCCGTATCAAGCTCGGCCTACAAGAATGCCTGTACCTCGGCAATCTGAATGCCAAACGCGACTGGGGGCATGCGCGCGACTATGTGGAAATGCAATGGCTGATGCTGCAACAGGAAGAACCGGAGGATTTCGTGATCGCGACCGGGGTGCAGTACAGCGTGCGGGATTTTATCAATGCAGCTGCAAAAGAGCTGGGAATGGGGATTCGATGGGAGGGTGAAGGCGTCGAAGAGAAGGGATACGACTCGAGCGGAAAATGCGTGGTCGCAGTGGACCCGAAATATTTTCGGCCGGCGGAAGTGGAAACACTGCTAGGCGATGCGAGCAAGGCGAAATCCAAGCTCGGCTGGACGCCGAAGACCCGCTTCGAGGACCTTGTGGCGGAAATGGTGCGGGAGGATTTGAAGTCGGCGGAGAAGGATGAACTGGTGAAGCGGCATGGATTTCATACCTTTAATTATCATGAGTAGGTCAAGATGAGGCCGCTCTAGAGAGTATTATGAACTAATAAGCACGGGAGAAGTTCTGCGAGCACGAAATCTCGTAAATCATATCCCAACGGCGTCAGCAATGCGGAATTGGATTTTGTCACCTCAAATCTTTCCTCGTTGCCACTCAATGCCATACAACGAGCCATGATTTGCGCAACGTTTTCAATGTTTTGCGCTGAGCGGTCTGTAGTCCCATTAGCCGGCGCACGATGTCACACGATTTGGCGTCGTGGCACACGCCCTATTAGCAGACGCAGCGCAGGTAAGGCAGGATACTTCAACTCGATTGCGAATAATCTGCGGGTAGTGTTGCGCATGGCTACTGACCGGGAACCGATGCCCTATACGGTAGTGACGGGCAGTCGGATGCCGCATTCGACGCCGGAAAATATCATTCGCATTGGGTAAGGTGGCACCTAGCGGATCAAGGAATCGAAAGTCAATTTGGACGTCGATACGCTGGGCCATCTGCTGGCATTGCATGTGACGCCAATCAATGAGTAGGATCGGGAGCCAGTGATTGATGATGTGCGAGCCAAGAATAGTGCGGCAATAATGTAGAGCCTGCCCAGGGGGCGTAGGCATAAAGACGCGGTTCACTGATGAACAAATGATCGGCATCCTGAAATAAGCTGAAGCGGGAATGAAGTTGGCCGGCCTGTGCCGTAAGTAGGGCATCAGCAATGCGACGTACTACGGTAATCCCCCCATTTTTGAAGCGACCTGAGAGTAGAGCCTATGCGGCCAAGGCCGGTTTCTGTTTCGGCTTGATGTCGCCGATGGTCATGTTGGGGCGTTCGTGATTATAGGTCCATAGCCAACGGGTTGCGAATTCCTGCACGTCCTCAATGCTGTCGAACAGGTAGTGCGCCAGCCAGTCGTAACGCACTGTCCGGTTGTAGCGCTCGATGTAGGCATTCTGCTGCGGCTTGCCGGGTTGAATAAACTCGACATGAATGCCACGCCGATTTGCCCACACCATCAGTGCGGCGCTGACGTATTCCGGGCCATTGTCACAACGCATCCGATCCGGCCTGCCGCGCCATTCGATGATGCGTTCCAGCGAACGGATCACGCGCTCGGACGGAAGGGAGAAATCCACTTCAATGTCCAAGCCCTCCCGGTTGAAGTCGTCGATCACGTTGAGCAGCCGGATGCTGCGGCCATCGGATAACTGGTCGTGCATGAAGTCCATCGACCATACCTGGTTAAGTGCCGTTGGTTCGGACAGCGGCTCTGGTTTCTCGCGTACCAGCCGTTTCTTCGGCTTAATGCGCAGGTTCAGTTCAAGCTGCCGGTAAATCCGGTACACGCGCTTGTGGTTCCAGCCGTAGCCCTTGACGTTGCGCAGGTACAGGAACCACAGGCCGAAGCCCCAGTTGCGCTGGTTCGCCGTCAGACGAATCAACCAGTCTGCAATCTCACTGTTCTCTGAAGACAGCTTTGCTTGATACCGATAGCAGGTCTGGCTGATACCAAACGCCTGGCACGCCACTCGAATGCTGGCCATCCGATCTTGCACTGCCCATTGCGCCATCTCGCGCCGTCGAGATGGCGCTACCTCTTTTTGGGGAGCGCCTCAGCGACGATCTCGGCCTTCAAGCGCTCTTCAGCATACATCTTCTTCAGGTGGCGGTTCTCTTCTTCGAGTTCCTTGAGCCGTGCCATCATGGATGCGTCCATGCCGCCGAACTTGCTACGCCAGCGGTAAAACAGCGCCGAGCTCATGCCGTGTTCTCGGCACAGTTCCAGAACCGGCGTGCTACCGTCGGCCTGCTTGAGGATGGCGATGATTTTGCTTTCTGAAAAGCGTGACTTCTTCATGTAAAACTTCCTCGATTCAATATTGAGAAAATTCTGCTTTCAAAGCCGCTTAATTTCCCGGGGGAATACCGAGTGAATTTGAGGAATGAGGGGTAAAGATTGGAAAAAATGTGAGTGCTAAAAGTTGGGAGGGGTAATTCCCTCCAGCTTTCTGTAGATTCGTTGGTAATTGTCGCTTACAAGCTCAACCTTCTTTAATGCCCCATATGCTTCGCCGAAGAAATCAATGGCGGGTTTGGGATACATAATTGATCTATCGCCGCCTAGATAATCGTCAAATATTAATAATCCACCCGCCTTAAGAAGCTCGAAGCAAATTATTGCGTCATGCAACACTGCAGCCGACGTGTGTTCTCCATCTATATAAATGGCATCAAATTGATTGGACTTGAGAGACCTCGCAAATTCTGACTTGTCTCGATGGATCGTGACACGTGCAGTGTATGGCTCAATATTCGACTTAAACCGATCATACGTCTCATCGGTGGCGCTAGCCGTGAAGTTCCAAGGATCTATTACCGTTAATGTTAACTGCGGAAAGTTCTCTAAGAACCATAGACTTGACCTGCCTTCAAATGCTCCGATTTCAAGAACGTTCGGCGTTGCGGTAGCGAGAAGGTGTGGAGAAACTATGCGTTCCCATATGGGAATATTATGAGAAAACCAGTCTGCGGAAAATATTGGTCTGTGCATGTATGCCTTAGATCTAAAGAATTCTTTCTTTTCTTAATGACGCCTGATTTCTACCATCGCAACGTATGATTTTAGCAGAGCATCCCATGGTTAAACTGTTGCCATATGTGGCGTATACATTGTTATCAATTGTAAGCATGATGACCATGCCGACGGAGCGCCAATGATCGCCGTAGTGGCTTTGTAATAAGGCAAGTAACCGCTCATCCGCGCGACCTGCTCTTCTAGTAGCTTTCCACCGTTGCTTTCATCAATACGATTTTGGCTTGACGACTGTTGTAGAATAAAAGGTTGCCAAATTTGTGGTCATACGGGATGACAAGATGATTTTCGTAACGGGTGGGGCGGGCTTTATCGGCTCAAATTTCGTGCTGGATTGGTTAATGGGGCAGGAGGAGGTCGTCAATTTTGACAAGCTTACTTATGCCGGTAATCTTGCTAATCTGGCATCCTTGAAGGGCGATTCTCGCCACATTTTCGTCCGTGGAGATATTTGTAATTTTGCCCATGTAAGCGATCTGTTAGAGGTGTACAAGCCCAGAGCAATTGTTCATTTTGCCGCGGAGTCGCATGTGGATCGTTCCATTGACGGGCCAGCAGCTTTCATTGAGACGAACATTGTCGGCACTTTTCGATTGCTCGAGGCTGCGCGCATCTACTGGGCAGCCCTTGAGGCGAGTGATAAGGCGAATTTCCGCTTCCTGCATGTCTCGACAGATGAGGTTTATGGTTCTCTGAATGTCACCGATCCGGCATTTAGAGAAACCAATCGCTATGAGCCGAATAGTCCTTACTCGGCGAGCAAAGCAAGCAGCGATCATCTGGTGCGAGCCTACCACCATACTTACGGACTGCCCGTCCTGACCACCAACTGCTCAAACAACTACGGGCCATATCATTTTCCTGAGAAGCTAATTCCGCTGATGATAGTCAACGCATTGGCTGGAAAAGAATTGCCGGTATACGGGGACGGTCAGCAAGTTCGAGACTGGTTGTATGTAAAAGATCACTGTAGCGGGATCCGAAGGGTTTTGGAGGCTGGTGTAGTGGGGGAGACATATAACATCGGTGGGTGGAATGAAAAAACCAATCTTGATGTTGTGAAAACGCTCTGCAATATTCTGGACGAGCTGTGCCCGCGCAAAGATGGCGCGAGCTATTCGATGCAAATAAAGTTCGTCAAGGATCGCCCTGGTCATGATCGGCGTTACGCCATCGATGCGACCAAGATCGAGTCCGAGTTGGGTTGGAAACCTGCGGAAACATTTGAATCGGGGATTAAAAAAACGGTCCGCTGGTATCTCGATAATCAGGATTGGGTGCGTGATGTACAGTCCGGGGCATACCGTGAATGGATGGAAAAGAATTACGGCGGACGCAGTTGATGAAAATTCTCCTGTTAGGAAAAAATGGGCAAGTCGGCTGGGAGTTGCAGCGTTCGCTCGCTCCGCTGGGCGAGTTGCTTGCGTATGGACGGGATGAGGCCGACCTTGAAGGCGGTGAAGGACTGCGAAAGCTGATACGCGAAGCTCAGCCTGAAGTCATATTGAATGCAGCTGCGTATACGGCAGTGGACAAGGCAGAGTCCGATGCGGACAGGGCTCAGTTGGTCAACGCGCAAGCCGTCGGCATCATGGCAGAAGAGGCCTCTCGTCTGAATGCCTGGCTGATTCATTATTCGACCGATTATGTGTTTGATGGAGAGAAGTCTGCTCCTTACCACGAAGATGACGCGCCCAATCCTCTTTCTGTATATGGAAAGACCAAATTGGAGGGGAGCGCCTGATCCAGAAATGCCATGCGAAGCATATTATCTTTCGCACCAGCTGGGTTTATGCGGCTCGTGGCGGCAACTTCGCCAAAACCATGTTGCGGCTAGCCAAAGAGAAAGAACAACTGAATGTCATCGCCGATCAATATGGATCGCCGACCAGCGCGGAACTGATCGCGGATGTCACCGGGCTTGTCTTATATCGCCTTTGCCGTAGCGCGGATGATTCTCCGGCATTGGCGGGAATTTACCACCTTACAGCAGCCGGTTACACCACATGGCATGCCTATGCGCAATATGTACTGCAGTTGGCGCAAGCCAGAGGAGTATCCCTCATGGCCTCTGCCGAAACGGTGCGCCCCATTCCGACGGAGAAGTACCCTCTGCCGGCGGTGAGGCCGAAAAACTCGCAGTTGTCTACATCCAGGCTTGTCCACACCTTTGGTTTGCACCTGCCGGACTGGCGCTACCATGTCCAGCGTCTCATCGATGAACTCGTGATACAGGGAGCCCTATGAAACGTAAGGGAATTATTCTTGCCGGCGGCTCGGGAACCCGGTTATATCCGGCGACGCTGGCGGTTTCGAAGCAGCTACTGCCGGTGTTTGATAAGCCGATGATTTATTATCCACTCAGCACGTTGATGCTTGCGGGGATTCGCGACGTTCTTATCATTTCTACTCCGCAGGACACTCCGCGCTTCGAGCAGTTGCTGGGAAGTGGTGCCCAATGGGGCATGAATTTCACGTACGCAGTGCAACACTCGCCAGACGGTCTGGCGCAAGCTTTCCTCATCGGCGAATCGTTTCTCGGCAATGATTTGTCTGCGCTTGTGTTAGGCGACAATATTTTTTATGGTCATGATTTTGAACGCCTCCTTGCCAGTGCGGCCGAGCGGCGCGAAGGGGCGAGTGTGTTCGCCTATCATGTGCTCGACCCTGAACGTTATGGGGTAGTCGAGTTCGATGCAAAAGGAAAAGCGATTAGCATCGAGGAAAAGCCGGTCACGCCCAAGTCGAACTATGCTGTCACCGGCCTTTATTTCTACGATACTCAGGTCGTCGAGTTCGCGAAAAGTCTCAAACCTTCGGCGAGAGGCGAGCTTGAAATTACCGACCTTAATCGGCTCTATTTGAATCAGCAAACGCTCTCCGTAGAAATCATGGGGCGCGGCTACGCTTGGCTTGATACCGGTACGCACGAATCCCTGCTGGACGCTAGCCATTTCATTGCAACGCTTGAGGCAAGACAGGGGCTGAAAGTGGCTTGTCCCGAGGAAATCGCATTCCGGAAACAATGGATCGACGCTGTGCAATTGGAAAAACTAGCACAGCCGCTGGGCAAGAACGGCTACGGGCTTTACCTGCAGCGAATTCTCAAGGAAATCGTATTCTGATGAAAGTTACTTCTCTCGCAATTCCCGATGTCCTCGTGCTTGAACCTCGCGTCTTCAGCGACGATCGTGGTTTCTTTTTTGAAAGTTTTAACCAGCGTCAATTCAATGATGCCGTTGGCCGGGCTGTAGCCTTTGTGCAGGACAACCATTCGCGCTCTTCAAAGAATGTTCTGCGTGGTCTCCATTACCAGATTCAACAACCGCAGGGAAAGCTGGTGCGGGTAGTGGAGGGAGAGGTGTTTGACGTCGCAGTGGATCTGCGCAAGTCGTCGCCCACGTTCGGCCAATGGGTCGGCGAAATACTAAGCGCTGAAAATAAGAAACAGCTTTGGATCCCAGAAGG
Organism: Noviherbaspirillum sp. UKPF54; assembly: GCF_007874125.1. NCBI lineage: Bacteria > Pseudomonadati > Pseudomonadota > Betaproteobacteria > Burkholderiales > Oxalobacteraceae > Noviherbaspirillum > Noviherbaspirillum sp. UKPF54. The sequence goes on along the minus strand of NZ_CP040128.1, from coordinate 2,909,518 downwards.
TTTCGCACACGGCTTTCTGGTGCTGTCGGAGCGTGCGGATTTCCTCTACAAGACGACGGATTATTGGGCGCCGGAATATGAGCGCTGCATCTTGTGGAGCGATGCCGAGGTCGCAATCGAGTGGCCGCTACATGGACAACCGGTAATGTCCGGTAAAGACCAGGCAGGAAATTCATTTGCCAATGCCGGGGTGTTTGCGTGAATCCACACCTCGCCCACAAGGCAACGATTGCGGAAATGCTCAGTAGCGTTTGGCGAAATCGTCAATTGATTCTGCAAATGACCAAGCGTGAAGTGGTCGGGCGTTATCGCGGTTCCGTTATGGGATTGGCTTGGTCGTTCTTTAATCCCTTGCTAATGCTTGTAATTTATACGTTTGTTTTCTCGGTTGTCTTTAAGGCGCGGTGGGGAGGAAATGAGAGTGTGGATAAAGGGAGTTTTGCCATATTGTTGTTCGTTGGCATGATCGTGCATGGCCTGTTTGCCGAATGCGCGAACCGTGCACCTGGATTAGTGGTGAGCAATGTCAGCTTCGTAAAAAAGGTGGTTTTCCCGCTGGAGATTTTGCCGTGGATAGCAATGGGGTCTGCACTATTTCACACGTTCGTTAGTCTTGTCGTATTACTTTTAGTGCAATTGTTCCTGAATCATGTACTTCCATGGACCGTGATTTTTTTTCCGATTATCGCTATGCCGCTTGTGCTCGCGGGTATGGGAGTCGCGTGGTTTCTTGCGTCCGTGGGTGTTTATTTGCGTGATGTGGCGCAAACAGTCAGTATTTTCACCACAGTATTGATGTTTCTCTCTCCAGTGTTTTACCCAATTTCTGCATTGCCGGAAAAGTACCATATCTGGCTCAGGCTAAATCCGCTTTCCAGCATAATCGAAGAAGGAAGAAAAAGTCTCGTCTTTGGGTTGCCTCCGGATTGGATCAACTGGTCGTTGACCACCTTGGCAAGCGTTATGATGGCGTGGCTTGGATTCTGGTGGTTTCAAAAAACGCGTAGAGGATTTGCAGATGTCCTCTGAAGTTGCGATTCGCGTGCATGGCCTCAGCAAGTGCTACGAAATATATGAGCAGCCGCGTCATCGATTGCTGCAGTTGCTATTCCGTGGAAGAAAGCAATTTTTCCGCGAATTCTGGGCACTACATGATGTTTCTTTTGAAATTAAGCGTGGTGAGACAGTAGGAATCATCGGGCGCAATGGCTCCGGCAAATCAACGTTGTTACAACTACTATGCGGAACTCTCGCTCCCACCAATGGGAGTGTTCAGGTTAATGGCAGGATTGCTGCCCTCCTTGAGCTGGGAGCCGGATTCAATCCCGAGTTTACCGGGCGTGAAAATGTTTTTCTTAGCGCATCTCTTTACGGATTAAGCCGGGATCAGATTTCGGAGCGCTTTGAGAAGATCTCAGAATTCGCGGACATCGGTGAGTTTATTGACCAGCCAGTAAAGACATATTCGAGCGGGATGTTTGTGCGGCTTGCATTTGCGGTCGTGGTGCATGTTGACCCCGATATCTTGGTTATCGATGAGGCGCTGGCGGTCGGTGATTCGGCCTTCGTCCACAAATGCTTCGCTACGATTAACAGGCTCGTCGCGAATGGCGTGACTCTAATATTTGTTACCCATGATATGACCGCCGTGCGCTCGTTGTGTAAACGTGCATTTTGGATCGACAGATCCCGATTAATGGCGATTGGTTCTCCAGGAGAGATAGCAGACAAGTATCTTGTCAGCATCGAGGGAGGGCGCATGCCGGTTGCGCAAGTCGCTTCACATTCTGGGGGTAGTCAGAAGCAGGTCGTGACAACTGGAAAATTGACCCCTAGTGCGAGATATGGTGATCAATCCATTTCGGTAATGGCAGCCAAAATTATTAATTGCGAAAACGCGGACGGGAATCGGGCGTTAGTCCATGGCTGCAAAATACGAATTGAGTTGACGTTAGTGAACAATGCGTTCGAGAGTGACTCTTCCCTAGTGGTTGGCTATGTATTAAGAAATCAGAAAGGTCTGGACATCGCCAGCAATAATAGCGAAGACGCTGAAACTGCTGTATACCCTTGCGCACAAGGTGGGAGATTCAAGATCAATATTTCCACAACATTGCCATTTGTTCATCCTGGTTCATATGCACTTTCAATATCGATCGGTTGTCGTCTTGAAGACGGACAGATGAAAGCCTTGGACTATTTGGAAAACGGTTTGGTGTTTGACGTCATGGGCAAAGAAAATTGCCACGTACTTTTGGCTATGCCGTCTGATTATGAGGTTGTATATGATTTATGACGCCTTCTTGTTCTTTAATGAACTGGAATTGCTCCGATTACGCTTGCAACTGCTTGACGGCGTAGTCGATAAATTTGTTCTTGTCGAGTCGACGCTGACTCATCAAGGAAAAGAAAAGCCGCTGTACTTTGACCAAAACAAAAAAGATTTTGTGCAGTACGCGGACAAGATAATTCATGTCATCGTCGATGACCCGATCGAACGGTATGGAGAGGTTCCCGTCTATCGGTATCAGCGCGATGCGATTTCCAGAGGCCTTCAGGATTGCAAACATGGCGATCTTATTTTGATATCTGACCTCGACGAAATTCCGTCGCCAGCGAAAGTTCGAGAATATAGCGCTACAAACGAAATCGTCTTATTTAAGCAGCGGCTGTACTACTACTTTTTTAATTGCTATTGCGCTGGAATTCCAGACCTTCCATGGAGTTGCCTCGTTCCGTTTTCGAGATTCACGTCACCTCAGGCGCTGCGAGATTTAGTCGTATCAGTACAAGGCAATGTCTTAGGTACGGGAAAATATCCTGATAGCCCTGAAGTCAAATTTGTTGAGGGCGGTGGCTGGCACTTTAGTTACTTCGGTGGAGTGGAGCGAGTAATCACAAAAATTGAGAGCTTCGCCGACAGCGAATTCAATCGGGATGAATTCAAGGATCGCGAAACGATTCTTCAACGCATGTTGAGTGGAAGCGACTTGTACGGAAGACCAATCGAATATCAATTGCTGGATGAAAGCGGCGATCAAGCATTACCTAGCATTGTTCGAAACAATCGGGACGCCTATTCAAATTTCTTTCTCCCTGAATCTGAGCTAAAGAATCGAACACCAGTTAGTCCCTATAAATACGACTTCGATCCAAACGGCGACTCCACCGCCGCACGCGTTACGCGCATGGTTGGAAAGAACAAGAGAGTACTCGAGTTAGGTTGCGGGTATGGCGTAATGACAAAAGTTTTTGCCGAGCACAATGGCTGCCATGTTTTTGGAATTGAAATTGATGCGGCAAGCGCGTCAATGGCCGAGCCATATTGCGAAAAACTTCTTATTGCAGACCTTGATACCTTGGATTGGGATGCTGCTCTAGGGCAGAACCAATTCGAAGTCATTGTTGCTGCAGACGTTATTGAGCATTTGCGCGACCCATTGAAGTGTCTGGCAGAAATGCAGAGATTTCTGACACCCGATGGTTATATCGTTATTTCGATTCCCAACGTGGCACACAATGGAATCATTTCTGAGCTATTGAATGAGGATTTCGCTTATCGGAGAGTTGGCTTGCTTGACGAAACGCATATTAGATTTTTTGCGTGGAAGAGCCTGAAGAAAGCCTTGTTAAAGACAAATTTGAAAATTGTCGACCTCTCGAAAACCGAAATACCCGCTCAGAATACGGAGTTTAAGCACGCTTGGGAAAATTTACCCCATTGGCTCGCTGAGATACTTAGCACGCGTCCAGAGGGTAACGTTTACCAATATATTCTTAAGGTCCAGCCTGATGTGGCAGGCGCGGCTCTCGACGAAGCTGGGGCGGAAGATGTCAAGCCAGTGCTGGCGCCGGTAAAAATGGAGTATCGAATACTCGACGCGGCGATTGAAGAGCGTGACGTCGCACGCGAGGCATACAACGCTGCCATTTTGGAGCGTGATGCTGCATTGGTTGCGCGAGACACAGCAGTGTTGGAAATTGAAAGACTCTGGAACACCAAGTCATGGCGCGTTACTCGCCCGTTGCGCCTCGCTGTAAGAGTTATGAGGCATGGATTGGTAATGGACGATCGTCAACGGATGATTCAGGAACTGCGCAGGATTTATCATCGGCTTCCTCTTCCTATGCCGATGAAGAATGCCCTCCGATGGGTGTACCGTAATGGTATTCAAAAGGCGCAAAAGCAGATTACGGCTCCAAAACTATTCCTGCCACCATCTATAACGCCGTCTGTACAAGAGATGGCAAAGACCGATTACTTTGTCTGGGGCGTTATCGATTGGCATTTCCGATATCAGCGGCCACAGCAACTGGCATCAGCGCTCGCTGCATCTGGCCGACGTGTGTTTTACATTTCGACTTGTCTGGTGGATGGTGATGGAGCTGGGTTTGAGGTCGAAGCACTGGACAACTCGGGAAGGATTTTTCAGCTCAAGCTATACGCAAAAAATGCGCCGGTGATCTATTCAGGCGCTCCTAATACTGCGATTGTCGCTCAACTACGTCATAGTGTCGGCGAGGTGCTGGAGTGGACAAACTCAAGGCAGATTATTTCGCTTGTCCAGCATCCGTTCTGGTTCGATATCGCCACGAAGATGCCTAATAGTCGAACTGTCTATGATTGCATGGACCATCACGAAGGATTCGGCAATACCGCACCCGAAATCTCGGCATTGGAGCAGGCACTGCTTCGCCGGGCAGATCTTGTTGTGACGACGTCTGACTGGTTGGATCGGACGATTGCGGCTGAACAGGCGAAACGGCGGGCTCTGATACGGAATGGTGGAGATTTCCAGCATTTCTCACGCAAGCCTGCAAGCGTCTATCGCGATTCGAAGGGCCGACGTGTCATTGGCTATTACGGGGCAATTGCGGAATGGTTCGATTTGCACTTGGTAGAAGCTGTTGCAAAACATTTCCAGGACTGCTGCATCCTGTTAGTTGGGGCCGACACAGTAGGGGCAAAAGCATCGTTGAGGCATTTGGATAATGTCAGGTTTATCGGTGAAGTTCCATATGCCGAGCTTCCTTACTTTCTGCACGGCTTTGACGTGTGCCTGCTTCCTTTTAAGATTATTCCGCTCACATTGGCTACTAATCCGGTTAAGGTTTACGAATATCTGAGTGCGGGGAAACCGGTTGTATCGGTTGATTTGCCAGAAATGAAGCAGTTCCATGAGCTCGTCATGGTCACGAAAACTGCAGAAGATTTTGTGGCGGCAATTGCTCATACCCTGGAAAATCCGGCGACACTTGAGCAAATCAGCGACAGACAGACATTTGCCAAAGAGCAGACTTGGTCGCACCGGGTGGATTCGCTGATACAACATGCGGAATCGACTGTTCAGGATCCAAGTGTGAGTGTCATTGTGGTTACGTACAATAATCTCAATCTGACGCGCGCTTGTTTGCAAAGTCTGGATGAGCGCAGTGATTACGACAGAATGGAGATCATCGTAGTCGATAACGCGTCATCTGATGGATCCAAGGAGTTTCTGGCCGAGTGGGCCTCGACCGGGAAAAATCGCAAGCTTATCCTGAATGAGGATAATCGCGGCTTTGCTGCGGCCAATAACCAAGGTTTGACGATAGCCGGCGGCGATTATCTGGTCCTCCTCAACAATGATACGTATGTGACTTCGGGCTGGGTCCGCACGATGGTGCAGCATCTGGAAGGAGATAAGTCGGTAGGTATTCTCGGCCCGGTTACCAACAATATCGGTAACGAAGCGAAGATCGAAATCGCATATGACAATATGGACGAAATGGCGCGCAACGCGGCAAGCTATACCCGGCGCCATATCGGTCATATATTTGATATGCGAACAGCCGCGTTCTTCTGCGTGATGATGCCGCGCGAAGTGTATGAACGTGTTGGTCCTTTGGACGAGGTTTTTGGGCGCGGCTTTTTTGAGGATGACGATTACTGCAGACGCGTTGAGCAAATCGGACGGCGTGTTGTATGTGCAGAAGATGTGTTTATCCATCACAATCTTTCTGCGTCGTTTAATAAGTTAAAAAATCAAGAGCGGCAGGCGCTCTTTGAGCAAAATAAGAAAGTATACGAGGCTAAATGGGGGGCATGGATGCCGCACGCATATAGAGGAGAGGGCGGCCCTGCTGAGCATAAAGCATCTAAAGAAAAATTGAAGTTAGTGGAGAGGCAGAGCAAATGACTGGCAATCGCCTTGCCACGACATTGGGTGCTATTTCACTTATTGTCGGCGCGTTTCTTACGCTGAAGGGACTCGGTCAGATGGAGTGGCCGACAGTCATTCCGTTCGATGATGCCGCATTGCTATCCGATAGCGCCCTTCGTCGGTACTTGCTTCTTGTACTAGGTGTTTTTGCGGTCGTTTCCATATGCGTAGCGGTGACCAAGCGCAGCGTCTTGTTGATAGCATCAGTTGCAGCATCCGTATTGGCACTGCTGTGCGGAGCAATATGGCCTCTTGCTGTCGTAGCATGGTTTGCAGCTGCATCCGCCGTGCTGGGGCGGAAAATCGGGCGCATTCTATCTCCGGCCGAAAATGCTCCGGCTTGGGGGGGGCATTTCTTTTGGGTTCCGGTACTTATGGAACAGCAGTCGGTTTGCTGGCGCACTTTCCTGTTAACTTCTCCGGCCTTTATGCCGGTGCGCTTGCACTACCCTTGATTCTGTTTCGGAGTACGTTTGTCGAGTTGTGTTCGCACCTGCTTGCTTTGGCTGCCCGGCGGACGCCGAAGGCATTCGGGGAATGTGCACTTGAGGTGATGGTTGCCACCGTCGCGCTTGTTCATATTGTCATTGCTCTTTTGCCAGAGGTTGCATATGACGCTTTAGCAATGCATTTATTTATTCCAGCTCATCTTGCATTGCGACATCAGTGGGGCTTTGACGCAAGCAGTTATGTCTGGGCAGTAATGCCTATGCTTGGCGACTGGGTCTTTGCAATTGGGTACATGCTGGGAGGCGAAACGGCGGCCAGACTGATTAATGTGGGTTTCATACTCACAATCACATGGTATGTCCGTGAACTTGTCATCTGGGCAGGTGGAACGGCAATTGGAGCCAGATGGGCTGCCCTCATCTTTCTATCGACACCACTCACCTTCACCGAAAGCAGTAGCTTATTCATCGAATCTGTCTGGACCACGTTCGTTGTCGCCGGTATCTTGGCCATATTGAAAGCATGCTCGTCGGTTGAGGAGACGAAGCACAATCTTCTCATCGGCGGAGCATTACTGGGATTTGCCGCTGCAGCAAAGGCCGTCACATTTACAGTGATACCTGCGCTTCTGATTGTGCTCATTTGCAGGTACAAGATTTGGACCAAAGCTGAATTTTTTCGGGTGGCTTTGCTTGGTATCGCCGCCTTTCTGCTGGTCGGAGCAATTCCGTATGTGACGGCGTGGATATTGACCGGGAACCCGGTTTTTCCCTTGTTTAACAAGGTCTTCAAGTCGCCATTTTATCCTCCGGAGAATTTTGAAGCTCCCGCTGTATTCGGAAAAGGGATGACATGGGATCTCCTGTATCGCATGACCTTTGAATCAGGGAGGTATCTGGAGGGTAGAACCGGATCGGCAGGTTTTCAATGGCTGCCACTGTTTATTCCATCCGCCGTGCTACTTATCGGGTTTCGCCTATGGAGAGGGGGAGGTCTAATGCTGGTAGGGGTGCTATGCGTATCCTTCACGTTCAGCTCCACCGCTTATCTTCGATATGTATTTCCTTCGTTCGCTATCCTGGCTGCATGCGTTGGTATCGCATTTGGTTTTGCTAACAGAATTCGGTCTTTCGTATACCCTGCACTTTGCCTCGCTGGAAGTGCTGTTGTTGGTCTTAATCTTCTTTTTCTCAACGCATATGGTTTTTATCCGGATTTTCAGCTCACGCCTCTCATTAGCGAAGATATGCGGCGTGGCTATTTGCAAACACGTCTGCCCGTTCGTAATGCGGTCGAACTCGTCAATCAGTTGAATGCAGCGGGCGCCCCGGTCGCCGTTTTTGCACAGCCCCTTACTGCAGGCCTCGCAGCGGACGCACTGTACCCGACCTGGTATAACCTTCGTTTTTACTCTCTCATTCATGCCGCTCGCAATGAACAGGCGATTGTTGATGCTCTAGCGAGCAATGGTGTGGATTTTGTGATCTTCGACTCAGGTTGGGGGGACGCGGAAAAGCGGAAGCTAATCGAGGCCTCGACCGAAGAAATAGCCGAATTGGGAACAGTAACAGTTCGCCGCATTGCCAGTGCCTATCGATTTCAGAGCGAGCTCCTGAAATACCCGGATTTCACATCCCCCGAGGGGTGGTCGTCGGGGCCGGAAGGGATATCGCGAGCTGGCAATGGAATTGCGGTGAGCGTGGTCTCTCCTGCGTTCCAGTCAGTGCCGGTCATGCAAAAACGCCGCTATCTGTATAGCGTCAAGGCACGTTGTAACGGGCAGCCCACGCAAGGACGGATGCAAGTTAACTGGACGGATGCCAAATCGCAGTTTATCGGCACCGAAATTCGAGTATTCGATTGTATGGATTCTCCAACTGAATACAAGATGGAAATTATCGCACCTCCTAAAGCAACACTTGCTGTCGTATATGCATCTGGTCATACTTCAATTCCCTTGGTCTTCGAAAGAGTCTCATTCCGGCAATGAACCCTGACATGCAACAGCAATTTCAAGATTTGGAAGCAGATCTTGCGGAGAACCGTATTGCCGTCGTTATTCCGTCGTATAAAGTGACGCGGCATATTCTCGACGTAATTTTGCAAATGCCGCCGGAAGTGTGGCGTATCTACGTTATCGATGATGCATGCCCGGATGGGTCGGGTAAGTTTGTCGAAGAACAGGTGCACGACCGACGGGTTCGTGTCGTATATCACTCGCAAAATCAGGGAGTTGGCGGAGCCGTCATGACGGGCTACCGAGCTGCGATAGCAGATGGAGCGGCTATCATCGTAAAGGTTGATGGAGATGGACAAATGGATCCAGCCCTAATTCCTCACTTTGTGGCACCGATTCTTGCCGGCGAGGCGGACTATACCAAAGGAAATCGTTTCTTCGATTTAGAGGAAATACGTGCGATGCCGCCCATACGTTTATTAGGGAATGCGGTGCTGTCGCTGATGGCCAAGCTCTCGACAGGATATTGGGACTTGTTCGACCCGACCAACGGTTATACCGCGATACATGCGGACGTTGCCAGGCATCTCCCTTATGATAAGGTCAGCCGGCGCTATTTTTTCGAGACCGACCTCTTATTCCGACTTAACACATTACGGGCTGTTGCTGTGGATGTGCCAATGGACGCGAAATATGGCGACGAAGTCAGTAATTTGAAGATTTCCAAAATCATTGGAGAATTTCTTGCTAAGCATGCACGGAATTTTTTTAAACGGATTTTCTATAACTATTACTTGCGAGATATGTCACTCGCTTCGATCGAATTACCACTAGGCCTGCTTTTATTCTTTTTTGGTGTAAGTTTCGGCGGCTTCCACTGGTTGAAGTCGGCGCAAGCAGGTGTCGCTACGCCTGCCGGGACCGTGATGCTCGCTGCATTGCCGATCCTGATGGGACTCCAGTTCATGCTCGCGTTTTTGGGACATGACATTCTTTCCGTACCACGCCGGCCTCGCCATCTGCGCGCTGCGGTTAGACTATTGCGCCGAAATCACGGCTAAAGCCACGGATTGCCGCAGAAATGAGTTATTTGACCTTCTTAAAGGAAAAAGCCAAAGGATATTCGCTCTGGGAAATGATTCGCCTAGAACTCGAATCGCTCATCTTTGGACTTGGCGCATTGATTCCGACTACTTTTGGAGTGATTATTCGGGCCGCCTTCTGCAAGATCTTTTTTGCTTCTTGCCGCGGATTCTCATGGATACAGCCACGCGTAACTATCGTGCATTCAGACAGGATATCTGTTGGCTCTCATTTTGGGGTCAATTCGGGAACTTATATTAACGGGATAGGTGGACTTGAAATCGGCGCTCATGTGCTTATCGGCAGTAATGTCACTATCTCATCCGGACAACACCCTATAGAGGGGCACCATCCAGAGGTATTTTCGAGGCAATCGATTCCCAAAAAAATTACTATCGGCGACGATGTGTGGATCGGAGCTGGCGCTGTCATTATGCCGGGAGTAACCATCGCGAAAGGCACCGTCGTGGGTGCGAATTCGGTTGTTACAAAGGACACTTCCGAATACGCGGTGGTCGTCGGAGCACCTGCGAAAGTTTTGCGAGTTAGATAGGACGTATGTCTACATTCATCAGGTACATCATTATTGCCATCCTTGCCTATGTGATTGACATGGGGGGCTTCTATTTACTTGTCCGGCTCAGTTTTAGCCCTATTTTGGCCAATATCGTTGTGAAAATTGTTGCTGCAATCTGCGGTTTCTATTTGCACAGACGCTTCACTTACCAAATTACTGATTCTGCTGAAATCATGGCCCATGCGAAGAAGTATTTTGGACTGGCTCTTGCTTACACTCCGGCGTCTTCTTTGACCCTCTTTTTGATTTTGTTCGCCGTGCACAATCCGATATACGCAAAGGCGCTATCGGACATTCTGCTGTTCCTAGTTACATATTGGATAACGACACGCTTCACGTTCAGCGTCAGAAATGGTTCAAAAGGCTTGGCAAAAAAAAACGTAGTGCCTTAACAGGAAATAATTAATGACTCATCCGTGCAGTGATGTTACGGCGTGATCAGACGGTATGAAGATAATAATTACTGGGGCCACTGGCTATATTGGATCACGTCTCACGAATTTCGCAATGAACGCTGGCATGGACGTGGTCTCCATGTCTCGGCATGCACCTAGTGGGGAACGTATTTCATGGATTAAATACGATCTGACGGACAACAAGATTGCAGATTTGCCGATTGATGCGGTCGCAGTAATACATTTGGCGACAAATACATTCGCACATCATCATGAAGAATTCAATGAATTGCGATCGGCAAAATTATTGATTCAAGCAGCCAATAAGATTGGTGCAAAATTCCTGTTTGTATCGAGCCAGACTGCCTATCCCAATGCACCAACAACGTATGGCAGGACAAAATGGCGAATTGAGCAGGAGGTGATGGCCGCTGGCGGAACGGTGGTGAGGCCTGGCCAAGTTTACGGTGGGGAGGCGCAAGGATTGTTTGGCACCTTGGTTGGGGTTGTGCGCAGGATTCCAATTCTCCCTGCATTTTATCCGGTCGTAACAGTACAGCCTATCCATGTCGACGATCTCGCAATAGCCTTACTGCGCATTGCTCAATTAGAGGGGGGGGGCGGAGGTATTGTTTCCCTTGGCTCATCAGAGCCAATTCCCTTTACCCACTTCTTGTCCGCTATAGCCCGACACCGAGTACGGCGCAGACGATGGTTCGTTCCTGTGCCTGTTCCTTTAATTAAATTCGCTGGGATGCTTTGTGGAAGGAGATTGAGCGAGCGGCTGGGTTTTGATCGGTTAACGTCGCTTTTTAACCTGCCCAGAATGGATACTGCCGATGATCTAAAGCGATTCGGAGTTCCGATGAGATCTTTAGACGCTGGAATGCATCCAAGCGGCGATATCAGACGTCGCCAATTGGTACAAGAAGGATGGATTCTTATGCATTACCTGTTGAAGGAGCGTCCTGATGGCGGACTCTTGCGCCGGTACATGCGTGCAGTGGAACGTACTCGAACAAATCAGGGGTTGATTTTCCCCGATTGTTTTTTGAAGTTTCCAGTCCTGGTGGCGTTGTTTGATGAAACTAGCTATCTATCTTCAAGTGAGGGAGCTGAGCTGGCTTGGCGGTTGGATGCAGCGACACTTTTGGTGGAGGCAACGCCGAGAGGAGCATTGCGCTTTCTTGGGCTTGGACAAAGAGCCGGTATGTTGATTGGCGTCGCACGCATATGCAGAGCCATTGCTGCCGAAGTGTTCTGGCGAGCTTTGCGACTTGTCGGTCTACTATTCTTTAGGCGTTATAAAAACGGTGTCGAGAGTCGTTAATGGACGCTGATTTCGATATTGTTATTGTTGGAAGCGGTCCTGCTGGCGTATCGGCTGCATTTCCTTTGGTAGAAGCTGGACTTCGTGTATTAATGGTAGATGGCGGAGAGCAAACGAATATTGCCCCGCCCATGCAATCGTTCTTGGATGCGAGGATTCAGGACAAGGAGCAGTGGAAATGGATGATTGGGGAGGATTTTCACGCGTTGCAAATGCGGGAGGCGGTGTCTCCTAAGCTCCGCGCCCCGGCCCATGAATTCGTGTTTAGGAATTTTTCAACGCTGAATCGTGTTGAGGGGCGAGACTTTGCAGCAATAGGGTCGCTTGCGCCCGGCGGCCTGTCTAATGCGTGGGGCTGCGGCGTTGCAAGATTGTCTGACGCAGAACTGGCGCAATTCCCTTTCCCATCTTCGGACATATTCAAGTCCTATAAGGTAGTCGCGAGGCGGATAGGAGTTAGCGGCGCCAACGATGATGATCTGTCAGAGTATTTTGGATTGGACCCTTGGGCACAGCCTCCGATAGCATTAGATGCTGCGCATCAAAGTCTTTACGCTAACTATACAAAGCAAAGGAAGAAGCTTGCGCCTTTAGGCTTTCGCTTGGGGCGCTCCCGTGTTGCGGTGCTAAGTGATGAGCACGCGGGACGTAAAGCCTGCAATAATTCCTCGAACTGTTTGTGGGGGTGTGCGCGGCGTGCCTTGTATAACGCTGCAGATGAAATAGCGATGCTGCGTCAATTTGAGAATTTTCAATATGAAAGCGGATTGGTTGTTGGAGATATCCAAAGAGTCGGTAAACACTGGAGCGTTTGCGGAATCCAGAAAGAAGGCAATGTTTGTCGCAGTGCTACTGGCCGAAAAATATTGCTGGCGGCAGGAACCTTAGCCACAACTCGTCTTGCTCTTCGGTTGCTTAAGTCTTCTAATCCTGTTCGTTTGCTTTCTTGTCCAACCGCCGCATTTCTCCTGTGGATGCCTCGGATGTTCGGTGCCGCGCGGACGAGTGGTTTTGGTTTGGGGCAGCTATCATTCTCTCTGGCGATTCAAGACACTATCTCAGGATTTGGATCAACGTTCGCAACAACCGGTATCCCTGTTGCCGAGTTCGCTTGTCATTTACCTCTAAGGCGGCGATACGGGGTAGATCTGCTGAAGAATCTATTGAGCTCATGCCTTGTAGGTAACCTCTTCTTGCCCGGCCATCTTTCTAACAACAAGGCAGTACTTAATGAAGATGGTTCGCTTCACCTCGAAGGAGCTTATTCGGAGAGCGTATCGGGTCTGTTGGGCGACGCGGCCGCTCGATTGCGCAAAGCCTACTGGCAACTTGGTGCATTTTTGTTACCGATGAGCTTTACGGTTGGACGTCCTGGGGGAGATATTCATTACGCCGGCACATTGCCGATGCGAAAGAAGCCTGACTCTGGGGAAACAGATCTAATGGGTGCATTGTACGGATTTTCTGGTGTGCACATTGTGGACGGGGCTTGTCTGCCAGCGCTTTCTGAGAAATCCCATACGTTGACTGTTATGGCAAATGCTGACCGCATTGCGCGGGCATTAGCATTACAGTGGCATGGTATTCAAAAATAGAGCGACTCGAAATAGAGTCCAGTGCAAAACAACTGATATTAAAAGAGCGCAAGGAGTTAATGTGAGTCGTCCTATCCCAGTGACACAGCCTTTTATGCCCCCATTGGAGGAATTTATTCCATATCTTTCTGAAATTTGGGAATCAAAATGGCTTACGAACGCAGGCGCATTTCACCAGAGGCTCGAGCAAGAGTTGGCAGATTATCTTGGTGTCGAATATTTGTCATTGTTTTCGAATGGAACAATTGCTCTTGTTACTGCACTGCAATCATTACGAATCTCCGGTGAGGTCATTACAACACCTTATTCATTTGTTGCGACAGCACATTCATTGCTATGGAATAACATTAAGCCAGTTTTCGTTGATATTGATCCAGCTTCTTTTAACCTCGATGCGAGCGCAATCGAGGCCGCGATTACGCCAGCAACTACCGCGATCATGCCGGTCCACTGCTATGGCAATCCCTGCGATGTGGAGAGAATTCAAAAGATTGCGGATACTTATGGATTAAGGGTGATTTATGATGCAGCACACGCATTTGGCATTCGATACAAAGGCGAATCACTACTCAAGCATGGAGATTTGTCTGTGCTGAGCTTCCATGCAACAAAGGTTTTCAATACCTTTGAAGGTGGGGCGATCATCTGTCCGGACGCAAAAACAAAACAACGAATTGATTACTTGAAAAATTTTGGTTTTGCCGACGAGGTGACGGTTGTTGCTCCGGGTATTAACGGGAAAATGAACGAAGTGCAAGCCGCATTTGGAGTATTGCAATTACGCTATCTTGATAGGGCTATTAATGCGCGGCGTCAAATCGATGATCTATATCGTAGGGACCTTGCTGGCATTGCTGGGATAACTGCTTTCCAGCCAAACCCAAATGCCACACAGAACTATTCGTATTTCCCTATTCTGGTGAATGATTCATATCCATTGTCGCGAGACACACTTTACCTGCGGCTAAAGGAAGAAGGCATATTATCCCGGCGCTATTTTTATCCATTAATTAGTGAGATGCCGATGTATCGTGGGCTGCCTTCAGCGATGCCGGGAAAATTAACGAAAGCAAAAAGAATTGCGGAAGAGGTTCTTTGCTTGCCAATCTACCCTGACCTTGCGCTAGCCGATCAGGAGAGAATCATCAACATCGTGCGGGAAGCGAAGTGAACTCATACTACTCTGAAGAAGAATTACGATCGTTGGGGTTCCATGCACTAGGTGAGCATGTTTGTCTTTCGCGAAAAGCATCAATATACGGTGCTGCCCAGATATCACTTGGCAGCCATGTTCGAATTGATGACTTTTGCATCCTCTCTGCTGGGGACGGTGGAATTGTTTTAGGAGACTACATTCATATTGGTGCATACAGTTCAATTATCGGTCGAGGACGTGTAATTTTGGAAGATTTCGCCAATATCTCGTCTCGCGTCAGTATTTATTCGAGTAATGATGATTATTCTGGACGAGCAATGACAAATCCAACCGTTCCCGCTCGTTTTACCGCGGTGCGAAGTGCTGAAGTGAAAATATGCAAACATTCCATTGTTGGTAGCGGCACAGTTATTCTCCCGGGCGTGACAATAGGAGAAGGAGTGGCGGTTGGCGCATTAAGTCTGGTGAATAGCGATTGCAGTCCCTTTGGTGTTTATGCTGGAACTCCGGCTCATCGAATAAAAGAACGATTGAAAAACTTTTTGGAATTGGAAAAACAATTATGGCAAGAATTAAATCGGCTCGATAAGTAAAATTAAAAATTTCCACCGTCTACTAGAACTCATTTCATAAATACCTGCGAAGCAAGATCATAGAACAAGCGAGATGAATGAAGTCGGTAAACTGATGATCTTTGTACTCCTAGTTGGTCAGTATCTGTCGGAATTTGCTCATGCATGCAAACAGGCGTTCAATCTTCCATCGCCGCTTGTATCAGCGCAGAACACAACGCATCCTGTGTGGACCGCTTGACGCGTTTTTTTCTGTGTGGCGCGATTAGTTCAATCTCATCGGCAGCGAGCTTTTCATAGAGTGGATCCTTGTTGCGGGCACAATTCCCCAACAACTCGCTCGGGCAGTACTACTGTAACTGGTGCATTGATGGTAGCGTCGACAAGGGCAACTTGATGCTTGCTAGCAAAAACCATCGTGCGCACAGCGAGACGAAGACCTGCAGCGTGCCCAATGGCCACGAGCTTCTTTCTTTTACCGCGCTCAGTCTTTCCCACCTTGCGCCCTCCTTTTTTTCACTATCACAAAGGTGTCAGCGATGAAACATTCGGACAGATTGATCTCGCCTCTTGCCTGCAGGTCCAGCGTCAAGGCTTTGAGCAAGTGCCGTAGCGCGTCATTCTCGATCCACTGGTTGAAACCGCGTAAGCAGGTGGCATATCACGGAAACCGATCAGCTCCGATACGCAACTCCCATACAACGCCATCTATAACGGCCCGATCGTCATGCTCGACCGGCCTGTTACGCACATCTGCCTCCCTTTGGGGCTGCAGAATCGAGGAGGATAGTGTTTTCTATTGTCCATCTGTAAGAAACTGCCCGCTTGTTATTTCAGAAACGGCTTTGCCTGAAATTCACGCAGGCCGGTATTTATGAAATGAGTTCTAGTAGAATGCGGCACGTACTGCGATATTTGATAATTGGTCTTTACAATACTCTTGTCGGTTATTTAATTTTCTATCTTGTTAACCGGGTATTGGGCTCTGTAGCCCATTATTTAGTGACTTTGGGTATAACCTATTTGTTTTCGATTACCCATGCATATCTTGGTCAACGATATATCGTTTTTCGCTCAACCGCTCCATGGCGCCAAGAATATTGGCGCTTTTTTCTGGTTAATCTAGGTGGAATGATGGGCAATGCTTTAGTTTTGAGTTTGTTTGTTGAATCAGGTGTGGAGGTGATGCCCGCACAAGCGGCCTCGGTAGTAATTATTACCGCTCTCACCTATTTAGGGCACAGATATTTTTCTTTCAGGTAAACATGAGTGAGTTCGTTTTCGGCGACGAAGGTGTTAATAGGAAAAGGCGGGTTTCAGTTGTTGTGCCAGTATTTAGGAATAGTGAGACGGTCGAGGAGACCTGTCTGCGAATTCTTAAAGTTCACGCGCAGAGTTTTCCTCATTTAGATGTCGAAGTAGTATTTGTGGATGATGGTTCCAATGATGGATCTTGGGATGCTCTTCAACGCGTTCGTGCCGAGCATCCGCAGTATGTGAGTCTCGTTAAACTTTCGCGAAACTTTGGACAGGTTAATGCGATCCTGGCCGGCTACGAGTCAGCGCGGGGCGATGCAGTTATTACGATTTCAGCGGATCTACAAGATCCTGTCAGTCTTATGGCTGAGATGGTGGCTCAATGGGAGCAAGGGCAAGAAATTGTAATTGCACACCGAGCAAGCAGAGACGATGATGCAGCCGCAACTGTGTTTTCTCGAATTGCGTACGGATTTGCACGTCGCGCAAATCCGCGAATTCCCGTAGGGGGGTTTGATTATTTGCTCTTAAGTCGCCGTGCTACCGACGTGCTTCGGTCATTCCATGGCAGACATCGCTTTTTTCAGGGAGACGTTCTTTGGCTAGGATTGCCAACGACATTCATTCCTTATACAAGAGAACGTAGGCGCCATGGAAAGTCGGGCTGGACATTTGCAAAGAAGTTCAAATATTTTACAGATTTAATTCTGGACTCATCGTATTTGCCTATTCGGATGATGTCAGCGCTTGGGCTCCTAACGGCTTCCGGTGGCCTGCTATATGCCTTGGTCATTGTGGCTGCATGGTTCCAACACCAAACACCGTTTTCTGGCTGGGCGCCAATTATGGTAGTTCTTCTGTTTGTCGGTGGTTTGATCATGATGATGCTCGGGGTAATCGGAGAGTATCAATGGCGTATCTACGATGAGGTAAAAAGGCGGCCTTTATATATCATCGAACGCCAACTTCTGGCTACTGACCCATGCGGATCGCCACTTTCTTCTTTGGCTATTGGGTCTAACTTGCAATGAGAACTATTGAAAAATGGATTCTCGTAGCAGCGAGCGCAATTCTGGTCATCAGCGTTGCCAATTTTTTCTATCGTACAACAGCATTAAAGCATCTCGACTCGGTCTTTCTGTTTGAAAGCACCTTAAACATTTTAGACAGTGGACGACCTGTATCTCAAACGGTAAGCACATATGTAGATCTAAGAGAAACATTTGAGGCTCCAATTGAGAAGCTGTGTCAATCAGATTGGGAAAGAAAGACTCTATCTCCGTACAATGTTATTAACAACCATGCCTATTTTGCGCTTTATCCTATCGCGCTTCTGGCTAAGGCGGTAGGCCCAGAGTCTTCTTTTGCCTTCTTAAACGCGCTGGCGCATATTCTGTTACTAGTTGTTCCTTTCTTCTTTTTAAGATCTCGAGGGATCGGTATCGGGCCAAGTTTTATTTTCACGGTATGCATTGCTCTCTATCCGGCTTGGTCGAATTCCAGTGTGGGTGATTATTACCTTGATAGGCTTTATATGCCGTTTGCACTATTGTCACTTTGCTTCATGCATCGTGTAGTGCAAACAGCCAAGGGCCAAACAAATCCATATCTCTTATTAGGCATGGTTGCGTCAGTGGTAGCCGCCGCCGCGTTTACGGAACGCGCTACGCTTATGATGATCGGAACAGTTGCCTTTTTTCTGTTTTTCTTTCCTCAAGCGAGGAAGAATGCTGTCGTCAGAAATATTTTGCTATCGCTTCTGGTATTACTTGGAGCTTACCTTTTCATATACTTCAAATTCTTTTTCGCTGGACTGGAAGAGGGCGGTGGACTTTTATCGAAAGCGCTTACCACATTTAGCGACCCATCAGGACGGTTCCATGCGCCGGGATGGTCAGCTTTCATTGCGGTTAACGTGCTCTTTCTTGGATTGTTCATTCCATTTGCTGGTGCTCGGTATATTGCTCTTGCGCTAGGTGCAATTGCGCCAAACATATTGATTTCCATTGGAGGCGCGGAGCTGAATGGGTGGACTACTCATTACCATGCGATGTACATGCCCTTCATTATCTTTGTGGCGATGATAGGTTATATCCAGATCTTGAATCGTTTTCATGGTCGCGCTTCGAGATTTCTATTGTTAGTAGGAATTGTTGCGTTTGTATCTACAGCAAGTGCACGAATTAATCCTTTTACTGGAGGATTTGAGGACCCTTCATTTGCATCAACAAAAGATAACGTTTTCGCAAAAATGTATCGTTTCTACTTTAGGCCGGATAAGTCCTACGAGAGAGTTGCATTAGATGCGGTAAAAACTCTTGATGTGGATATTCCACCAAAAGTAAAGGTTAGTGCTATTGAGGGGGCAATGCCAGTACTGTACCGATCAAGGTCCCTTTCACTGTATCCGATCGATATATATACATCCAATTATGTTGTGATTTCGGGCGCAGTTAACAATGGCAGGGTAAGCACGGTAGCTGGAGCTATCACATATCTTGGTACGAACCAGTTAGAGACGTTGAACAGATGTTTGCTGCAGAAAATGATAGAAAAAGGCTTCTTGTTGTATAGAGCAGTACCAGCTGTTGGATTGCTAATCTTTAAGCGCGTGTAGTACGACCGACTCGGCCATAAAAGCTCAAAACGGAAGAAGAAAGTAATGAAGCGTAAAGTCATATGCGTTGTTGGAACTCGCCCAGAAGCCATCAAAATGGCACCCGTAATCCTTGCATTAAAGAAGAGCGCTGATATTGATTGCAGGGTGCTCGCGACGGCCCAGCATCGGCACTTACTCGACCAGGTTCTTCGTGTCTTTGAGATCGAACCTGATATTGACTTGGACATCATGCGTCCGAATCAGGCACTGATCACGTTGACTGCCCGGCTGCTGCTTGATCTCGATGATGTATTGCTGGCAGAAAAACCTGATGCCGTTTTGGCCCAAGGGGACACCACGACTGTGATGACGGTTGCATTGGCCTGTTTCTATCACAAGATACCTTTTGGCCATATCGAGGCAGGGTTGCGTACCGGTGATATGGCCAACCCTTTTCCCGAAGAGATGAACCGCGTTGTTGCCGGACGTCTGGCGAAGTGGCACTTTGCTCCAACAGAAAGCTCGCGCCAAAATCTTTTGAAAGAAGGGATTGACAACCGAGATATTTTTGTTACTGGCAATACCGTAATCGATGCATTGCTCAGCGTCGCAGAGCGAACTACCGAGTTGCCGTTCGATCTCGCTCCCGGGTTACGTACTATTCTCGTTACTGCACATCGGCGGGAAAACTTTGGTGCACCTTTCGAAAACATTTGTCGCGCCATTCTTGCGCTCGTGGAGCGGAATCCTGACACTCAGGTAGTCTATCCTGTGCATCCCAATCCAAACGTGAAGGATGTTGCGTACAATATCCTTGGAAATCACCCTCGAATCAAACTTTGTGACCCGCTGGATTATCTGCCGTTCGTAGAAATGATGAAGCGCTCATATTTGATTCTGAGCGATTCCGGTGGGGTGCAAGAAGAGGCTCCGGCCTTAGGTAAACCCGTACTTGTCCTTCGGCACGAGACTGAACGACCAGAGGCCGTCCAAGAGGGAGTGGTACGTCTGGTCGGGCCGGATTTTTCC
The DNA here is from genome assembly GCF_007874125.1 of Noviherbaspirillum sp. UKPF54. NCBI lineage: Bacteria > Pseudomonadati > Pseudomonadota > Betaproteobacteria > Burkholderiales > Oxalobacteraceae > Noviherbaspirillum > Noviherbaspirillum sp. UKPF54. Next base: position 2,889,315 of record NZ_CP040128.1, on the reverse strand, counting down.
GAGATCGTCAGGCAGGCCCAGACGTTGCTGGATAATGAAGCGGCATACAGGCAAATGGCGCGAGGCGTTTCGCCATACGGCGACGGACACGCCGCTGCTCGAATTGCCGGCATTCTGCGTGAGCACTTCGCTGTATGCGATTGATATACCTGTCCCCGGTCCCTTGGAACAGCTTTTCGCAGCGTCCCCATGAATTGATCAGGTATTTTCACGCGCGCACCGGTGGGGAAGTTTTGTGGATCGATCCTTATCCGACGCGCTTGCCGGCTTTGTCCGACTTGTTTAACAAGCGTCCGACTTCAGCTTCGGCAGGTGATATGACGCCCCGCTGGATAAACGTGGTAAAGCCTACGGCTCTCCCGGTCGAGCCGCTTCCATTTTCAGGCAATCTCAATAAGATGTTATGGCGCCCGGTGCTAATGGAAGCGGAGCGCTTCGCTGACGGTTCCACAATGCTCGGGATCGGAAAGCCCAGTGAATTGGCCTTGACCCTTCTCGCACATAAGAAATTCGCGTGTTCATTCTACGATGCGATGGACGATTTCCCGTCTTTCTACACAGGATGGTCGCGCCGGGCAATGTCGCGCCGGGAGCTTATGGTATTGCGCGGGGTGACTACCGTGTTGGCTTCATCGTCCGCATTGCGACAGAGGTTGGCTCATTTGTCCGAAGATGTGCGCCTGGTGCTCAATGCCTGTGCGTCGGATAGGCTGCCGGCCACACCGATAGCTAGGGACAGAGATTTTGCCAGCCCACCCACAATCGGATATGTTGGCACAATTGCGCAATGGTTCGATTGGGGGCTCCTGCTTGCCCTTGCCGGCGCACGCCCGGATGCCAAATTCCGTTTAATAGGCCCGCTGTACGGACAGGTGCCTTCCGCACTACCGCGTAATGTGGTTCTGGAACCGCCACTACCTCACAACAATGCCTTGATAGCGATGATGCAATTTGATGTCGGATTAATTCCCTTCAAAAAGACGTCGCTTACCTCGTCGGTTGATCCGATCAAATATTACGAATATCGTGCTCTGGGCGTGCCGATTCTGAGCTCGAACTTCGGGGAAATGAAGCTTAGGGGGAAGAAGGATGGCGTCTGGTTGGTCGACCATGACTCGGATTTGAAAGCGGCAATTGATCAGGCGCTGGCAAGCCGAACCACTGAAGCAGAAATTGCATCCTTCCGACATAGCAATTCCTGGGAAAAGCGGTTTGATCAGGCGGGAATTTTCTCGTGACACGTAAAGGAAAGGCTGTGCGGGCCTCGTTAGTTATTTGGGCTCAGCATTATTTACTCAGTAGTCGGGTTTAATCGCAGAATTTATGTCGATTTCGGACTAAATTAAGTAGCATTCCATATGATGCAGATTAGTTGCGCCGTTGTTTGTTATCAGAATTCACCGCAGCAAATTACTGGCCTATTGAGTAGCCTCGTTGCGTCCGCTGACTCAACGTCAGTGAGGCTTTCAGTGGCCGTAATCGACAACTCCCCGCGCAATAAACTCGCTGAAGCCGTGCAGAAGTTCGGAGTCGCCTATGTCCATCTGCCCAGTAATCCTGGATTCGGCAAAGCTCATAACCTGGCAATTAACAACGCCTTGGCAATGCAAACGTCGTATCACCTCATCCTAAACCCTGATACGAACTTTTCATCCGACGTCATTACGACCCTTGTGAATTTCATGGAAAATCACAAGGACGTTGGTTTGGTAATGCCAAGTATTCGCTATCCCGACGGGCGCACGCAATATTTATGCAAACTTCTGCCTACACCAGTTGATTTATCGATGCGCCGTTTTTTTCCACGGCTTTATGAACTCTGTGGATTCCTTGCGCGATATGAGCTGCATCAGAGTGGATATGACAAAGTCATGGACGTCCCTTCGCTGTCCGGCTGCTTTATGCTGATTCGTACTTCGGTGTTCCGCGAGGTGGGATGTTTTGATGAGCGTTTTTTCATGTATCTAGAGGATGTGGACCTGTCCCGGCGTATTGGCAAAGTCGCCCGAACTGTTTTCTTCCCCCATGTTTCGATCACGCATGAATACGTGAAGGGCTCCTACAAAAACTGGAAACTGCTATTCAATCATGTGAGATCGGCCATTCTCTATTTCAACAAATGGGGATGGTTTTTCGATGCTGAAAGGAAAGCGATAAATCGCCGCGCGCTGCAGGAAATTGAATCGATAAAGACGTCGATTGAATTACAATGACGCCCGGGCATTAGCGGAATAACAAAAATGTTTTCTTTCCTTGCCAGTTTCCTGTTCGGGGCAATTTTTACTCTTCTTATCATCAAGCTGGCCCAAAAATATCAAGCTGCGCTGGACAAGGATTTGTTCGGTGTGCAGAAGGTGCATACACATGCCGTCCCAAGGATTGGCGGGCTGGCAATCTTTTGCTCGGTGTTGTTGGCTGGGGCAATCGTTATGTGGCGCCTGCCAGCGAACGCACAACTCGGGGTGCTGCTGCTGATTTGTGCATTCGTGGCATTTCTCGGAGGGATCGTCGAGGATTTCACGCAGCGCGTGAGCGTGCGGCGTCGCTTGGCGTTGACGCTACTTGCGGCATTAATGGGGTATTTCTTTCTCAGCGCACGTGTCACCCATGTTGACTTCCCTGTCGTCGATCGGTTGCTACAGTACATATGGATTTCCCTGCCGCTGACAGTCTTGCTGGTGGCCGGCATCGCCAATGCAGTTAATCTCATTGATGGATTCAACGGGCTGGCAAGTGTCGTCAGCATCTTCATGTTGCTGTCGCTGGCTTACGTTTCCCTGCAGGTGGGGGACACGTTTGTGCTCACCATGGCGCTTGTCGTCGCCGGTGCCACAGCCGGCTTCCTAGTATGGAATTATCCTGGCGGGTTGATTTTTCTCGGGGATGGCGGCGCCTACTTTCTGGGTTTTACATTGGCGGAGCTGACAGTGTTGCTGGTCGCTCGCAATCCCAAAGTGTCACCGTGGTACGCGGCCTTGTTGCTCATCTATCCGGCGTTTGAAACGGTATTTTCCGTTTACCGTCGCTTTGTCTTGCGCAGGCAATCACCGGGAATGCCTGACGGTATTCATTTGCATAGCCTGATTTTTCGGCGCGTGGTGTCATGGGCGGTAGGTGAACGAGATGCGCGAGCATTGACCCGACGTAATGCATTGACCTCGCCGTATTTGTGGCTGTTATCATTGCTGGCCGTCGGCCCAGCAACCCTGTTGTGGAAGCGCACTTGGCTGCTGATGCTGTTTTGCCTGTTGTTTGTCGTGACGTATGTGTGGCTGTATACGCGCATCGTCCGCTTTAATGCCCCTCGCTGGCTGATTTTTGGGCAAAAAAAGACGCAAAAAGCACTGGAACCCTGACATGCTTACTCTTTCCCCCACCATCTTCAAAGCCTACGACATCCGCGGCATCATTGGCAAAACCCTGGACATCGGCATTGCGCGCCAGATCGGCCAAGCCTTCGGCACCGCCGCCCGCATCAAGGGCGAGCAAACCGTGGTCATCGGCCGCGACGGCCGCCTGTCCGGCCCCGAACTGGCCAAGGCCCTCGCTTCCGGCTTGCAGCGCTCCGGCATCGACGTCATCGACCTCGGCGTGGTCGCCACCCCGATGCTGTACTTCGCCACCCACGTGCTCGACGCCCAGTCCGGCATCATGGTCACCGGCAGCCACAACCCGCCCGACTACAACGGCTTCAAGATGGTGCTGGCCGGCGAAGCGATCTACGGCGACACGATCCAGGGCTTGTACCAGGCCATCGTGAAGGGCGACTTCGCCCAAGGCAACGGCAGCTATCGCTCCCACGACATCCGCCAGGCCTACATGGAACGCATCGTCAGCGACGTCAAGATGGCGCGGCCGATGAAAATCGCCATCGACTGCGGCAACGGCGTGGCCGGCGCCTTTGCCGGCGACCTGTACCGGGCATTGGGCTGCGAGGTGCGCGAATTGTTTTGCGACGTCGACGGCCATTTCCCCAATCACCATCCCGACCCGGCCCACCCGGAAAACCTGCAAGACTTGATCCGCTGCCTGACAGAAACGGATGCCGAGATCGGGCTGGCCTTCGATGGCGACGGCGACCGGCTGGGCGTGGTGACCAAGGATGGGCAAATCATTTATCCGGACCGGCAATTGATGCTGTTTGCGCAGGATGTGCTCACGCGCCATCCCGGGCGCGAGATCCTGTACGACGTCAAGTGCACGCGCCACATCGCGCCCTGGGTGCAACGGCATGGCGGAGTGCCGCTGATGTGGAAGACCGGGCATTCGCTGGTGAAGGCGAAGATGCGGGAAACCGGCGCGCCCTTGGGCGGCGAGATGAGCGGGCACCTGTTTTTCAAGGACCGCTGGTACGGCTTTGACGATGGCTTGTATGCCGGGGCGCGGCTGTTGGAATTGCTGTCGCGGGTGGCCGATCCGTCGGCGGTATTGAATGCCTTGCCGCAAGCGGTGAGCACGCCGGAGCTGCAATTGAAGCTGGAAGAGGGCGAGAACTTTGCGCTGATTGCCAAGCTGCAGAAGGAAGCGCAGTTTCCGGGGGCGCAGCGGGTGGTCACGATCGACGGCTTGCGGGTGGAGTATGCGGACGGCTTCGGGCTGGCGCGCTCGTCGAACACGACCCCGGTGGTGGTGATGCGCTTCGAGGGCGAATCGGACGAGGCGCTTCAGCGCATCCAGAATGAATTCCGCACGGTGCTGCGGGCGGCGAAACCGGATGCTGTGCTGCCATTCTAAAAGCGGTTGATGAAAGCTGATTTGCAGTGAAAATTCTGATCGTACGGGTATCGTCGCTGGGCGACGTCGTACACAACATGCCGATGCTGGCCGATATCCTGCGCCATTATCAGGATGCGCGGATCGACTGGGTAGTGGAGGAAGCTTACACCAGCCTGGTCAGGTTGAATCGCGGCGTGCGCAACATCATTCCATTCGCATTGCGCCGCTGGCGCAAGAGCCTGTTTTCTGAAAAGACACGCGCTGAAATGCGTGCGTTTTACCAGGCATTGCGCGGCGAGTCCTACGACGTCGTGTTCGATACCCAGGGCTTGTTCAAGACCGGCGCGGTGATGCGCATGACGCAGCTTGTGCCGGGAGGGCGACGCGTCGGGCTGGCCAATGCGACGGAAGGCTCTGGCTACGAAGCGATATCGCGCATATTTCATACAGAGAGCATTCCGCTCGATCCGCGCACGCATGCCGTGCAACGGGCTCGCCTGGTGGCTGCGGCCGCGCTTGGCTACAAGGTCGATACCCCGGCGGACTTCAATCTGGATGCGCCGGATGCGTCGCACGCGACATGGCTGCCGGACCGGCCTTACGCCGTTTTCTTTCATGGTACGGCACGCGATGCGAAGCGCTGGGATGATGCCCGCTGGGTGCAAATTGCGCGCGGTTTGCACGCGCGTGGCTTGCAGATATTGCTGCCGTGGGGGAATGATCAGGAAAGGCAGGCGGCGGTGCAGCTGGCATCCCAGATGGAAAATGCGCAAGTGTTGCCCAAGCTACCGATGATGGATGCCGTTATCCTCGCGCAACGTGCCACGCTCGCTGTTGGCGTCGATACCGGTCTTACGCACATTGCCGCCGCGTTCAATCGGCCCACCATCGAGTTGTATTGCGATTCACCGCGCTGGAAAACCGAGGGGAACTGGTCTCCCAACATTATCAATCTCGGCGATCTCGGCAATCCGCCGACTGTCGAGCAGGTCGAAGAGGCCATTACGCGCCTGCTCGGCCCCAAGCATGCACCCGCACCGGCCGACACGGCATAATAGCGGTCATGGAACAGCAAATTCTCGAAATCGACGGCGCTGACTGGCAAATCGGCGCACCTCAGGATGCCTGGATTCACGCGCTGGAAGCCGGCAAAGTCTTGTATTTTCCGCGCCTCGGCTTTCGCCTGACGGAGCAGGAAAAACGTTTCCTGACGCCGGAAATCCGCGATCCCAAGACGCGCAATATCAGCCTCGATGCCAATGGCGCATTGAAAGGGGCAACCGGCGATGCCGCGACGCAGAAGGAACTGGCCGCGATGATTGGCCGTTTTCGTACGCAGGCGCAAACCCTGATTCATTCGCTGCTGCCGCGTTATACGAGCGCGCTGCGCCTCGCGCCGACCAGCTATCGGCCGTCGCAGGTGGAAACCCGCGCGCAGTCCTGGCGGGCTGACGACCGCCGTTTGCACGTCGATGCCTTTCCGTCGCGCCCGAATTACGGCGAGCGCATTTTGCGCGTCTTTATCAACGTTAATCCGAACGGGATCCCGCGCGTATGGCGCGTCGGCGAGCCGTTTGAAACCGTCGCCAAACGTTTTCTTCCTCGCAGCAAACCCTATTCGCGCTGGCAGGCAAAGGCGCTTCACGCATTACATGTAACCAAGTCGCTGCGCAGCGAGTACGACCACCTGATGCTGCAACTGCATGACGGCATGAAATCCGACCTGCAGTATCAAAAGGAAGCACCTCAGGTCGAAGTGCCGTTCCCGCCCGGCTCGGTGTGGGTGTGTTTTTCCGATCAGGCTTCGCATGCCGTCATGTCCGGGCAGTACATGATGGAGCAAACCTTCCATCTGCCGGTCGCCCGGCAATACGATCCCGATGCCAGCCCGCTGGCGATCCTGACGCGGCTGACCGGGCGCAAGCTGATCTGATGCGTTTTCTCTATTCCGTTGCCTGGTGGCTGGCGCTGCCGCTGGTGCTCGGCCGTCTGTGGTGGCGCGGGCGCAAGGAGCCCGGCTATCGGCAGCACATGGCGGAGCGCTTCGGATTCTACGGTGTGCGGGCCACGAACATGCCGTTGATCTGGGTCCATGCGGTATCCGTTGGCGAGACGCGCGCAGCCGAGCCCCTGATCGACGCTTTGCTGCGTGCCTACCCGGCCCACGGCATCCTGCTCACGCATATGACGGCAACCGGGCGGGAAACGGGGCGCGCGCTCTTCGGCAAATACGGCGCGCGTGTTGTCCAGAGCTTTCTGCCCTACGACACCGGCTGGATGGTGGGGCGGTTTCTGCGCCACTTTGCTCCGCGGCTGTGCGTACTGATGGAGACGGAAGTCTGGCCGAACGTGATGGCGCAGTGCGCACGGCACGGTGTTCCGGTCGTGCTGGCGAACGCGCGCCTGTCGCAACGCTCCCTGGCCAAGGCGAGGCGGCTTTCCGCATTGATGATGGAAGCGGCGCGCCGTCTGACCTGCGTGGCGGCGCAGACCGAAGCTGATGCCGTGCGCATACGGCAGCTCGGCGCGCCCGATGTGCAGGTTACCGGCAGCATCAAGTTCGACGTGACGCCGCCGTCGCAGATGATCGCGCAGGGCGCAATGCTGCGTGCCCGGATTGGCCCGCGCAAGGTGCTGTTGTGCGCCAGTACGCGCGAAGGCGAAGAGACGTTGATACTCGATGCGCTGGGCGGCATCGATCTGGGCAATTCGATGGTCGTCATCGTGCCGCGCCATCCGCAGCGTTTCGACGAGGTCGCCAGCATGATTGAATCGCGTGGTTATACCTTGCAGCGGCGCTCGGCGCTCGGCGACAAAGTCGTTGCACCGGCTGTGCAGATCCTGCTGGGTGATTCGATGGGGGAAATGTTCGCCTATTACGAGGCATGCGACGTGGCATTCATCGGCGGCAGCCTGTTGCCGCTGGGAGGACAGAACCTGATCGAGGCATGCGCGGTCGGCAAGCCGGTACTGATCGGGCCGCACACCTTCAATTTCAGCACGGTCAGCGACGATGCGATCGAGGCTGGTGCGGCGCGGCGGGTGAATGATGCGCAGGCAATGATCGATGGCGCCTGCAAGCTGCTGCGAGATGATTCCGAGCGTATGCGCATGGGGCAGCAAGCGCTGGCCTTCGCACGGCAGCACCGCGGCGCGACTGCGCGGACGATGGCGCTGCTTGGGCCGTTGATCCGTTGAACGAGTTCGAAGAAAAAAGCTTTCGCTCAGAGGAGGCGCCTGCCGAGTCGTCTTCCTTGGCAATTGCCATTACCCCAGCCCCTCTCCCGCCAGCGGGAGAGGGGTATTCCCTGAACAGCATTATTTTGCTGTCGACGCCGGCGTCGAACTCTCCTGCAGTCCGCCGCCCAGCGCCCGATACAGATCGATCGCATTCGTGAGCTTCAACTGGCGCGCCTGGATCAGTGTCTGCTGCGCAGAGAATAGTTCGCGCTGCGCATCCAGCACGTCGAGCGAGCTGGCAACGCCGTTCTGGTAGCGCTGGTCGGCCAGTTTCAGCCGTTCGGATTGCGCTTCGGCGACCAGTCGCTGAGCGTCGATCAGTTCGTCCAGCGTTGCGCGCGCCGCCAGAGCATCGGCGACTTCGCGGAACGCGACCTGGATCGACTTTTCATAGTCGGCTACCGCCTCGTTGTTGCGCACTTCCGCCAGCGACAGGTTGGCCCTGGTGCGGCCGGCGTCGAACAGCGGCAGCACCAGCTGCGGCGCGAACGACCAGGTCTGCGAGCCGGAATCGAACAGGCCCGATAATTCCCTGCTTGCGGTGCCGATGCCGGCCGTGAGCGAGATACGCGGGAAGAAAGCCGCGCGCGCCGCGCCGATGTTGGCGTTGGCCGCCTTCAGGCGCTGCTCGGCGGCGCGGATGTCGGGGCGTCGCGCCAGCAGGTCGGACGGCAGGCCGGCCGGGATATCGGTGACGATGTTCTGTTCCGCCAGGGTCGTTTCCGGCGGCAGGCCGGCCAGCGGCTTGCCGACCAGCAGCGTCAGCGCATTTGTCGCTTGCGCGCGCTGGCGCGTGAGGGTGGCGAGAGCCGCTCGTGCCGATTGCACCAGGACCTCGTTCTGGCGCAGGTCGAGCGCGGAAGAGGCGCCGACGTCGAAGCGCTGCTTGGCAAGCTTGTAGGCGGTGCCCCGGCTTTCCATGGTCTTGCGCGCCAGGTCGACCTGTTCCGCCAGGGAGCGCTCGGCCAGGTAGGCCTTGGCGACTTCCGCCACCAGCGAAATGCGCGCCGAACGCGCGGCTTCTTCGGTTGCCAGGTATTGCGCCAGCGCGGCGTTGTCGAGACTGCGCACGCGGCCGAAGAAATCCAGCTCGAAAGAGGCGAGGCTGAGACCGACCTGGTAACTGCTGCTCACGGTCGCGGCGCCCGTCGGCGACAGGCCGGCCGGCGTGCGTGCTCGCGTGCCCCCGGCGGTGGCGTTCAGGTTCGGCCACAGGTCGGCCGACTGGATGTTGTACAGGGCGCGCGCTTCCTCGATGCGCAGCGCGGCGATGCGCAGGTCGCGGTTGTTCTCCAGGGCGGAGGCGATGAGTGCCTGCAGGCGCTGGTCCGGGAAGAATTCGCGCCAGCCGATGGCGCTCGCGTCGCCGTTGCGTTCCCCGGCCTGGGTCGGGTAGGCGGAGGCCACCGGCGCTTCCGGGCGCTTGTATTGCGGCGCCAGCGAGCAGGCGCTCAGCACGCCGGCCGCAAGCAGCGCCAATGTCAGTTGTTTAATCATCCTTGGCTTTCTCGATCATTTCCATATGTGCCGCATACATGCGCCGCTGGCGTTCGCTGCCCTTGAAGATCCGGCGCACCACCACGAAGAACACCGGCACCAGGAACACCGCCAGCACGGTGGCGGTGATCATGCCGCCCATGACGCCGGTGCCGATGGCGCGCTGGCTGGCCGAGCCGGCGCCGGAGGCGATCACCAGCGGCAGCACGCCGAGGATGAAGGCCAGCGATGTCATGATGATCGGGCGGAAGCGCAGGTGCACCGCTTCCAGCGTGGCGTCGATCAGGCTTCTGCCCTGGGCCTGCAGATCCTTGGCGAACTCGATGATCAGGATCGCGTTCTTGGCCGACAGGCCGATGATCGCGATCAGGCCGACCTTGAAGTACACGTCGTCCGGCATGCCGCGCAAGGTGGCGCCAAGCAGCGCGCCGAGCACGCCCAGCGGCACCACCAGCAGCACCGCCAGCGGGATCGATGCGCTTTCATACAGCGCCGCCAGCACCAGGAATACCGCGACCAGCGACAGCGCGAACAGCGCCGGCGCCTGCGAACCGGAAGTCTTTTCCTCCAGCGAGCCGCCGGTCCATTCGTAGCCGAAGCCGGCCGGCAGCTGCGCCACCAGTTTTTCCATCTCGGCCATCGCTTCGCCGGTGCTGTGGCCCGGCGCGGCGTCGCCCGAAATCTTCATCGCGGGATAGCCGTTGTAGCGCACCAGCTGCACCGGCCCCATGTTCCAGTGCGAGCTGGCGAACGAGGAGAACGGCACCATGTTGCCCTGGACGTTGCGCACGTACAGCTTCAGCAGGTCGTCCGGCTGCAGGCGTTGCGGCGCGTCCGCCTGCAGGATCACGCGCTGCTGGCGTCCCTGGTTCGGGAAGTCGTTCAGGTAGGCCGAGCCGATCGCGTTCGACAAAGCGCTGTTGATGTCGGCGAACGACACGCCGAGCGCGTTTGCCTTGTCGCGGTCGATGTCGAGCTGCAGCTGCGGCGTGTCTTCCAGGCCCTCCGGGCGCACGCCCTTGACGACCTGGCTCTTGGCAGCCATGCCGAGCAGCTGGTTGCGCGCGGCGAGCAGCGCGTCATGGCCGTTGCCGCCGCGGTCCTGCAGGCGCAAGGTGAAGCCGGTGGCGTTGCCGAGCTCGCGGATCGGCGGTGGATTGACCGGGAAGATGATCGCGTCTCGGATCGTGGACAGCGCGCCGAACGCGCGGCCTGCGATCTCGGTGGCCGATTCTCCCTTGCCGCGCTCGCTCCAGTCCTTCAGAGGCGTAAACACCAGGCCGGCATTCTGGCCGCTGCCCGAGAAGGAAAAGCCGGAAACCGCGACCGTGCGCGCGATGCTCGGCTGCTTAAGGTAGTACTGCTCGACTTGCTCGATGACGGCCTGGGTGCGGTTCACGCTCGCCCCCGGCGGCAGCTGCACGTTGGTGATCAGGTAGCCCTGGTCCTCGATCGGCAGGAAGGAGGAGGGCAGGCGCACGTACAGCAGCGTGACGCACGCGATGATGGCGCCGTAGATCACCATGTAGCGTCCGGTCTTGCCGAGGATCTTTCCGATAAAGCCCTGGTAGCCGGTCGCGGTGCGGTGAAAGCTGCGGTTGAACCAGCCGAAGAAGCCGGTCTTCTCGTGATGGTGGCCGGCCTCGACGGGCTTGAGCAGCGTCGCGCACAGCGCCGGCGTGAGCGACAGCGCCATCAGCGCCGAGAACAGCATGGAAGACACCATTGACAGCGAGAACTGGCGGTAGATCGCGCCGACCGCGCCGCCGAAGAAAGCCATCGGGATGAACACCGCCACCAGCACCAGCGTGATGCCGATGATGGCGCCGGTGATCTGCCCCATCGCCTTGCGCGTGGCGTCCCGCGGCGACAGGCCTTCCTCGCTCATGATGCGCTCGACGTTTTCCACCACCACGATCGCATCGTCGACCAGGATGCCGATTGCCAGCACCATGCCGAACATGGTCAGCACGTTGATCGAGAAGCCGAACGCGGCCATCGTCCCGAAGGTGCCCATCAGCGCCACCGGCACCACGATGGTCGGGATCAGCGTGTAGCGGATGTTCTGCAGGAACAGGTACATCACCAGGAACACCAGCACCACGGCTTCGAGCAGGGTCTTGACGACTTCCTCGATCGAGATCTGCACGAACAGGGAGGTATCGTAGGGGATGTCGTATTTCACGCCGGCCGGGAAGTAGCGCGACAGTTCGTCCATCTTGGCGCGCACCGCCTTGGCGGTCTGCAGCGCGTTGGCCGTTGGCGACAGCATGACGCCGATGGCGGCAGTCGGCTTGCCGTTCAGGCGCGCCGAGGTGGCATAGGATTGGCCGCCGATTTCGACGCGGGCGACGTCGCGCAGGCGCACGGTCGAGCCGTTGGGATTGGCGCGCAGCACGATGTTGCCGAATTCCTCGGGCGTGGCCAGCTGGCCGGTTACCACGATCTGCGCGGCGATTTGCTGCGCACTCGTGGTCGGCAGGTCGCCCAGCGTGCCGGAAGCCACCTGCGCGTTCTGGGCGCGGATGGCGGCGGCGACGTCGCCGGGCGTCAGCTTCAGACCGACCAGCTTGGCCGGGTCGATCCAGATGCGCATGGCGCGCTCGGTGCCGAACAGCTGCGCCTGGCCGACGCCAGGCACGCGGCGGATTTCATTGAGCACGTTGCGCGACAGGTAGTCGCCCAGCGCGACCGGATCGAGCCGGCCGTCGGTCGACGACAGCGTGGTAAACAGCAGCACGTTGCTGCGCGCCTTGGTGACCTGCACGCCTTGCTGAGTGACCGCCTGCGGCAGGCGCGCCTCGGCGCGCTTCAGGCGATTCTGCACGTCGACTGCCGCCAGGTCGGGATTGGTGCCGGCCTGGAAGGTGATGGTGAGAGTCGCCTGGCCGTTCGCCTCGCTTTGCGATTCCATGTACAACAGGCCGTCGGCGCCGTTCATCTCCTGTTCGATCAGGCTGATCACGCTTTCGTCGAGCGTCTGGGCCGATGCGCCCGGATAGACGGCGGTGACGACCACCGATGGCGGGGCGATGGTCGGATATTGCGCCACCGGCAGCTTCGTGATCGACAGCGCGCCGGCCAGCAGGATGAAAAGTGCGATCACCCAGGCGAAAACCGGGCGGTCGATAAAGAATTTGGCCATCTGGTGCTTTCCTTAATCAGGATTTCTGCGGTGCCGGGGCGGGCGCGCTCCCGGCCTGGCCGGCCGCGGCCGGCCCTTTCCACGGCGTCGGCTTGACGGTCGAGCCCGGCTTGGCTTTCTGCAGGCCTTCCACGATCACGCGGTCGCCAGCCTTCAGGCCGTCGGTGATGATCCATTTATTGTCTTGCACACCGCCGGTCTTGACGGGTTGCGCGACGACCTTGCCATCCTGGCCGACCACCATCACCGCCGAACCGTCTGGCGAACGCGTGACCGCCTGCTGCGGCACGGTCAGCGCCTGTTCGTCGACCGCCTGCTCGATGCGTGCGCGAGCGTACATCCCGGGCAGCAGGAAGCGGTCGGGGTTGGGGAAGACCGCGCGCAGCGATACCGCGCCGGTCGTTTCATCCACCGTCACGTCGGAAAACAGCAGCTTGCCGGGGTGCGGATAGACGCGGCCGTCGTCGGTGACCAGCCTGACCGTCGCGCGGTCCTTGCCGACGCTTTTCAGCTGGCCGTTGGCCAGCGCCTGCTTCAGGCGCAGCAGTTCGGCGCTGGACTGCGAGACCGTCACGTAGATCGGGTCGAGCTGCTGGACGGTTGCCAGCGGGGTCGCTTCGCCCTGGCCGACGAGCGCGCCTTCCGTCACCTGGGCGCGGCCGATGCGTCCGGAAATCGGCGCGTTGACGGTCGCATAGCCGAGGTTGAGGCGGGCTGTTTCCTGCGCCGCCCGGGCGGCGGCGACGTCGGCGGTCGCCTGCTTTTCCGCCGTCACGGCGTCGTCGTACTCCTGCTTGCTGATGGCATTGGTTTCGACCAGCGGCTTGTAGCGCTGGATTTTCAGCGTTGCCTGCGCCAGGTTCGCCTGCGCCTTGGCCAGGGCCGCCTGCGTACTGTTGTACGTCGCCTGAAACGGAGCCGGATCGATCCGGTACAGCACGTCGCCGGCCTTGACTTCGCTGCCTTCCTCGAACACGCGCTTGAGCACGATGCCGGGCACGCGCGCGCGCACCTGTGCGATGCGCGTCGCCTCGACCCGTCCCGGCAATTCATTGGCGACCACGATGCGCTCCGGCTGCACCGTCACCACCGATACTTCCGGCGGCGGCATGCCGGCGCCCTGGGCTTGCGCGCTCGGGATCTTGTCGCCGCACGCGGCCAGCGACGCCAGCATCATTGTGGCAGCGGCAATACGGGAAATAGGACGAATTGAACTCATGGTTTCTCGCACAGTAATTGAATGGGTCGCGATCGGGCGGCATGGCGGCGCTACACGCACGTGAGCCGGGCGGCTGCGGACGCGGCGCTTGATGCAGCTCTATTCTTCTTGAGGGTAGAAGACTGGTATTATACATACATGCATGAATGTATGTTGGGCGCCTCCCGAGGAAGTGACTCTACCGCAGTTTGACCGTTTTCACATTCACAACGAATTATCATGGCCCGATCTACCAAGGAAGAAGCGCTCGAAACGCGCAACCGGATTCTCGATGCGGCGGAAAATGTGTTTCACGCGCAGGGCGTGGCGCAAACCTCGCTGGCCGAAGTGGCGCAGGCTGCGGATGTGACGCGGGGCGCGATCTACTGGCACTTCAAGAACAAGAGCGACCTGTTCGACGCCATGTGCGAGCGCGTGCGGTTGCCGATGGAATCGATGATGGAAGCGGGCGCGGAGGAAGGCGAGGTCGACCCGTTGGGCAAGCTGCGCGACACCTGCGTGTTCGTGCTGCACGAAGCCGCCCGCAATCCGCATTCGCGCAAGGTGTTCGACATCATTTTCCACAAGTGCGAGTTCGTCGAGGAAGCCGACCCGATCGTGATCCGGCAGCGGGAGTGCTACCTGGAAGGGATGGCCAATATCGAGCGCATATTGCGCAAGGCAATCGACAGACAGCAGCTTCCCGCCGACCTCGACCTCCGCCTTGCGGGCGTGACCCTGCATGCGGCGATGGGCGGCCTGCTCAACAACTGGTTGTTCGCGCCGGACAGCTTCAATCTCGAAGAGAATGCCGAAAAGCTGATCGACGCCTGTTTCGACACCCTGCGTTACGCCCCTTCCCTGCGCCGGTAGCCGGCGCGAGCGCCTGCCGCCCGCGCCTGAAGCCGCATCGCGGCCGGCGCCGCGTTGTGCGACGCAGCTACGATAATCAGCCGCTTTGCCCTGAGCTTGGTTAAAATGTTTCCAATAGTCATCTTTTAAAGATGCACGTCTTGTTTTTCATTCATGGGGCCTTGGGCGCGTCATCCACCGGGATCACGCTTTCCAAGTCAAGCAAGGGTAGTCGGCATGCCAGGCAAGTCTGCACGTTCCGGAACGTTGGTCCCGCAGGAAGCGGTCCGTTGCTGCGCCTTGGCGCTCGGCCTGCTGGCATGGGCGCCGGCGGGCGCGGTGGTCGCGGACGCCGACCTTGCATCGCTGCCGATGGAGCAGCTTCTTTCGCTCGAAGTCTATAGCGCATCGAAATTCGTGCAGAAGGTCAGCGACGCGCCGTCGGCGGTGTCGGTGGTCACCGCGGCAGACATCCGGGCATTCGGCTGGCGCACGCTGGCCGATATCCTGCGCAGCATGCGCGGGCTGTATGTGAACAATGACCGCAACTACAGCTACCTCGGCGCGCGCGGCTTTCTGCGCCCCGGCGACTACAACACGCGCTTTTTGCTGCTGGTGGACGGCTACCGGATCAATGACGCGGTGTACGACCAGGCCGCCATCGGCACCGAATTCATGCTCGACGTCGACCTGATCGAGCGCGTCGAGTTCGTTCCCGGACCCGGATCGTCGATCTACGGCTCCAATGCCTTCTTCGGCGTGATCAACATCATCACCAGGCGCGGCAGCGACATGAGCGGCGCCCGCGCTGCAGTCGAAGCCGGAAGTTACGGGGCGCGCAAGGCACGCGCGAGCTATGGCTGGCATGACGACGACAGGGAGTTCCTGATCTCGGCAAGCTCCTATCGCATCGACGGGCAGGACCTGTACTTCCCCGAATTCGACACGCCAGCGCAGAACAACGGCGTTGCGAGAAGGCTCGACTACGACCGCGCGCAAAACTTGTTCGTAAAAGGTGCGGCCGGCCCGTTCCGGATCTCCGCATCGCATGGCGAACGCACCAAGGGCATTCCGACCGCGTCGTTTTCCCAGGTATTCAATGATCCGCGCGCACACACCGTCGACACCCAGAGCGCCGTTGACGCGAACTACACGGGCGCGCTGTCCGATCATGCGGAGCTGTCGTCGCGTCTGTACTGGGGGAGCAGCACCTACCTGGGCGATTACATTTACGATTACCCGCCGCTGACGGTCAACCGCGACGGCGCGCAGGCGCGCTGGTGGGGTGGAGAGGCGAAACTGGTCAGCACCCATTTCGCGCGCCACAAGGTGGTGGCGGGCGCCGAATACCAGCGCGACTACCGGCGCGACCAGTACAACTTCAATGTCGATCCGTATAAGCTGAACCTCGACGACCACCGCGACGGCACGCGCGCCGGGGTCTACCTGCAGGATGAAATCATCCTGCGCGACGACCTGCTGCTCAACGCGGGCATGCGCTACGACCGTCATTCCACCGCGGGCAGCGCCTACAATCCGCGCCTGGCACTGATGTACAAGCTGACGCCGGCCACCACGGTCAAGACCGTGTACGGCACCGCCTACCGCGCACCCAATGCCTACGAGCTGTACTACCAGCTGACCGGCGAGGGCGGGCAAAAGGCCAATCCCGCGCTGAAGGCGGAAAGCATCCGCACGCGCGAGCTGATCGTCGAACAATACCTGAACGCCGACACGCGTATCACGGCATCGGCGTTTCATAACAGCGTGCGCGACCTGATCTCCCAGACCGTCGATCCGGCGGATAACCTGCCCGTGTTCCGCAACGTCGACCAGGCTACCGCGCGCGGCCTGGAACTCGAGCTGGAGAAGGCGTGGGGCGGCGGCGCCAAGCTGCGCACCAGCTACAGCTGGCAGCAGGCGCAGGACGATTCGAGCGGCGCGACGCTGGTCAATTCGCCGCGCCACCTGGCCAAGTTCAACCTGTCCGCGCCGCTGCCGGGTGCCGCCTGGTGGGCCGGCGCGGAGGCGCAGTACGTGGGCAGCCGCCTCACCCGGCAAGGCTCGACCGGCGGCTACTGGCTGGCCAACCTGACCCTGTCGTCGGCGCGGCTGGCGCGCGGTCTGGACGTCTCCGCCAGCGTATACAACCTGTTCGACCGCGGCTATGCCGATCCTGGCTCCGCGGAACATGCGCAGGATGCGATCCGGCAGGACGGCCGCAGCTTCCGCGTCAAGCTGTGCGCGGCCTTCTGATGTCCATGGCATGGCGAGCCAAACGGCGGAGCGCATGGCTGCTCGCGGCGGCGCTGTGGCTGCCGGCGTGGCCGGCTGCCGCGCAGACCGTGCAGGAGTACGACCTGAAAGCGGCATTCGTGTATAACTTCGCGCTGTTTACGGGCTGGCCGGCAGAGACGCCCTATGAAGGCGGAACGCTCAATATCTGCATCAACCCGGGCAGCGCGCTGCGCGCGCCGCTGATCGGCCTGGGCGAGCGTTCGATCCGGGGACACAAGATCGCGGTGCGCAGCCTGGGCGCGGCGCGCAACCTGCGTGCCTGCCATGTGTTGTTTCTCGACAGCGTCGACAGGGAGCGCTGGGCGACTATCAGAAAAGGATTGGGTAGCGGCGTGCTTACCATTTCGGATGATGAAGGGATCGATCGCGACGGCGTCGTCGTCGCGCTGGCGATGGCCGGCAACCGGGTTGTGTTCGATATCGACACGCGCGCGGCGCGGCAGGCCAGGCTGGCGCTGAGTTCCAAATTGCTGCGCCTGGCGCGCACGGTGCAATGAAAGTGCCGCACACAAGCGCCGCCGGGCTGGGCCGCTGGCTTACGCTGGCCAATCTCGCCAGCGCCGCCACCGCGCTGCTGGTGGCGAGCGTGCTGCTGATCGTGTTCCAGTTCCTGTTGCTGCGCGACGCGATGGTGGAAGACCTCGGCGTGCAGGCGCACATCGTTAGCGACAACAGCGTGGCGGCGCTGCTGTTCAACGACGGCAGGGCGGGAACGGAAACGCTGAATGCGCTGGCCGCATCCCCCAGCATCCAGGCGGCCGGCATCTTCACGCTGGGCGGCCGGCAGCTGGCGTCATATACGCGCGGGCGCGCCGCACCGGTGGCTGCGCCGGCGCCCAGCCTGCTTGAAGCCGGCCACCGGTTCGGCGTCACGCGGATGGAGCTGGTGCGGTATGTGGATTCCGAGGACGTGCATATCGGCTACGTGGTGGTGCGCGCCGGGCTGGACCGGCTGTACGGGCGGCTGCTCGGCTATATCGGCCTGACCCTGTCGATCGCCGCCGGTTCGCTGGCCGCGGCCTACCTGCTGGTGCGCCGCATGCGGCGCCGGGTCAAGAGCGCCGAGGCGCATCTGCACTACCTGGCGCATGTCGACCCGGTCACCGGATTGCCGAACCGGCATGCGTTCAATGAACGCCTGCTGTTTGCGCTGTCGCGCGTCGACCGGGCGGGAGGCAGCGTGGGACTGCTGCTGCTCGATCTCGACAACTTCAAGATCGTCAACGACACGCTCGGGCATCAATGCGGCGACAGGCTGCTCGAGCTGGTTGCGCAGCGCCTGGTCGACTGCCTGCGCAGCGCCGACGTGATCTGCCGCATCGGCGGCGACGAATTCGCCGTGATCCTCGAGTCGGATGCCGGAACGCAGGGCGCTCTCATCTCCGCGAAGATTCTCGCCGCGCTGGCCGAGCCCTTCGCCGTCGACGTGCATGACATCTACGTCACCGCCAGCATCGGCATCAGCGTCTATCCGCAGGACGGGGCCAACCTCGAGACGCTCATCCGCAACGCCGATACCGCGATGTACCAGGCCAAGAACAAGGGCAAGAACGCGTTCGAGCTGTTCCGTCCGGAGCTAGACCAGCGGGTGCAGAAGCGCCTGTCGCTGGAGGTCAACCTGCGCAAGGCGCTGGAGCGCGGCGAGCTGGAGCTGTATTACCAGCCCCAGTTCAGCCTGAAGGATGGCAGCCTGGTCGGCCTGGAAGCGCTGCTGCGCTGGAATCATCCCGAGCTCGGGATGGTGAGCCCGGCGGAATTCATCCCGGTGGCCGAGGAGAGCGGACTGATTGTGCCGATCGGGCGATGGGTGCTATGCACCGCCTGCCGGCAGGTTGCGGCATGGCGCGAGGCTGGCCTGGGCGACGTGCATGTGTCGGTAAACCTGTCGGCGCGGCAGACCAAGGACAGCCAGCTGGTGGAAGACATCCTCGAGGCCTTGCGCGAGACCGGCATGTCGCCCGGCCAGCTTGAGCTGGAGATTACGGAAACGGTGCTGATGGAAAACGTTCATGCCAATGTCGAGCTGTTGCAAAGACTGCAGACGGAAGGCATCCGGCTGTCGATCGATGATTTTGGCACCGGGTATTCGTCGATGGCATATCTGAAGCGTTTCCCGATCGACCAGGTGAAGATCGACCGCACCTTCGTGCGCGACATTCCCGGCGACGGCGACGATGAAGCGATCACCACCGCGATCATCGCGATGGCCCACAGTCTTGGCCTGTCGGTGGTGGCCGAGGGCGTGGAAACCGAGCAGCAGCTTGATTTCCTGCGCAAGGCTGGCTGCGACATCATGCAGGGCTATTACTTTGCCGAGCCGGGGACGCCGGAGCGCATCCAGGCATTCCTGCGCAACAGCACGGTGCCGACGGAAAAAATACGAGCTTAGCAACGTTCGTCGAAGAATAATTTCGTTCAGCAACGGCGATATCATGCTGGCGCACTGACGTGCGTCAAGCGGGGATCGGTTTTGCTTTTCCGTTCAACAGGTCTTTGTTCAATACTGTGCGGATGTGGCTCTGAAAAGCATGCATCGGATCCATAGTCATTGCTCAATCCACCCGCAAGAACAAGGAAAACGTCGTGGCCCATGTCGGAGCGATCCCTGTGATGCGCGCGCTCGCCAGGAGTTGCCGGTTAATCTTGTTCTCCTTGTTGATTTCCGGACTTTCGGCCTGCGGTGAAAAAAAACAGGATGCCGCGCAACATGCTCCGCCCCCGCCGGAAGTGTCCGTCATCAAGCTTGCCGCAACGCCGGTCACTTTATCGCAAGACTATGCGGCACAGACCGAGGCAGTGGAAGCGGTGGAAATCCGTGCGCGCGTCGGCGGCATCGTGGAGCGGCAGGCGTTCAAGGATGGAACACCAGTGAAAAAGGGCGATCTGCTGTTCGTGATCGACCAGAAACCTTACAGCACGGCGCTGGCCCAGGCCAAGGCGAATCTGCAACAGGCGCGGGCGTCGCATCTCAATTCCGAACAGACGCTGGCGCGCTTCAGGAAATTGATCGATTCGCGCGCGATCAGCCAGCAGGATCTGGAGGGCGCCATCGCCAAGGAGCGCGCCGACGCGGCCAGCGTGCTGTCGGGCGAAGCCCAGGTGCGGCAAGCGCAATTGAACCTCGACTACACCGCCATCCGTTCGCCGCGCGACGGCTTGATCAGCCGCGCGCTGATCAAGCCCGGCGGGCTGGTGGTCGCCTCCAGTACCTTGCTGACGACGGTCTACTCGCAGGACCCGATTTATGTCGGCTTCACGATCAGTGAAGAGAAGCTCGCGGAATTGCAAAAGCAGTTCAATCTGCGCGACGAGAGGAAGTCGCCCGATTTCAAGCTCAAGCTGATCGATGGCAGTGATTACCGATACAGCGGCAAGCTGAATTTCGTCGATGCGGCAGTCGACCCGCGCAACGGCACCCTGCCGGTCCGGGTGGTGGTGCCCAACCCCGATGGCGATTTAAGGCCGGGGCAATTCATGCGCGTAATCGTGCCGGGCAGGAGCAACCCGAATGCGATCCTGGTGCCGCAGAAGGCGGTACAGGAAATCCAGGGAAAACGGTCGGTGTATGTGGTCGGGCCGGATAACAAGGCGATGAGCCGCGATATCGTCGCCAACCAGCGCATCGGCAACGACTGGCTGGTGGAGCAGGGCCTGAAACCGGGGGAGACGGTCATCGTCGAAGGCATCGCCAAGGTGCAACCCGGCGCGACGGTAAAGCCGGTGCCGGCCGGGCAGCAGAGGAAGGCCGATCAGCCGGGTAGCGCGCAGGAGGGCGGGAAGCAGGGGCGCTAGCGTTGCTGTTGCCGCTCGCCGCGCAAACCGGGCACATCCCGCGCCCGGCCTTGTCACGACTGGCCTTTAGCAAGCGAAAGCGACACGCAGATGTTTAATTTTTTCATCGATCGCCCCGTCTTTTCGACCGTCGTCTCGCTGATCATCACGCTGGCGGGTGCGTTGGCCGCCTTTGGTTTGCCCATTTCCCAGTATCCGCAAATCGTGCCGCCGCAGGTGCAGGTAAGCACGAGTTTCCCGGGCGCGAATGCCAACGTCGTCACGCAATCGATCGCCGCGCCGATCGAGCAACAGGTCAATGGCGCCAAGGGCATGATCTACATGGACTCGAAGAGCGCCAATGACGGGTCATACAGCCTGACCGTGACGTTCGACATCGGCACCAACCAGGATCTCGATGCGGTCGACGTGCAAAACCGCGTAGCCATTGCGCAGAGCACGCTGCCGGCGGACGTGATTCGGCAAGGCATCACCATCCGCAAGCAATCGACCGACTTCCTCGAAGTGCTGGCGCTGACGTCGCCCGACGGGCGCTTCGATACCACGTTCATGAGCAACTACGCGTTGCTGAACCTGCAGGACACGCTGTCGCGCATTCCCGGCGTCGGTTTCGTGCGCATCTTCGGCGCGCGCGACTACAGCATGCGCATCTGGCTCGATCCGGACAAGATGGCGCGCCTGGGCGTGACCGCGGGCGATGTCCGCAACGTGATCCAGGAGCAGAACGTGGTGGCGCCAGCCGGCCGCATCGGCGTGCCGCCGGTTCCCGCAGGACAGCAGATGCAGTATTCGGCCACCATCGCGGGGCGGCTGTCGGACCCGGCGCAATACGAAAACATGATCGTGCGTGCCGGCGCCAACGGCCAGATCGTGTACCTGAAGGATATCGCACGCATCGAACTGGGCGGCGCCGACTACAGCATCGGCGTGCAGGAAAACGGCATCGCGGGCGTCTTCATCGGCATCTTCCTGCAGCCCGACGCCAATGCGCTCGACGTCGCCAGGCAGGTCAAGATCACTATGGACGACGCGGCCAAGCGCTTCCCGCAGGGGATGGTGTATTCGATCCCCTACAGCACCACGCCTTTCGTCACCGAGTCATTGAAGGACGTGCTGATCACGCTCGGCATCGCGTTCGTGCTGGTGCTGATCGTCGTCTTCCTGTTCCTGCAGACATGGCGCGCCACCATCATCCCGATGCTGGCGATCCCAGTGTCCCTGATCGGCACCTTCGCCGCTTTCTCCGCGTTGGGCTTCTCCATCAATACGCTGACTCTGTTCGGCCTGGTGCTGGCGATCGGCATCGTGGTTGACGATGCGATCGTGGTGGTGGAAGCGGTGCAGCACCGGCTCGATACCGAGCATCCTTCCCCCAAGGAGGCAACCAAGGCCGCGATCGCCGACGTGGGCGGCCCGGTGATCGCGATTGCGCTGGTGCTCGCCGCGGTGTTCATTCCGGTGGCTTTCCTCGGTGGCCTGACCGGGCAGCTTTACCGGCAGTTCGCATTGACGCTGGCCATCTCGGTGATTCTGTCGGCGATCGTCGCGCTGACGCTGACGCCGGCCTTGTGCGCATTGCTGCTGCGTCCCGCCGCGCATGAACGGCCGCACGGTCTCCTGGGCCGCTTCTTCGACCGCTTCAACCGGCTGTTCGATGCTTCTTCCAACCGCTACAGCGCGACCGTGGTGACGCTGGTGCGCCACGCCGTGCTGGTGATGCTGACGTTCATCGTCATCATCGCCGCACTGTACCTGCTGATCAAGAACCGGCCGACCGGCCTGGTGCCGACGGAGGACCAGGGCTACGTGTTCGCGGTGATGCAGCTGCCGAACGGCGCGTCGCTCGAGCGCACCAATGCGGCAGTCGCGCAATTGACCCGCATTGCAAGGGAAACGCCGGGCGTGGATGGCGTTGCATCGCTGTCCGGCTTCAATCTGCTGACCGGCCTGACCACCTCGTACAATTCGACCAGCTTCATCCGGCTCAAGCCGTGGGATGAGCGCAAGGGGGCGAACGAAAGCGCGGATGCGATCGTGGGTACGTTGCTCAGGCGCCTGAACTCGGAAATCACGGAAGCACGGGCGCTGGTGCTGAATCCGCCGCCGATACGCGGCCTCGGCACCACCGGCGGCTTCGACTTCATCCTGCAGGACCGGACCGGCGGCGACCCGAAGCGGTTTGGCCAGGTCTTGCAGGAGGTCGTGGCCGCCGCGCACAAGCGGCCCGAAATCGGCTTCGTGTTTCCAAACTACGACGACCGCACGCCGCAGATCGAGTACGAGGTGGACCGCGAGAAGGTCAAGACCTACGGCATCGCGCTGACGGACGTGTTCTTCACGCTGCAGGCGCTGATGGGCAGCTATTACATCAACGACTTCAACCTGTACGGCCGCACCTTCCGGGTGCAGATGCAGGCCGAGGCGGGCGCGCGCGCCAGCCCGGACGACGTCAACCGTTATTACGTGCGCAACACCAATGGCGACATGATTCCGCTGTCCGCGGTGCTGCGCCCCAAATCGATCAGCGGTCCGGAATTCTACGAGCGTTACAACATCTATCGTGCCGCCACCATCACCGGCGCGACTGCGCCCGGCTACAGCTCCGGCCAGGCGGCGCAGGCGATGCAGGAAGTCGCCGCCGCCACGCTGCCGGCCGGCTTCGGCTACGAATGGACCGGCTCGACCTACCAGGAACTGAAGACCGGCGGCCAGACAGCCTACATCTTCGCGCTGTCGCTGATGTTCGTCTTTCTCGTGCTGGCGGCGCTGTACGAGAGCTGGGCGATGCCGGTCGCGATTTTGCTGGTGATTCCGTTCGGAGTGCTGGGCGCATTTGTCGGCCTGTTGCTGCGCAACGAAGTCAATAACGTGTACACCCAGATCGGCCTCATCATGCTGATCGGCCTGGCGGCGAAGAACGCGATCCTGATCGTCGAGTTCGCCAAGCTTGCGCGCGAGCGCGGCACGGCGATCGTCGAATCGGCGCGGCAGGCGGCGCAATTGCGCTTGCGCCCGATCCTGATGACTTCGTTCGCCTTCATCCTCGGCACGCTGCCGCTGGCGATCGCGACAGGAGCCGGGGCCGGGGCCCGGAAATCGATCGGCACGACTGTCGTGTTCGGCATGCTGTTTGCCACCATGCTCGGGATTTTCGTCATTCCCGTTTTCTATGTCGTGCTACAGCGCATCAGCGAGCGCAAGATGCCGTTCCGGCGCGAGCAGGAATCCGGGGCGGCCGATGGCCGCCCGCCGGCCACGCAGCCGGAATAGGGAGCCGGCTGGTATGCGATGGGTGTATAGCGGTGGCACCGTTTAGTGCAGCAATCTCGCAGAGCGTTCTGCCGCGGCCAGCTTGAACGCGCCGACCAGGTGCCATTGTTTCTCCGCTTGCTCCTGCAGCGATTCCGCCGCGGCAGCGGACTGCTCGACCAAAGCGGCATTCTGCTGCGTGATGGCGTCCATTTCCGTGATCGCCTGGTTCATCTGTTCGATGCCGGCACGCTGTTCGCGGCTGGCCAACGTGATGTGATTCATGATCTCGGCCAGCTGCGTGATCGATGCGACGACCTCTTCCATGGTGTTGCCGGCCCGATCGACAAGGTCGCTGCCGGCTTCCACCTGTTCGACCGAGTCGACGATCAGGGTCTTGATTTCCCCGGCGGCCACGGCCGATCGTTGCGCCAGCGTGCGCACTTCCGACGCGACTACCGCGAAACCGCGCCCCTCTTCGCCTGCGCGCGCGGCTTCCACCGCGGCATTGAGCGCCAGGATATTGGTCTGGAAGGCGATTCCGTCGATGACCGAAATGATATCGGCGATCTTGCGCGAACTGTCCTTGATCGCGCCCATCGTTTCGATCACCTGCCCGACCGCAGCGCCTCCCCTGGCGGCGATGCCGGAGGCCGACTCGGCCAGCTTGTTCGCCTCCTGCGCGCTTTGTGCATTCTGCTGGATCGTGCTGGTCAATTCCTCCATGGACGAGGCTGTCTCTTCCAGCGAACTGGCCTGCGATTCGGTGCGCGCCGACAGGTCGGCGTTGCCGGTCGCGATTTCGCGCGATCCGCGGTTGACTAGGTCGGTCGCTTCCTTGATCTGGCCGACCAGAAGTTTCACGTTGGTTTGCAGGATGCGGATCGACTGGAGGAGCCGGGAAATCTCGTTGTCTCCCGCGGATTCGATCTTGCACGACAGGTCGCCCATACTCATGCGTTCGATGTCGCGCCGGGCGCGCTCCAGCGGAGCGACGATGTTGCTGTGAAGCATGGTGTTGAACAGGATCGCCAGCAGCAGGCCGGCTCCCGCTGTCGCCAGCGCCGTCGTACCGTTGGCCAGTCCCATGGCGGCAGCGCCGTTGGCGGCAAACAGCAGCGCCAGGATGCCGAACGCCATGCCCATCTTGCGTTTGAGGGAGAGCTTGTGCGCGATGTTCAGTCTGTCCAGGGGCGAACGGCGCACCGCCATGCCCTCGCGGATTTCCAGCGTCTTGTCGCCGGCATTGATGGTGCGGTAAGCGGCTTCGGCCGCCTCCACCTGTTCGCGCGAGGGCTTGATGCGGATCGACGTGTAACCGGTCACCTTGCCGTTTTCGATGATAGGTGCGGCGTTCGCTTCGACCCAGTAGTGATCGCCGTTCTTGCAGCGGTTTTTCACCAGGCCGGTCCATGCCTTGCCGCTCTTGAGCGTGCGCCAGAAGTCCTCGAATGCCTGCGGCGGCATGTCGGGATGGCGCACGATGTTTTGCGGTGCCCCCAGCAGCTCCTCTTCCGAGAAGCCGCTGATGTCGATGAAGTCGCGGTTGACGTAGGTGATCTTGCCTTTCAGGTCGGTCTTCGAAACGATCGTTTCCGAGTCTTTCAATATGTATTCGGCGCCGGTAACCGGCAGGTTCTTGCGCATGGGGTACTTCCTCCGTGGGGCTGCTGATTTTCGGTCTTCTAATGGGATGCCGGGCTGATCAGCAATTAACAAGCCAGCGCAATACATCTTTTGCGCGGGCCGGAAATGCGCGTGGGATGGAAACGAGATGCAATCCGGCAAGGCCGGCGCTTCCAAAAATGGGAAATGAATTCCTGTTATCGGGATGTATATTCCCGATGATGGGATGGGAATGCGGGCATGCTGCGCTTGGAGCGGTGCCGATTTTTGATGGGATACAGAGGGAATGCCGCCGGGCGGAGTGGAATTAGGCTGATTTTCAGCGAAAAGACGGCGGCAGGGGAAGCGGGGGGATGGAAGAGGGCGGCACGTCAAGCCGCCCGCGTCTGCTTAGTGCTTCAGTAGTGAATTGATCTGAATCAGGTCGTTTTCGGCCAGCGAGCCGGCCGCGGATTTGAGGCGCAGGCCGTTGACGATGGTGTCGTAACGTGCTTTCGACAAGTCGCGCTGGGTCGAATACAACTGCTGCTGCGCGTTGAGAACATCGATGTTGATGCGCACGCCGACCTGGTACCCGAGACGGTTCGATTCGAGGGCCGATTTGCTGGAGACTTCCGCCGCTTCCAGCGCCTTCACCTGCGCCAGTCCCGCGTTCACGCCGAGGAAAGCCTGGCGTGCACCCAGTGCGGCGACGCGGCGCGCGTTTTCCAGGTCGGCGCGCGCCTTGTCTTCCAGAGCGATCGATTCGCGTACCTTGCTGTCGACTGCGAATCCCGAGAAAATCGGAATTGCCCATTGAACGCCGACCGTATTGGTGGTGGCGGTGGAGTTCTGCAGGCTGACGGAGGCGGGATTGCTGTGATTGCGGCTGGCGACGAGGTCGAGCGTCGGATAATGACCTGCGCGATTGCGCTTGATGTCGCGCTGTGCGATTTCGAGCGCGAGCTGCTGTCCGACCACGCCGTAATTCTGCCGTTCCGCGCTTTCGACCCACTGGTCGATGGTTGCCGGTTCCGGGGAATTCAGCTTGACGCCGGCCGGCAGCGGCGCGAGGTCGCCCGCCGGTTTTCCGATGATCTGCTGCAGCGTGGTGCGCTTGATCTGCAGATCGTTCTGCGCCGCGATTTCCTGCGCCACGGCCAGGTCGAAGCGCGCCTGCGCCTCATGGGTGTCCGTGATGGTCGCGGTGCCGACTTCGAAATTGCGCTTGGCTGCCGCCAGCTGTTCGGTGATCGCGGTCTTCTGCGCCTGCACCGACGCCAGCGCGTCCTGCGCAGCCAGCACGTCGAAATAGGCTTGTGACACGCGCACGATCAGGTCCTGCTGCACCTGCCCGAACTGCGCCTCGCTGACCGCCGTCAGCAGCTTGCCCTGCTGGTAGTTCTCCCAGTTGGCGACTCGAAACAGCGGTTGCGACAGCGCCAGCGTATAGCCATTACTGGTGAAATTGCTGTGCGCGGTCCCCAGGCTGCTGTCGATATCCGTTCCGCTGCGGCCATAGCTGCCGGTCACGCCCACCGTCGGCAACAGTCCGGCACGTCCCTGCGTCGTCTTTTCCTGACCGGCAGCCAGCGCCGCGCGCGCGCTGGCATACTGCGCGTCGTTGGCGAGAGCTTCCTGGTACACCTGCAACAGATCGGTTGCATGTGCGTTCAGCGTCAGGAAGGTGCCGGCGATTAGCGTGGCGACAAGGGATTTCCGCATCAGGTTTCTCCGTTGGAGTGTTGTTTGAAAGAGTTAATAGGTCGGCATCGAACTGTCCACTTGCAGCGCCCAGGCATGGACGCCGCCAGTCAGGTTGGTCACATTGGTGAAGCCGTTCCGTTCCAGGAAGGCGGCCACCGACATGCTGCGCGCGCCGTGATGACAGATGCACACGATGGGCGCATCTTCCTCCAGCTCCTGCATGCGCTCCGGGATGGAATGCATCGGGATAGTCAGCGATCCTTCGATGCGGCAGGTCTGGAATTCCCACGGCTCGCGCACGTCGAGCAGCACCGGCGGCTCGCGCGATTCATCGGCGAGCCATTGAGCCAGTTCCGGTGCCGTCAACGTTTGCATGTTGAATCCCTTAAAACACGAACTGCGACGGCACCAGCGCTTCGTGCAGCGGCTTGACGTCGGTTTCGAAGATCTTGACCGTGTTGTAGGCGCTGTCCGAGGTGCGGGTGATGAGCTGCGCGCTCATCACGGGCGATTCGCCGATGATGGCGAAGATGCGGCCGCCGACCTTGATCTGCTTGAGGAAGCTGTCCGGCAGCACCGGCAGCGAGCCTGAAATCACGATCGCGTCGTACGGCTCCTTGGTGCCGGGATTGGTCCAGCCCTGCGCACCGTTGCCGAGCACGACGTCGACGTTGGTTACGCCGTAGTCAGCCAGGTTTTTCTGCGCCATCGCCTTCAGTTCCGGGGAAATCTCGACCGTCGTCACGTGGCGCGCCTTGTGCGCCAGCAGCGCCGCCATGTAGCCGGAACCCGCGCCGATTTCCAGGACGTGCTCGTGCTTCTTCGGGGCGATCTCCTGCAGGATGCGCGCTTCCATCTTCGGCGTGAACATGCATTCACCGCCCGGCAGCGGGATCTGGGTATCCATGAAGGCCAGGTTCCTGTGCGCCTCCGGCACGAAGGCCTCGCGCTTGACCACCACCAGCAGTTCCAGCACGTCCGGATCCAGGACGTCCCACGGACGGATCTGCTGTTCGATCATGTTGAAACGGGCTTTTTCGATATTCATTTCGGCACTCGACGGGTTAAGGGACAAACCCGGTATTTTATCAAACGGACTCGTTATTCTTGCTGTGTGGCATTGCAATTACCTGGCCGCCATGACCCGGATCAAGCGCGCCGTCGTGCCCTTTTCCACTCCATTTGCGGCGCAGCCATGCTGCAAAATCGTCAAGATAGGTGTACATCACCGGCACCACCACCAGCGTCAGCACGGACGACGTGATGATCCCGCCGATGACGGCCTGGCCCATCGGCGCGCGCTGCTCGGAGCCCTCGGCCATGCCGAACGCCAGCGGCACCATGCCGAACACCATCGCCAGCGTGGTCATCAGGATCGGGCGCAGGCGCACGTGCGCAGCTTCCAGCAGCGCCGCGGCGCGCTCGGCGCCGGCCTTTCTCGCCTGGTTGGCGAAGTCGACCAGCAGGATCGCATTCTTGGTCACCAGGCCCATCAGCATGATGAAGCCGATGATCGAGAACAGGTTCAGCGTGGAGCGGAAGAACATCAGTGCCAGGAACACGCCGATCAGCGTCAGCGGCAGCGACGACATGATCGCGACCGGTTGCAGGAAGCTGGAGAACTGCGACGCCAGGATCATGTAGATGAAAATGATCGCCAGCGCCAGCGCCGACAGCGCGTAACCGAAGGATTCCTGCATGTTCTTGGCCGAGCCGCCGATCTGGTAGCGATAGCCCGGCTGCCAGTTCATCGAATCCAGCGCCGCCTTGACGTCGGCGCTGACCTGGCCGGCGGAGCGGCCGACCACGTTGGCCGACAATTCCACTTCGCGCCGCAGGTCGCGCCGGTTGATCTGGTTGGCGCCGGTGGACGGCTCGATGTTGGCGACCTGACGCAGCGGCACCATCTTCGGCGTGCCGTCCGCGTTGGTCTGGCTGCTCGACAGCATCAGGTGCGACAGATCGTCGATGCCGCTGCGGTCGGACGGCGCCAGGCGTACATTGACGTCGTAGTTCTCGTCGTCCGGCGCGCGCCAGGAGCTGGCCGCTTCGCCCGCCAAGAGCGGCCGCAGCGCGCCGCCGATCTGCGCCACGCCCACGCCGAGGTCGCCGCCCAGGTCGCGCTTGGGCGTGACCGAAATGGTCGGCTTGTTCGGCTTCAGGCTGGAATCGAGGTCGACCACGCCGGGAATGGCGCGGATCTTATCCTGCGCCTCGGCCGACAGCTTGGCCAGCTGGTCGAGGTCGGTGCCGAGCAGGGACAGGCGCAACTGCTTGTTGTCACCGCCGACGCCTTCGAGCGAGCCGATGTGGGTGACGGTGATGCCGGCAATCTGTCCGAGGCGATTGCGCAGCGGGATGCCCATTTCATACGTATTGCGCTTGCGTTCGGCGCGCGGCACCAGCCGCACGTAGGTCGTCGCGTAGTTCTTGCCTTGCACCGTGCCGGTGTTGATCGAGGTGTACAGGTCGCGCACCTCCGGAAATTCGCGCAGTACCGCTTCCACCTGGCGTGCCTTGCTCTCGGTGAATTCCAGCGAGGAGCCGACCGGGGTGTAGTAGACCACGCCGGTTTCCGAGTAATCCGCCTGCGGCACGAACTCGGAACCGATCAGGCCGGTCATCGGGATCGCGCAGCCGCCGACGAAGGTCGCCACTGCGATGCCGAGCGTCTTGCCGCGATGCTTCAGCGACCATTTCAGCAGCACCTGGTAGACGTCGGACAGCCATTGCACCATCCGCTCGAACTGCTCCAGCACGCGGCCGATGGTCTTGCCGTACAGCGTGTTGCGGCGATGGCCGGCGCCGTGCGCGTCCGGGTCCGGCCAGACCGACGACAGCATCGGGTCCAGCGTGAACGAAACGAACATCGAGATCAGCACCGCCGCCGTGACGGTTACGCCGAACTGGTGGAAGAAGCGTCCGATGATGCCGCCCATGAAGCCGACCGGCAGGAACACCGCGACGATGGAGAAGGTGGTCGCCATCACCGCCAGGCCGATCTCGGCCGTGCCTTCCAGCGCGGCCGTCTTGTGATCCTTGTAGCGTCCGTGCACCTTCATGCCGGCGTGGCGCACGATGTTCTCGCGCACCACGATCGCGTCGTCGATCAGCAGGCCCACGCACAGCGACAGCGCCATCAGCGTGATCATGTTGATGGTGAAGCCGAACACATACATGAACAGAAAGGTGCCGATCAGCGCTACCGGCAGTGTCAGGCCGGTGATCACGGTCGAGCGCCAGGAGTTCAGGAACAGGAATACGATCAGCACTGTCAGCAGCGCGCCCTCGATCAGGGTGCGGCGCACGTTCTCGACGCCGACGCGGATCTGGCGCGAACTGTCGCGGATCACGTCCAGCTTCACGCCTGGATAGAGCGCCTTGAGCGTCGGTTCGAGTTCCTTCATCGCCGCCTGCAGGCCGTCGGCCACGGCGATCGTGTTTTCGCCCTGGGCCTTGAGGATGTTGAGCGCGAGCGTGCGCTGGCCGTTGAACAGTGCCAGGCTTTCCTGCTCTTCCTGACCGTCGACCACGGTGGCGATCTGCGAGAGCGTCACAGACTGGCCTCCGCGCCGTGTGACGATGATGCGGCCGAAATCTTCAGGATTCTTCACCCGGCCCTGGATCTGTACCACCTGCTCGTTGGCGGAGGAGCGGATCGCGCCGCTCGGCAGTTCCTGGTTTTCATTGCGCACCGCATTGATCACCTGATCGATGCCGATGCCGAGCGCTTCCATCTCGTTCGGCTTGACGTAGATGTCGACTTCGCGCTTGACCCCGCCTACCAGCGTCACCGAACCGACGCCGCGCACGTTCTCCAGGCGCTTCTTGACGACCTGGTCGGCGATCGTGGTCAGTTCCCGAATGCTGCGTTGCTTGGCCTTGGGATCGTTGCTGACCGAGATCGAGAAGATCGGCTGGCTGGCCGGGTCGTAGCGGGTGACGCGCGGCTCCTTGATTTCCTTGCGAAAGGCAGATTTCACGATCGCGACTTTTTCGCGCACGTCCTGCGCGGCTTGCGCCGGATCGACGGTCAGCACGAATTCGATGATGACCACCGACGAACCTTCATAGGAGCGCGAGGTCAGGCTGTTGATGCCGCTGATGGTATTGACCGCTTCCTCGACCTTGCGCGTGATGTCGGATTCGACCGTCTCGGGCGAGGCACCGGGATAGTCGGTCTGCACCACCACGACCGGGAAGGTCACATCCGGGAACTGGTCGACTTGCAGGCGCTGGTAAGAGAACAGGCCCAGCACCACGAAGGCCAGCATCATCATGGTGGCGAGGACGGGATTGCCGATACTGATGCGGGTAAACCACATGCTGATTTTTCTCCGGCGCTTGCGCGCTTATCTTGAGTGTTCCGTTATCCGTGAAAAGGCCAATACGGACGTCCTAGCGCGCCGCAGCGCCGGCTGCCGCCGTCGCGGCCGGCATGCCGGTCCGGGTGAACTTGACCACCGCTCCCGTGCGCAGGCTGCCGAGGTTGGTCCTGACGATCTGCGCACCGTCCTGCAGCCCGTCCAGCACCTCGACGGCGGCGCCTTCGCCGTCGTCGCCGCGAGCGCCGAGCGCCACCGGCTTTTGCGATAGCGTGCCGTTTTCGATGGCATATACATAGGTGTTGCCGGCGTCGTTCTGGATAGCCGTCTGCGGCACGGTCAGGACGTTCTCCTTTTTCGAGACGGTCAGCTGCGCTTCGCCGAACATGCCCACGCGCAGTGCGTTCTGCGGATTGTCGATCTTCACGTAGACCATAATGGAGCGCGATCCGGCCTGGGTGGCGGGATTGATGCGCGCCACCGTGCCGACCAGCCGCTGCGCCATGCCCTCGATCCGGACCTGGACTTCCTGGCCGGGTGCGACATGCATGATGTCGGCCGCCGGCACGGCCGCTTCCAGCTCCATCTGGCTCAGGTCGACCACGTCGAGCAGGCGGTTGTCGGCCGAAACCTTTTCGCCAGGTTGCACGCTGCGGCTGCTGACCAGGCCGGAGATCGGTGCGCGAATGACGGTGTCGGACAGCGCCTTCTGGGCGACGTCGAGTGCGCCGCGCGCCGACTCGACGTTGGCGCGCGCGATTTCATACTGGCTTTCTGCATTGTCGAAAGCGTTCTTGGAGATGAAACCCTTGCCGAGCAAGGCCTTGTTGTTGTCGCGCGTCTTGGTGGCGATGTCGAGCTGGCCGCGCGCAGCCATCAGCGCGCCTTTGGCCTGGTCGACGCGCGCCTGATAATCCGCGACATCCATCTTGATGAGCACCTGGCCGGCCTTGACCGGCTCGCCTTCGCGCACCAGCACTTCGCGCACTTCGCCGGCGACCTTGGCCTTGACCGACGCCTGGTTGACGGCGCGCAGCGAGCCCGATAGCGGCAGCAGCTGGCGCAGGTCGTGGCGTTTCGCCTGGGTGACGTCGGTCGGCAGGAACTCCAGCACGCTGGATGCGGGCGCGGCGGACGCCGCGGCGTTCGGCTTGTTCTGCTTTTTCAGCATGGCGCCGGCGATGCCGGCTCCCGTCAGGCATACGGCAAGAATGATCCAGAAAGCACGGCGTTTCAGCATATGAGGTGTCCGTTCGATCAAGCGGCAGGCACAGGCACGGCGGCATCCTTGCGCAAGCCATGCAACAGCAAATCAATGAAACTGTTCAGGTAGTTTTCCGGCGAGAGAGGCTCGGCCCGGCAAGCGCTGAAGGAATGCTTCCACAGCATCAGCATCAGCATCGGCGCGCACACCACGCTGGTGGCTTGCTTCACGTCGATGTCGCGGAATTCGCCGCGCTGGATGCCGCGTTCCAGCATGCGCGCAATCATCGCATTTCCGCGAGAAATCACTTCATCGTGGTAAAACTGCGTTACTTCCGGGAAGTTGCAGGATTCCGCCATCATCAGCTTGCTGATGCCCGACAGCTTGGTGTTGCCGATGCGCTCCCACCAGCCAAGTATGATTTCACGAAACAAGTCGACGGTAGAACCGTCAAACTTGCCGACGATTTCTTCCGCTTCGCCCAGGACCGGCACCACGTTTTCGCGCACCACGGCCTTGAACAGCTCTTCCTTGTTGGCGAAATATAAATACAGTGTTCCCTTGGATACGCCGGCGCGCGCCGCCACGTCATCCAAGCGGGTGGCTGCATAGCCGCGTTCGACGAATAAATCCAGCGCTGCCGCCAGCAACTCCTGCGGGCGTGCATCCTTGCGCCGCGTCCAGCGCGGTTTGCTCTTGAAAGGACAACTCATGTCGGGGTGTTCGGATTAAATAACTTACTAACGAGTCAGTAATATATGCGCCAATTTCCGCAGCGTCAAGGCGGCAGATCAAGCGTTACAACGCGGTGTACAAGCATGTTTTGCTACAAATCGATAAATAGTTGTCATCGATAACCAGTAGAATCCACCGGTTCGTCAATCTACTCCAGTTCGTTATGAATTTTTCAAGGAAGTGGTGGGTATGGCTGGGCGCTGTAGTGGTCGCGCTCGCGGTAATTGGCCTGCGCTTGTGGTCGCAGAAGAACGCCGCGCCCGAGTACAAGGCGGCGAAGGTCGAAAAGGGCAGCATCACGGCCGCCGTTTCCGCCTCCGGCACGCTCAATCCGGTGGTGTCGGTGCAGGTCGGCTCCCAGGTGTCGGGGCAGTTGAAGGAGATTCTGGCCGACTTCAATACCGAGGTGAAGCAGGGCCAGCTCATTGCCCGCATCGATCCGGAAACCTTCGAGTACAAGGTGCGGCAGGCGCAGGCCGATGTGGACGCCGCGCGCTCGCAGGTGCTGACCCAGCAGGCGAACATCGCGGCGCAGCGCGCCGAAGTGACGCGGGCGGAAGTCAACCTGGCCGACGCGAAGCGCGACCTGGAGCGCAAGCAGCAGCTGGTTGAAAAAGGCTTCATCGCCGCCGCCGACCGGGACAAGGCCCAGGCCACCTTCAACGCCCTGGCCGAGCAGGTGAACACGGCGCGCGCCCAGGCAGCGGTGGCCGTCGCCAACGCGCACAATGCCGAATCCGTGGTCAAGCAGCGCGAAGCGGCGCTGGCGCAGGCCAGGATCGACCTGGAGCGCACCGCGATCAAGGCGCCGGTCAACGGCGTGGTAATCAAGCGCAGCGTCGAGCGGGGCCAGACCGTGGCCGCGAGCCTGCAGGCGCCGGAACTGTTCATCATCGCGGAAAACCTGGCCGACATGCAGGTCGACGCCGCCATCGACGAAGCGGAGATCGGGCGCATCCGGCCCGGGCAAAAGGCGACCTTCACCGTCGATGCCTTCCCCGGGCGCAGCTTCGAAGGCAGCGTCAGGCAGATCCGCAAATCGGCGCAGAACGTATCCAGCGTCATTACCTACACGGTGGTGATCGGCGCCGCGAATCCCGGCAAGGAATTGTTGCCGGGCATGACGGCGAATGTGCGGATCATCACCGACACCCGCGGCAATGTGCTCAAGGTGCCCAATGCAGCGCTGCGCTTCCGGCCCGGCGGGGCGAGCGACAAGCCGGCGCAGGCGGCGGAAGCGCAGGGCAATACGAACGCCGGGCAGGCGGGCGGCGGCCAGTTGCGCGCGCTGCGCGAGCGGCTGGAAAAGGATCTGCAGCTCACCGATGCGCAAAAGGGCAGGCTGGACGCGATTTTCTCCGGCATGCGCGACAAGTTCGCAGCCCTGCGCGAGGCGCCTGACGGCGAGCGCCAGAAAATGGCCGAGCGCAATCGCAGCGAAATGCGCGCACAGATCATGGAAATGCTCACGCCCGAGCAGAAGAAGAAATACGAGGAAATCATCGCCGAAAGCGACGAACGGCGCAGCGGCGGCGCACGTGGACGCGTCTATATCCTCGACGAGCGCAAGCAGCCGAAAGCGCTGACTGTGCGCCTGGGACTGACCGACGGCAGTTCGACCGAAATCATCTCGCCGGAAATCAAGGAAGGCATGGAAGTTATCACCGGTACGGCCCAATCCGCTGGTGCCTCGCGGCCGCAACAGGCGCCCGGTCCGAGGATGTTCTGATGTACCTGATCCAGACTGACAGCCTGGCGAAGGAATATGTGATGGGTGCGACCACGGTGCGTGCCCTGCGCGGCGTATCGATTGCCATCGATGAAGGCGAATTCGTCGCGATCATGGGTGCCTCCGGCTCCGGCAAGTCGACCTTCATGAACCTGATCGGCTGTCTCGATTCGCCGACGGCGGGCGAGTATCTGCTGGCCGGCGAGAAGGTGTCGACCCTGTCGGCCGACGCGCTGGCTGCAATCCGCAACAAGCGCATCGGTTTCGTGTTCCAGCAGTTCAACTTGTTACCGCGCACCAGCGCGATCGACAATGTCGAACTGCCTTTGCTATATGCCGGTCTTCCTGCCGCCGAACGCCGGGCACGGGCGGCGCAGTGCCTGCAAGAAGTCGGCCTCGGGGACCGCCTCGATCACCGGCCGGCGCAGTTGTCCGGCGGTCAGCAGCAGCGGGTCGCAATCGCGCGCGCTCTCGCCAACAAACCGTCGCTGATCCTGGCGGACGAGCCGACCGGCGCGCTCGACTCGCGCACCAGCATTGAAATCATGGCCTTGCTGCAGAAGCTGAACCGGCAAGGCATGACCATCGTGATGGTCACTCACGAGCCTGATGTCGCCGTGTTTGCTTCGCGCATCATCACTTTTCGCGATGGCGCCGTGATCAGGGACGAGTCCAATTCGCCGCAGGAAGCGCAGGCGCAGCTGGCGGGCATGGACGGCACAGGAGGAGCCGCATGAACCTGCTGGCCACTTTCCGCATCGCGCTCAACGCGCTGCGCGTCAACAAGCTGCGCTCGATCCTGACCATGTTGGGCATTATTATCGGGGTGGGCGCCGTGATCACGATGATCGCCGTCGGCGCGGGCGCGCAGGCGCGTGTGGAGGAACAGATCAAGAGCCTCGGCTCCAACCTGATGATCATCATTCCCGGTTCGACCATGGCGTCGGGCGTGCGCCTGGGCGCCGGCGCGAACCAGAACCTGACCGAGGACGACGCGCTCGCGATCGCCAAGGAGGTGCCCGAAGTGCAGGTCGCCGCGCCCACGAATCGCGGCAGCGGCCAGGTCGTGTACGGCAACAGCAACTGGTCGACCCAGATCTACGGCGTCACGCCCGACTACTTCGACGCGCGCGAGTGGCCGCTGGCGCAAGGGCGCATGTTCGAGCCGGCCGAGCTGGCCGGCTCGGCCAAGGTGGCACTGATCGGCCAGACCGTGGCACGCCAGCTGTTCGGCGACATGGACCCGGTGGACCAGGCGATCCGCATCCGCAACGTGCCGTTCACCATCGTCGGGCTGCTGGACCGCAAGGGGCAGAGCATGCTCGGCCAGGACCAGGACGATGTGGTCATGGTGCCGCTGTCGACCGCGCGCAACCGCCTGTTCGGCAACACACAGGGCAAGCTGCGCCGTGTCGGCACCATTCAGGTGAAGGTGCGCGAAGGCGCGAGCATGAAGGATGCCGAAGACCATATCCGCGAGCTGCTGCGCCAGCGGCAGCGCACCCAGCCGGGCCAGGACGATGCATTCACCATCCGCAACCTGACCGAAATCCTGCAGGCGCAGGAAGCCTCGTCGCGCGTGATGACCCTCCTGCTGGCAGCGGTCGCGTCGGTGTCGCTGCTGGTCGGTGGCATCGGCATCATGAACATCATGCTGGTATCGGTAACCGAGCGCACCCGCGAGATCGGCCTGCGCATGGCGGTCGGCGCGCGCGGCCGGGATATACTGACGCAATTCCTGGTCGAAGCCGTCACGCTGTCGCTGATCGGCGGCTTTTTCGGCATCGTGCTGGGCGTGACCGGCTCCTGGCTGATCGGCGCCTTCGCAGGCTGGTCGACCCAGTTGTCGCCGGAGGCGATCGTGCTGGCGGTCGGCTTTTCCGCCGCGATCGGTATCTTCTTTGGTTATTTTCCGGCCCACAAGGCGGCGTCGATGCTGCCTATCCAGGCCTTGCGTTATGAGTGATTGCCGCGCCGGGTGCGGCGCCTGCTGCATCGCACCCTCGATTTCCTCTGCCATTCCCGGCATGCCGCATGGTAAACCGGCCGGGGTGCGTTGCATCCAGCTCGACGATGCCAATCAATGCCTGATTTTCGGCAAACCGGAGCGCCCGGCAGTGTGCGAGAGTCTACAGCCGTCGCCCGAGATGTGCGGCAATTCGCACGAGCACGCCATGTTTTTTCTGGAGCGGCTGGAAAGACTGACTTCGGCCTGAATCTATGGAGCGAACAATGAAAACAGGACTTGCACGATGGACCTGGATGGCGGCGCTACTGTGCCTGGCGTCCTGCGCCTCGCTGCTCGGCCAGCGCGATGTCGAAATTCCATTGGCAAAATTGCAGGAGGCGATGGCCAATCGATTTCCATTCAATAACCGCTATCTGGAACTGCTGGATGTGCGCGTCACCAATCCGCGCGTCTCGCTGCAACCGGGCACCAATCGCATCCTGACCAGCATGGACACGTCGATTGCGCCGCCGTTCTCGAACCAGTCATGGACCGGCAGCCTGGCGATTTCCGGGCAATTACGCGTCGACCCGGCGCGCAACGCGCTGGTGCTGGCCGAGCCGCGCGTGGAGAATTTTGCGGTGAACGGGCTCGATTCGCCTTTTGCCAACAAGATCGTGCGGGTCGGCGCCCTGGTAGCGGAGCAACTGCTCAAGGACATGCCCTTGTACACCTTTCAACCCGACCAGTTCCGTTACGGCGGCACCAGCTTCTTCCCGACGAAAATCACCACCAGGCCGAATGGTCTCGTGGTAACCTTTGAGCCCGCCAGATAAGGACTTTCTTTCGGCATACGACCCGCGCAACCGGCGGGTTTTTTATTGTTTTTCTCAATAGTTATCAACGCATCAAACATGGATGGCATTCTCGCGCTCAAGGCGCTCATCATGGGGATCGTGGAAGGCTTGACGGAGTTCCTGCCGATCTCGTCGACCGGACACCTGATCCTGGCAGGCAGCCTGCTCAATTTCACCGGTGAAAAGATCAAGGTCTTCGAAATCGCCATCCAGGCCGGCGCGATGCTCGCCGTGTGCTGGGAATATCGTACCCGGATCGCCAATGTGC
Organism: Noviherbaspirillum sp. UKPF54; assembly: GCF_007874125.1. Lineage (NCBI taxonomy): Bacteria > Pseudomonadati > Pseudomonadota > Betaproteobacteria > Burkholderiales > Oxalobacteraceae > Noviherbaspirillum > Noviherbaspirillum sp. UKPF54. The sequence goes on along the minus strand of NZ_CP040128.1, from coordinate 2,850,950 downwards.
TTGCCGGATTGTTCAGCGAACCCAAGGCGCAGAAATTCGCGCTCAACCTGATGGTTGCCTTCCTGCCGGCGGCGGTGCTGGGCTTTTTGCTCAACAAGGCCATCAAGGCAGCCCTGTTTGCGCCCGTTCCGGTGGCGGCTGCCTTCATTATCGGCGGCCTGATCATCCTATGGGTCGAACGCCGCAACCACAATTCGAAGACCGCCGCGCGCATTCACTCGGTGGACGAGATGAGCGCACTCGACGCCTTCAAGGTCGGCTGCGCGCAGGCGTTCGCGCTCATCCCCGGCACCAGCCGTTCCGGCGCCACCATCATCGGCGGCATGCTGTTCGGGCTGTCGCGCCAGGCTGCCACCGAATTCTCGTTCTTCCTCGCGATTCCGACCCTGTTCGCGGCCACATTCTATTCGCTGTACAAGGAGCGTGCGCTGCTGTCGGCCGCCGATTTGCCACTGTTTGGCGTGGGCACTGTCGCCGCCTTCGTGTCGGCCTTCCTGTGCGTGCGCTGGCTGTTGCGCTACATCAGCTCGCATGATTTCACCGCGTTCGCCTGGTACCGCATCGTGTTCGGCGTGATTATCCTCGCCACCGCCTATACCGGCATGGTGGCATGGGTGGACTAGAATAGCGGGATGCTTGACCAGATTGACAGCAGGGCGCTGGACGTACTGCAAACCGTTTTCGGATATCCATCCTTTCGCGGACAGCAGGCGCAGATCGTAGGGCAGGTCGCGCGCGGCGGCGATGCCCTGGTGCTGATGCCGACCGGCGGCGGCAAGTCGCTGTGCTACCAGATCCCCGCCTTGCTGCGCGACGGCGTGGGCGTCGTGGTGTCGCCGCTGATCGCGCTGATGCAGGACCAGGTCGACGCTCTGGCCGAAGTCGGCGTGCGTGCCGCGTTCCTCAATTCCACCCAGACCTTCGACGAAGCGATGCGCACCGAACGCAAGGTGCGCAACGGCGAGCTCGACCTGCTGTACGTCGCGCCGGAGCGCCTGCTTACGCCGCGCTGCCTGGAGCTGCTGGAGGCGTCGAAACTCGCGCTGTTCGCGATCGACGAAGCGCATTGCGTGTCGCAGTGGGGGCACGACTTCCGGCCCGAATACATCAAGCTGTCGGTGCTGCACGAGCGTTTTCCAAACGTGCCCCGCATCGCGCTGACGGCGACGGCCGATCCGCAGACGCGCGCCGAGATCGCGCACCGCTTGCAGCTCGACGACGCGATGCAATTCGTCTCCTCGTTCGACCGGCCCAATATCCGTTACCAGATCGTCGAAAAGAGCAATGGCCGCAAGCAGGTGCTCGACTTTATCAAGGACGAGCATGCCGGCGAAGCGGGCATCGTGTATTGCCTGTCGCGCAAGAAGGTCGAGGAAACGGCGGAATTCCTCAACGCCCAGGGCGTGACCGCCTTGCCTTACCACGCCGGCATGGACATCGCGAAGCGCACCGCGAACCAGGCGCGCTTCCTGCGCGAAGACGCCATCGTCATGGTGGCGACCATTGCCTTCGGCATGGGCATCGACAAGCCGGACGTGCGCTTCGTCGCGCATCTCGACTTACCCAAGAGTATCGAGGGTTATTACCAGGAAACCGGACGTGCCGGCCGCGACGGCGCGCCGGCCGACGCCTGGATGGCCTACGGCTTGCAAGACGTGGTGCAGCAGCGCCGCATGATCGATGAGTCCGAAGCCGACGAAAACTTCAAGCGCGTGCAGTCCGCCAAGCTCGACGCCATGCTCGGCCTGTGCGAAACGCTCAGCTGCCGCCGCGTGCGCCTGCTGGATTACTTCGGCCAGCAATCGGGGCCGTGCGGCAATTGCGACACCTGTCTCAACCCGCCGGTCTCCTTCGACGGCACGGTTTCCGTGCAAAAGCTGCTGTCGGCGATTTACCGGGTCGACCAGCGCTTCGGTGCCGGCCATGTGATCGACGTGCTGCGCGGGATCGATTCGGAAAAAGTGAAGCAGTGGCGGCATGAAAAGCTGCCCACATTCGGCGTCGGCAGCGACGTCAGCGAGGCGGAATGGCGCGCCATCCTGCGCCAGGCGATTGCATTGGGCCTGGTCGTGGTCGATCACGACGCCTACGGATCGCTCAAGCTGACTGACGAAGCGCGCCCGGTGCTGCGCGGGGAACGCACGGTGCAGCTGCGGCAGTATCAGAAACCGGTGAAGCAGAAGCGCCAGGCCGCCAAGCCCAAGGGCTATGTCGAAGCCGATTTGTCGGAACAGGAGCAGGTTATTTTCGACAAGCTGCGCTGGTGGCGCGTCGAAACCGCGCGCAAGCACAACGTGCCGGCCTACGTGATCTTCCATGACGCGACGATGCGCGAAATCGCGAAAGTCAAGCCGGGCTCGCTGGACGCGCTGCGCACTGTCGCTGGCGTCGGCGAGAAGAAACTCGAGACCTATGGCGAAGAAATCGTGTCGCTGATCGTGGAACTGACTTGACTGGAAGGGCGGGGCGATCCCGGCCTGCGCATCAACGCTTTTCGAACACGAGATCCCACACGCCATGCCCGAGCCGCAGGCCGCGGTTCTCGAACTTGGTCACCGGCCGGTATGCCGGGCGCGGCGAGTATCCTTCCGCCGTATTGCGCAAGGTCGGCTCCGCACCCAGCACCTGCAGCATCTGCTCCGCGTAATCCTGCCAGTCGGTGGCGCAATGCAGGTATCCGCCGGAAGCGATGCGCGAGCACAGCAGCTCGACGAACGGCGCCTGGATGAGCCGCCGCTTGTTGTGCCGTGCCTTGTGCCAGGGGTCGGGGAAAAAGATATGCACGCCGGCCAGTGAGCCGGGCGCGATCATGTGCGTGATCACCTCGAACGCGTCGTGCTGGATGATGCGCAGGTTGGAGAGTCCCTGTTCGCCGATCAGCTTGAGCAGGCTGCCCACGCCGGGCGTATGCACTTCCACGCCGATGAAATTCTTGTCCGGCATGCCGGCAGCGATCTTCGCCGTGGTGTCGCCCATGCCGAAGCCGATTTCGAGGATGGCCGGCGCGCTGCGCCCGAAGGCCTGGCCGAAATCGAAAGGCGCCTTCACGTATGGAATGCAGAATTGCGGGCCGAGCGTCTCGATCGCCTTGGCCTGTGCGGTCGACAGGCGGCCGGCGCGCGTCACGAAGCTGCGGATGCGGTGTTCGGTCGGGTCATACAGCATCTGCCTGCTGTCGGCGGCTTGGTTGTCGGACATGATGGCTCTGGGCGATGAGGATGGTTCGGGGCCAATAAAAAAGGCACCCGACTTCGGTGCCTGATCGACCTGGAGCGGGTGAAGGGAATCGAACCCTCGTCGTAAGCTTGGGAAGCTTCTGCTCTACCATTGAGCTACACCCGCGAGAACCGGCATTTTACGCGGGATTGCGTAGCCGAGGCAAATGTGTCGGAAGATGGACGGGCGGGCGCCATGGCAGCGGGCCGTCGTGCGAGCGCGGCGCCCCGTGGCTGTTTCATTTTTGGAAACGCGCGGCCGGCTGGCGCCTTCCATAAAGATGTTATTTGTCAATTGTCTCTGTTACTATTAATCAACAAATATGACCGCAGGCCCCGTCGCCACAGAATCGCACGGCTACCCGGCATCCGCGTCCTTCGCTTGATTGAGGAGTCGAGCCCATGGCTGAAATGAACTCGCAATCGCTGTTGTTTTCCCTGAACGAGGAAAAAGGCGAATTGCATGTGTGGTTTAATCCCGCTTCCGGTGAGCCGGTCCCCGATGCGGTCTCGGTCAGGCAGGCGTTGAGCGAAGGCGGCTGGGGTGGTTTCTACCTTGACGAAAAGGCGATCGACGATTTCGTCGCCAGCTGCCGCGATGCGAAGGAGCAGGTCGAACGCGTGATCGGCGCGCGGCGTGACGGCGAGTATTCGCTGACGGTCGACGGCGACCTGATGGCCGCCTGGTTGACGCTGGTGCCACCACAGGGCGGCAAGGCGGTCACGCGCGAGGCAGTGGACGAGGATCTGCGCCGACAAGGCATTATTTTCGGCATCCTGCCCAACCAGCTGGCCGAGGCATTCACAGCCGGTTACTGCAGCCGGGTCGCGATCGCGCGCGGCATCCCGCCGCAGGAAGGCATCCAGACGCATTTCGAAAGGCTGTACGACAAGGAAAAGCAGTCGCCGGACGAGGATGACTTGGAACGTGTCAAGTACGCCGACCTGTGCCATCTGCAACTGGTCCAGCCGGGCGACAAGCTGATGCGCCGCGAGCCGCCCATCCCCGGCAAGAATGGCACCAATATCAAGGGCCAGCCGATTCTTCCGCGTCCCACTCCCGACATTCCTTTCCGGGTAGACCTGCAAGGCGCATCCCCCGACCAGAACAATCCGAATGTGCTGGTGGCCACTACCGGCGGCCAGCCGACCCCATTGGACGATGGCGTGACGGTCAACCCGGTGATCGAGGTGCTCGACGTGGACTTGAGTACCGGCAGCATTGCGTTCGAAGGAACGCTGCACGTCGGCGGCGACATCAAGGCGGGCATGCACATCAAGGTCTCGGGCGACGTCATCGTCAACGGCGTCGTCGAGGCGGCGCAGATCCATGCCGGCGGCAACGTGGCGGTGCGCGGCGGCGTCATGGGGCATCCGGATTCGCGGCCCGGCTCGCATGCATTGCCCGAGACGACTGCACGGATTTATGCCGGCGGCACCATCCAGGCGCTGTTCATGGAAAACGTGCATGCCGAGGCGGCCAAGTCGATCCTGCTCGGGCGCAGCGCGCGGCAATGCGAGCTGATTGCGGGCGAGGAAATCGTCGTCGGCAAGGCGGGCTCGCGTTCGGGGCAGATCATGGGAGGGCAGACGCAGGCGACCATGCGCGTGGCCACCGGTTCGCTCGGCGCTTCCACCGGCATGAAAACCTATGTGCAGGTCGGTATCGATCCGTACCTGGAAAAGCAGATCGCCGACAAGGAACTCGAATTCAAGCGCAGGTGCGACGAAGTCGACCGTGTCGTCAAGCTGCTGACCTACTTCAAGCAAAACCCGCAGAAGGGGGCGGGCGGCGTGGCGGAAAAAGTCGACGCCACGCGCCGCCAGCTGCTTGCCGAAATCGACCACCTGACGGCGGAACTGAAGGCGCTGCGCGCGAAAGTGGAGCTGGCCGAGCAGGCGACGGTGGAAGTGGCCAGCGAGATTTTCTACGGAGTGGAAGTACGGATCGCACAGCAATGCTGGCAGGTGCCGGACGATATGGGCGGCGCCAAGCTGGAACTGCAGGGCGGCAGGATTGTGGCCAATAAATGATGCCGCGGCCGGCCGGGCTGCCGTTGTCATTCCCGGCCGTTCTGAAGCGGTTTAAATGCCGCCCATGCACAGGTACTTCATCTCCAGGTATTCGTCGATCCCGTATTTCGATCCTTCGCGGCCCAGGCCGGACTGCTTGACGCCACCGAACGGGGCGACCTCGTTCGAAATGATGCCGGTGTTGATGCCCACCATGCCGTATTCCAGCTTTTCCGCCACGCGCCAGATGCGGCCGATATCGCGCGAATAGAAGTAGCTTGCCAAGCCGAATTCGGTGTTGTTGGCGGCGGCAACCACTTCATCTTCCGTCTTGAACTTCGTTACCGCCGCAACCGGGCCGAAGGTTTCCTCGCGCATGACCTTCATGTCGGCGGTGACGCCGCCCAGCACGGTCGGCTCGTAGAACTGGCCGCCCAGCGCATGCGGTTTGCCGCCTGCGAGGACTTTCGCGCCTTTGGCAACCGCATCGGCGACATGCTCCTCTACCTTTGCAAGCGCCTGCGCGTCGATCAGCGGCCCTTGCGCAACCCCTTGCCCGAAGCCGTTGCCCACGGTGATCCTGGCGGCTCCGGCCGCGAGTTTTTCGACGAACGCCTCGTAGACCGATTCGTGCGCATAGAAACGGTTGGTGCACACGCAGGTTTGGCCGGCGTTGCGATACTTCGAGATCAGCGCGCCTTCCACTGCCGCGTCCACGTCGGCATCCTCGAACACGATGAACGGCGCATGCCCGCCCAGTTCCAGCGCCAGTTTCTTGACGGTCGGCGCGCTCTGCTGCATCAGGATGCGACCGACCGGCGTCGAGCCGGTAAACGACAGGTGGCGCACGATCGGACTGTCGCACAACGCCTTGCCTACTTCGATCGAGCGCTGCGCATCGGCGGTCACGATATTCATCACGCCCGGCGGCAGGCCCGCGCGGTGCGCCAGTTCGGCCAGCGCCAGCGCCGACAACGGAGTCTGCTCGGCAGGCTTGATGACGATGGTGCAACCGGCAGCAATGGCCGGCGCCACCTTTCGGGTGATCATCGCAATCGGGAAGTTCCACGGCGTGATCGCCGCGCACACGCCGATCGGCTGCTTCAGCACCAGCATGCGCTTGTCGCTCCAGGTGGAGGCCATCACGTCGCCCGAGACGCGCTTGGCTTCCTCGGCAAACCATTCGACGAAGCTGGCGCCGTACAGGACCTCGCCCTTGGCTTCGGCCAGCGGCTTGCCTTGTTCGGCCGTCATCAGGATGCCGAGATCGTTGGCGTGCAGCAGCATCAGATCGAACCACTTGCGCATGATGGCGGCGCGTTCCTTGGCGGTCTTCGCCGACCAGGCGGGAAAGGCGGCATGGGCCGCGTCGATCGCCGTCCCGGCCTCGCGCGCGCCCATGTTCGGCACCGAGGCGATGGTGGCGCCGTCGGCCGGATCGGTGACATCGAACGTGGTTTCGGCGCCGACCCAGGCACCGTTCAGATAGGCCTGATGGCGCAGTAGTGCGCCATCGTTAAGCTGGGACAGACCCTTGACATGTTGCTGCATGATTCCTCTCCTTGCCGGTCGCGGATGTGAATGAGCAAAGAGAAAAGAATAGCGCAATCCTGTCCGGGCTGCGCGACGTCAGCGAGGTTCGCGATTGCGTTGCGCTGCGTCAGTCCGCGCCGCTGGCGAGCGGCGCGGACTGACGTGTTCATGCCTGTTTCGGCTTCGCTTCCTCGCGGCGGTTGAATCCCGCCACCATCTCAAAGCGGAACAGGCGGCATTCCAGCGCGCCGTTGAAGAACGGCGTCTTGCGCGACTCTTTCAGGCGCAGCATCTTGCGCAGGCCGAGATCGGCGGTGAACAGGAAGACTTGCCAGCCAGCGAAGCGCTGCTTGAGCGTGGTGCTGAATGCGCTGTAGAAGGATGCCGCCATCTCGTCCGGTTCCTGCGAGCGGTCGCCGCGCACGCCGATGCGTTCGCCGTAGGGCGGATTGGTCAGGAGGATACCCGCTTGCTCGGTCGGCGGCTTGACTTCCTGCGCCTCGATCTGCTTTAACGGCACCTCGAACTGGATGCCGGCATTGCGCAGATTGTTGCGGGTCATGACGATCATGTCGCCGGAGATGTCGCTGCCGAAAATGGTTGGCTCGGTCGGCAATGGGTTCGGCTTGAAGCTGCCCTTGATGGCCAGCCATTCGTTGGCGTCGAAGTCATGGAACTTCTCGAAAGCGAAGCTGCGGCGTGCGCCGGGTGGAATGCCGGCCAGGATTTGCGCGGCTTCGACCACGATCGTGCCGGAGCCGCACATCGGGTCGAACAGCACGGTGCCCGGCTTCCAGCCGGACACGCGCAGCAGCCCAGCAGCCAGGTTTTCGCGCAGCGGCGCATCGCCCGTCTCCTGGCGCCAACCGCGCTTGAACAGAGCCTCGCCCGACGTGTCCAGGTACAGCGTGAAGGTGCGCGCATCGAGGAAGCCGACGATGCGCATATCGGGCGTGCGGGTATTGACCGAGGGGCGCTTCGCATACAGGTCGCGGAAGCGGTCGCACACCGCGTCCTTGATTTTCAGCGTGGTGAATTCGAGGCTTTTCAGCGGCGACTTGATCGCGGTAAGGTCGACGCGAATTGTATGGTCGATGCCGAACCATTCTTCCCACGGGGCGCCCAGCGCCAGGTCGTAGATGTCGTTTTCGTTGGCATAGCTGCCGTGCGCGATGCGCAGCAGTACGCGCGAGGCGATGCGGGAGTGCAGGTTGATGCGATAGGAGTCGGCAAGCACGCCGGAGCAATGCACGCCGCCCGGCACCTGGTTGTGGACCTTGAGCGTGCGGCTGTGCTGCGCGATTTCGCCGAGTTCCTCGGCAAGCGCGGCTTCGAGGCCGCGCGGGCAGGGGCAGAAAAATGAATGCGACATGGGGGACCCTTTATCCGTGAAAAATGGCCGGGCGGCGCTCGCCCGGCGGGGAGACAAATCAGAATGGCTTGACCACGACCATGATGACCGCGATGAACAGCGCGATGGTCGGCACTTCGTTGAACCAGCGATACCAGACGTTGCTGCGCGTGTTCGCGCCCTTTTCGAACTTCTTCAGCAGCGAGCCGCACGCAAAGTGATAGCCGACCAGCAGCACGACGATGGCGAGCTTGACGTGCATCCATGCATTGCCCGGCCCCTTGCCAATGCCATAGCCTAGCCATAGCCACAGACCGAAAATCAGCGTAGGAATCATCAGTATCAACATGAAGCGATACAGCTTGCGCGCCATGAGCAGCAGGCGCGCCGTCGCTTTCGGGTCGGTTTCCATCGCCAGATTGACGTAGATCCGTGGCAGATAGAACAGTCCCGCGAACCAGGACGCGACGAAGATGATGTGCAGTGCTTTCACCCAGAGGTACATGGTTTTTTCCGGTTTTATAAAAATTTATTCACGAATTTCACCATGCCCGAACACCACGTATTTCAGCGAGGTCAGGCCTTCCAGGCCGACCGGGCCGCGGGCATGCAGCTTGTCGTTCGAAATGCCGATTTCAGCACCCAGGCCATATTCGAAGCCGTCGGCGAAGCGTGTCGACGCATTGACCATGACGGACGCCGAATCGACTTCGCGCAAAAAGCGCATCGCACGGCTGTAATCTTCGGTGACGATGGCATCGGTATGCTGCGACGAATAGGTGTTGATGTGCTCGATCGCTTCCTCGATGCCATCGACCAGTTTCACCGCGAGGATCGCGGCCAGATACTCGGTGCGCCAGTCTTCCTCGGTGGCGGCCGCCAGGTGCGGATAGCCGGCCAGGATGGCGCGCGCCTCGTCGTCGGCGCGCAGTTCGACATCCCTGGTGCCGTACAGTTCGGCCAGCTTCGGCAGCACTTGCGGGGCAATCGCGCGCGCCACCAGCAGCGTTTCCATCGTGTTGCAGGTGCCGTAGCGGTGGCACTTGGCGTTGAACGAGATCTTCAACGCCTTCTCGATGTCGGCGCGGTCGTCGATGTAGACATGGCAGATGCCGTCCAGGTGCTTGATCATCGGGACGGTCGCTTCCTTCATCAGGCGCTCGATCAATCCCTTGCCGCCGCGCGGCACGATCACGTCCACGTACTGCGGCATCGTGATCATTTCGCCCACCGCGGCGCGGTCGGTGGTCTCGACGATCTGCACTGCGTCCTGCGGCAGGCCCGCGCCGGCCAGGCCTTCCTTGACCAGCTTTGCCAGCGCCTGGTTGCAGTGGATCGCTTCCGATCCGCCGCGCAAAATTGTCGCGTTGCCGCTCTTGATGCACAGGCCGGCCGCGTCGACCGTCACGTTCGGGCGCGCTTCATAGATGATGCCGATCACGCCGAGCGGCACGCGCATCTGGCCGACCTGGATGCCTGTCGGGCGGTACTTCATGTTCGAGATTTCGCCGATCGGGTCGGGCAGGGAGGCGATCTGCTCCAGGCCCTCGGCCATGGTGGCGATCGCCTTGTCGGACAGGGTCAGGCGGTCCAGCATGGCCGGCGCCAGGCCGTTGGCGCGGGCCGCTTCCAGATCCTTCTGGTTGGCGGCGCGCAGCGCATCGGCATCGCGCCGGATGGCAGCCGCAATCAATGCCAGCGCCCGGTTCTTGGCGGCGGTGTCCGCCTTGGCCATGGCGCGCGATGCCTTGCGCGCGCGCTGGCCGACCTCGTTCATGTAGAGCTTGATGTCCATTTTTCGATGAGCCTGCTTGATAACTGTTCTTAAATGCTACCGCGCGACTTTCAGTCCGAGCTGCAGCAATGCATCCCACGCGTCGCCGGCAAAAGCCTTCGCCCGCAATCCCTTGACCATCTTATCGATTTGCGCCGCCTCCTGCAGCGCCGCTTCCAGCAGCGGCTGCTTCAGGCGCCGCAGCGCCGGCTCCATCATTCGCTCGCGCGGGCCCCAGATGCGGGATTCCTTCATCAGCGCGCCGAGCGCCTTGCCCTGCGCCACGCCCGCCTTCAAGCGCAGCAGGGTGCGGATTTCCTCGGTCATCGCCCACAGCACCAGCGGCAGCGCTTCGCCTTCGCCCTTCAAGCCTTCGATCATGCGCGCCAGGCGCGCCGCGTCGCCGGCCAGCATGGCCTCGTTGAGCTTGAAGACGTCGTAGCGGGCGACGTTGAGCACTGCGTCCTGCACCTGTTCGAAGCTCAGCTTGCCTTCCGGGTAGAGCAGGGCCAGCTTCTGGATTTCCTGGTGCGCCGCAAGCAGGTTGCCCTCCACGCGATCGGCGATGAAATCGATGCTCTGGCGATCGGCGCTCTGGCGTTGTGCGGCGAGGCGGTTGCCGATCCAGCCCGGAAGTTGAGCGCGCTCCACCAGCGGAATGTCAAGATACACGCTGGCCTGCTGCAACGCCGTCACCCACGCGCTTTTCTGCGTGGCCCAATCCAGCTTGGGCAGCGTGATCAGCGTCATGTTGTCCGGGTTCAGGTTCGACACGTATTCCTGCAGCGCCTGGCCGCCATCCTTGCCCGGCTTGCCGGTCGGGATGCGCAGCTCGATCAGCTTGCGGTCACCGAACAGCGATTGCGATCGGTTGGCTGCGAGCAGTTCGCCCCACTTGAAGCTGCGCTCGACAACCAGCACCTCCCGCTCGGAAAGCCCCTGTGCGCGCGCCGCCTTGCGGATCTTGTCCGCAGCTTCCAGCGCGAGCAGATGCTCGTCGCTGGTGATGACATAGAGCGGCGCGAGCGATTTCGCCAGGTGCGCATCGAGAGCGTCAAGCCGCAGTTGCATCCGTCTTCCTTGCCGTTGTCCGCATCACACCGACTTGAGCGCGTGCAGGCGCCGCAACAGCTGCTGCACCAGGTCGCTCTGCATGTCGCGATACAGCAGCACCTCCTCGTTTTCCTTCGCCATCACAGCTGATTCGTTGAAGCTGATGTCGCGTTTCAGGATGATGTCGGTGGGCGCGATCAATTCCTTGTTCTGGACGTCACGTACCCGGAAACGCAGCTTGTAATACAGCGTGTACTCGCGGATGCGTCCTTGCGTGTTCAGCGACAGGATCGCTTTTTCCCGTGTCTCCGACAGGACATCGAGAATCACTTGCGCCGTCTTTGGGTCGCTAGCTATCTGGGTGCTGCCGTCGGCGCGGATGTAGCGTTTCAGCTCGGAGCCGAGCGGCGAATTGTCCGGCAGCCCGACATAAATGCTCTTGAAGGGAAGCGCGGTCTCGCCCGAACCGCGCAGCTGGAACCCGCATGCAGATAGCAGCAGGGGCGTTGCCAGGGCGAGAATGCAAGCTGCGCGACGTTTCATGGGTAATGCGCTCCGATCAGGCTACGATGTTGACCAGCTTGCCGGGCACGATGATCACTTTCTTCGGCGTGCCTTCGACAAACTTCTTCACGTTTTCATTCGCCAGCGCGGCGGCTTCAATCGCCGCCTTGTCGGCGTCCTTCGGCACCTTCACGCTGCCGCGCAGCTTGCCGTTGACCTGGACCACCAGTTCGATTTCCGCCTGTTCGAGCGCGCCGGCGTCGACTTGCGGCCACGGCGCATCGAGGATGTCGCCGTGCACCTTGGCAAAGCCGAGTTCGTTCCACAGCACCGACGTGATGTGCGGCGCCACCGGATTGAGCAGGCGCAGGAAAATCGACACGGCTTCGCTGGCGACGGCCGCGCCCGAGTCGTCGAGCTTGGCGTCTTCCAGCGTGTTGAGCATCTTCATGCAGGCCGACACGACAGTGTTGTACTGCAGGCGCTTGTAGTCGTGCTCGGCTTGCTGCAGGATCTTGTGCACTTCGCGCCGCAGGGTCTTCTGCTGCTCGGTCAAGGTCGAAGCGTCGAGCGCGCCGGCCGCTGCAATGCGCGCTGACTGCGCATGCGCGTAGGCCCAGACGCGGCGCAGGAAGCGGTGCGCGCCTTCCACGCCGGCGTCGTTCCATTCCAGCGTCTGCTCCGGCGGCGAGGCGAACATCACGAACAGGCGCGCGGTGTCGGCGCCGTACTGGTCGATCAGTTCCTGGGGGTCGACGCCGTTGTTCTTCGACTTCGACATCGTCGTCATCTCGTATTCGAGCGGCGTGCCGTCCTTCTTCAGCTTGCCACCGACGATCTGGCCGTGCTCGTTGGTGACGACGTCGACTTCATGTTCCCAGTAGTAGTTCTTGCCTGCGTCGGCCGGCTTGTGGAAGAACGCGCCCTTCAGCACCATGCCTTGCGTGAGCAGGTTGACGAAAGGTTCGTCGATCTTCACCAATCCGAGATCGCGCATCACCTTGGTCCAGAAGCGCGCATACAGCAGGTGAAGGATCGCGTGCTCGATGCCGCCGATGTACTGATCCATCGGCATCCAGTAATCGGTGCCGCCGGCCACCATCTTGTCGTTGTTGGTCGAATCGCAGTAGCGCATGAAATACCACGACGAATCGACGAAGGTGTCCATCGTGTCGGTTTCGCGCCGCGCCGGTTTGCCGCAGCACGGGCAGTCGACTTTCAGGAAATCCTCGCGCTTGTTGAGTGGATTGCCGGAGCCGTCCGGCACGCAATCCTGTGGCAGCACGACCGGCAGATCCTTTTCGGGCACCGGCACCGAACCGCAGGATTCGCAATGGATGATCGGAATCGGAGTGCCCCAATAGCGCTGGCGCGAGATGCCCCAGTCGCGCAGGCGCCAGGTGGTCTTCTTTTCGCCGATGCCCTTGGCCACCAGATCGGTCGCGATCCTGTCGACCGCTTGCTTGTAGTTCAGACCGTCGTAGACGCCGGAATTGATCGTCACGCCGCGCTGCTTGTCGCCATACCATTCCTGCCAGGCGTCGGTCGAATAGGTTTCGCCTTCGACCGCGATGACCTGCTTGATCGGCAGGTTGTACTTCTTCGCGAATGCGAAATCGCGCTCGTCGTGCGCCGGCACGCCCATCACGGCGCCGTCGCCGTAGCTCATCAGCACGTAGTTGCCGACCCAGACTTCGACTTGCGCGCCGGTCAGCGGATGGGTGACGTAGAGGCCGGTCGGCATGCCTTCCTTCTCGCGCAGCGCGAGTTCGGCTTCGGTGGTGCCGCCTTTCTTGCATTCCTCGATGAAGGCTGCCAGCTTCGGATTCGAAACGGCGGCATGCGTGGCCAGCGGATGCTCGGGCGCCACGGCGCAGAAGGTGACGCCCATGATGGTGTCGGCGCGCGTCGTGAAGACGAACATCTTGCCGTCCTGGATCAGCTTGCCTTCGGCATCCTTGATGTCATGCGCGAACGCGAAGCGCACGCCTTCGCTCTTGCCGATCCAGTTTTCCTGCATCAGGCGCACGCGCTCCGGCCAGCCGGGCAGCTTGTTGACGACGCAGTCGAGCAGTTCTTCGGCGTAATCGGTGATCTTCAGGTAGTAGCCGGGGATTTCGCGCTTCTCCACCAGCGCGCCGGTGCGCCAGCCGCGGCCGTCAATCACCTGCTCGTTGGCGAGCACGGTCTGATCGACCGGGTCCCAGTTCACGATCTGGGTCTTGCGGTAGGCGATGCCTTTTTCCAGCATTTTGAGGAACAACCACTGGTTCCACTTGTAGTAGCTCGGGTCGCAGGTGGCGACTTCGCGCGACCAGTCGATCGCCAGCCCCATCGCCTGCATCTGTTTCTTCATGTAGGCGATATTGTCGTAGGTCCACTGCGCCGGCGGCACCTTGTTCTTCAGCGCCGCGTTCTCGGCCGGCAGGCCGAAGGCGTCCCAGCCCATCGGCATGAGGACGTTATGGCCGTTCATGCGCAGAAAGCGCGTCAACATGTCGTTGATCGTGTAATTGCGCACGTGGCCCATGTGCAGCTTGCCGGACGGGTAGGGCAGCATCGAGCACGCATAGAATTTCTTCTTGTCGCGGCCGTTCTTGTCTTTCGCGTGTTCGACGGTCTTGTACGCGTCGATGGCGCGCCAGTGGTCTTGCGCCGCTTTTTCGACGTCGGCGGGGAGATATTTTTCTTGCATGACGGATGAGGCTGAGAAAGTGGATTTGAACCCGCCATTATACTGGTTCGGCAAGCGCTGTTGCCGCCGCGGCAGGGTTGAAATTCGTCGAAAAATCAACGAAGAAGGAGGCGGAGCGCCGGTTTTTCGCCGTTTTCCTCGTAACGCTCGTTGACGGCAGCGGCGCAGTCGAGGAGCGCGTCGAGGATTTCAGGCGCCTGGCGGCGCAGAATGTCGGCATGGAGCACCTCGACGTCGAGCGCATCGTCCGGTCCCAGCGTGAACCGCGACATGCCGTCGCCCTCGCGCAGTGTGCTCAGGCAGTCGATCCAGGCATCCATGTTGTGGCCGTAAAACTCGGGAAAGCCGAACGCCGACCGGCTTTCGCGATGAAAGTCTCGCCAGTTGCGGATGGCCTTCCCATTCAGGCGGACGGTGGGCATTGCTTACTTTTTCGGCGCTTCTTTCGAGTCGGTCACGAATCCCATCTTGGTCATGCCGTTGGTCTGTGCCGCAGACATGACCTGGGCGATGATTTCGTAACGCGTCGCCTTGTCGGCGCGCAGCTGCAATTCCGGCTGCGGCTGCTTCTTCGCCGCTTCCGCCAGCTTCGTATCGAGATCCTTTTGCTCGACCGGATCGTTATTCCAGAAAATCCTGCCTTCGCCGTTGATCGACAGCGAAATCGTTTCCGGCTTTTCCGGTGCTGGCGCCGACTGCGCCGTCGGCAGATCGAGCTTGATCGCGTGCGTAAACAGTGGCGCGGTGATGATGAAGATCACCAGCAGCACCAGCATCACGTCCACCATCGGCGTGACGTTGATGTCCGCCATCGGGGCGCCCTGCTTGTCGTTGTTGAATCCGCCGAATGCCATGATAGTGCTCCGGATTGATTATTTGCCGACGCGCGCGCCGGTAGTCAGGTAGGCGTGCAGATCGTGCGCGAATGCATCCAGTTCCGCCAGCGTGACGCGGTTGACGCGGGTGAAGGCGTTATAGGCAAGCACTGCCGGAATCGCCACCACCAGGCCAAGCGCGGTCATGATCAGCGCTTCGCCGACCGGGCCGGCCACCTTGTCGATCTGCACAGTGCCGGCGGTCGATACCGCCACCAGTGCGTGATAAATGCCCCACACCGTACCGAACAAACCCACGAAAGGGGCGGTCGAGCCGACCGAGGCCAAGAGCGTCAGCCCGCTTTCCAGTCGCGACGACACGCGGTTGATTTCCTGGCGCAGCGTGCGGGTGATCAGTTCGCCCGGATCGACGTTCGCGTTGAGCGAGCCGGCCTGGGAGCGCAGGTTGGCCGCTTGCACGCTTTGCGCGGCCAACGGCGTGTAGACGTTTTCGCTGTCGGCATTCTTGACTACGGCGATCGCGTCGTCGAGCGTGGACGCCTTCCAGAAGCCTTCGAGCGCGCCCGCGCTCCTGCGGATGCGCCAGGAACTCCATGCCTTCGAAAAAATGTAGTACCAGCTGACAATCGACATCATCAGCAGCAGGTAGGCGACCGCGTGCGTAACGGCGTCGCCCTGAGCCCAGTAATGCGCGAATCCGAGAGTTTGATCCATGGTTGTTTGAGCCTTGATCCTAATCGTGTAGTTGGAATGTGATCGGCAAGTTGAATGAGTCGGGCACCGGCTTGCCATCCAGTGTGGCGGGCCGATAGGTGATCGACTTCGCAAGCTCGACCGCGGCCGCATCGAGCAGCGGGTAACCGCTGCCTTTTCTTAATTCTACCTTCTCGGCGCGGCCTGCCGCCGATACCGTCACATGCAGCACGACGCTGCCCTGGTCGCCATACCGCTTGGCCTGCCTCGGATACCACTTTTCCGTTTCGGTAGCGAGGTAGGAAGGATCGACGAACACGCCGCGCTTGACGGGCGGGACGGGCGCGGCGGAAGCCGCCGCCGGAGCGGCGTTATCGGAGCGCGCTGGTGCCGGTACAGCGTCCACGCTCGTTTGCGCCATCGGTATGGGAATGTCGGGCGCCTTGGGATGAGCGGCCGGTTGCTCGCGTGGTTGCGGTTGCGGCTTGAGGGTGGTGCGCGGCTTGTGCTCGCGCGCCGGATTTTGCGGCTGCGGCTGAGCGGGCGCCGCCGGTAATTTTTCTGCGGGCCTGGGCCGCTCCTGCAATAACTGTACTTGCACCTGAACTGGCTTGGGCGACGAAGTGTCGCGGCTGCTGCTGCTCAAACCATTGATTGTGAAAACAATCAATGCCGCATGCAGCAGTATCGTGCCCAGAACGGGAATCGAAGACGAGGCGAATTTCATGCTGCCTGATCGCCCCGTTCATTCACGTTATTTCAGACCCAGCACGTCCTGCATGTCGAACAGGCCGGTTTGCTTGTCCGCGAGGAAGCGTGCCGCACGCAGGCTGCCTTGCGCATAGCTGAACCGGCTGGAGGACTTGTGCGAAATCTCGATGCGCTCGCCGATGCCAGCGAACAGCACGGTATGGTCGCCCACGATATCGCCGCCGCGGATCGTCGCGAAGCCGATCGACGACGGGTCGCGTTCGCCGGTCACGCCTTCGCGCGCATAGACGGCGACATCCTTCAGGTCGCGCCCGAGCGCGTCGGCGATGACTTCGCCCATCTTGAGCGCGGTGCCGGACGGCGCGTCGACCTTGTGCCGATGGTGCGCCTCGATGATTTCGATGTCGTAGCCATGCGAAAAACTCTTGGCAGCCAGTTCCAGCAACTTCATCGTCACGTTCACCCCGACGCTCATGTTGGGCGCAAACACGATCGCGGTTTTTTGCGCGGCGGCGGCGATGGCGGCCTTGCCGGCGTCATCGAAACCGGTAGTGCCGATGATCATCTTGATGCCGTGCGCGGCGCAGTATTCCAAGTGTTTCAGCGTGCCTTCCGGGCGGGTGAAGTCGATCAGATAATCGGCGTTGGACAATCCCTTGGCCAAGTCAGCTTCGATCGCGACGCCGGCCGGCTTGCCGAGAAAGGCTGCGGCATCGGTGCCGATGCCGGGCGACGCCGCCACATCGAGTGCGCCCGCCAGCGCGGCATCCCCGGCGTCTTGAATGGTTTCGATCAGCATGCGGCCCATGCGGCCGGATGCACCTGCTACGGCGATTTTCAGTTGAGTCATGTGTTGCCCGTTGAATTATTTTCCTTGTGCTGTTGCGCCCGGTGCAGAACCTGCGATCAACGCCAGGTATTCCTGCTCGGTCGGCAGCAGTCCGCCCTCGATGCGCGCCAGCCGGTTATCCTTGAAAAAGACCGTAACGCGGCTTGAAATGATTTCGCCGCTGCGCTTCTTCAGGCGAAACATGTAGTCCCAGCGGTCGGCGTGGAAGATGTCGGTCAACAAAGGAGTGCCCAAGGCGAAACGCACCTGCTCGCGCGTGATCGCTTCATTGCGTTGCATGCCTTCCTTCAACTGGGCCACCATTTCACGCGAGATGAAGTTGCCTTGCTGAATATCGACCCGATAAGGGGTGAAGATGCCGAGGAAGCGATGGATGCCGGTTGGCGCGCCGGTGGTCACGCCGGCGGTTTCGTCGGCAGGCTTGGTCTCGGCATTCCGGGCTTGCTGTTCGGGTGCCTTGCCGGACATGGCCGGCTGATCGATCAGGGGATTTTTCGATGCGCACCCGGCCAGACAGGCGACAGCCAGGCAAAGCGCGCCGGCGATGGCTGGTGTACGATCGCTGCGCGAGAAATTCATTCTCATAAAGGGGGTCTCAATTCGTTGAGCAATTGGGGCAAAACGCTATATGATAAAGCAGATAATCCAAATCCGACCAACAACATGCCTAGCAATCCTTCCGAGCTGAAAGCCAGCGGCCTCAAGGCGACGCTTCCGAGACTGAAGATCCTGGAGATCTTCCAGAACAGTACGGTACGCCACCTGAGCGCCGAAGACGTTTACAAGATCTTGTTGACCGAAAACATGGACGTCGGCCTGGCGACGGTTTATCGCGTGCTCACGCAGTTCGAGCAGGCCGGCTTGCTGCACCGAAATCACTTTGAAACCGGCAAGGCAGTGTTCGAACTCAATGAGGGATCGCACCACGATCACCTGGTTTGCCTGGATTGCGGCCGTGTCGAGGAATTCTTCGACGATGAAATCGAAAAGCGCCAGCAACGCGTAGCCAAGGACCGCGGCTTTGATATCGCCGAACATGCATTGGCGCTGTACGGGCATTGCACAAAGGTCAACTGTCCCCACCGCAACCGGTAACATATTGCGGCACTGGATGTTATGAACGACGTCCAGTCAGACTCCGAGGAAAATTCCCCACTTAACATGTCATGGCGGAACTACGCGATAGTAGGGGAGGGAATCGCGTATCGGGTAAAAAATTGGTAATTTAATAATGAAATCCGAAACCAGAAGTTTTCCGCGCAAGATATTCCGATGCCACGCCAAGCTTGCCCTGCCGGGAAGGCCGCCGCTGCCTTGCCGCACCGTAGACCTCTCGCTCAGCGGACTGTGCCTGTTTTTTTCGAAGCAGTTGAAGGCGGGGCAGGCATGCACTGTGGCATTCGAGGCGCCGCTGACTGGCCGGCACGTGCCGGTCATGTTAAGCGCAAAGGTTATTTACAGTATTTTGAGCGGGACTGACGGCTTTCGCACGGGCATCCAGTTCGCGCAACTCGATCCGGCCAATGAAAAGATCCTTGCCGAGCTGATGGTATAGGACGGCTCCTGGAGCCGTCCTCAGGAGTGGCTCAGTGCGCTCGACAGCAGCTTGGCCGTGATGTCGACGATCGGGATCACGCGTTCGTATGCCATGCGGGTCGGCCCGATCACGCCGAGCGTGCCGACGATCTTGCCGTTCACTTCATAGGGCGCGGTCACCACGCTCATTTCATCGACCGGCACCAGTTGAGATTCGCCGCCGATGAAGATTTGCACCCCGGTTGCCTTGCTCGATACGTCGAGCAATTGCATCAGGCTGGTTTTTTGCTCGAACAGGTCGAACAGCTTGCGCAGCGACGTCATGTTGGATGCCAGGTCGGTCACGCTCAGCAGGTTGCGTTCGCCCGAAATCACCACATCGTCGGAACTTTCCGCCATCGCGTCGCTGCCAGCCTCGACCGCGGCCTGCATCAGGCGTGTCATGTCGTCGCGCAGCTGGCGCAGCTCGCCTTGGAGCCGTGCCCGCACGTCGTCGAAGCTGACGCCGGCGTAATGCTGGTTGATATAGTTGGCGGCCTGGATCAGCTGTGCCGGCGTGTAGTCGACGTCGGTCAGCAGCAGGCGGTTCTGCACGTCGCCGTTGGGGGCGACGATCACCAGCAGGATGCGCTTTTCGGACAGCCGCAGGAATTCGATCTGCTGGAACACCGATTCGTGGCGCGGCGTCATCACGACGCCGGCGAACTGGGATAGCGACGACAGCACTTGCGCGGCATTGGCAATGATCTTTTGCTGCGAAGCGCTATGCAGGCGCGGTTGCAGCTTCGATTCGACGGTGGTTTCGTCGATCGACTGCACGGTCAGCAAGGTATCGACGAACACCCGGTAGCCGCGCGGCGTCGGCACGCGTCCGGCGGAAGTGTGCGGACTGGCGACGAATCCCATTTCCTCCAGGTCCGCCATGATGTTGCGGATCGTGGCCGGCGACAGGTCCAGGCCGGAGATTTTCGATAGCGCGCGCGAACCGACTGGCTGGCCATCGGCAATATACCGTTCGACCAATGCCTTGAGTAATGTTTGTGCACGAGAATCGAGTTGCATACCGTTATTTTATGCGAGCTGAGGCAGCGGGAGCCAGTGTTGTTGCAGCGTAGGCTGATTCAAACTTGACTGTTGTTAGACTTCTATTATTCGTTGATATATCCATTGTTCCAGCTCAATGAAGGTGCTGCACACGGCATCGGGACATATATCGGCAGGCAGCACACGCTTCGGCACCAGTTCCGCGCGGTTGATCCAGATGCCCCGCAAGCCAGCCTGTTGCGCGCCTTGCACATCAAGCAAGGGATCATCGCCTACATACACCGCTTCCTGCGGCGCCACGCCGATCGCCTCGCAAGCGGCATGAAATATGGCCGCGTCGGGCTTGGCGCGACCGACGCGGTGCGCCGCCACCGATACTTGGAAATAATGCGCCATGCCGATTGCTTCGAGATCGGCCACCCCATTCGACACCGAGCCCAGCGTCACGCGCTCGCGTAATCGTTCCAGCGCCGGCAGGACATCGCCGAATGGCGTCACCTGGTTGCGCGCTTTCGAAAACACTTCCATGGCCTGGTCGACCAGCGCCACATCCTCGCCGGCGCTCAGGAAAGCCTCGGTCAATCCTGCATGCCGCAGGCGGCGCAGATCCAGCTGGTAAACCGGGTCGGCCGCCATCAGTTCCCGGCGCCGCGCGCGCAGGCTCTCGATCGAAAACCGATCCGCGACGGCGGGCACGTGCGCGGACAGCCAGTCGAACAGGATGTTTTCGGCGCGCTCGATGACAGGGACGATCGGCCACAGGGTATCGTCGAGATCAAACAAAACGGCTTTGATGGCAGGCATATAGATCCATATTGGTGCTAAATGATTCGTTTCAACGAGCGGCTTGTGTAACAGCACGCCAAATTATGGTCTAATCTGCTGCATGTTGCCTTCCAAGCCACTTGCCCCGCCCGCTGCCTTCAAGACCATTGCCATCGTCGGCAAGTATATGGCAGGTATCGCCGAATCCTTGTCGGAGGTGGCCGCCTTTCTGGCGGCTTCGGGGCACGATGTCGTCTTCGAGGAAGCGACCGCGAAAACCGTCGGATTGAGCAATGCAGTCGCGATGACGCCGGCCGAGATCGGCGAACATGCGGATGTGGCAATCGTACTCGGTGGTGACGGCACCATGCTCGGGATTGCGCGCCAGCTCGCTCCATACAATGTCCCCTTGATCGGCATTAACCAGGGCAGGCTCGGTTTCATGACCGATATTTCTCAGGAAGGCATGATTCCGCTGCTGGCCGATATGCTTGAAGGCAAGCTGGAATCGGAGCAGCGCGCGCTGCTGGAAGGTTCCGTGCTGCGCGACGGCAAAATGATTTTTCATGCGCTGGCGTTCAACGATGTCGTTGTGTCGCGCGGCGCCACCTCGGGCATGGCGGAATTGCAAGTCGAGGTCGACGGGCGCTTCATGTACAACCAGCGTTCGGACGGCCTGATTGTTTCTACGCCAACCGGTTCCACCGCCTACGCATTGTCGGCCGGCGGCCCCTTGCTGCATCCCAGCCTGTCCGGCATCGTGCTGGTGCCGATCGCGCCGCATGCCTTGTCCAACCGGCCCATCGTCGTGCCCGATTCGAGCTCGATCGTGATCGAGATCATGGGCGGGCGCGACATCAGTGTGAATTTCGACATGCAGTCGCTCGCCAGTCTGCAGCACCACGACCGCATCGTAGTCCGGCGCTCGGCCCACACCATTACCTTCCTGCATCCACAGGGTTGGAGCTATTACCATACCCTGCGGGAAAAGCTGCACTGGAACGAGTATCCATCCGTGGCGGGGCAGTTAAAATAACGCCTTTGTTTTCGCCACAACAAATTAGCACTCCACATGCTGCGCACACTTTCCATTCGCGATTTCGTGATCGTCGATTCCCTCGAGCTTGAGTTCGCGCCCGGATTCACTGTCCTCACTGGCGAGACCGGCGCCGGCAAGTCGATCCTGATCGATGCGCTCGCGCTCACGCTGGGCGGGCGCGGCGATGCCAGCGTGGTGCGCGAAGGCGCGGCGAAAGCCGACGTCACCGCCGAATTTTCCACGCATGGGGAAGTCGACGCCTGGCTGGCCGACAATGAATTCGGCAACGACGACGGCGGCGTACTGCTGCGGCGGGTGATCGACAACGCCGGCCGTTCCAAGGCCTTCATCAACGGCATCAGCGCCACCGCGGCGCAATTGCGAGAGCTGGGCGAGATGCTGGTCGATATCCATGGCCAGCACGCCCACCAGTCGCTGCTGAAGGCCGACGCGCAGCGCGTGCTGCTCGACAGCCAGGCCGGCCTGCTGGACGATGCGAAGGCCGTTGCCGCCACCTACAAGGCGTGGCGCGCGCTGGCCAAGCAGCGCGAAGAGTTCGAAGTCAATGCCAGGAATGTCATGCTGGAGCGCGAGCGCCTCGAGTGGCAGGTCGGCGAACTGGAAAAACTGGCGGTCAAGCCGGGCGAGTGGGCCGACATCAGCAACGAGCACAGCCGCCTGTCGCACGCCGCCAGCCTGATCGAGGGCGCGCAGGAAGCGCTCAACGCGATTTCCGAATCCGACAACCCGATGCTGTCGCAACTGTCGGTATTGACGCAAAAGCTGGGCAAGCTGGCCGACGTCGATGCGGCGCTGAAACCGGTGCTCGAAGCGCTGGAGCCGGCGCGTATCCAGCTGCAGGAAGCGGTGTATTCGCTCAACGATTATCTCGGCCGCGTCGAGCTCGATCCGGCGCGCCTGCAGGAAGTGGAGGCGCGCCTGGAAGCCATTCATTCGACCGCGCGCAAGTTCCGTGTCGCGCCCGAAGACTTGCCGCAGGAATGTGCGGCGCTGTCGGCGCAGCTGCGGCAGCTGGCCGACGCCAGCGACCTGGAGGCGATGCGCGCCCAGGAAGACAAGCTCAAGGCCGCCTACATGAGCGCCGCGGAAAAGCTGTCGAAGGCGCGCGCCGCGGCAGCCAGGGCGCTGAGCGATGCGGTGACCGCTGCGATGCAGGACTTGAGCATGGCGGGCGGGCGCTTCGAAGTCGCGCTCAACCGCTGCGAGCCCGCCGGCCATGGGCTGGAACAGGTGGAATTCATGGTGGCGGGCCACGCCGGGACCAGCCCGCGTGCGCTGGCAAAAGTTGCCTCGGGCGGCGAACTGGCGCGCATTTCTCTCGCGATTTCGGTGATCACCTCCAGCGCGACGACCACGCCGACCCTGATTTTCGACGAGGTTGACAGCGGCATCGGCGGCGGCGTCGCGGAAGTGGTGGGGCGCCTGCTGAAAAGACTGGGACAGGACCGGCAGGTATTGTGCGTGACGCACCTGCCGCAGGTGGCGAGCCAGGCGAATCAGCATTTCCAGGTCGCCAAGCGCAACGTCGATGGCCGCACCGTGTCGAGCATCGACCCGCTGGACAGCAAGGCGCGCATCGAAGAGATCGCCCGCATGCTCGGCGGCCTCGAAATTACGGCGACGACGCGCAAGCATGCGCGGGAGTTGCTGGCATCCTGAACCACGCAGGGAGCCTGGCGGCTTCATGATTCGATATTTCCGAAGGAAAGGATAGGCAAGCGCAATGCGTCCCATGCAGGAACCCCAGTATACCCACGGCACCGTGGCCAAGACCGCCATCGTGCTGGTCAATCTCGGCACACCCGATGTGCCGACGGCCTCGGCCGTGCGACGCTACCTGAAGCAATTCCTGTCCGATCCGCGCGTGGTTGAAATCCCCAGGGCAGCCTGGTGGTTCATCCTCAACGGCATCATCCTGCCGCTGCGCTCGCGCAAGTCCGCCGCAAAATATGCGTCGATCTGGACCCGGGAAGGATCGCCGCTCAAGCTGCATACCGAAAAGCAGGCCATGTTGTTGCGCGGCTATCTGGGCGAGCGCGGGCATGACGTGCAGGTCGCCTATGCGATGCGTTACGGGAATCCGTCGCTGCCCGACGTGCTGGAAAAGCTGAAGGCCGAGGGTTGCGACCGCATCCTGATCCTGCCGGCGTATCCCCAGTATTCGGGCACGACCACGGCATCCATCTTCGATGCGGTGTTCGGCCACTATGCAGCGGTCCGGAACATCCCCGAACTGCGCCTGGTGAAGCATTATCACGACCATGAAGCCTATATCCAGGCGCTCAGGAAGTTGGTACTCGCCTACTGGGAGACGCATGGACGCCCGGACCAGCTGGTGATGAGCTTTCACGGCGTGCCGAAGCGGACCCTGATGCTGGGCGATCCATATCATTGCGAGTGTCACAAGACGGCCCGCCTGCTGGCCGCGGAATTGAAGCTGAACCAGGACCAGTACGTCGTGACCTTCCAGTCGCGCTTCGGTAAGGCGGAATGGCTGCAGCCCTATACCGCGCCGACGCTCGTCAAGCTGGCAAAGGCTGGCACGGGGCGCGTCGACGTGCTGTGCCCCGGCTTTACCAGCGATTGCCTGGAAACGCTGGAAGAAATTGCGATGGAAGCCAAACAGGACTTCCTGACCGCCGGCGGCAAGGAATTCCACTACATTCCTTGCCTGAACGAGACGCCCGCATGGATTGCGGCACTGGCCGAAATCGCGGAGCAGCACCTCGTCGGATGGCCCACCTTGCTGACCCCCATGATGCGCGAAGACGCGAAAACGGAGGCGGAAGCCTCGCGCGAACGCGCCAGGTTGCTGGGCGCGAAAAAATAATCGGCATCAGTGTGCATTGGCCGGCACGAATGCCTTCGTCGGGATGGGGCGCTTGCCTTAATACAGCGGAACCAGATTCGCTTGGCAAATCCAGGCTGTGGCGAGCAAGGCGTAGGCGACGATCGACGCCGCGATAAGAGGTAGCCGCATGATGTACTCCTTGCTACAGGGCAATAAAAATTACATACCTGTTAAGTACATCTTAGTTCGTTCCATACAGAACGCGATCCCGGAATGCGTAAAGTGTGTAACAGGAATTTACGTTTTCCGTCGGCCGGCGCCACGCTCGCATCCTGCCAATAAATGCATTATTCCCCTTGAAAAAGAGCGGAATAACCCCATTTGAGGCGATAGTTAACGCTAAGTTATTGATTGCTGGGGGATTTTTTGTGATGCAAGACCAAGAGAAAATGCAGGAGCAAGTTGATCAGGCGCAGGCTGAACAGCTGCAGGGCGAGCAGCCGACCGCGGAGCAGCCGAAGGCCGCGGAAAGCAGTGCCCAGCCGTCGGCCGGGCCTGGTCTGGAAGAGAGGTTGGCCGCTGCCGAAGCCAAGGCGTCGGAAATGCAGGATGCCTATTTGCGGGCCAAGGCCGATGCCGAGAACATCCGCCGCCGCGCCCAGGAAGATATCGCCAAGGCGCACAAGTTCGCGATTGAAAACTTTGCCGAAGCGCTGGTGCCGGTCAAGGATAGCCTGGAAATGGCGCTCAAGCTCGACACGCCGTCCGTCGAGTCGCTGAAGGAGGGCGTGGAGATGACCTTGAAGCAGCTATCCTCCGCGTTCGACCGCAACCGCCTGATCGAAATTAATCCGATGCCCGGCGAGAAGCTGGACCCGATGAAGCATCAGGCGATTTCCATGGTGCCGGCAGAGCAGGACGCCAATACCGTCGTCAACGTGCTGCAAAAGGGGTACACGATCGCTGACCGCCTGTTGCGTCCGGCCTTGGTGACGGTGGCACAGTAAAAATAGAGCGCGAAAGTGCTTGAAACCGGCACTTTGTTCCACATATACAACACATCAGAAATCCAGCTTTTTTAAAGGAACACAAACATGGGCAAGATCATTGGCATTGACTTGGGTACGACCAACTCCTGCGTCGCCATCATGGAAGGCGGCCAGCCGAAGGTCATCGAAAACTCCGAAGGTTCGCGCACCACGCCTTCCGTCGTCGCCTATCAGGATGACGGCGAGATCCTGGTCGGCGCGCCGGCCAAGCGCCAGGCAGTCACCAACCCAAAGAACACGCTGTACGCAGTCAAGCGCCTGATCGGCCGCAAGTTCGACGAGAAGGAAGTGCAGAAGGACATCAACCTGATGCCGTACCAGATCGTCAAGGCCGACAACGGCGACGCCTGGGTGCAGGTGCGCGACAAGAAGCTGGCGGCACAGCAGGTGTCGGCAGAAGTGCTGCGCAAGATGAAGAAGACCGCCGAAGACTATCTCGGCGAGGAAGTGACCGAAGCCGTCATTACCGTTCCTGCCTACTTCAACGACGCACAGCGTCAGGCGACCAAGGACGCCGGCCGCATCGCCGGCCTGGATGTCAAGCGCATCATCAATGAGCCGACCGCGGCTGCCCTGGCATTCGGCCTGGACAAGAGCGGCAAGGGTGACCGCAAGATCGCGGTGTATGACCTGGGCGGCGGCACGTTCGACATCTCGATCATCGAGATCGCCGACGTCGAAGGCGAAATGCAGTTCGAAGTGCTGTCGACCAACGGCGACACCTTCCTGGGCGGCGAAGACTTCGACCAGCGCGTGATCGATTACATCATCGACGAATTTAAGAAGATCAACGGCCTGGACCTGTCCAAGGACGCGATCGCACTGCAGCGCATCAAGGCTTCCGCCGAGCGCGCCAAGATCGAGCTGTCGTCCTCGCAGCAGACCGAGATCAACGAGCCGTACATCGCAATGGCCAACGGCGCCCCGGTGCATCTGAACATGAAGATCACCCGTGCCAAGCTGGAATCGCTGGTCGAGGAACTGATCACGCGCACCATCGAGCCGTGCCGCATCGCCATCAAGGACGCCGGCGTGAAGGTGTCCGACATCCAGGACGTGATCCTGGTCGGCGGCATGACCCGCATGCCGAAGGTGCAGGAAAAGGTGAAGGAATTCTTCGGCCGCGATCCGCGCAAGGACGTCAACCCGGATGAGGCAGTCGCTGTCGGCGCCGCGATCCAGGGCTCCGTGCTGTCGGGCGACCGCAAGGACCTGCTGCTGCTGGACGTGACTCCGCTGTCGCTGGGTATCGAAACCCTGGGTGGCGTGATGACCAAGATGATCCAGAAGAACACCACGATTCCGACCAAGTTCAGCCAGGTGTTCTCGACCGCCGACGACAATCAGCCCGCCGTGACCATCAAGGTGTATCAGGGCGAGCGTGAAATGGCGACCGGCAACAAGCTGCTGGGCGAGTTCAACCTGGAAGGCATTCCGCCGTCGCCGCGCGGCGTGCCGCAGATCGAGGTGACCTTCGACATCGACGCCAACGGCATCCTGCATGTCGGCGCGAAGGACAAGGCATCCGGCAAGGAAAACAAGATCACCATCAAGGCCAACTCCGGTCTATCCGAAGAGGAAATCCAGAAGATGGTGAAGGACGCCGAGCTGTACGCGGACGAGGACAAGAAGCTGAAGGAACTGGCCGACGCCCGCAACCAGGGCGACGCGCTGGTGCACTCGACCCGCAAGGCGCTGACCGAGTACGGCGACAAGCTCGATTCCGGCGAGAAGGAAAAGATCGAAGCATCGATCAAGGACCTGGAAGAAGCCCTCAAGGGCAACGACAAGGCCGACATCGACGCCAAGGTCGCAGCGCTGTCGACCGCGTCGCAGAAGCTCGGCGAGAAGATGTACGCCGACATGCAGGCCCAGCAGGCCGGTGCCGCAGGCGCGGCTGCCGGCGGGGCGGGCGGCGCGGGTGCATCCGAGTCCAAGCCGAAGGAAGAGGACGTCGTCGACGCCGACTTCAAGGAAGTCAAAGACAAGTAACATGCCTGCATCGCGGCATTCGCCGCGATGATCCGCCGAGCCGCTGCGATCGTTATGCGATCCTCGCTCGGCGTTTGTGTTTATGATGCGGCGAGCTGCATTAGGCTGGAATTAATACGGGACAGGATGCCGAGACGATGGCAAAGCGTGACTTTTACGAAATACTGGGCGTAGCGAAAAACGCGTCTGACGACGAGATCAAGAAGGCGTATCGCAAGCTCGCCATGAAATACCATCCGGACCGCAACCCGGATAGCAAAGGTGCGGAAGAGAAGTTCAAGGAAGTCAAGGAGGCTTACGAGATGCTGTCCGATGCGGGCAAGCGCGAAGCCTATGACCGCTACGGCCATGCGGGCGTGGACCCGAACATGGGCGCAGGCGGTTTCGGTGCGGGCGCCGGCGGCTTCGGCGGCTTTTCCGATGCGTTCGGCGACATCTTCGGCGATATCTTCGGACAGAGCGCGCGCGGCGGACGCGGCGGGCCACAGGTGTACCGCGGCGCCGATTTGCGCTACAACCTCGAGATCACGCTGGAACAGGCGGCGCACGGCTTCGACACGACCATCCGAGTGCCGTCCTGGAACGAATGCGAAACCTGCCATGGCTCCGGCGCCAAGCCCGGTACCTCGCCAACCACCTGCGGCACCTGCGGCGGACACGGCCAGGTGCGCATGCAGCAGGGCTTCTTCAGCATCCAGCAGACCTGCCCGAAGTGCCACGGCACCGGCAAGATCATTCCGACGCCCTGCGCCTCGTGCAGCGGCACCGGGCGCATCAAGAAGAACAAGACGCTGGAAGTCAAGATCCCGGCCGGCATCGACGACGGCATGCGCATCCGCTCCTCTGGCAACGGGGAACCGGGCATGAACGGCGGCCCGCCGGGCGACCTGTATGTCGAGGTGCGCATCAAGCCTCATCCGGTGTTCCAGCGCGAAGGCGACGACCTGCATTGCGAAATCCCGATTTCGTTCGCGAAGGCGGCGCTGGGCGGCGAGGTGGAAGTACCGACCCTGAACGGCAAGGCATCCTTCACGCTTCCCGAGGGGACGCAGTCCGGCAAGACTTTCCGCCTGCGCAGCAAGGGCATCAAGGGCGTGCGTTCGGGTTACGCCGGCGATCTGTTCTGCCACGTGGTGGTCGAGACGCCGGTCAAGCTGACCGACCGCCAGAAGGAATTGCTGCAGGAATTCGAGCAGCTGACCACGGCGGGCGGCTCCAAGCACAGCCCGCACAGCAAATCCTGGAAGGACAAGGTCAAGGAATTTTTCGAGTAACCATCGAACCGCGACGGCTCCGATGGAATGAAAAGGCCGCGGCCCGTAAGGGCGGCGGCCTTTTTACTTTCGGGATGCCGGCTGAAAGTTATTCATGCCCGGTCAATGACGCCCGGATTCTATAGAATTGCGGGCGGTGGCATTGCTGTTGGATACGGCATTTGCCGGGAGGCTTTTTTACGGATCAAAGAATATGAGTGAGCAAAGCAAAGACAGCGCAATGCTGGAGCAACTGTTCCAGAATAACCGCGAATGGGCAGCATCCATGGTGGCGCAGGATGCCGGCTTCTTTAAAAAACTCGCTGCCCAGCAGTCGCCCGAATACCTGTGGATCGGCTGCGCCGACAGCCGCGTGCCGGCCAACGAAATCGTCAATCTGCTGCCCGGTGAGCTGTTTGTCCATCGCAATATCGCCAATGTCGTGGTGCATACCGACCTGAACTGTCTGTCGGTACTGCAGTTCGCCATCGACGTCCTCGGCGTCAAGCACGTGATCGTGTGCGGGCATTACGGCTGCTCCGGCGTGCATGCGGCACTGGCGCGCCGCCGCATCGGCCTGGCCGACAACTGGTTGCGCCATGTACAGGATGTGCACAGCAAGCACGAGCGCTATCTGGGCGAGACGTTGCCAACCGCGCTCAAGCAGGATCGTCTGTGCGAGCTGAATGTGCTGGAGCAGGTGGTGAACGTGTGCCAGACCACGATCGTGCAGGATGCGTGGGAGCGTGGCCAGGCGCTAACCATCCACAGCTGGATTTACGGCTTGAAGGACGGCATGCTGACCGACCTCGGGCTTACGGTAAGCAATGCGGAGGAACTGGCCGTCAAGCTGCCGGAATGTTTTGCTCGCTATGAGTGATTTGACGGCGTGCGCGAAGCGCGGCGCCCCGCGCGGGGCGCCGCCAAACTTTAGAAACAGTGCTCCGGGCCCGGGAACGATTTTTCCTTGACCTCGGCGACGTAGGCGCGCACGGCAGCCTCGATGCTGCTCCTGCCTTCCATGAAATTCTTCACGAAGCGCGCCTTGCGCCCGGGGAAAACGGCGAGCATGTCGTGCATGACCAGCACCTGGCCGGCACAGTCCGGGCCGGCGCCGATGCCGATGGTCGGGATCGTCAGCAGCTCGGTGACTTCCTTGCCCAGCGTGGAAGGAATCGCTTCCAGCACGACCAGCGCTGCGCCAGCCGCCTGCAGTGCCAGCGCATCGGCCTTCAGCTGGTCCGCTGCTTCCACGGTTTTTCCCTGTACCTTGTAGCCGCCGAACTGGTGCACCGATTGCGGCGTCAGCCCGATGTGGGCGCATACCGGGATCGCGCGCTCAGTCAGGAAGCGCACGGTCTCCGCCAGCCAGGCGCCGCCTTCGAGCTTGACCATCTGGGCGCCAGCCTGCATCAGCTTGACGGCGTTTCTGAAGGCGTCTTCCCTGGTTGCGTAGCTGCCGAACGGCATGTCAGCGACGAGAAACGCCGTCTGGTTACCGCGCGCCACGCTCGCCGTGTGATAGGCGATGTCGTCGAGCGTCACCGGCAAGGTCGAATCGTGCCCCTGGCACACCATGCCAAGCGAATCGCCGATCAGCAGCACTTCCACGCCGCAGCGGTCCATCAGCGCAGCGAAGCTGGCGTCGTAACAGGTGAGCATCGCGATTTTTTCACCGCTGTTGCGCATCGCTTGTAGCGATGTCACGGTGACTGCCTTGGTGCGAATCGTTGGTTCGCTTTCTTGCAAATATCCCGCCATGGTCATTCCCCAAGATTAAAAAATTCCCGCCTGCCGCGCATGTTGCCGATATGGTTCAGCAGTAAGGTGAAGTCGTCGTCGCGCTCGATCGGGTTCAAGTGCTCGGTATTGACGATCAGCAGCGGCGAGGCGTCGTAATGATAAAAGAAACGGCTGTAACTTTCACACAGCCGGTACAGGTATACCTCGGACAGGCCGGATTCCATTGAAACGCCGCGCTTCCTGATGCGCTCTATCAGGGTTTCCGGCTGCGCCTGCAGATAGATCACCAGGTCGGGTACCGTGCCCTGCGGGCGCAACTGGGCATACAGTTGCTGGTACAGGTTCAGCTCGTCGTCGTCCAGCGTCAGGCTGGCGAAGAGCGGATCCTTGTCGAGCAGGAAATCCGACACGAGGCGCGCGCCGAACAGGTCGGTCTGCGCCAGGTCGCGCAACTGGTTGATGCGCTGGAACAGGAAGAACATCTGGGTCGGCAGCGCGTAGCGTGCCGCATCGCGGTAAAACCGTTCGAGGAACGGGTTTTCCTGGGGCTGCTCCAGCAGCGCCTGCGCCTGCAGGTTTTCGGCCAGCTTTTTCGCCAGCGTGGTCTTGCCCACGCCGATCGGGCCTTCGACCACCACATACCGATATTTATCGAGGCTCATGTTCGGAAAATGAAATAGACGGCGCCCACCAGGCACAGGCCGGCCCAGACGTAATCGAGCTTGAACGGCTGGTTCATGTAGATCATCGCGAACGGCACGAACACGGCCAGTGTAATCGCTTCCTGCATGATCTTCAGCTGCGCCAGGCTTAGCTGCGTGTAGCCGATGCGATTGGCCGGCACCTGCAGCAGGTATTCGAACAGCGCGATCGACCAGCTCACCAGGGCGGCGATCCACCACGCCTTTCCGGCCAGGTTTTTCAGATGGCCGTACCACGCGACCGTCATGAACACGTTGGACAGGGTCAGCAAGCCGACCGTTTGATAGACGACTGGGATTTGCATGAATCAGATTTTCTGGATTGCCTGTCCGGCCACGGACGGCACGAAGGCGTGGGCCGGGCCCTGGCCAGGGATGGTGAGAAACGGGTCGAGCTGCAGCAGCGGAATCAGTACGAACGCGCGCTGCGTCATGCGCGGATGCGGGATCTGCAGCGCGGGGGACGAGATGACTTGCGTGCCGTACAGCAGGATGTCGAGATCGAGCGTGCGCGGCGCGTTCCGGAAAGGCCGCTCGCGGCCGAAGTCCTGCTCGATGGCTTGCAGTTCCTGCAGCAGCTGCTCGGGTGTGAGCTGCGTGTCAATGCATGCCACCGCGTTGATGTAGTCATCGCCGCCCGCGTCGACCGGGGCGGTGCGAAACAGGCTCGACTGTGCCGCCAGCCGGGTGCCATTCAATTGTCCCAGGCGCGCGATGGCGCGTTCCACCTGCGCTTGCGCATCGCCCAGGTTGGAGCCGATGCCGATGTAGCAGGCGCTCACGCTCATGTGTTGCTGCTCTCGGCCGGGGCGCCCGTGGAGGCGTCCTTGTGCTTGCTGCGCCCGCTGCGGCGGCGGCGCTTTTTCGGCGCGTGGCTTTCGCCTTCCGACCTGATCTTTTTCGCCAGCAGTTCTTCGCGGGCGGCGCCGTCGCCATTGATGAAGGCGGTCCACCATTCGCCGACTTCCGCGTCGATTTCACCCGAGGCGCAGCGCAGCAGCAGGAAGTCGTAGCCGGCGCGCAGCCGCACGTGCTCCAGCAGCTTGTACGGCGACTTGCCGGAGCGCCGCTCGAAGCGCGGCTGCATGGCCCAGATGTCGCGCATGTCGGACGCGATCTTGCGCTGCAGCGCCAGCTTCTCGGTCTGGGCGTTGAGCACGTCGTCGGCCGCCAGGTGCAGCGCGGGGATCGGGTATTCGCCGGCAGCCTTGTAGGCGTTCCATTTTTCCAGTACCTGATGCCACAGCAGCGAGGCGAACAGGAAGCCCGGCGATACGGGCTTGCCTTGCTTGACCCGATCGTCGGTGCCTGACAGCGCCAGCGAGACGAATTTCTCGCCTAGCGGCTGCTCCAGCACCACGTCCAATAGCGGCAGCAAGCCGTGATGCAGGCCCTCGTTGCGCAACTGATGCAGGCAGGCCAGCGCATGGCCGGACAGCAGCAGCTTCAGCATCTCGTCGAACACGCGCGCGGCCGGCACGTTGTTGATCAGCGGCGCCATCACCTGGATCGGTGCGCGGGTGGCGGGATCGATGCTGAAGTTCAGCTTGGCGGCAAAGCGCACCACGCGCAACAGGCGCACCGGGTCTTCCCGGAACCGGGCTTCCGGCACGCCGATGATGCGCAGCGTCTTGTTGCGGATGTCGGCGATGCCGTTATGGTAGTCGAGCACGGTCTGGCTGGCCGGGTCGTAGTACATCGCGTTGATGGAGAAGTCGCGCCGCTCCGCGTCTTCATGCTGCTCGCCGAAGGTATTGTCGCGCAATACGCGGCCGTGCTCGTCCTTGGGCGCGCTTTCCGACGAGGCGCCGCGGAAGGTGGTGACTTCGATCAGCTCCTGGCCGAACATCACGTGCACGATCTGGAAGCGCCGGCCGATGATGAAGGCGCGGCGGAACAGGCGCTTGACCTGTTCCGGCGTGGCGTTGGTGGCGACGTCGAAATCCTTCGGCTTGACGCCGAGCAGCAGATCGCGCACCGCGCCGCCGACGACGAACGCCTTGAAGCCGGCTTCCTGCAGGGTTTGCGTGACGCGCACGGCGTTGGGGGAGAGCAGTTGCGGGTTGATGCCGTGTTCCTTTGGCCCGAGGATGACGGGCTGGTTGCGGCTATCCGTCTTTTTGCTGCTGCCGAAAATACGGCGAATGAACTTTTTAATCATCGAATAGCGTGAGGATGGGCCAGCCGTGCGCCTGTGCATGCGCTTTCAGCTTGGCATTGGGATTGGTGGCGATCGGATCGGTGACGGCGGCCAAAAGCGGGATGTCGTTTTGCGAATCGCTATAGAAGTAGCTGCGCGCGAAGCTGTCCAGCGTCCTTCCCTTGTCGGCGAGCCATTGCTGCGTATGGATGACCTTGCCCGGCCCCGACGTGGGAATGCCGCGCAGCTTGCCGGTGATTTCGCCGTCCCCGGTCTCGTCCGGTTCGGCTGCGATCAGGTTGGCGACACCGAACGCCTGCGCGATCGGCGCGGTGACGAACTTGTTGGTGGCGGTGATGATGGCCACCAGGTCGTCGGCATCCTGGTGGCGCTTGACGAGGTCGCGCGCCACCGGGCGGATCGCCGGCTTGATCACTTCATCCATGAATTGCAGTCGCCAGTCGTCGAGCTGCTTGCGCGGAAATTGCGCCAGCGTGCCGAGCGCGAATTCCAGGTATTCCACCGGGTCGAGCGTGCCGGCTTCATATTGCGCGTAAAAGTCGGCATTGCGTTTGGCGAAGGCATCGGCGTCCACGGCGCCGATGCGCACCAGGAACTGGCCCCATTCGTAATCGGAATCGAGCGGCAATAAGGTATGGTCTAGATCGAATAAGGCGAGATTCATTCTTTGGTTTCGAGTTGCAACAAGCTGCGCAGCAGCGGCAGCGTGATCGGACGTTGGGTCTCCAGCGAATATTGGTCGAGCGCGTCGAGCATGGTCGACAAGGATTGCATGTCTCGACGGAAATGTGTGATCAGATAGGGTAACACGCCGGGCGACAGCGATAAACCGCGCGCCTGCGCCGCCTTGGTGAGTGCGGCGATCTTTTCGTCGTCGGTCAGGCCGTGCAGCTGGTAGATCAGGCCCCAGCCCAGCCGCGTGCGCAAGTCTTCGCGCAGCGACAGACCGGCCGGCGGCAGGGCGCCGGCGGTGACCAGCAGACCGCCGTTCTCGCGCACCTGGTTGAACAGGTTGAAGGCCGAGACTTGCGTGTCGGGCGGCAGCTTGTCGCAGTCGTCGATCAGGTAGAGCGTGGTGCGCGCATCGTAAGTAAACGCCTCGTCGGAAGCGTCGGCCGAGACGAGGTGTGCGTTCGGCGTGCCTGCCAGCGCGCGCAGCAGGTGCGTTTTCCCGGCGCCCGATTCGCCCCAGAGATAAACGAAGCGCTCGCGCGGCATGGCGTCGCCCCGCTGCTGGAACTGCCGCAGCAGCTGCAGCAGCTCTTCATTTTGTCCGGTGACGAAGGAATCCAGGGTCGGCGGTTTTTCCGCGCCCAGGTCGAGCAGTAATTGCCTCATGACTGACGATAAAAGCTGCTGTTGAAATAATGAATGCGCACATGCTTGAATGCGACCGCCAGAATGGCGGATGCCGGCAGGGCGAGCAGGACGCCGACGAAGCCGAACAGCTGGCCGAAGGCGAGCAGCGCGAAAATCACGGTCAGCGGATGCAGGCCAATGCGCTCGCCGACCAGGCGCGGCGTCAGGAAAAAGCCTTCGATGACCTGGCCGATGCCGTAGACGGTGGCTACCACCACCAGGCCGTGCAAGCCGTCGAACTGGAGCACGGCGGCGATCAGCGCCAGGATCATGCCCAGGCCGAAGCCGATATAGGGGATGAAGATCAGCAGGCCGGTGATGATCCCGACCGGGAGGGCGACCTCCAGGCCGGCGATGCCGAGCGATACCGAATAATAAATGCACAGCGCCAGCATCACCGCCAGTTGTCCGCGCAGGTATTGCGCCAGCAACTGGTCCACTTCGTGTGCCAGCCCCACCGTCCGCGCGGCCCAGCGGCGCGGAATCATGTTCTCGACCCGCTGCAGGATGGCGTGCCAATCCAACAACAGATAAAACAGTGCAATCGGCACCAGTGCCAGCGTCACGAGCCAGCCCAGCAAGGCAACGCCGCCGACCTTCACCGAGGCGAGCAGCTTGCTCCAGGTTTCATCGCCGCTGGCGCTGAAATACTGTGACAGGATGCGTTTGACGCCGGTGCCGTCCAGGCGCACGTGGATGCCCAGTTCGTGCAGCTTCGGGGCGACGGCCGCGTTGATCTTGGCGAGGAAGCTGGGGATCTGTTCCTGCAGCAGCGGAATTTCCTTTTGTATGACCGGAATCACGATCAGCGCCAGGACCAGCAGGACTGCAAATACCAGCAGGATCACGACCAGCACCGCCAGCTGGCGCGGCAGCGCGAGTTTCTTGACTCCCTTGGTCGACAGCCAGTCGACGACCGGGTTGAGCGCATACGCCATGATGGCGGCGGCCACGAACGGCGCCAGGATAGGCCCTAGTTTTATCAATAAGGCAACCAGTCCGAGCGCGAGCGCAAGCCATAACACCGTCTGTTTTTGCTCGGAACTGAAAGAAAATGGCATGGAAAGGCTGGGGCGATCTGAGCGGTTTGTTAAAATAGCGGTTTGCTTGAACTTTTTCGGTTCAAACTGCCTATTTTACCGCCTCTATCACCGATCACATCATGAGTTCCACTTCCAACGTCTCCCTTTCCTACCGCGACGCCGGTGTTGACATCGACGCAGGCGATGCCTTGGTCGAAGCGATCAAGCCGTTTGCCAAACGCACCATGCGCGAAGGCGTGCTGGGCGGAATCGGCGGATTCGGCGCCCTGTTCGAGGTCAGCAAGAAGTACAAGGAACCGGTGCTGGTATCGGGGACCGACGGCGTCGGCACCAAGCTCAAGCTGGCTTTCCACCTGAACAAGCATGACACGGTCGGCATCGACCTGGTCGCGATGAGCGTCAACGACATCCTGGTGCAGGGCGCCGAACCGCTGTTCTTCCTCGATTATTTCGCCTGCGGCAAGTTGGACGTGGCCTCCGCCACCGACGTCATCAAGGGCGTCGCCAAGGGGTGCGAACTGGCCGGCTGCGCACTGATCGGCGGCGAAACCGCCGAGATGCCCAGCATGTACCCGGATGGCGAATACGACCTGGCCGGCTTCGCGGTCGGCGCGGTCGAAAAATCCAAGATCATCGACGGCAGCAAGATCGTGCCGGGCGACGTGGTGCTGGGTCTGGCGTCTTCCGGCGCGCATTCCAACGGCTACTCGCTGGTGCGCAAGATCATTTCGGTGGCGCAGCCCGACCTGAACGCCGATTTCCATGGCCGCCGTCTGGCCGACGTGCTGCTGGAGCCGACCCGCATCTATGTGAAGCCTCTGCTGGCATTGATGGAAAAGCTGGAAGTCAAAGGCATGGCGCACATCACCGGCGGCGGCCTGGTCGAGAACGTGCCGCGCGTATTGCGCGACAACCTGACGGCCGTTCTGCACCGCGACGCCTGGACTATGCCGCCACTGTTCACCTGGCTGCAGCAGCACGGCGGCGTGGCTGATGATGAAATGCACCGCGTGTTCAACTGCGGCATCGGCATGGTAGTGATCGTCGCGAAGGAAAACGCGGATGCGGCCATTGCGCAGCTGAAAGCGGCAGGCGAAACGGTCAGCCGCATCGGCGAGATCCGCGAGCGTCAAGGAAACGAAGCGCAGACGATCGTCGTTTAAGTTGCCGCACCGTTGAATGAATGGCTGCAAGGGGAAATCCTTGCAGCCATTTTCTTTTGCGCCGGTACTTTTATCGTCCGTTTCGCATACTCAGTGCTGGGAATCGCCGCCGTTCTGCTGCGCCACCGTCTGTGGCGGCGCCGGATGCATGTCGGTGCTGGCGACGCTGTGCGGCGGCGGCACGCGCACCGGCTGGCTGGCCGTGGCGGAAGTCGACAGGGCGTTGGCGGCGGCATCGGGCACCGCGTTCCAGACCGGATCGGACAGGTTCTCGAACACGCTCTTCAATTGCTGCCCCCAGGTGGCGCGGATCATCTGGAAATACCGGTTCTTGTCATCGATCGTCACGAAGCGCGTGACGGCCAGACGCTCGCTTTCGTAGACCAGCAGGTCGAGCGGCAGGCCGACCGAGATGTTCGAGCGCAAGGTCGAATCCATCGAGATCAGGGCGCACTTGGCGGCTTCGTCGAGCGGCGTGGCGGGCGTGATCACGCGGTCGATGATCGGCTTGCCGTATTTCGCCTCGCCGATCTGGAAATAGGTGTTCTCGTTGTGCGCTTCGATGAAATTGCCGGCGGCGTAAACCTGGAACAGGCGGCAGCGTTCGCCCTTGATCTGGCCGCCGAAGATGAGGCTGACATTGAAATCGATGCCGAAGTCGCGCAGGGATTTCGCGTCGCGTTCATATACTGCACGGACGGCTTCGCCCACGATCTGCGCGGCCTCGTACATCGAGTTCGCCGTCCACACGCTCTTGCCGCTGGCCGCGGTACGCTCGCCGATGATCTGACGGATCGATTGTGAAATCGACAGGTTCCCCGAAGTCATCAGGACCATCATGCGATCGCCCGGGTTTTCGTACACCGTCATCTTGCGGAAGGTGCCGACCTGGTCGACGCCGGCGTTGGTGCGCGAATCGGACAGAAATACCAGCCCCGTGTCGAGGCGCATGGCGACGCAGTAAGTCATGATCGCAAAACCGGATGCAAAAGGGGGATTCTACAGGATGGCTGCCGCAGCAAGGCGCGGCTATCCGGCCGGCGCGACGTCGACCTCGACCGCGAGCGATTCGGCGCCGCCGCCGTGCCGCACGCCGCGCACAGGCGCCGCCGACTCGTAGTCGCGCCCGATCGCCAGCCGGCAGTGCGAGTCGTCGGCAAACCTGGCGTGGGTGACATCGATGCTGACCCAGCCGCGGAAATCGGCCTCTTCCACCCACACGTCGACCCATGCATGGCTTTCCGCGTGTGCGGTGTCGCCCGGATCGATATAGCCGGATACGTAGCGGGCGGGGATGCCGTGCACATGGCAGCAGGCGATGAACAGGTGGGCGTGATCCTGGCATACGCCCTGGCCCAGGCGCAAGGCGTCGGCGGCGGCCGTGGTGACGACGGTGGCGCCGCTGCGATAGGCGACCGTGCCGCGGATGGCTTCGGCCAGCCCCAGCAGGTCGGTGCTGCGCGCGCCCGGATGCAGATGCCTGTTTGCGAACTCGGCCAATGCGTCGTCGGCTTGCGCCAGCCGGGTCGGCACCGTAAACACCAGTGGCGACAGGGCGCCGGCGTCTGCCAGCCGGCCGCGGTCGAGCGGCATCACGCTGACCGTGCCGGCCGCAACGATGCGCACTTCGTCGTGCATGCCGGTGATGGTCAGCATGTGGCTTATATTGCCGAAGGCATCGACAAATTCATGGCGCCGGCCGGGCGTGGCGATGTGCCACGACAGCGGACGCTGATGCGCCTCCAGGCGCGGCGACAGGCGCAGCTGCTGGATCGTGTAGGACAGCGGGGCGGTGTAGCGGTACACCGTTTCGTGGCGGATAGTCAGTTGCATGACAGGTTCTTCTACGCCGCCAGCGGCACCAGGAAGTCGCGGCTGACGCGATTGCCGAGTTCGAACATGCGTTCGAGGAATTGCGTCAGGAAGCCGTGCAAGCCGCCCGCGAGGATTTCCTCGATGCTGCCGAACCTGAGTTCTGCAAGCAGCTTGCCGGCAAAGCGTTCGGTGTCGGCGGATACGTCGTTGCGCACCTGCTTCAGGTTGGCCGCCACTTCTTCCACGCAAGCCAGCAGCGAGCGTGGCATGTCGGCGCGCAGGATCAGCAGTTCCGCCACGCGCTGCGGCGTGATCACGTCGCGGTACACCTTGCGGTAATTCTCGAAGCCGGACACCGAGCGCAGCAGCGCCGCCCAATAGTAGAAGTCGCGCTGCAATTCCTCGTCCGGATCGATGTCCGAGTGCGGCGAAGCGGCGGCGCCGTGGAATTTCACGTCGAGGATGCGCGCGGTGTTGTCGGCGCGTTCCAGGTGGGTGCCGAGGCGAATGAAGTAGAACGCTTCATCCCTGAGCATGGTGCCGATGGTGACGCCGCGCGACAGGTGGGAGCGGTACTTGACCCATTCGAAAAATGCGCTCGGATCGCGCTCCAGCTGGCCGGTGTCGAGCTTGCCCTGCAGGTCGAGCCAGGTCGTGTTGTGGGTTTCCCATACTTCGGTGGTGAGCGTGCCGCGCACCGCGCGCGCATTCTCGCGCGCCTGGGTGAGGCATGCCGCAATTGAGGATGGATTGTCGGGATCGCGCACCATGAAGTCGATGACGTCTTTCGCAGTCAGCAAGCCGTACTTGTCGTCGAAGGCGTCCAGCAGTTCGGAAATGCCGAGCATCGCGCGCCAGCCCTGTTCGGCGGCATGCGCCGATTGCGGCAGCAGGGCGGTCTGCACGTTCACATCGAGCATGCGCGCGGTGTTTTCGGCGCGCTCGGTGTAGCGGGCCATCCAGAACAGGTGATCGGCGGTGCGGCTGAGCATGCTATTTCTCCCGAATTACTTCTCCAGTACCCAAGTGTCTTTGGTCCCGCCGCCCTGCGACGAATTCACCACCAGCGAGCCTTCCTTCAGCGCCACGCGCGTCAGGCCGCCGCGCACCATCGAAATCGTTTTCCCCGACAGCACGAACGGGCGCAGGTCGATATGGCGCGGCGCAATGCCCGATTCGACATAGGTCGGGCAGGCGGACAAGGCCAGCGTCGGCTGCGCGATGTAGGCGTCCGGCCGCGCCAGCAGGCGCTGCCGGAACGAGGCGATTTCGTCCTTGCTCGATGCCGGTCCGACCAGCATGCCGTAGCCGCCGGCGCCGTGCACTTCCTTGACCACCAGTTCCGGCAGGTGCGCCAGCGTGTAGTCCAGATCCTCTTTCCTGCGGCATTGCCAGGTCGGCACGTTGTTCAGAATGGGCTGCTCCGACAGGTAAAACTTGATCATGTCCGGCACGTAGGGGTAGATCGACTTGTCGTCGGCCACCCCGGTGCCGATCGCATTGGCGAGCGTGACGCGGCCCGAGCGGTACACCGACAGCAGACCCGGAACCCCCAGCGACGAATCGGCGCGGAACGCGAGCGGGTCGAGGAAGTCGTCGTCGATACGACGGTAAATTACGTCGACGCGCTTCGGGCCGTGCGTGGTGCGCATGTACACCGCATTGTCGTTGACGAACAAATCCTTTCCTTCGACCAGCTCCACTCCCATTTGTTGCGCCAGGAATGCGTGCTCGAAATACGCCGAGTTATACATGCCGGGTGTCATCACGACCACGGTGGGATCGGTTACGCCCAGCGGCGCGACCGAGCGCAGGTTATCGAGCAGCAAGTCCGGGTAGTGCGCCACCGGCGCGATCTTGTGGCGGGCAAACAGTTCCGGAAACAGCCGCATCATCATCTTGCGGTCTTCCAGCATGTAGGACACGCCGGACGGCACGCGCAGATTATCTTCGAGCACGTAGAACTCGCCTTGGCCGGCACGCACGATGTCGATCCCGGCGATATGCGCATAGATGTCAGAGGCGACGGCGATGCCTTGCATCTCTGGGCGGTACTGCGCATTCCGGAAGATCTGCTCGGGCGGAATCACTCCTGCCTTCACGATCGCCTGGTCATGGTAGATGTCGTGGATGAACATGTTCAGCGCCCGTACGCGCTGCACCAGGCCGGCTTCCAGCTGCGCCCATTCGGCGGCGGGGATGATGCGCGGGATGATGTCGAACGGGATCAGGCGTTCGGTGCCGGCATCGTTGCCATAGACCGCGAACGTGATGCCGACCCGGCGGAAAATCAGGTCGGATTCGGCGCGCTTGCGGCTGACGACTTCCGGCGGCTGCTCTTCCAGCCAGGCTGCGAAATGCCGGTAGTGCCCTCGTACGGATGACGACGCATCCGCATACATCTCGTCGAAAAAATCAGGCATGGCGGTGTTTCGTCGAAGTGGACGTTTTACTGGCTATCAAGAAATATGCCAACCGGGAATTCAGGGTGTCCGGATATGATCGACCAGGGCCGAGGAGCGCTGGTCCGGCGGCGCTGTCAGCAGGCTGGCCACGGCGACCGCCAGCAAGCCGGCGGGCACGCCGAACACACCCGCCGAGATCGGCGCGATGCTGAACCACTGGTTGGCGGCAGATCCGCCCAGCGTGGGATAGGTGCGCAGCATGTAGTAGATGCACATGCCGAAACCGACCAGCATGCCGGCGATTGCACCTTGCTGGTTCGCCCGTTTCCAGAAAACGCCCAATACCAGTGCGGGGAACAGCGTTGACGACGCCAGCGAGAATGCAGCGCCCACCATCGACAGGATGTCGCCGGGCTTGAGCGAGGCGGCGTAGGCGGCGATCAGCGCGACCACCAGCAGCAGCAGCTTGGAGATGGTCACTCGCTTTTGGGTCGATGCCCTGGGGTCGACAATCTTGTAGTAAACGTCGTGCGACAGCGCGTTGGAAATCGTCAGCAAGAGGCCGTCGGCGGTCGACAGCGCGGCGGCCAGCCCGCCGGCCGCGATCAGGCCGGAAATCACGTACGGCAGGCCGGCGATCTCGGGCGTGGCCAGCACCACGATATCGCCGTCGAGCGCGATTTCGGCCAGCTGAACGATGCCGTCCTTGTTGAGGTCGGTGATCGATACCAGCGGATTGATCTTGTCGACGCTGGCCCAGTACGACACCCAGGCCGGCAGCTTGGAGAACGGCGTGCCGACCAGCGACGTGTAGATGTCGTATTTCACCAGCACCGCCAGCGCCGGCACGGTAATGTAGAGCAGCATGATGAAGAACAGGGTCCAGAACACCGACCGCCGCGTCGCACTGACGCCCGGCGTGGTGTAGAAGCGCACCAGGATGTGCGGCAGCGCAGCGGTGCCCAGCATCAGGCAGAACGCCAGCGCCAGGAAATTGTTGCGCTTGGCGTCGGACGTCGCCTTGTCCTTGCCCGGGAAGGGCTGGGCATGCGGCGTCACCGGTTCGGCGCGCGCCAGGTTGAACGCCTTGGCCTCGCTCCACTTGCGCTGCGCCTCGTCGGGGTCCTGCGGATACTCGGCCATCTCGCGCATGGCGGCCTTGATCTCGATGAGCGAGGCGTTGCCGCGCTTGAGCTCGTCGACCTGGCGGCGCATCTCGATGCGTCCGTCTTCCCACGATTTCGGCAGCGCCTTGAGCCTGGCGTCGTATTCGTCCGCGCGCTGCCGGAAGATCGCTCGCACCTGTTGTTCCTTCGGGTCCTTGTTCAGTTCCTTTTCGCGCTCGCCCAGCTTGGACAGGGCTGTCCCGTACGCGATCTGTGGGATCGGGAAATCGGTATGCTTGGCCGACAGCCAGGTTACCGGAATCATGTAGGCGATGATGATGATGATGTACTGCGCCACCTGGGTCCAGGTGATGGCGCGCATGCCGCCAAGGAAGGAGCACACCAGGATGCTGGCCAGGCCGAGGAAGATGCCGACCGAGAAATCGACGCCGGTAAAGCGCGAGGTGATCAGCCCGACGCCGTAGATCTGCGCCACCACGTAGGTGAACGAGACCAGCACGGTGGCGATCACCGCCAGCACGCGCACCGCGTTGCAGCCCTTGGGTCCGGCATAGCGCATCGCCAGGTAGTCGGGAATAGTGTACTGACCGAACTTGTTGAGAAAGGGCGCGATCAGCAGCGCGACCAGGCAGAAGCCGCCGGTCCAGCCGATGATGTAGGCCAGCCCGTCAAATCCCATCAGGTACAGGCCGCCTGCCAGGCTGATGAAGCTGGCCGCCGACATCCAGTCGGCGGCGGTCGCCATGCCATTGAACAGCGCCGGCACGCGCCGCCCGGCGACGTAATATTCCGGCACGTCCGAGGTGCGGCTGACAACGCCGATGCCCGCATACAGCACGATGGACGAAAACATGAACATGTAGCCGATCCACTGGCGCGGGAAGCCTTCACGCTCGAGAATGGCGAGCGACAGCAGGAAAATGACGAAGCCGACCGTGTACCAGCCGTAATAACCGGTCAGGCGCCGGGAAAAGGATTTATCGGGCATTGGTTGTATCGCTCTTCAATTGCCGGTCCAGGCGCCGCATGCGGATCATGTAAATGGCCACGATGGCCAGGTACAGCAGCGTCAGCCCTTGCGCCGCCATGTAGAAAGGGAGCGGCCAGCCGAACAGGGTGACGCCGGACAGCTCGCGCGCGAAGAAAATCACAACGAACGTCAGCAGGAACCACGAGGCCAGCAATACGGCCGTCAGCCGCCGTACCTGTCGCCAGTAGGCATCGCGCGGATGCCGGATCGATAAGGGCTCTTGGGACATGTCAGCCTATGTCTTCAATGAATTCGGGACGATGCTCCATGCGCAGGCTGACGCGGAAGATGCAGCCCGGAAGCTTCGGGTCGTGGCAGTTCGGGTTGTTGAGGATGTCGATCTCGGCATTGTGCTGCTGCGCTATCTCGCGCACGATCGACAGGCCCAGCCC
Source organism: Noviherbaspirillum sp. UKPF54 (assembly GCF_007874125.1). Taxonomy (NCBI): domain Bacteria; kingdom Pseudomonadati; phylum Pseudomonadota; class Betaproteobacteria; order Burkholderiales; family Oxalobacteraceae; genus Noviherbaspirillum; species Noviherbaspirillum sp. UKPF54. The sequence goes on along the minus strand of NZ_CP040128.1, from coordinate 2,807,293 downwards.
GCTGCCTTCCGCATTGCTGCCGAGGATGCGGTAGAAGCGTTCGAACACGTGCGGCCGCTCGGATGGCGGAATGCCAGGGCCGGTATCTTCCACTTCCAGGATTGCCTTCCCGGTCACCGCATCGGCGCGCACCCGCACGGTGACGCTGCCGCCTTCGGGCGTATAGCGCAGCGCGTTGTCGATCAGGTTGGAGAGCAGCTCGCGCAGCATGAGCGGATTGCCGATCACCATGATCGGGTGCCCCGGCTGCTCGAATCCGAAGTCGATGCGGTGCGTGAACGAGGCTTGCACCCAGTCTTGCACCACGTTGCGCGCCAGCTCAGTCAGTTCCAGCGGCACGAAGGGCTTGGCTTCCGGCGTCTGGTTTTCCGCGCGCGCCAGGGCCAGCAGCTGGTTGACCAGGCGCGTGGCCGATTCGGAGCTTTTCGAGAGTTGCTCCAGCGAGCGGTGGATCTCGTCCTGATTGGTTTCGCGCAAAGCCAGTTCGGACTGCATGCGCATGCCCGCCAGCGGCGTCTTCATCTGGTGCGCGGCGTCGGCGATGAAGCGCTTTTGCATCTGGATGGTTTGCGCCAGCCGCTCCAGCATGTCGTTGAAGGAACGTACCAGCGGTGAGATTTCCTCCGGCACCTGGCCCGACTCGATCGGGCTCAGATCGTCCGGCCGGCGCGTACGGATACGGTGCTGCAGCTCGGCCAGTGGCGACAGTCCGCGCGAGAGCGCAAACCAGACCAGCGCCAGCGCGATCGGCAGGATGATGAACTGCGGCAGGATCACGCCCTTGATGATCTCGTTGGCCAGATGCGCGCGCTTGTCCAGCGTTTCGCCCACCTGGACCAGGGCCAGGTACGGTTCCCGCAATACTTCCTTCCCGCGCCTGTAGGGGCGCAGGTCGACATATATATAGGCGATCCTGACGTCGTTGCCATGGATGGTTTCGTTGTGAAACTGCACCGCGCTCGTCGGCTGTTTATCCTCTTCGGCCGGCGGCGGCAGGTCGCGGTCGCCGTCGACGAATTCGCCGCGCGCGCCAAGCACCTGGAAATACACATTGTCGACATCGTCGGCGCGCAGGATGTCGCGCGCCGCGCCGGACGTCTGCGCCACCACCTTGCCGTTGACTTCCCTGACCTGCTGCGCCAGCACCGTGACCTTGTCGTCCAGCGCGCGGTCGAACGGATGGTTGGCGATCGACTTCGCCACCAGGTAGGTGATCGCGATGCTCATCGGCCATAGCAGCAACAGCGGCACCAGCATCCAATCCAGGATCTCGCCGAACAGCGAGCGCTGGATGCGCTCCTCGGGCTGGGTATCTACGGTATCGAAGGCGAGGTGGGAAGGAGGAGAGCCGGACGCGGGCGCGTCCGGACGATGGACCTCGCTCATGGACCGGCCGGAGGGGCGGCGCTGCCGGCCGCGCTATCAGGAAGCTTTTCCAGGCAATATCCGAGGCCGCGCACGGTGGCGATGCGCACGCCGCCGGCCTCGATCTTCTTGCGCAGGCGATGCACGTAAACCTCGATGGCGTTATTGCTGACTTCCTCGCCCCATTCGCACAGGTGATCGACCAGCTGTTCCTTCGATACCAGGCGGCCGGTACGCTGCAGCAGTACCTCAAGCAAGCCGAGCTCGCGCGCCGACAAGTCCAGCATCTGGTCATTCATGTACGCGATGCGTCCCACCTGGTCATAGGACAGCGGTCCATGCTTGATCACGGTCGGACCGCCGCCGACGCCGCGCCGGGTCAGGGCGCGTACCCGCGCCTCCAGCTCGGACAGCGCGAACGGCTTGGCCATGTAGTCGTCCGCCCCCAGGTCGAGGCCCTTGACGCGCTGCTCGACCGAGTCGCTGGCGGTCAGGATCAGCACCGGCAGGCGCGAGTTGCGCGCGCGCAGGCGCCGCAGTACTTCCAGCCCCGACATCTTGGGCAGGCCCAGGTCCAGGATCAGTAGATCGAAATCCTGGGTCGACAGCGCAGTGTCTGCCTCCAGGCCATTCTTGACGCAATCGGTCGCGTAACCCGATTGCCGCAACGAGCGGGTCAGGCCATCGGCTAGTACACTATCGTCTTCGGCGAGCAAAATACGCATGGTCAGACTCTGCAATCGGATGGACGGTAGTCTATTGTCTTTTATTAATGACGACAAGGCGCGCTAGCCAGGCCATGGCATCGTCCCGCAGACTTTTCGCGATATTTGAAATTCGCGCTTGCATAAAGCACTGGTTTTTTATACAGTACGCACTGTGACGTCGAAAGCAGTATTCAGTACGGGGTCCGGCAACTCCCATTTTGGACTCCACATAACCTAACTGTCGAAAGAATTTGGATATGGACGACAAGAAATCCGCACAAAACCCGGACAAGGCCAAGGCACTGGCTGCCGCGTTGGCGCAAATTGAAAAGCAGTTCGGCAAGGGCTCCGTGATGCGCATGGCGGACGGCGCGGTTGCTGAAGAAGTGCAGACGGTATCGACCGGTTCGCTTGGGCTGGACATCGCGCTGGGCGTGGGCGGCTTGCCGCGCGGGCGTGTCGTCGAGATCTATGGTCCGGAATCGTCCGGTAAAACCACGCTCACCCTGCAAGCGATTGCAGAAATGCAAAAACTGGGCGGCACCTGTGCATTTATCGATGCCGAACACGCGCTCGACGTCGTGTATGCCCAGAAGCTCGGCGTCAATCTGTCGGATCTGCTGGTTTCCCAGCCGGATACCGGCGAGCAGGCGCTTGAAATTTGCGACGCGCTGGTACGTTCCGGCAGCGTCGACCTAGTGGTGGTCGACTCGGTCGCCGCCTTGACTCCGAAAGCCGAAATCGAAGGCGATATGGGCGACTCGCTGCCCGGCCTGCAGGCCCGCCTGATGTCCCAGGCGCTGCGCAAGCTGACTGGCAGCATCAACCGCACCAATACGCTGGTGATCTTCATTAACCAGATCCGTATGAAGATCGGCGTCATGTTCGGCAACCCCGAAACGACCACCGGCGGCAATGCGCTCAAGTTCTACGCATCGGTCCGTCTCGATATCCGCCGCACCGGCTCCATCAAGTCGGGCGAAGAGGTGATCGGCAACGAAACCAAGGTCAAGGTCGTGAAGAACAAGGTGGCGCCGCCGTTCAGGGAAGCGCACTTCGACATCCTGTATGGCGAAGGCACCTCGCGCGAAGGCGAAATCCTCGACCTCGGCTCGGAAGCAAAGATCGTCGAGAAATCCGGCGCCTGGTACAGCTACAACGGCGAACGCATCGGCCAGGGCAAGGACAACGCCCGTAATTACCTGAAAGAGCATCCGGAACTCGCACGCGAAATCGAAAACAAGGTGCGTGCCGCGCTTGGCGTGCCCCAGTTGCCCCCGGTCGCTGCCGAAGCTGAGTAAATCTTTCTCTTTTCCTTCATCCCGAATACTTCACGTGAGGGAGCCCGCGCTCGATGGCTAAGCTGCAAATGAGCCTGAAGGCGCGGGCTCTGAAGTATTTGTCCGCCCGCGAGCACAGCCGGCTGGAACTGGCGCGCAAGCTCGCGCGCTATGCGCAGGAAACCGATGACATCGACGCCTTGCTCGATGCGCTGGAGGCTGCCAAGCTATTGTCACAGTCGCGTTTTTCCGAATCATTGGTACATCGCCGTGCCGCACGCTTCGGCAATAGCCGCATCCTGTCCGAATTGCAAAGCCACGGTATCGAAGGCGACGCGCTTGATGACATCAAGGCCAGCCTCGCACAGGACGAAACTGCGCGCGCACGCGAAGTCTGGAAGAAGAAATTCAGGCAAGCTCCCGCCGATGCTGCCGAGCGCGCGAAGCAGATGCGTTTCTTGCAGCAACGCGGTTTCTCGATGCGCGCCATCCAGGGCGCCATGCGCGCGATCGATCAGTCTGAAGACTGAGTTTCCTGTCGCTTCCCGTCGCCATGGTCGCGCGCGATGGAATGCCGCTCCGGCAATAGCGATCCATGCGCATAAATCCGCCACTCCCATCCGTGCATGGTCGTGCTGTCTCGCATATTGGTTGAGGTGGGAGGGCTTCAAAATCAATAACAGTTATTTGCATTGGTGATAACGGCGGCGGAAAAAGCGCGCAAATTGGGCAAAAATTAGCGTTTTTATCACTCTTCAATAGCGGAAAAAGAAACACCTTGGTTTTCCGGTACTTACCTGTGCTACACTTTTGGAGTTTTTGCAGCGCCGCATGAGCGGCTGTTGCCGTAGAAGCTGCGGCAACGACACGCAAATGCGGCTTTATTTTTGCCGCTTCACCGGCATTTGTCCGTATGCCCTTATCACCGCCGACATCCCGCCGTGCGCTCAAGCACACACGCGCAATCCAGATCGAAGCATTCGCTCGCGACGACGGCTTGTGGGATATCGACGCGCGTATCACAGATGTCAAAACCCGTGACACCCAGCTCGCTTCCGGCGTGCGACCGGCGGGCGAAGCGCTGCATAATCTCTGGCTGCGCCTGACAGTCGATACCCAATTGAATGTGATCGACGCCGAAGCGGCGTCCGATGCCGTTCCTTATCCCGGTTATTGCGACACCATCGGTCCTGCTTACAAGAAGCTGGCCGGGCTCAATCTGCTTAAAGGCTTTCGCGATGGTGTGCGGCAGCGCCTGTCCGGCATCCACGGCTGCACCCATCTGTCCGAAATGGCGATGGTGTTGCCCACCGCAGTCATCCAGGCGTTTGCCGGCGACGTGATCGATACGCGCGACGGCGCGAACGACGACCAGCAAACCCATAAACCATTTCAACTCGACCGCTGCCATGCCCTGCGTTCCGAAGGCGCGGCGGTCGCCAAGTATTACCCGCGCTGGGCGGTTAAGTTGCAAGCAGTACCAGAATCCAGTTAATTATCAAGTTTGTTTTTTTCAATAAGCGTCTGAAGGGAAGCTCGCATGAAAATCCATGAGTATCAGGGCAAAGAAATCCTCCGTAAGTTCGGAGTGACGGTTCCGCGCGGCATTCCGTGCTTTTCCGTGGAAGAAGCGGTCAAGGCGGCCGAGACTCTTGGAGGCCCGGTCTGGGTCGTCAAGGCTCAGATCCACGCTGGCGGTCGCGGCAAGGGCGGTGGCGTGAAAGTCGCCAAATCGCTCGACCAGGTCAAGGAATACTCGACCGCCATCATGGGCATGCAGCTCGTCACGCACCAGACCGGCCCGGAAGGTCAGAAAGTGCGCCGCCTGCTGATCGAAGAAGGCGCCGACATCAAGAAGGAACTGTATGTCAGCTTCGTCACCGATCGTTTGAGCCAGCGCGTCGTGCTGATGGCTTCCAGCGAAGGCGGCATGGACATCGAAGAAGTTGCGGAAAAGCATCCTGAGCTCATCCACAAGGTCATCATTGATCCGGCCACCGGCCTGACCGACGCGGACGCTGACTCGATCGCTACCAAGATCGGCATTCCGGCTGCATCCGTCGCTGATGCGCGCAAGAACCTGCAAGGCTTGTACAAGGCGTATTGGGAAACCGACGCATCGCTGGCCGAAATCAACCCGCTGATCCTGACCGGCGATGGCAAGGTGATCGCACTCGACGCCAAGTTCAACTTCGATGCCAACGCGCTGTTCCGTCACCCGGAAATCGTGGCGATGCGTGACCTCGACGAAGAAGATCCGGCTGAAATCGAAGCGTCCAAGTTCGACCTCGCCTATATTTCCCTCGACGGCAACATCGGCTGCCTGGTGAACGGCGCCGGCCTGGCGATGGCTACCATGGACACGATTAAACTGTTCGGCGGCGAGCCGGCCAACTTCCTCGACGTCGGCGGCGGTGCCACCACCGAGAAAGTGACCGAAGCCTTCAAGCTGATGCTGAAGAACCCGAACCTGAAGGCTATCCTGGTCAACATCTTCGGCGGCATCATGCGTTGCGACGTGATCGCGGAAGGCGTGATCGCTGCATCCAAGGCTGTATCGCTCTCCGTACCGCTGGTTGTCCGCATGAAGGGTACCAACGAAGACCTCGGCAAGAAGATGCTGGCTGAATCCGGCCTGCCGATCATCGCGGCCGATACGATGGAAGAAGCAGCGCAAAAGGTCGTGGCCGCGGCCAACGGTAAATAATCGAGGAAACAAACATGTCGATTCTGATCAATAAAGACACCAAAGTCATCACCCAAGGCATCACCGGCAAGACCGGCCAGTTCCACACCCGCATGTGCCGCGACTACGCAAACGGCAAGAACTGTTTCGTCGCCGGCGTGAACCCGAAAAAGGCAGGCGAGGATTTCGAAGGCATTCCGATTTTCGCGAACGTCAAGGACGCCAAGGAAAAAACCGGCGCTACCGTTTCCGTGATCTATGTGCCGCCGGCAGGCGCTGCCGCTGCGATCTGGGAAGCAGTCGAAGCCGAGCTCGACCTGGCGATCTGCATCACCGAAGGCATTCCGGTTCGTGACATGCTGGAAGTGAAGGACAAGATGAAGAAGGCAGGCAGCAAGACCCTGCTGCTCGGTCCGAACTGCCCGGGCCTGATCACGCCGGACGAAATCAAGATCGGTATCATGCCGGGCCACATCCACCGCAAGGGCCGCATCGGCGTCGTGTCGCGTTCCGGCACGCTGACCTATGAAGCCGTGGCGCAGCTGACCGCGCTGGGTCTGGGCCAATCGTCCGCAGTCGGTATTGGCGGCGATCCCATCAACGGTCTGAAGCACATCGACGTCATGAAGATGTTCAACGACGATCCCGATACCGATGCAGTGATCATGATCGGCGAGATCGGCGGTCCGGACGAGGCGAACGCTGCTCATTGGATCAAGGACAACATGAAGAAACCGGTGGTCGGCTTCATCGCCGGCGTCACCGCGCCTCCGGGCAAGCGCATGGGCCACGCTGGCGCGCTGATTTCTGGCGGCGCCGACACCGCGCAAGCCAAGCTGGAAATCATGGAAGCCTGCGGCATCAAAGTGACCAAGAACCCGTCCGAAATGGCGCGCCTGCTCAAGGCAATGCTGTAATTCTGCAGGACAGATTCGTCATTGACTGACGGATCGGGCATCATAGACGGGGAGCTGCGGCTCCCCGTCTTGTTTTATGCGTTACCATTCTGAAATTTTATGGATTTCCTCCTGAACCTGAACTGGCTGGCGGTAGGGCAGATCATCCTGATTGACATCTTGCTCGGCGGCGATAATGCGATCGTGATCGCCATGGCTTGCCGCAACCTGCCGCGCCGCCATCGCATCCGGGGAATCCTGTGGGGCACCTTCGGTGCGATCGGGATACGCATTGTCCTGATTGCCTTCGCGGTCACCATGCTGCAGGTGCCGTATCTGAAAATCGTCGGCGGTATCCTGCTGTTCTGGATCGGCATCAAGCTGCTGGCCGAAGGTGACGAGGGGCATGACGATGTGCATGCCAGCGAGCGGCTGCTTACCGCCATCAAGACCATCATCGTAGCCGACCTGGTCATGAGCATCGATAACGTGATTGCCGTTGCCAGCGCGGCCGAGCAAACCGGAGGCGATAATCAGCTGGTGCTGGTAAGCTTCGGCATTCTTGTCAGCATCCCGATTATCATCTGGGGCAGCACGATGATTCTCAAGCTGATGGAGCATTTTCCCTGGATTGTCACCTTCGGCGCAGGGCTGCTCGGCTATCTCGCGGGTGGGATGATCGTTACCGATGTTGGCGTTTCGCCCTGGTTCGATGCGCATCTGCCGCCTCTCGACATTATTGTGCCGGCGCTGGATATGCATTTGAGCATCCCCGGGCTGCTTTCTGCGGCGGCGGTCGTCATGCTCGGCAACTGGCTGGCGGCACGGGCCGAAACTCGGCACGAGAAATCCTGACCGCCACCTATAATCCGTTGCATGGCACATCACTTCCAGCTTGAATTCGCGGCCAAGACCGATACCGGGCTGGTTCGGTCGCATAACGAGGATTGTGTCGCGATCGACACGGAGCACGGTTTTGCCATTCTTGCCGATGGCATGGGCGGTTATAGCGCCGGTGAAGTGGCAAGCGGTATTGCCGTTGCCGTGTTAAAGGAAGCGCTCGAAGACGGCGTGCGGAAGCTGCGTGCCAAGCGGCATGAATGGCATGCGCAGCGCACCATGCAGATCCATCAAATGATGGATGCATCGATACATCATGCCAACGATGCCATTCTGGAAGCGGCATGTGCGCAGCCTCGTTACAATGGCATGGGCACGACTCTTGTGACGGCGCTGTTCCACGAGGAGATCGTCACGATTGCCCATGTCGGCGATTCGCGCGCCTACCGCCTGCGTCAGGGCGAGCTGGTTCAGATCACGAAAGACCATTCGCTTTTGCAGGAGCAGATCGATGCGGGACTGATCAGCCCGGAATGGGCGCAGTTTTCTCCGAACAAGAATCTGGTGACGCGCGCGGTCGGTGTCGGTGCAGAGATGGAAGTGGAGCTGCATGACCATCGTCTCGAAGCCGGCGACCTGTACCTGCTGTGCTCGGACGGGTTGTCCGACATGCTGAGTGACCGGGAAATCTGCGATCTATTGAAAAATAAGCATCATTCCTGCAGCAGTACGTGCGATGCGCTGGTGCAGGAGGCGAACGAGCATGGCGGCCGCGATAACATTTCTGCCATCCTGGTGGAAGTACGACGGGACGAGCCGCGGGCGGAGAGCTTGCTTGACCGGGTTTTGCGCTGGATGGCTTAATAAAAAGAGAAGGTGGACGGAGAGGAAAATGGCGAAGATCATTCTTTCGATGAATAACGAAGTTCTGCGGGAAGTCACGCTATCCAAGGAGCGGATCACGATAGGACGCGGCCCGCACAACGATCTCGTCATCGACAACCTCGCGGTCAGCGCCGAACACGCCGTCATTGTCACTGTCAACGATGATTCGTTTCTTGAGGACTTGAACAGCACGAACGGCACGCAGGTCAATGGCCAGCCGATCAAAAAGCACTTTTTGCAGGAAAACGACGTGATCGAGCTGGCACAATACCGGATCAGCTATGTGCCATGCTCCTCTGATCACAATGTCCCGGGCCTCTCGATTCCGTGCGCGCATCCATCGTCCGGCGGGGCCGCAAGACCTGCATCGCTCAAAATCCTGAATGGCGCCAATGCGGGCTTGGAAACCCCGGTTTCCAAGGCCCTGACTACGATCGGCCGCCCCGGAATGCAAGTGGCGGTCATTACCCGGCGTTTCGACGGTTATTACATTGCCCATATGGAGGGCGACACTCCGGCCCGTGTCAACGAGCGTACTATCGATGCGGGAACGCAGGCGCTTGCTGATGGGGATGTAATTCACATTGCCGGAACCCGCATTCAGTTCAGCTTGCAATAATGGAAATTTCTGGCAGGGGAACTGACAAATTTTGTTGAGTGACCATTTCTTGCTCAATAGAATTGTATGTAAGTGACAAATCTTGTCAGTGTAGGCGGAATAACTTGCCTAATAAACTACAAATTCCCGCTAAGATTCGAATAATTCCTGCTGGCATGGTCGTTGCAAGATAGTCTGCGTGGCAGGTGGTCTGCCTAATTTCCAAAGGGAGAAGCAAAATGAAATCGATGAAAATGGTTCAGCGTGCGCAGAGCGGCTTTACTCTGATCGAATTGATGATCGTGGTGGCGATTATCGGTATTCTGGCGGCAGTTGCTATTCCGGCATATCAAGATTACGTGAAAAAAGCTAATGCAGGTGCCGCTGTGGGTAGCCTGGATGGCGGAAAACTCAAGGTTACAGAAGCATATAACCTGGGCGTCGGCGCTGCCGGTGCTCCAGGCACTCTCGGCTGCCAAGATACCGCTAGCAATGCAATTAGTAACTGCACGGGCACCGGTGTGCTGGCTGCAACGGTAGGTGGTATCACCGCTACCCTTACGCCGACGGCGCCTGCTAACGCCGGTGGCGATGTTACCTGGGGATGCGTAATTAGCGGTTCTGGCGCGGTTGCCATCAAGGGATGTACTGTTGGCCCGTAATTCTATTAGGTTGCAATAGCCTGCAAACATATTGCACCTAACGTTAAACGCCCTGATTCTTTTGAAGGAATCAGGGCGTTTTTGCATTTGGTTAAGATTGTCGTGGTATCAGTGAGGAACTACAAAGAACTATATTAAGCCACCCAATCTCCTGACTTCCCACCGTGCTTTTCCATCACTCGCACATCCATCATCACCATCCCCCGATCCACCGCCTTGCACATATCGTAAACCGTCAGCAGCCCAACCTGCACGGCCGTCAACGCTTCCATTTCCACGCCAGTTTTCCCATATGTCTCGACCTGCGCAGTGCAGGTGACGCTTGATGCCGACGCATCAATGCTGAAATCGACCGCCACGCGCGTCAGCGCCAGCGGATGACAAAGCGGTATCAAGTCGCTGGTGCGTTTCGCCGCCATGATCGCGGCAATCCGCGCAATGCCGAGCACGTCTCCCTTTTTTGCCGTACCCGATTGAATGATCGCCAAGGTTTCCGGCTTCATCCGGATCGTGCCGCTGGCGACTGCGATCCGGTGGGTCTCGTTCTTCGCGCCGACATCCACCATGTGCGCCTGTCCGGCCTGGTCGAAGTGGGTGAGTTCGCCTTGTCTCTGGGACGCGCTTTCATGCATTTTTTTCATACTCATCAGTAACAAATTCCATGGAGCCTTGATCGATTCAACGGTCCGGGTATCATAGCACCGTGAAATCCAAACCGACTCCATTCCGCCGCCACTCGGCCGGACGCCTGATCGGCGCCGCTGTTCTTGCCATTGCCGGCATCATCCCGGCTGCCGTTGCGCCATCGCTGGCTGCAGCGCAGAACTTGCCCAGCCTGGGAGATACCGACCGCGAAGACTTGTCACCGCTGATGGAGCGCAAGCTCGGTGAGCAGATCATGCGCGATATCCGGCGCGACCGCGACTATCTCGACGATGCGCCGCTGAGCGAATACCTGAACAACTTCGGCGCCACGCTGCTGGCGGCGCGCCCGGATGCGCGCGGCGAGGCGGGATACGACTTTTTCTTTTTCGCGGTGCGCGATCCGTCGCTCAATGCATTCGCCCTGCCGGGCGGATTCATCGGTGTGCATTCGGCGCTGATCCTGGCGGCGCAGAACGAGTCGGAACTGGCGTCGGTGATGGCGCACGAAATCGGGCACGTGGCGCAGCGCCACATCGCGCGCATGCTGGGACAGCAGCGCCAGGATTCGCTGATTCCGCTGGCATCGATGGTGCTGGCCGCGCTGGCGGCGCGTTCCAGTTCGGATGCGGCAGGCGCGTTGCTGATGGGCGGGCAGGGCGCCGCCATACAGCGGCAGCTCAACTTCAGCCGCGACGCCGAACGCGAGGCGGATCGTGTCGGGCTGCAGATCCTGAAGGATGCCGGCTATGACACGTCGGGCATGATCGCATTCTTCAACCGCATGCAGACGGCGACCCGGTCTTACACGGATGCGGCGCCCGCCTATCTGCGCTCGCACCCGCTGACGACCGAGCGGATTGCCGATATCCAGGCGCGCACGCGCGACCAGCGCTACAAGCAGCGTGCGGACAGCCTCGATTTCCACCTGATTCGCGCGCGCGTGCGCCTGTTGCAGGACCCGACGCAAATGGGGCTGCACGACGCGGCGATCGCGTTCGAAAACCAGCTGGAGCAAAAGTCGCGCGTGCAGACGGCGGCGGCAAAGTACGGGCTGGCGCTGATCGCACTGAAGGAGGGCGCGCCGGACAGGGCGCAGGCCTTGCTGCGGGAAACGTACGCGGCGGCGCAAGGCGCCTCTCCGCCGGTGCAGAATGCGGTGTTGGCGAGTCTGGGCATCGACATCAAACTGGCCTTGGGGCGGCCGGCCGAGGCATTGAAGGACGCCGAGGCGGCACGCGTAAAGTTTCCGGTTTCGCGCGGCATCGCGCGGCAATACGCGGAGAGCCTGATGGCGGCAGGGCGTAATGACGACGCGGTGACCTATTTGCGCGACCAGGTGCGGCTGTACCGCCAGGAGCCGCAGCTGCAGGATTTGCTCGCCAAGGCCTACGCCGCGCAAGGCAAGCAAGCCTTGCAGCATCTGGCGCTGGCCGAGTCCTACGCCTTGAACGGCAGCCTGCCCGCGGCGCTCGACCAGCTGGGCATCGCCCGGCGTGCGCCGGATGCGTCGTTCTACGATCAGGCGGTGATCGATGCGCGCGAGCGCGAACTGAAGTCGCGCTGGCAGGAGGAATTGAAGGAGGGGCAGAAAAACCGATAACAGAAAAACCGTTAACGGTTTGCCCCGCCGGCATCGGGCTGCGGCTCGATGACAAAGCCGAAATGACCGGCGACGGCGTCGCGCATGATGTGCCGTACCGCCAAGCGGCGACCGGCATGTTCCAGGCTCAGGGTTTCGTCGGCGCCAGGCTCGCCGAGCCAGGCGATCAGCCGCTCGTCGCCGGCTTCTTCATTGCCGAAGTGCAGGCGCGGCAGGCATTGCGCCATGTCGCGGTCATCCACCAGCGCGATTTTTTCTCCCTCCTTCAGCAGCAGCTGGCCGGCATCGGTCATCCACGCGCCGTCGATACTGCCTAGCGGCTCGCCGGTATGCAGCACGAAGCCGTGCGACGGATCGGTGCGCGCCACATAGGGCGCCGCCTCGAGTGTGACGTACACCCGCTGCGGCCCGTTCTGGAAGTACCAGCGGCCCTTTTCGTCGTGCGTGTAATTGCGGTTGATGAACGCCTGCAGCGGAGGGTTGCCGATCTTGTCGCCAGCGAGCTTCAATGCCTGGGCGCGTTCGTCGCGCATGCGCCATGCGCCGCGCGCATCAAGCGCGAGCCAGCCGTAGCAGTGCGGCACATTGGGCCACTTGGCCATCGCCTGTTTGACTATGTCATCCATCTGAACAGTATCGCCTGAATGTCAATTCGCTTCCAGGAAGCCGAGCATGCGCCGTGGCAGCCAGTCGATCTTCCCGGGCGGGGCGCCGACGGCAAAGCCGACATGACCGCCTTGCTCGGGATAGTCGAGCGTGACATGACGCGAGGCGGCGGCCGGCAAATGGCGGGGCGGCAGGAAGGGGTCGTTCTTGGCATTGAGCACCAGCGTGCGCACGGTGATGTCGTTGAGGACATGCTTGGCGCTGGCGCGATGCCAGTAGTCGTCGGTATTGCGATAGCCGTGCAGGGGAGCGGTGACGATGTTGTCGAACTCGTACAGATTACGCGAGCGCAGCATGGTTTCGCGGTCGAACAGTCCTGGAAATTGCTTGAGCTTTTGCAGGCACTTCGGCTTCAGCGTCTGCAGGAATACACGCGTATAAATCATGTTCAGTCCGCGCGACAATGCCGCGCCGCCGCCGGCCAGGTCCAGCGGCGCGGATATCGCGCATGCTGCGTCGACGATATCCGCCTCGTGCTGCGATTCGCCCAGCCAGCGCAGCAGCGCATTGCCGCCAAGCGAAACGCCCGCCGCGTAAAACTTGGAAGCGCGGTCCTTTTTCCCCTGCGCGACCAGGCGCCGGATGACCCAGTCCACTTCCTGCGCGTCTCCCGAATGATAGAAGCGCGGCGCCTGGTTCATCTCGCCCGAGCAGCCGCGAAAATGAGGCACCGCGCCCGACCACCCGCGCGATGCGAGAAGCGCCATCAAGGCGCGCGCGTAGTGGCTGTCGGACGAGCCTTCCAGGCCGTGGAACAGGACGATGAACGGCCGGCCCGGCTTGCTGTCGACAAAATCGACATCGATGAAGTCGCCGTCCGGCGTGGCCCAGCGCTCGCGGCGATAGGCCACTTTCGGCTTGGCGATGCAGGTCGCCGGATAAATGGTCTGCAGGTGCCCGCCGGGGAGCCATGGGGGTGCTGGGTAGTTCATGCAACTATCTTCTTATGCAGCCTCGGGGCGCTGATTGAGTGAACTCAAAATTGACCAATGAAACATTGCTGCGAGTCGAGACGGCGGCATGAATGCAACAGCGCTCAATGCAGGAGCGTCGCAACCGATGTTTCCGCCGGCGCTTCTCCCGGTACCACCGAGGCGTGGTGCGTGACGAGGCGCCAGCCAGCCGCCGTCTTGGTGTAGACGTTGGTTGCAAGGATATGAATGTCTTGCTGGCGCGATACCTTGCGGTGCACTTCCTCGATGATGTTGTGGATCGAGGTCATCACGTTCTGCGTGACATGCAGCTGCACGGGGCGGATTTGCACGCCGCCCTGCTCGAAGATCGATTCCCATGCGGCGCGGATCGCCGCGTGGCCGACCAGACGCGGCGCGCCCGGGTGGATGCAGACGATCTCTTCCTCGTCCGCCCACAAGGCCATCACCCCGTCGACGTCGGCGCGGCTGATGGCATCGTAGAACGCGGCCTCTGTCTCTTCGGGTGTTTCCAGGATTTTGCTTAGTTTGGGCATGGTGTGTCGGATCTCCTTTCCATGCAGAACAGCCATGAACCGGCTTGTCGATGGTCTGCCCCGGCGAGAGTGGAACAGTATAGTGCAATGCACCTGGCGCGGCGGAGGATGGGTATCGTCGAACCGCGGCGCAGGCCGGGTTCGACAATGTTGCCGGAATGCCAGGCCGGCTTGTGGCCTGTGCGTTCAGTGGCCTTTGACGACGGTGCCGGGCTTAAGGCGATAGACCGTGCCGCAGTACGGGCATTTGCCTTCGCCGTGATGGCCCAGGTCGAGGTAGACGCGCGGATGGGACGACCAGATCGGCATGGCGGGGTTGGGGCAGAAGGCGGGCAAGTCCTTGCCGTCCAGTTCGACGTAGCTCGTCGCTTGTTTTGCTTGGGTCATGATGTCGTTGTGAGGGTGATTAAACCAGGGTGAGCCAGTGTTCGTACTGCGGTGCCTTGCCGGCGACCACGTCGAAGAACAGCGACTGCAGTTTTTCCGTGATCGGGCCGCGCTTGCCTGCGCCGATGACGCGGTTGTCCAGTTCGCGGATCGGCGTGATCTCGGCGGCGGTGCCGGTAAAGAAGGCTTCGTCGCAGCAGTACATCTCATCGCGCGTGATGCGCTTTTCGATCACTTCGATGCCGAGGTCGCGCGCCATCGTCAGCACCGCGTCGCGCGTGATGCCGTCCAGGCAGGAGGCGAGGTCGGGCGTGTAGATCTTGCCGTTCTTGACGATGAAGACGTTTTCGCCGGAGCCTTCGGACACATAGCCATCGGTGTCGAGCAGCAGCGCCTCGTCATAGCCGTCGGCGGTCGCTTCCTGGTTGGCCAGGATCGAATTGATGTAGTAGCCGCACGCCTTGGCGCGCACCAGCGACACGTTCACGTGGTGACGGGTGAACGAAGATGTCTTGACGCGGATGCCCTTGGCCAGGCCGTCTTCGCCGAGATACGCGCCCCACGGCCAGGCGGCAATTGCGACGTGAATGGTGTTGCCCTTGGCGGATACGCCGAGTTTTTCGGACCCGATCCACACCAGCGGGCGGAGATAGCAGGATTCCAGCTTGTTTTCGCGCACGACCTGGCGCTGCGCTTGCATTACCGTTTCCATGTCGAACGGGATCTGCATCTGGAAAATCTTGGCCGAGTTGAACAGACGCTGCGTGTGTTCTTTGAGGCGGAAAATCGCGGTGCCCTTCGGCGTCTTGTAGGCGCGTACGCCTTCGAACACGCCCATGCCGTAGTGCAGGGTGTGGGTGAGCACGTGGACCTTGGCATCACGCCAATCAATGAGTTCGCCGTCTTTCCAGATTTTTCCGTCGCGGTCGGCCATGGACATGTTGAGCTCTCCAAAAATTGTCGCAAAGCCTCGATTTTAACCCACTCCAACAGGGTAGAAAATTGATCGGTAGAATAACGGATTCACATTTTTCGGGGGCGATCCGCGCGCGACGTCCCTTCTTCCCGCCTTGTCGATTTTCCCCTGCCGAAAACTGGCGCATTCGTCATATTTTGTAAGTACATGAGCAATACAGAGTCAAAATTACTGGATGGCGCTGCCGCCGATCCGGAAAAGCGGGCGTTCAGCGAAGGATTCAAGGCGTGCGCGCCGACCATGCCCGGTATCTTCGCGTGGGGCATGGTGACCGGCATGGCGATGATGAAATCGGGCCTCACGCTTTGGCAGGCGCTGGGCATGACTTTTCTGGTGTTCGCCGGCTCGGCGCAACTGGCCTCGGTGCCGCTGATGGCGGCCAATGTGCCGATCTGGATGGTGTTTGTGACCGCGCTGGTGGTGAACCTGCGGTTTGTCATTTTTTCGGCGGCGGTCGGCCCGCACTTCGCGCATCTACCCTGGCACAAGCGACTGTGGTATGGCTACTTCAATGCCGATATCACGATGGGTCTGTTCCCGCAGCGCTTTCCGGCAGAGACGATTTTTCGCAGCGCAGGCAAAGTCGGCTTTTTCAGCGGCATCGGCTATCCCAACTGGTGCGCCTGGCAGTCCGGTTCGGTCGCCGGCATCCTGCTTGCCAGCCAGATTCCCGAAAACTGGGGCATCGGGTTCGCCGGCACGCTGGCCTTGCTGGCGGTCGCCATCCCGCTCACCATCAATGGTGCCGCGCTCGCCGGCGTGATCGTCGCAAGCATCGTGGCCGTTGCCGCGGCCGGGTTGCCTTACCGGTTGGGGTTGCTGCTTGCCGTGATTCTCGGCATGGCGGCAGCCATGATCGTCGATACCTTTCTCGACAAGGAAAAAGCATGAACACAGTCGATACCTGGCTGACCATCCTGTGGCTGACGCTGGCGACCATCCTGACCCGCTGTTCGTTCTTCCTGCTCGGGCGCTACGCCGTACGGTTGCCGCCCAAGGTGCAGCATGCGTTGCGCTATGCGCCGGCCGCCGCGCTGGCGGCGATCGTTGCACCCGACTTGCTGCTGGCGAACGGTGAGCTTGCGGTAACTTGGGCCAATCCGAAGCTGATGGCGGGGCTGGGTGCTGCTTTGGTGTTTTTGACAACAAGGCATCTGCTTGGAACCATCGTTGCCGGCATGGCCTTGTTCACTTTGCTACGTATCGTCTTGTAATCAGAAAACGGTTTTTCAGGGGTGTGTGCTGCGGTAAAATAACCGTTTTTCCATTCTTATAATTGTCAGGCAGCCATGCAATTCAACCGCTTGAGCGACCTCATCGCACGCAATCAACTCCAGGGCAAACGCGTCTTCATCCGCGCCGATCTCAATGTGCCGCAAGACGATGCCGGCAACATCACCGAAGACACCCGCATCCGCGCCTCGGTACCGGCGATCCAGCAGGCGCTGCAGGCCGGCGCCGCCGTGATGGTGACGTCGCACCTCGGCCGTCCGACCGAAGGCGAGTTCAAGCCGGAAGATTCGCTGGCGCCGATCGCCAAGCGCCTGTCCGAATTGCTCGGCCAGCCGGTGGAACTGAAACAGAACTGGGTCGACGGCGTCGATGTGCAGCCAGGCCAGGTCGTGTTGCTGGAAAACTGCCGCGTCAACAAGGGCGAGAAAAAGAACAGCGACGAACTGGCGCAGAAGATGGCCAAGCTGTGCGACGTGTACGTCAACGATGCGTTCGGCACCGCGCACCGCGCCGAGGCGACCACGCACGGTATCGCGAAATTCGCGCCGGTCGCCTGCGCCGGTCCGCTGCTCGCCGCCGAACTCGATGCGCTGGGCAAGGCGCTGGGCGACCCGAAGCGTCCGCTGGCCGCGATTGTCGCCGGCTCCAAGGTGTCGACCAAGCTGACCATCCTGAAAACGCTGGCCGAGAAGGTCGACAATCTGATCGTCGGCGGCGGCATCGCCAACACCTTCATGCTGGCGTCCGGTCTCAAGATCGGCAAGTCGCTGGCCGAAGCCGATCTGGTCGGCGAAGCGAAGGCCATCATCGATATGATGGCTGCGCGCGGCGCATCGGTGCCGATTCCGGTCGACGTGGTGTGCGCCAAGGAATTTTCGGCAACGGCAGCTGCGACCATCAAGGACGTGAAGGACGTGGCCGACGACGACATGATTCTCGACATCGGCCCGAAGACGGCGGCCCAGCTGGCGCAGCAGATCGCGCAAGCCGGCACCGTCGTCTGGAACGGCCCGGTCGGCGTGTTCGAGTTCGACCAGTTCGGCGAAGGGACGAAGACGCTGGCGATGGCGATCGCCAATTCCAAGGCGTTTTCGATTGCAGGCGGCGGCGACACGCTCGCTGCAATCGCGAAATACGACATCGCTGACAAGGTCGGCTATATCTCGACCGGCGGCGGCGCCTTCCTGGAGTTCCTGGAAGGTAAGACCTTGCCTGCGGTAGAAGTCCTGATGCAGCGCGCTGCTTAATTTTAAAAAGAGCTGAGCCACGGCCAACACGGTTTGTTTTTTCGCCGTGCCAGCCGAGGCGGGTAACAAGGGTTTGCCATGCAAAGAGCCACAAAAATCGTTTCCACCATTGGCCCAGCATCCAGCGATCTGGACACGCTCACCCGCATGATCGCCGCCGGCGTCAACGTGGTCCGGCTGAATTTTTCGCACGGCAAGGCGCAGGATCATATCGACCGCGCCAGCCTGGTGCGCCAGGCCGCCGCCAAGTGCGGGCGCGAAGTGGCGATCATGGCTGACTTGCAGGGACCGAAGATCCGCATCGGCAAGTTCGAGAACGGCAAGATATTCCTCGAGAACGGCAGCAAGTTCGTGCTCGACGCGGCCTGCGAGCTGGGCAACCAGGCGCAGGTCGGACTCGACTACAAGGAGCTGCCGCGCGACCTGAAGCCGAACGATGTGCTGCTGCTGAATGATGGCCTGATCGTGCTGGTGGTCGATAAGGTGGTCGGCAGCGCGATTCACACCACCGTCAAGATCGGCGGCGAACTGTCGAACAACAAGGGCATCAACCGCCTCGGCGGCGGCTTGTCGGCGCCGGCGCTGACGGCCAAGGACATGGAAGACATCAAGACTGCGATGAGCTTCCAGGCCGATTACGTCGCGGTGTCGTTTCCAAAGAACGCGTCCGACATGATCATGGCGCGCCAGCTGGCCAATATTGCCGGCGAGCAGACCGGACACAAGCCGCAGATGATCGCGAAGATCGAGCGCGCGGAAGCGATTCCCGCGCTGCAGGAAATCCTCGACGTGTCCGATGGCATCATGGTCGCACGTGGCGATTTGGCGGTGGAAGTCGGCAATGCGGCGGTGCCCGCCCTGCAGAAGCGCATGATCAAGATGGCACGCGCCTCCAACAAGCTCGCCATTACCGCGACCCAGATGATGGAGTCGATGATCGTCAATGCAGTTCCAACCCGGGCCGAAGTGTCGGACGTGGCCAACGCCGTACTGGACGGCACCGATGCCGTGATGACATCGGCAGAAACCGCTTCCGGCAAATATCCGGTCGAGACGGTGGAAGCCATGGCGGCGATCTGCCTGGAAGCGGAAAAGTCGGACGTGGTGAAACTGGACGCCGATTTCCTCAATGCGACCTTCACCCGCATCGACCAGTCGATCGCCTACGGGGCGCTGTTTACCGCGCACCATCTGCGCGTGAAGGCGATCGTCGCCCTGACCGAATCCGGTTCGACCGCGCTGTGGATGAGCCGGCACAACATCGACATTCCGATTTACGCGATCACGCCGATCCTCGCGACGCAACGCAAGGCGGCGCTCTACCGTAACGTCTGCACCTTCGAAATGGAGCGTTCCAGCGACCGCGATGCGACGATGAAAGCGGCGCAGGATTTGCTTCTGGCTAAAGGCGCGGTGCATAAAGGTGACATGATTGTGTTCACCTGGGGCGAGCCCATGGGCCAGATCGGCGGCACCAACGCCCTGAAGATCATGAAGGTCGGCGAGCATTAATTTCTTATTTTTATTATCTGGAGAACACCATGCCTCTCGTATCCATGCGTCAATTGCTCGACCACGCCGCCGAAAACGGCTACGGTCTGCCCGCGTTCAACGTCAATAACCTGGAACAGGTCACCGCGATCATGCAGGCCGCCGATGAAGTCGGCGCGCCGGTGATCATGCAGGCATCTGCCGGCGCCCGCAAATATGCAGGCGAAGCCTTCCTGCGCCACCTGATCGAAGCGGCAGTCGAAGCCTACCCGCACATCCCGGTCGTGATGCACCAGGATCACGGCCAGTCGCCGGCGGTCTGCATGGCCGCGATCAAGTCCGGCTTCACCTCGGTGATGATGGATGGTTCGCTGATGGAAGACGGCAAGTCTGTCGCCAGCTATGAATACAACGTCGACGTGTCGCGCGAAGTCGTGAAATTCTCGCACTCGATCGGCGTCACCGTCGAGGCGGAGCTGGGCGTGCTCGGCTCGCTGGAAACCATGAAGGGCGACAAGGAAGACGGCCACGGCGCGGAAGGGACGATGACTCGCGAGCAGCTGCTGACCGACGTCAACCAAGCCGCAGACTTCGTCAAGCTGACCCAGTGCGACGCACTGGCGATCGCGATCGGCACCTCGCACGGCGCCTATAAGTTCTCGCGCAAGCCGACCGGCGACATCCTCGCGATCGAGCGCATCAAGGAGATCCACGCGCGCATCCCGAACACCCACCTGGTGATGCACGGCTCGTCTTCCGTGCCGCAGGAATTGCTGGCCGAGATCCGTCAGTTCGGCGGCGACATGAAGGAAACCTACGGCGTGCCGGTCGAGGAAATCCAGGAAGGCATCAAGCACGGCGTGCGCAAGATTAATATCGACACCGATATTCGTCTGGCAATGACCGGCGCGATCCGTCGCTTTTTGTTCGAGAATCCGTCCAAGTTCGATCCGCGCGACTACCTGAAGCCGGCGCGCGAAGCCGCCAAGCAGATCTGCAAGTCCCGTTTCATCGCTTTCGGCTGCGAAGGCCAGGCAGCGAAGATCAAGCCGATTACCTTGGAAAAGATGGCCGAAAAGTACAAAAAAGGCGAACTCGCGCAGATCGTGCAGTAAAATTACGCATTAGAAACAAGCACTAAACTAACCGGCGGCGTGTTCAACGCACCCGCCGGTTTAGCTTTCTGGGACCTCTATGAAAAGTCTTTACCAATCCACCATCAAGTCGCTTCCGCTGCTCGGCCGCGGCAAAGTACGCGATAACTATGCGGTCGGCGACGACAAGATACTGATCGTGACCACCGACCGCCTGTCGGCCTTCGACGTCGTGATGAATGAACCGATTCCGGGCAAGGGCATGGTGCTGAACCAGATGTCCGATTTCTGGTTTGAAAAGCTGAAGGATATCGTGCCGAACCACCTGACCGGCATCGCCCCGGAAAGCGTGGTGAGCGCGGACGAAGTGGATCAGGTCAAGGGCCGTGCCGTCGTCGCCAAGCGCCTGCAGCCGATCCTGGTGGAGGCGGTGGTGCGCGGCTACATCATCGGTTCCGGCTGGAAGGACTATCAATCGACCGGCGCGATCTGCGGTATCGCTCTGCCGCCGGGGCTGCGCCAGGCCGACAAGCTCGCCACGCCGATCTTCACGCCGGCGGCCAAGGCCGACCTTGGCGAGCATGACGAGAACATCAGCTTCGCCGAGATGGAAAACCGCATCGGCAAGGAACTGGCTGCGAAGATGCGCGACATTAGCATCAAGCTGTACCAGACTGCGGCTGACTATGCGGCTACGCGCGGCATCATCATCGCCGACACCAAGTTCGAATTCGGCCTGGATGAAAACGGCACGCTGCACCTGATGGATGAAGTACTCACTGCCGATTCATCCCGCTTCTGGCCGGCCGATTCCTATGCCCCGGGCATGTCGCCGCCGTCGTTCGACAAGCAGTTCGTGCGCGATTACCTGGAAACGCTGAAGGACTGGAACAAGACCGCACCCGCGCCGGCCCTGCCGGCGGACGTGATCGAGAAGACCGGCGCCAAGTACCGCGAGGCGCTTCAGCGCCTGACCGGTGAAAACCTGAAGGATTGATATGAGCGACGCGCAAGCTAGCACGCCTGTTGTAGGCGTCGTGATGGGTTCTTCCTCCGACTGGGAAGTGATGCAGCATGCGGTGGCGATGCTGAAGGAATTCGGCATTGCGCATGAAGCGCAGGTGATTTCCGCGCATCGCATGCCGGACCAGATGTTCGCTTATGCGGAATCGGCGCGCTCGCGCGGGCTGCGCGCGATCATCGCCGGTGCCGGAGGCGCGGCGCATCTGCCGGGCATGCTGGCGGCGAAAACGATCGTGCCGGTGCTGGGCGTGCCGGTGCCGTCGAAATATTTGCGCGGCGAGGATTCGCTGCTGTCGATCGTGCAGATGCCGAAGGGTATCCCGGTATCGACCTTCGCCATCGGCGAAGCGGGTGCCGCCAATGCCGCGCTGACGGCGATCGCGATGCTTGCCTCCACCGATGACCAACTGGCCTCGCGCCTGCAGGAGTTCCGCTCCAAGCAGACCCAGGCCGCACAAGCGATGACATTGCCGGCATGAGCGACAAGTTTCACCCGTTTATTCCTTCGGCCACCCCGCCGACCTGGCTGGGCGTGATGGGCGGCGGCCAGTTGGGCCGCATGTTCGTACATGCCGCGCAGATGATGGGGTTCAAGGTTGCGGTGCTGGAGCCGGCGCGCGACTGCCCGGCCGGACATGCATCCGATCACCTGATTGGCGCCGACTATACGGATGAGAAGGCATTGGCCGAACTGGCCGGGCAGTGCGCCGCCGTCACCACCGAATTCGAGAATGTTCCCGCGCAAAGCCTCGCGTTCCTGGCCGAGCGCACCTTCGTCGCGCCTTCTTCCGCCTGCGTATCGATTGCGCAGGATCGCGTCGCAGAAAAGCGCTTTTTTACGGAATGCGCGCCGAAATCCGGCGTGTTGCCCGCGCCGCACCATATCGTCGCTTGTGAAGCCGACGTCGAGCAGATTCCCGATGCGCTGCTGCCCGGTATCCTGAAAACCGTCCGCCTCGGCTACGACGGCAAGGGGCAGGTACGCGTGACTACGCGCGACGAGGTGCGCGCGGCGTTCGCCGGGATGAAGGGCGTGCTCTGCATCCTGGAAAAAATGCTGCCGCTGGCCTATGAAGTATCGGTGCTTGCGGCACGCGCGGCCGATGGCCAGTCGGTGGTCTATCCCATCGCCGAAAACGTGCACCGCGACGGCATCCTGTTTACCACCACCGTGCCGGGCCCGAACGTGACGGCAGAATGCGCCGCCAAGGCGCAGGCGGCAGCGCTGGCTATCATCGAACAGCTCGGTTATGTCGGCGTGCTGTGCATCGAATTCTTCGTGCTGCAGGACGGTTCTCTGGTAGTCAATGAAATGGCGCCGCGCCCGCACAACAGCGGGCACTACACGATCGACGCTTGCGTCACCAGCCAGTTCGCGCAGCAGGCGCGCGCGATGGCGCGGCTGCCGCTGGGCGACGTGCGCCAGCATTCGCCGGCGGTCATGCTTAACATCCTCGGCGACGTCTGGTTCGACGGCGATGGCGACCAGGCGCGTGAGCCGGCCTGGGACAAGGTCCTGGAACTGTCCGGCGCGAACCTGCATTTGTACGGCAAGGACGATGCGCGCCGTGGCCGCAAGATGGGGCACGTCACCTTCGTGGCGCCCACGCTGGAACAGGCGCAGGCGAGCCTGCACGCTGCCTGCGCCATCCTGGGCATCGCCGCGTAATGAATAGGCTTTGACATGGATGACGTTGCGCTGGACTTGAACGCGATCCGGGCAGCCGCACGCCGGCTGGAGCAGGGCGAGCTGGTTGCGTTTCCGACCGAAACCGTCTACGGGCTCGGCGCCGACGCTGAAAATCCGGCCGCGGTGGCCGGGATCTACGCCGCCAAAGGTCGCCCGTCGAATCATCCGGTGATCGTTCATCTGGCGCCGCAGGCTGACCTCAGCTACTGGGCTGCCGAGATTCCTCCGCAAGCGCGGCAATTGATCGATGCCTTCTGGCCCGGCCCGCTGACGCTGATCCT
Source organism: Noviherbaspirillum sp. UKPF54 (assembly GCF_007874125.1). NCBI lineage: Bacteria > Pseudomonadati > Pseudomonadota > Betaproteobacteria > Burkholderiales > Oxalobacteraceae > Noviherbaspirillum > Noviherbaspirillum sp. UKPF54. Next base: position 2,783,573 of record NZ_CP040128.1, on the reverse strand, counting down.
GAAGCGTGCGGCACATATTCCCGACGCGGTATCCGGAGGCCAGGATTCGATCGGCTTGCGCTGTCCGTCGCATCCGGTGGCGCAGGCGCTGTTGCGCGAATTCCGGCAGGGCAGGGGAGGCGTTGCTGCGCCTTCGGCCAACAAGTTCGGGCATGTGAGCCCGACCACGGCCCAGCATGTGCGCGACGAGTTCGGCATCGGCCCGGACAGCCTGGTGAAGTGCGTGCTGGATGGCGGGCAGAGCGAGGTCGGCATCGAATCGACCATTCTCGATCTGTCGCGCATGGCCACGCACGGCCCCGTGCTGCTGCGGCCCGGACACATTAGCACGGCCCGCATCGCCCAGGTCATCGGCTGGCAACCGCGCTTGCCGGATGCCGCCGCGCCACGCGCGTCGGGCACGCTCGAGGCGCACTATGCGCCGAGCACACCCGTGGCGCTGGTCGAGGCGGGGCTCTTGCCGGAAACAGTGCAACGGCTGCACGCACATGGCCGCCGCACGGCATTACTGCGCCGCGCCGCTTTGCCAGAGGTGCGCGCCATCGCGCAAGCCGAACTTCCCGCCGAGCCGGACGGCTACGCGCATGACCTGTATGCCGCGCTCCGCGCCATGGATGGCGCGGGCGCGGACATCATCCTGGTCGAGGCGCCGCCAGCCGAGAACGACTGGCAAGGCGTGAACGACCGTCTGCGGCGTGCGGCACATGATTCGCAAGGCGTGCTGGCGCGCCTTCTCGACGCCGGCCGATAATCCTCTCTGTCTCGTTCGCGACGCAACTTCCCTCGCCTGCCGCCATTGCTGGCGCGATCGCTGTCCATGCGCCGTCTTCCGGACTGGGCTCTGGTTTAGAGCCAACCCTCTAGATTCGGGCCGGATTTTTCCCCTTTCCTGACTATGCAAGCCATTGTCTTCCAGACATACTATTTCCTTACGGAATGGAACGACCGTTCTTTTTTGTTTCGCATAATACACACAAGGGGACAACATGCATCAAATCAAATTCGCAGCGGCGCTGCTGGCTGCTGCCGCGCTTACCGCTTGCGGTGGCGGCAGCAGCGGACCGGCAGTCGATACCACTCTTGCACGTGGTTCACTGGTGGCCAATCCCCCCAATCTTGTACCCATTCCGCAGGCTGACGGGACGGCAGTTGCCAAGCTGGACCCGGCGGTATTCGCGCAAATGCTTGAAGCATCGAATCCCGGCATTACCCAGATCACCGGGACGCCGAAATGTTCGATCACCACCTATTACATGAAATACGGTACGGTCGGCGGCGCTGGGGAAACGACCGATGCCACCGGCGCGATCATGGTGCCGTCGGGCAGCGATCCTTCCTGTAGCGGTGCGCGCCCGGTCGTGCTCTATGCGCATGGAACGAGCTACGACAAGGCCTACAACATGGCCAACCTGCGGGACAACCACGAGGCGGCGCTGGTCGCGGCCATGTATGCCGCCCAGGGCTTCATTGTGGTGGCCCCGAATTACGCCGGCTACGATGTCTCGAAGCTGAGCTATCACCCCTACCTGAACGCCGAGCAGTCGGCCAACGACATGGTCGATGCGCTGCGCGCGGCCCGCAAGGCATTCGCTGGGCTCAATGCGCAGGATTCCGGCAAGCTATTCGTCACCGGCTATTCGCAGGGCGGACATGTGGCGATGGCGACCCAGCGCGCGATGCAGACCACCTACGCATCCGAATTCAAGGTGACCGCGCTGGCCGGCCAGTCCGGCCCGTATGCGATGTCCTTGCTGGGCGACGTGATCGTCGGTAGCGGCAAGCCCAACCTGGGGGCGACGATCTTCTTCCCGATGATCAGCACCAGCTGGCAGAAGTCCTATGGCGGCCTGTATGCGAGCCCCAATGAAATGTACGAGGACCAGTACGCCACGGGCATCGAGACGCTGCTGCCGAGCGCGACGCCGGATACCATCTTCAGTTCCGGCAAGCTGCCGCAACTGGCCTTGTTCGCCGCCGATTCGATGCCGCAAGCACCGATCATCCCTGGCACCTTCGGCGCGGGCAACCTGATGAAGACCAGCTTCCGCAACGCCTATCTCGCCGACCTGTCCGTCCATCCATGCGATGTCGACCCGGCCGATCCGCTGAACTGCGCGCCGGCCAACGCCTTCCGCAAGGCCGGGGTCAAGAACGACCTGCGCAACTATGTGCCGAACGTGCCGGTGCTGCTATGCGGCGGCAATGGCGATCCGACCGTGTTCTGGGCCAATGCGCAAGCGACGGCCGGGTATTTCGGTGCCAAGGGCATGACGGCTCCCGCGCTGCAGGTGCTGGACGTCGACTCCGCGATTGGCGCGGGCGATCCGTATGCGACCGTCAAGGGCGGTTTCGCTCAGCTCAAGGCCAAGACCGCGGCTGACGCCGGCGGCGGCTCGGCCGGCGTGGCTGCGGTCACTTCCGCCTACCACGGCACGCTGGTTCCGCCGTTCTGCAACGCGGCTGCCCGTGGCTTCTTCCAATCCATGCTGGCTATCTAACCGGGAGACCGCACCATGAAAATCACTCAGTTCACCATCTGCGCCCTGATCGGCATCGCATCGATGTCCGCATATGGCCAGCAAAACAGCGTTCGCGCCGGTCTCATCGATCTGACGATCCATTCCGATTCGCCCAACCTGAGCACCAACGGGCCCACCTTCCTGACACCGCAGCCGGCGGGCGTCACCGTGGGCGATGCCACAACCCTACTCCTCGGTTACACGCGCAAGCTGGATGAACATTTCGATATCGACGTGGTATTGGGGTTGCCGCCACGCCATGATGTAAAGGGCACCGGCTTGCTCGCGCCGTTCGGTGTCATTGCACAGGTCAAGCAAGCGGCACCTACGGTCTTTTTGAACTATAACTTCGGGGCTCCGCAGAACAAGTTCCGGCCCTTCGTCGGCGTCGGCATGAATTACACGCATTTCTTCGATGCCCAATCGACCAGCTCCGGCCAACTTTCCAGCGGCGGCCCGACGAAAATCGAGCTGTCCGATTCCTTTGGCTGGGCCGCGCAGGTCGGTGCCAGTTATAAGCTGGGCGATCGATGGTCGCTGGTCGGCTCGGTTGCGACGGCAAAGGTAAAAAGCGACATGACCGCCACCACCGGGAGCATCGAGCGCAAGACGACCATCGATTTCCGGCCTGTCGTCTATACCCTGGGTTTGGCCTACGGCTTCTGAGGAAGTGTGAAAATAAAAAAGCCGGCAAAGCGATTTGCCGGCTTTTTCTTTGATGCGGAAACGGGCGTCAGAATGCGGCGATGCCCGTCTGCGCGCGGCCCAGAATCAACGCGTGAATGTCGTGCGTGCCTTCATAGGTGTTGACCACTTCCAGGTTCACCAGATGGCGCGCCACGCCGAACTCGTCCGAAATGCCATTCCCGCCCAGCATGTCGCGCGCCAGGCGGGCGATGTCGAGCGACTTGCCGCACGAATTGCGCTTCATGATCGAAGTGATTTCCACCGATGCCGTGCCTTCATCCTTCATGCGGCCCAGGCGCAGGCAGCCTTGCAGGCCGAGCGTGATTTCAGTCTGCATGTCGGCCAGCTTCTTCTGGATCAGTTGATTCGCCGCCAGCGGCTTGCCGAACTGCTTGCGATCCAGCACATACTGGCGGGCACGATGCCAGCAATCCTCGGCCGCGCCCAGCGCGCCCCAGGCAATGCCGTACCGTGCCGAATTCAGGCAGGTGAACGGCCCCTTCAAGCCGCGCACCTCGGGGAAGGCGTTCTCTTCCGGGCAAAACACCTCGTCCATCACGATCTCGCCGGTAATCGAGGCGCGCAAGCCGACCTTGCCGTGGATCGCCGGGGCCGACAAGCCCTTCCAGCCCTTTTCCAGCACGAAGCCGCGGATCTGTCCCTCGTCGTCTTTCGCCCACACCACGAACACGTCGGCGATCGGCGAATTGGAAATCCACATCTTGCTGCCGGTAAGCGAAAAGCCGCCCGGCACTTTCTTCGCGCGCGTGATCATGCTGCCCGGGTCGGAACCATGGTTCGGCTCGGTCAGGCCGAAGCAGCCGATCCATTCGCCGGTGGCCAGCCTGGGCAGGTATTTCTGTTTTGTCGCTTCATTGCCGAATTCAAAGATCGGCACCATCACCAGTGACGACTGCACGCTCATCATCGAGCGGTAGCCGGAATCGACGCGCTCGACTTCGCGCGCGATCAAGCCGTAGCTGACATAGTTCAGGCCGGGGCCGCCATACTGTTCCGGGATGGTGGGGCCGAGCAAGCCCAGTTCGCCCATTTCGCGGAAGATGGCGGGATCGGTTTTTTCGTGGCGGAAGGCTTCCAGCACGCGCGGGGCCAGCTTGTCCTGGCAGTAGGCGTTGGCCGCGTCGCGCACCATGCGCTCGTCGTTCGTCAGCTGTTCATTGAGCAGCAGCGGGTCGTCCCAGTGGAACCGTGCTTTGGATTGTGGCGAAGTCATCGTGGGTCCTTGGATTTGTGTTGAGGAAGACTTTTTCCGGTGCGCCTGTGCAAGGGCTGGGTCGATGCGAACTCGCCGCCATGGAACACCAATGCCGGTTTGGGCGAGACGTCGCAGCGCTCCACCTCGCCGACGAAAATCACGTGATCGCCCTCGGGGTAGCGGCTGCGGTTATGGCATTCGAACCAGGCGGAGACGCCTTTGAGGATCGGCAGGCCGGTATGCGAGAGATCGAAATCGACGCCTTCGAAGCGGTTCTCGATGCGCATGGAGAATCGCTGCGCGAGGGCGACCTGGTCGCCGGCGAGGATGTTGATGACGTAGTGCGAATTGCCGGTAAAAACTGGAAGGCTGTTTGCCGTTTGCGCCAGGCTCCATAACACCAGCGGCGGGTCGAGCGACACGGAATTGAAGGAGCTCGCGGTCAGTCCCAGGAAGGTGCCGTCAGGCAGGCGCGTGGTAATGATCGTGACGCCGGTGGCAAATTGCGACAACGCCTGGCGGAAGTGGCGCGAGTCGAATTCGGGCGGCACCGCGCCGGAAGGCCGTTTTGACATCTGATTTCCATGAAATTTTGGTCATTATGCCAAAAAGACGTTGTTACGGTTGGCGCCGTCCCGGCAGCGATGCCGTGCTTATTTGTGCCGCACCAGCTTCGGTCCGGCCTGCTGCGGCCGCAGCAATTCCTTGAACCCCGTCGGCATCCACGGCCGTGCGGCCAGCATGAAGCTGATCGAATAGCGGTCCTCGTAGGGCAGTTTCGCATCTTCCTGGTGCTGCTGCGAGAATTCGCGCGCGACTTGCGTGAAGCGATTCAGCAGCGCGGCGATCGATTGCTTCGACAACATGACGTTTACCAGTCGCAGCAATTCGTTCTCGCCGTCGAATTTCGATTCCAGGTAATCGCTGTACGCTTGCTCACGGAAATGATTCTGGATCGGGCCATTGGGAATCCAGCGGAACGTGCGCGACACAAGAAGCTTCACCCGGTTGTTCGGCATCAGTTCGATAAATCCGATCTTGTCCAGTCGCACCAGGAATTTCACGACTTCCGCTTCGGTGACCTGATAGGTCTGCACGATCTGATCCACGGTGAGATGGTTCAGGACGGAGACGGCGATCAGAAAAAGCTTGGTGTCGCCGATGATTTCCTTTTCCTGCGCATAGCTCAGTTCGGAAATCAGTCGAGACTCGTCGTGTGCGATCAGCGCGATGTCGCGGAAATCGATCTCGGTCGCATTCAGTATTTCATCCAGGCGCTGCAGCGTGAAATTTTTTTGCGAGAACATGCGCTTGACGCTGGCCTCCGACATGCCGATGCGCGCGGCCAGCTCGGCATAGGTGATGCCGCGCGCCTTCAGTTCGCGCTTGAGGGAATCGACGAGGGCGGTCGCTTGCAGCATGGAGGCGTCTCTACTTGATTGGGAATTTGGCAAAAATGATACACGAGGGTGTCGACGGGGCGCGCGTCATTAAAATTCCGGCAACTCGCTGACGGCCTGGTGAAGAATGGATCGTTCCCTTGTTGCGGATGGCGCGGAGCGCGGCAGATTATCGATATGTCAGGGAATCCGATAGGCAGTTTCATGTGTTTGCGCTAAAGTCATAGTGAAGGAACAAACGGAGTGGATCATGGCGACCGAAACAGCGACACTGGGCGGCGGGTGCTTCTGGTGCCTGGAAGCTGTCTACCAGGAATTGAAGGGCGTGCTGCAGGTGGAATCCGGGTATGCCGGCGGACATGTTCCGGATCCGACCTATGAGCAGGTGTGCGAGGGCGCGACCGGCCACGCGGAAGTGGTGCGGGTGACTTTCAATCCCGAGTTGGTCAGCTACCGCGACATACTCGAAATTTTTTTCACCATACACGATCCCACCACGCCCAACCGGCAAGGCAACGACGTCGGCACCCAATACCGCTCCGTCATCTTCTATCACACGCCCGAACAGCATGAGATCGCCAGGCAGGTGATTGCTGCGATGGCCCATGTCTGGGATGCGCCCATCGTGACCGAACTCAGCCGTGCGCAGGAATACTTCAAGGCCGAGGATTATCACCAGAACTATTTTCGGCAGCATCCGCTGCAGGGCTATTGCGCCTTTGTGGTGGCGCCGAAGGTGGCGAAATTCCGCAAGGTTTTCGCCGACAGGCTCAATGCTCCGGAATAAGGGATTGCCATGACTACCGTCTTCACAAAAATCATCGACGGCGAGCTCCCGTGCGCCAAGGTGTACGAGGATGACCTGGTCTTCGCCTTCATGGATGCCGGGCAGGTCAATCCGGGCCACGTGCTGGTCGTGACGAAAACGCCTTACGAAACGCTGATGGATGCCGACGAAGAATCGGCGGCGGCGATGATGCGCGCCGCAAACAGGATTGCAAAGGCCGTCCAGCAAGCGTTCGAGCCGGAGGGGATCACCATCCTGCAGTCCAACAAGCCGGCAGGATGGCAAACCGTGCCGCATCTGCACCTGCATGTGCTGCCGCGTTACAGCAACGACGGCGTCGAACTGATCTGGCCGCGCAAGGACCCCGGCATGGAAAAATTGCTGGAGTACGCGGCAAGGATACAGCTGAAGTAAAGCCGCTACGGCTTGCTCACGCCTGGTACATGTACCGCCGCGACCATGGCAGGGTCGATGCGTCGCGCCCGGCCTTGGTGCAGACGATCTGGTAGAGCGAGATCCAGTCCTGCATGAATGCATAGGCGCAGCCGGCAAGATAGACGCGCCAGATCCGGAAGCGCTTTTCATCGACCAGCCGCTTGATGCGTTCCGCGTTCGATTCGAAGTTGTCGGCCCAGATGCCGCAGGTTTTGGCGTAGTGGCGACGCAGGTTTTCCACGTCCAGCGCTTCCAGCCCGCCTTCCTGCATGGTGCGCAACACCGTGCCGATGTGATGCAGCTCGCCTTGGGGAAATACATATTTTGCGATGAACTCGCCGCCGCCGTAGGCGGTTTCGCCGTCGCTCGGATCGGTAGTCGTAATGCCGTGATTCATCGCCACGCCGTCGTCCGCCAACAGTTCGCGGATCCGCGAGAAGTAGAGCGGCAGGTTTGCGGCGCCGACATGCTCGAACATGCCGACGCTGGTGATGCGGTCGAAGGTGCCGCCGATATCGCGATAGTCTTGCAGCCGGATTTCGACGCGCTCCTCTAGGCCCGCGCGCGCAATGCGTTCCGTGGCGAGGTCGAACTGATTTTGCGACAGGGTGATGCCGACGCATCTGGCACCGTACTTTTGCGCTGCGCGTATGATCAAGGCGCCCCAGCCGCAGCCGATGTCGAGCAGGCTCTGGCCGGGCCGCAGCCGGATCTTGGTCAAGATATGGTCGATCTTTTTCAGCTGCGCCGTGTCGAGGTCCTCCTCTTCATTCTCGAAGTAGGCGCATGAATACACCATGTTCTTGTCCAGCCACATGCTGTAGAAGTCGTTCGATACGTCGTAGTGGTAGCGAATCGCTTCCTCGTCCATTTTTTTGGAGTGATGGAAGGAGCGGACGATGCGGCCGAACTTGCCTTCCTGCTTCAGGGTATACCGTGCAAGCGCATTACCGACGGAAATGATTTCATTGGCGCGGCCTTCGATGTCGATTTTGCCTTCCACGTAGGCGGTGCCGAGGTTGAAGAGGGAGGGCGTCAGCAGGTAACTGAGCGCCGAGGCGTGCGGTACTCTGACGGTGACATGAGGCGCGGGATATTGGCCGAAATCGAGTTGCTGCCCGTTCCATAGTTCCAGCCGCAACGGCAGCGCAGCGCGGTCGCGTATGCGCTCAACCCAGCTTCCAAGCTTCTTTTCCCAGAACATGACATGTCCTCCGTAAAGCCGTTGGATTCGCCATTGAGCCTGGGTGCGCCGGATGACGCGCCCGGATCGGGTAATGTATCGCTTGGCTGCGGGGACAAAAATTCCTTACGGTTGCAGCCTTTGCCGTTTCCAGCTGCCGTCCGCCTGCAAGGTGTACGCGATGCGATCGTGCAGGCGCGACGGGCGGCCTTGCCAGAATTCGATGTAATCCGGCGTCAGCCGGTAGCCGCCCCAGTGCGCGGGGCGGACCGGATGTTCGCCATATTGTTGTTCCACTTCCGCGACCCTTGCTTCCAGCTCGGCACGGCTTGCAACCGGGCGGCTTTGCGCCGATGCGATGGCGCCGAGGCGGCTTTTCAACGGGCGGCTCTGGAAATAGGCATCGTTCTCGGCATCGGAGATGCGTTCGATCCGGCCTTCGATGCGTACTTGTCGCTCCAGCTCGATCCAGTAAAACAGCAGAGCCGCGTAAGGATTTTGCGCTAACTCATGTCCCTTGCGGCTCTCGTAGTTCGTAAACCACGTGAATCCACGCTGATCAACATCCTTGATCAACAGAATGCGCGAAGACGGGCGATTGCCGGCGCCGACGGTCGATACGGTCATGGCGTTCGCTTCCGGCACTTTCGCCAGGATCGCTTCGCCCAGCCATTTGGAAAACTGGTCGATCGGGTTCGGCAGAACCTCGTCTTCGGACAGGCTGGCACGGCTGTATTCTTTGCGTAAATCGGCTATCGACGACATCTGGATTCCTGTTATGGGTGAGTGGTGCGGCGCATCGGTGCTGCTGTAATCAGTATTATCACCGATATGCGGAATTGCAATTGGCGCAATGTTTTTCGTATTGCGAGGCGTTTTGCGGCAGGCTAAAAATACTGCACCACGCATTTCGGGCGCCTTGTCTTGAATCAATTTTTGGGCGGCTGATGGTTATTTGCGAAATGCCTGATGCCATGCGGCAGGTACGCCGGCACCGATCATCGCGCTCATTGCCCAGAAAACCGCCGGCAAGCCCAATGCCGCTCCGGCACCGCCGAACGCAAGCGGCAGGATGACCTGGCAGGCATTGCCGATGGTGATGCGCACGCCGACAGCTTCGGCGCCGCGCCCGGAGGGGGCGGCATGGTGCAAAAGCGCCAGCATGTTTGGCTGGCTTGATCCGACCGCCGCACCCAGCATGGCGGCGACTGCCATCATCGATGCCGGTCGCCCTGTCAGCGGAAACAGCGCATAGCACACCACAGCCAGTATCAGCGCCGCTGTCAGGACATGCCATTCGCTGTAATGGCGCGCGATCCACGGCATTCCCAGGCGCACCAGGAAGGTCGCGGCGGAGAAACTGCCGAGAATGATGCCGATCGTCGAGGCGGAAAATCCGAGATGCGCGCCATGAATCGGCAGCACGAAGGTAAACAGATCCCAGGCCGATGCAAGCAGGGTGCCGACAATATAAATGCGCCGCAACTCCCTGTCGCGCAGCAGTTGCATTGCGCCGCCGGCGCACGCTTCCTTTTCCTGTGCGGCGGGCCGAACCTGCCGTAGCCTTCCACAAGCAGTTAATGACAGCGCACTGAGGGCGATCATGCAAAAGGCCAGATAGGCAACATCATGGCGCGCGTGGTCAATCAGGAATCCGGCCATGACGGGCCCGCAGAAACCGGATATGGAAAAACCGAGCGCAAGCCAGCTGAAGTTGGACGCGCGCCGCTCTGCCGCGCTGATGGCGCCAACCGTATGTTGGGCCGCCACTTGCACCACCATGAATCCGGTACCGATCAGGATCGTGGCCAGGTACAGGACTGGCAAGCCGCTCACGAAGCCTGGCAGTGCGCAGCCGGCGGCAATCGCCGCGCAGCCAGCCAGCATCGGACGCACGATGCCGATGCGATCGATGGCGCGTCCGGCAGAGACCGCCAGCAGCATCGGAAACAGGGCGAACAGCGCAATTAGCGTACCGATGGTGAATTCGGACGCGTGTAGCGAAAGGGCATACAGCGAGGTCGTGACGCGCGCGCCGGCCAAGGCGCTGTGCGCCAATAGTGATATGAAGATTAACTGAAGCAGGGGCGCGGAAGGGAACACGGCAAGGCTGGGAAGGGCGCGGCGGAAAAGCGGGAGAAAAGATTCGCGACAAAAACATTCTAAGAGAAAATATCGCGGCTTGCTCTCCATTAAAATGGCGAAATGAACGCAATTATTTCCCTTCCTCCAGTTTCTGATCCTTCTGCCAACGATATCGATTTCGATCGGCGCTTTGGCGGAATTGCAAGGCTGTATGGCGCGGCCGCGCTCGACCGTTTTCGCTCCGCGCATGTATGCGTGATCGGCGTCGGCGGCGTAGGCTCCTGGGTGGTCGAAGCGCTGGCGCGCAGCGCGATCGGCCGGGTGACGATGATCGATCTCGACAACGTGGCGGAGTCGAACGTGAACCGCCAGATCCACGCGCTCACCGATACGCTGGGCATGGCCAAGGTCACGGCGCTGGCCGCGCGCATCGCGCAAATCAATCCGTACTGCGAGGTGACCGAGGTCGAGGACTTCATCTCGGAAGACAATCTCGACCAGATGATCGGCGTCGGCCGTTATGACTATGTGATCGACGCCATCGACAATGTGCGCGCCAAGACGGCCCTGATCGCTTATTGCCGCATGCATGCGATTCCATTGATAACGATAGGCGGCGCCGGCGGGCAAGTCGATCCGACCAGGATCGAGATCCGCGACCTGTCGCGCACCGAACAAGAACCGCTGCTGGCCAAGGTGCGCAAGCGCTTGCGCGCCTCTCATGGTTTTCCGCGCGGGAGCAAGAACAAGTTCGGCATCGATGCAGTGTTTTCCACCGAACCGCTACGCTTTCCCGAGACGCAGTCGTGCGAGACTGGCGGCGACCAGGCGGGTGGCGTAACCGGATTGAACTGCGCAGGATTCGGTTCGGCGATGGTCGTGACCGCCAGCTTCGGCCTGGTCGCGGCAGCGCATGTCTTGCGCAAGCTGGCTCAGGCCGGCGCGAAAGATACTGCCCGGAGCGCGGCCGAACCCGCTCTCGAACAGGCTTAACCGGATTAATTGCCGGCGTCGCCCGGCATCCATACTTCGCTATCGATCCGGCGCGACGCCAGCACCTGATAGGATGAACCTTCCGGCTTCATCACCGATTGCACCAGGGCGACCTGGTCAGCTTTCCAGGCGATAGGCGTAAAGGCCGTATCCGGCGGCGGCGCCGCGTCGCGCGCCAGCGTGATGTGCGGCTTGAACTTGAATTGGCTGTCAAAGGCGACGCCGTGCTGCGCGAGGGCGAGCGCAAGCTGTTGCTGCAGGCCGGCGAGCGCGGAGGGCATCTCGTGCATGCCGGCCCACGCAATCCGGTTCCTGCCGAAGTAGCCGATCCGGTCGAGCGTCAAAGTCATCGATGCGCCCGGCAAGTGCATGAGGATGTCCTTCAGTGCGGGAATCTGCTCGGCAGGCTGCTGGCCGAGAAACGCCAGCGTGATATGTAGGTTGCCGTACGGGATTTTGCGCCCCTGTAGCACTTGTTGCAGCCGCACGAGTTCACCGCGTGTCAGGTCGTCCGGCCACAACGCATAGAAAAGGCGTAGCGATTGCTTGCTGTTCTCGTTCATGTCGATTCCGACTCCATCGAGGCGCCGACGTTCAGGCTTGCATGTCAGTGGCACAGCGCCGCGCCGCGATCCCGGAAACCGTCGTCTGCAGTCGGCACGAATTCCCATTCATAACCGAGTTCCTTCAAGCTCAGCTTCAGCACGCCGAACGTGAAGTTGTTGCTAACCTCGCTATTCGATTTGCGAAAGCGAAACGGCGTCAGATGCGCACCGCCCGTGCCGACCACGAACTGCCGGATGCCGCGCCGGTCATCCCGGTTGCCGTCGCCATCCTGCGGCGCGAAGCGCTCGTAATCGTGATCATGCCCGACCAGGACCAGGTCGGCATCGGCAGCGACCAGCATCTTCCATGCATCGAGCATGCGCTCGCTGCTGCCGTGGCCGCCGGAACTGAATACCGGATGATGCCAGTAGGCTAGCGTGCAGAGGGTTTTATGCTGTTCAAGATCGTTCTTCAGCCACTCCAGTTGCGCCTGTTGCGCGGCCGGCTTCAGATTGCTGTTGAGAGAGATCACATGCCAGCTGCCGATGTCGACGCTGTAGTAGCCGCGCCGCGCCGGGCCGGCGGCATCACCGAAATAGCCGTAATAGCCGGTTGCCTGCGGCGTGTAATACTCGTGATTGCCGGGCGCTGGATAAGTCTGCTGCTTGAACCTGCCCCACGTCGGCTCGTAGCAATTGGTGAATTCGGCTTGAAGCCCGACCGGATAGGTTGCATCGCCCAGCATCAGCACCGCGGCGTTCTTGTCCTTGCCGAGCCCCTGCGCGATCAAGGCTGCGGTCTTGGCGGCGCCGCTGCGCTGCGCCGGGGCGTTGCTGCAATCGGCGACATCGCCCGCCGCAAATACGGTCACGCCCTTGTCGGCCAGTCGGACCGCCAGCGCCGTCTGCTCTTGCGCGCCCTTGTCGGTAAAGCAGCCTGACAGGCAGCAGATCACCGCGCCTGCCAGGGCAAGGGCAAGGCTTCTATTCCGGAATGTACCAGTCGATCGAATGGCGCGGTTGCTAGGCATGGGAGGTCAGAGCAAAAGGTCACATTTTAACGACCCTCTGGCTGACGCTCCAAACGCAGCCGCGCTACGAGGTATAAGGCGCGGGGCAGGGCGATGCGCGCTGCTGCGCTCAGAATTCATGTTCTTCGATAGCGCGTCTCGCACGATTTTCCGCTGCGTCCCAAGCCTCGACCTCCGAAGCATATATTCCGGCAGGGATATAGGTTTCCGCGATTTCCGGCTCCCGCGTCAGCCTGACATACACTTGCGCTTCAAAACTGCCGTCTGGCTGAGGCTTTGCCAGGATGCGGGCGAGATGCGTGCCGCTGCGCAATATACGCCCGTCCGCCGCTTGCCCGTCGCCGTCTGACGTATTGGTTGGCGTGCCTGGTTGCGTTGGTTTCACAGCCCGAACGTCGTTTTCGACATCGACTTGCCCTGGCGATTTTTCGCCGCTGCCAATATCCGCTTCGTTCGTGAAATGCCTCGGATCCTGTGCCATGCAAGCTACTCCTGTTCAATGCGACTGGAAGCGCCACCTTGTCTTCAGGCGCTTAATGTTCAAACACTAAGATGGCTTGGCCCGGGGATAGTTCTGACGCGCACCAGCGGGTCATGTTTTTTTGGCACCGAACCAAGCTGTTGGCACTTCGTCTAAATTTGTTTGGAGCGTGACATGAACAACGAACAAAAGCAGTATGTCGAATCAGGCAGCGCAGACTTGCGCGTCGCACGGACGAAAGACAACGCGATCGGGATTGACGATATCGGATTGCCGTCGGACGTATTGCCGGATGACGCGAGCAGGATAGAGGAAATCAAGCCTGATCCCGATAAGGTCGAGCACAAGTCTTGAACATGCCGTCTAAGTGCATTGCATGTTCGATCATCACCTCAGCAAACAGGAATGACTATGGCAAGCAAGGAAGAATGCGACCGCTATGCATCGGAATTGACGCAACGGTTCGAGGAATTCACGAAATGGGCCATCGCCAACTGGCCGAAGAAGGAATTCCCGCTGTTGCCATCGGATTTCAGCGAAGCGCGCCGCGAAATTAGCGAAATTGTCGGCCCCAAGCTGGGTGAGGGAGAAAACGATGCGCCGGGCATTCCGGCCGGTACCGCGCAATACAGGGATGTCAATCCGATGCCTTGGCCATAGGTATTGTTACGTCTGGTTACTATCTAGCGTGAACTTAGGATCGACACGGACGTTAGTTTACTTATAATTATTTAAGGCCATTTCGCTGCCTTGACTGGCGGCTGGGAAATGGCGGAACGATTCCATGCGCAACGACGACTAGTTAAGAGCGTGGGGCTTGGAGTTGAATTTCAACATGACCGAAGAGGAAAACATGATTCAGAAAATGAAGCGTTTGTTCGTCTACATCCTGCTCACCGCCTTCGGATCTGTCGGATTTACCCAGACTGTCCAGGCAGCCATCATTGGCACCGAACAGATTCACTCCGCCAGTGCCGCGCAGCAGAACCAGGCAAAAATCGCCGCCGCGCTCAATCGTCCTGAAGTGTTGGCGCAGCTGGAGCAAATGGGGGTCAACAAGGCCGATGCGCAGGCACGCGTTGCGGCGCTGACCGACGAGGAAGCGGCGACGCTGGCGCACCAGATCGACAGCCTGCCCGCGGGCGGCGATGTCGTCGGCGCTCTGCTGGTGATTTTCTTCGTCTTGCTGGTTACCGACATTCTCGGCCTGACGAAGGTTTTCCCGTTCACGCGCTCCCACCGCTAAGTGCGCCTCGGTGGCAAACACTGCCGGCAGTCATGCATGCCGGTAGTGTTGTTCCTTCTTGCGCTGCTGCTCGCCGGCTGTGCAACACAAACCCGCTCCTTGCTGCAGCGCGCACCACAGGGTTTGCCGCGCCAGGCCGAATTGGCGGCGACGCCGTTCTATCCCCAGGAACGCTACCAATGCGGTCCGGCAGCTCTTGCGATGTCGCTCAATGCGGCCGGTTTTTCCGCCTCCCCGGATGCGCTGGTGGCACAAGTCTATGTGCCGCAGCGCGAGGGCAGCCTGCAACCCGAAATGCTGGCGGCCGGCCGCCGTCATGGGGCGCTTAGTGTCACGATTGCGCCGCGGCTGGATGCATTGCTGACGGAAATCGCAGCCGGCAACCCCGTTCTCGTCCTGCAAAACTTGAGTCTTCAATGGGCGCCTCTCTGGCATTATGCGGTCGTTATCGGCTATGACCTTGGCCGGGAAGAAATTATCTTGAGATCGGGTACGACGGAGCGCCTGGTCTTGCCGATGTCCACGTTCGAACACACTTGGGCGAGAGGGGCATATTGGGGCATGGTGACCTTGCCGCCGGACCGCCTGCCTGCCACGGCGGAGGAAGCTGGCGTGGTCGATGCCGTGGTCGCACTGGAAAAGAGCGGTAATGCAGCCCATGCCCACCGAGCCTACGCGACGGCGCTGCGGCGCTGGCCGCAAAACCTGACGCTGCTGCTTGGATATGGGAACACGGCCTATGCCTCGGGCGACCGCACAGGCGCCGCAGCGGCATATCGCCGCGCGACTGAACAGCATCCCGAAAGCGCCGCTGCCTTCAACAATCTGGCGACCGTATTGTCGGAGCTCGGGCAATTCGACCAGGCACGGCTTGCGGCCGAAAAAGCCGTCGCATTGGGCGGCCCCTGGCGCGACGCTGCATATGCGACGTTGCAATCGATCGATGCGGCACAACGGAAACGCGCTTCGAAATGACGCTGTTTTAGTGGGGCGACCAAGAACAAAAAACTACTTTCTCATGGAAAGAAAGGCGGTTTTCGGCACGTCTGAGAACGGGGTGATACGGTGTACTGGTCTTGAACCAAAAACCAGGTCGTTCTCAAAACAGATCAGTTCTTGTCACAGACAGACGGCTGGACGGGATCGCGCGACTTCACGAGAGTGGAGCTGACCAGGTCGAGTAAATCAAGTGGCGTGGCGGCGAGCACATCGGCGCCCCAGGATGCGGGCTCGATATTGCCGCAATAGCCCCAGCCCGCGGCAATCGTCACCATGCCTGCGGCACGGCCTGCCTGGATGTCACGCAAGTCGTCCCCGACATACCAGCATGCGTTTGGCGCAAGGGCAAGCCGGCTTGCCGCTTCGAGGAGTGGTGCGGGGTGAGGCTTCGAGTGAGGCGTCGTATCGCCCGACACGACGCAGCGCGCGTCCTGCAAGCCGATCAGCGGCACCAGCCTGTCGGTAAAGCGTGCCGCCTTGTTGGTGACGATGCCCCAGGATAAATCATGGTCCTGCAGGCCCTTTACCAAGGGGGCAATGCCGTCAAATAAACGGCTTTCAACCGCGATTGCTGCCTCGTAATTAACCAGGAAGGCAGTGCGCAGATCGTCATATCCCTCGTCTTCCGGCAGCAAGCCGAAAGCGGCGCCGATCAGGCCGCGCGCACCGGCGGACGCGACCGGGCGTAACTGCTCATAGGGGGTTGGAGCCAGTCCGCGATCGGTACGGACCTTGTTGATGGCGCCGGCAAGATCGGGGGCCGTGTCGGCCAGCGTGCCATCGAGATCAAACAGGATGGCGCGGGGTACGGTCAGGTGCATGTTGAAGTTCGTGCGGACCGGGCGGGACGCATGCCATATGCCGACCCGCCTGATCGAAAGAGGTTATGCTGTGCGGGAACAGGCCACCAGATAATTCACATCGGTATCCTGATTGAGCGAATATATCTTGGTCAATGGATTGTAGGTCATGCCTTTCAGGCTGTCGACGTTCAGGCCGGCCCCGCGGGCGAACTGCGCCAGCTCTGCCGGAGTGATGAACTTACCATAGTCATGCGTTCCCTTGGGAAGCATGCGCAGCAGGTACTCGGCGCCAATAACTGCAAACAAATAGGCCTTTGGATTGCGGTTAATGGTCGAGAAAAATACATGGCCGCCTGGCTTGACCAGCGTTGCACAGGCTTGCACGACGGCAGCCGGATCGGGAACGTGTTCCAGCATTTCCATGCAGGTCACGACATCGTAGCGTCCCGGTTCGCGCGCCGCCAGCGCTTCGGCAGAGATCATTTCATAACGCACTTGCACACCCGATTCCAGGCTGTGCAGGTCGGCGACTTTCAACGCTTTCTCGGACAAGTCGATGCCGGTTACTTGCGCGCCCTTCTTTGCCATGGATTCGGCCAGGATGCCACCGCCGCAGCCGATATCGGCCACAACCTTGCCTGCCAAGGGCGCGCGTGCGTTAATCCATTCGAGACGAAGCGGATTAATTTCATGCAATGGACGGAATTCTGACGTGGGATCCCACCAACGGTGGGCGAGATCGCTGAATTTTTGCAGTTCTAGAGGATCGGCATTCATAGGGTAAATGATAGCGGGAATAGGGAGGGCCTGCAGCCATTTAATGGCGAATCAGCGGTGCAGGAAAAACGTAGCCATAAAAAAACCCCGCCGAAGCGGGGTTGTTTATCGAGCAAGTCGATTACTTGGTGCGGGTGCCGACCACTTCGATTTCGACGCGACGGTTCTTGGCACGACCAGCGGCGGTCTTGTTGGACGCTACAGGCTGCTTCTCGCCTTTGCCTTCGGTGTAGACGCGGTTGGCTTCGACGCCCTTGGATACCAGGTATGCCTTGACCGCTTCAGCGCGGCGGATCGACAGCTTCTGGTTATAGGCATCGGTACCGATGGAGTCGGTGTGGCCCACGGCGATGATCACTTCCAGATTCATGCCTTGCAGCTTGGAAACCATATCGTCCAGCTTAGCCTTGCCGTCCGGCTTCAGGACTGCCTTGTCGAAGTCAAAGAAGGCGTCTGCTGCAAAAGTAACTTTTTCAGAAACCGGTGCAGGAGCCGGAGCCGGGGCGGGGGCGGGAGCCGGTGCGGGAGCTGGAGCAGCCACCGGAGCCGGTTTGGCGATTTCCCCATCGCAGCCGCCGACTGCATCAGCCGGGGTATAGTAACCAGTATGCCAGCACGGGCCGAACGGGCTACGAACGACCACGCCGCGGGAATCCTGAAGATATGCACTGTTGGGAGTATTTGCCTTGATATCTTGCTGAGCGGATGCTGCAAACGAAGCAACTGCGGACGCAGCAAAGATGAGTTTTGCTAATTTATTCATGTTTTTCCTCTTGGTTGGAGATATCCGCAGATAAACTGCGCAACAAATAAACAACATTCAAATCTGATATTACCACACGTGGTTAGATTATTCTTTTATAAGGTTGTTCACTTGCAATGCACTTTAGCTAATAACATTTTGCCATAGGCTTGATTTACAACGATTGTTGCTAAATCAATGGCAATATGTTTTTCATTTCCTGTTGCGATTTCGCTACGTGCCGCCAACAAAGCTGGCATTTCCAAAAAATTTTGCGTGCGAAGGCTAGTTCTCTTGGCGCTTACGTTTATCGGGATGTTCCACGTACTTCGATTGTCACGCGCCGATTTGGTGCCAGACAGGCTATCAGGCGGGCACGTGGAAGCGCGTCGGCGCAGGATTTGACGGGCTGTGTTTTGCCCGCGCCTAGCGTGTCGATTTCCGCTGTCGCGCCTTTGCTCTTCAAGTAGGCAGCCACTGCATTGGCACGCTTTTCCGACAATTTCTGGTTGTATTGTTGCGAACCAAGGCGATCGGCATGGCCGGTCACCATGATGAGATCGACCTTGGCGCAATTTCTAAATCGTGCCAGAACTTCATCGTCAATTTGTTTCTTGGCTGTATTACTTAAAACGGCCTTGTTAAAGATAAATGCCTGATCGCTGCCGAGCGTCACCGTAAAATCGCAGCGCTTCGAGACTGCTGGTGCTGCTACCACAGGTGGTGCGGCCACGGGGGCAGCAATCGCGGGTGCTGTAGGTTTAACCACGGGGGAACCAGTTCCCCATCGCAGCCGGCGACGGCATCCGCCGGAGTCCACGTTCCCGTGCGCCAGCACAGTCCGAACGGACTGCGCGCGATTATGCCGCGGCCGTCTTGCAGGTAGGCGCTATTGGTTGGATTTGCCTGGATGTCGGTCGTAGTTTGGGCAAATGCGCTTGCAGCGGCGCCAAGGGAGAGGCCGAGTGCGAGTGTTTTGATCATGGTTTTATTTGTGATCGGGTATTTTTTGCAGGAACAGTATTGTGCCTCTTGTAAGGGTTGATTTGAACACATTTTTCCGGGCAGAGCCTTGGAATGCGTTCGTTCTGCTGGCGGCGCGGGTGGCGGCTTGATGCCTTGGGCGGCATGCTAAAATCCAATGTTTGGTGTCCTGCATTCATCTGCAGCCTCGACGCCACGAAATTCTGCCAACTTCAGCACAGATAAGCCGACCCGCCAATGGATCAATTCGCCAAAGAGACAATCCCGATTTCCCTCGAAGAAGAGATGCGCAAGAGCTACCTCGATTACGCGATGAGCGTGATCGTGGGCCGTGCTCTCCCGGACGTGCGCGACGGCCTGAAGCCGGTGCATCGCCGCGTGCTCTATGCGATGCACGAGACGAACAATGTCTGGAATCGTCCGTACGTGAAGTGCGCACGTGTCGTCGGTGAAGTGATGGGTAAATATCACCCGCACGGCGACCAGGCGATTTACGACACGCTGGTGCGCATGGCGCAGGATTTTTCGCTGCGCTACACGCTGGTCGACGGCCAGGGTAATTTTGGTTCGATCGATGGCGATAATGCGGCAGCCATGCGTTACACCGAGTGCCGACTGGATAAGATCGCCAGCGAAATCCTTGCCGATATCGAGAAGGAGACGGTCGACTTCGTGCCGAACTACGACGGCAAGGAAAAGGAACCATCCGTTCTTCCGACCCGTATTCCGAACCTGCTGATCAACGGCTCGTCGGGCATCGCGGTGGGTATGGCGACCAATATCCCGCCGCACAATATCGCCGAGGTCATCGACGGCGCGCTGCATGTGCTGCGCGCTCCGGAATGCACGGTCGATGAACTGATCGAGATTATTCCCGCGCCCGATTTTCCGACGGCCGGCATCATCTACGGCGTGTCCGGCGTACGCGACGGCTACCGCACCGGGCGCGGGCGCGTCGTGATGCGCGCCAAGACGCATTTCGAGGAATTCGGCCGCGAAGGGCGCACCGCGATCATCGTCGACGAGTTGCCCTACCAGGTGAACAAGAAGTCGCTGCTCGAGCGTATCGCCGAGCTGGTGCGCGACAAGAAGCTGGAAGGCATTTCCGACATCCGCGACGAATCCGACAAGTCCGGCATGCGCGTCGTGATCGAACTGAAGCGCGGCGAAGTGCCCGACGTTGTGCTCAACAACTTGTACAAGCAGACGCAACTGCAGGACACGTTCGGCATGAACATGGTGGCGCTGGTCGACGGCCAGCCCAAGCTGCTGAACCTGAAGCAGATGCTGGAATGCTTCCTGTCGCACCGCCGCGAAGTCGTCACGCGCCGCACCGTGTTCGAGTTGCGCAAGGCGCGCGAGCGCGGCCACGTGCTGGAAGGCTTGGCGGTGGCATTGGCCAATATCGACGACTTCATCGCCATCATCAAGGCCGCGCCGACGCCGCCGATCGCGAAATCGGAATTGATGGCGCGCGCCTGGGATTCCTCGCTGGTGCGCGAAATGCTGGCGCGTACCGGCGCCGAGAACGCGGGGGGCATCGACGCATTCCGTCCTGAGAACCTGCCCAAGCATTACGGCATCCAGAGCGACGGCCTGTACAAGCTGTCCGACGAGCAGGCGCAGGAAATCCTGCAGATGCGCCTGCAGCGCCTGACCGGCCTGGAACAGGACAAGATCGTCAACGAATACAAGGAAGTGATGGCGCAGATCGCCGACCTGCTGGATATCCTGGCACGTCCCGAACGCGTGACGGCGATCATCTCCGACGAGCTGGCCGCCGCCAAGAACGAATACGGCGACGCCAACAAGGATGGCCGCCGCTCGACCATCGAACTGAATCCGACCGACCTCGGCACCGAAGACCTGATCGCGCCGCAGGACATGGTGGTGACCTTGTCGCATTCCGGCTACATGAAGTCGCAGCCGGTATCCGAATACCGCGCGCAGAAGCGCGGCGGGCGCGGCAAGCAGGCGATGGCGACCAAGGAAGACGACTGGATCGACCAGCTCTTCATCGCCAACACGCACGACTACATCCTGTGCTTCTCGAACCGCGGCCGCATGTACTGGCTGAAGGTGTGGGAAGTGCCGCAAGGCTCGCGCAATTCGCGCGGCAAGCCGATCGTCAACATGTTCCCGCTGCAGGAAGGCGAGAAGATCACCGTGGTACTGCCGCTGTCCGGCGAAAACCGCAGCTTCCCGGAAGACCATTACGTGTTCATGGCAACGTCGCTCGGCACCGTGAAGAAGACGCCGCTGACCGAGTTTTCCAATCCGCGCAAGGCCGGCATCATCGCGGTCGACCTCGACGAAGGCGACTACCTGATCGGCGCCGCGCTCACCGACGGCAAGCACGACGTGATGCTGTTCTCGGATGCCGGCAAGGCGGTGCGCTTCGACGAGAACGACGTGCGTCCGATGGGCCGCACCGCGCGCGGCGTACGCGGCATGAGCCTGGAGGAAGGCCAGCAAGTGATTGCTTTGCTGGTGGCGGAAAACGAACAGCAAACGGTACTGACTGCGACCGAGAACGGTTTCGGCAAGCGCACACCGATCACCGAGTACACCCGCCATGGCCGCGGCACCAAGGGCATGATCGCGATCCAGACCAGCGAGCGCAACGGCAAAGTAGTCGCCGCGACCCTGGTGGAGCCGACCGATGAAATCATGCTGATTACCACCGGCGGCGTCCTGATTCGCACCCGCGTATCGGAAATCCGCGAAATGGGCCGCGCCACCCAGGGCGTGACCCTGATCGCGGTGGAAGACGGAACGAAACTGTCCGGTCTGCAGCGTATCGTCGAATCGGATGTCGAAGAGGAAAACGGCAGCACGGAGGAAGAATGACCCGCGTCTATAACTTCTCGGCCGGTCCTGCCGTCCTGCCGCAGGAAGTGCTGCGGCAAGCGGCCGACGAAATGCTTGACTGGCATGGCAGCGGCATGTCCGTGATGGAAATGAGCCATCGCGGCAAGGAATTCACATCGATTTACGAGGCGGCTGAGTGCGACCTGCGTGAGTTGCTTGGCGTGCCGGCGAATTACAAGATCCTGTTCATGCAGGGGGGCGCCATTGCCGAAAATGCGATCGTCCCGATGAACCTGGTCGCACGCAAGTCGCAGCCGGCGGTGGTGGATTTCATCAATACCGGCTCCTGGTCGACCAAGTCGATCAAGGAAGCGAAAAAGTATTGCACGGTCAATGTCGCCGCTTCGTCGGAAAGCCAGAAATTCACGGCAATACCGCCGCGCGAAAGCTGGAAACTGTCGGCCGATCCCGCTTACGTGCATGTCTGCACCAACGAAACGATCGACGGCGTCGAATTCCATTACGTGCCCGACGTGGCGGAGCAGACCAATGGCGCCCCGCTGGTGGCGGACATGTCGTCCCACATCCTGTCGCGCGAGATCGATGTATCGAAATACGGCGTGATCTACGGCGGCGCGCAAAAGAACATTGGCCCGGCGGGCCTGACGCTGGTGATCGTACGTGACGATTTGCTCGGCCATGCGTTGCCGATTTGCCCGTCGGCGTTCGACTGGAAGCTGGTGGCGGATAATCAATCGATGTACAACACGCCGCCGACCTACGCGATTTATATCGCCGGCCTGGTGTTCCAGTGGCTGAAAAGGCAAGGCGGCGTCGCCGCGATGGAGCAGCTCAATATCGCCAAGGCCGCGCTGCTGTACGATTATCTGGACTCGACCGATTTCTACAGCAACAAGATCGAGAAGGACTGCCGCTCGCGTATGAA
Source organism: Noviherbaspirillum sp. UKPF54 (assembly GCF_007874125.1). Classification (NCBI taxonomy): domain Bacteria; kingdom Pseudomonadati; phylum Pseudomonadota; class Betaproteobacteria; order Burkholderiales; family Oxalobacteraceae; genus Noviherbaspirillum; species Noviherbaspirillum sp. UKPF54. The sequence goes on along the minus strand of NZ_CP040128.1, from coordinate 2,760,903 downwards.
CGTGCCATTCTTCCTGAAAGACGAGTCGCTGAACGATACTTTCCTGGCCGGCGCGAAGGAGCGCGGGCTGCTGCAGCTCAAGGGCCACAAGTCGGTGGGCGGCATGCGTGCATCGATTTACAACGCGATGCCGATCGACGGCGTGCAGGCGCTGGTCGATTACCTCAAAGAGTTCGAGAAGAAGCACGGCTGATATTCCCCTCTTGCAGCGGGAAGCCACAGGACAGCGTAAACATGAATACCGACGATAAATTAAAGCCACTGCGCGAGCAGATCGATGCCATCGATGCGCAAATCCTCGATTTGCTCAACCGCCGCGCGCGCGTCGCGCAGGAAGTCGGCCACGTGAAGGCCGAAACCAATGCGCCGGTGTTCCGTCCGGAGCGCGAGGCGCAGGTCTTGCGCAAGGTCGCCGAGCGCAACCCTGGTCCGCTCGATGGCGGCGATGTCCAGACCATCTTCCGGGAGATCATGTCTTCCTGTCGTGCCCTGGAGCGGCGCGTCAATGTGGCCTATCTCGGGCCAGCCGGTACGTTCAGCGAGCAGGCCGTGTATCAGCAGTTTGGTCATGCGGTCGAAGGCGTGCCATGCGCATCCATCGACGAGGTTTTCCGTGCCGCGGAAGCGGGAACGGCGGATTTCGGCGTGGTTCCCATCGAGAATTCGTCGGAAGGCGCCATCAACCGCACGCTCGACCTGCTGCTGCAGACCACATTGTCGATTAGCGGCGAACTGTCGATCCCGGTGCATCACAGCCTGATGACCAGGAGCGGCACGATGGAGGGCGTAACCCGCATCTGCGCGCATTCGCAGGCCCTGGCGCAATGCCAAGTATGGCTTAACCAACATTATCCGGGCATCGAACGCCAAGCCGTCGCGTCCAACGGCGAAGCCGCGCGCATTGCCAGCGAAGACCCGGCGGCGGCGGCGATAGCGGGTGAAATCGCCGGTCAGCGCTACAACCTGGGCGTCGTCAAGGCGCACGTGCAGGACGATCCGCACAACCGCACGCGGTTTGCCATCGTGGGCCGCCTGCAACCCGGGCCGAGCGGCAAGGACCAGACGTCGCTGGTGCTTGCGGTGCCGAACAAGGCGGGCGCGGTGTATAACCTGCTTGCGCCGTTGGCCCGGCACGGCGTATCGATGACGCGCTTCGAGTCGCGTCCGGCGCGCATCGGAACCTGGGAATATTATTTCTACGTCGATGTCGAAGGCCATGCGCAGGATGGCAATGTGGCGGCCGCGCTGGCGGAGCTGAAGCAGAATGCCGCGTTCTTCAAGCTGCTCGGTTCATATCCTTTCAGTTTGTAATTTGAATCGCCGTTTGCCACAGATGGCGAATGGCTCACTCATCTGGAATCTTCTATGTCAATTCAATTCGGACCTGATTACGTTCGCGCCATCGCTCCCTATCAGGGCGGCAAGCCGATCGCGGAAGTCGCGCGCGAGTTCGGCCTGGACGAGTCGAAAATCGTCAAGCTCGCTTCCAACGAAAATCCGCTCGGCATGCCGGAGTCGGCGAGGCAAGCGATGCTGGAAGCCGTCGCCGATATCGGACGCTATCCGGACGCGAACGGGTTCGAGCTGAAGCAGGCAATCGCCGCCAAGTACGGCGTGCCGCAGGAATGGATCACGCTCGGCAACGGCAGCAACGACATCCTTGAACTGGCCGCGCATGCGTTCGTGCAGCCGGGGCAGTCGGTGATCTACTCCCAATATTCGTTCGCCGTGTATGCGCTGGCGACGCAGGCCGTGGGCGGCCGTGCGATCGTGGTGCCGGCAAAGCATTACGGCCACGACCTTGCAGCGATGGCCAATGCGACAACCGCGGATACCAGGCTGATTTTCATCGCCAATCCGAACAATCCGACCGGCACCTTCATTCCCGCCGCGGACATCGAAGCTTTCCTGAAGGTCGTGCCGCGCAATATCGTTGTGGTGCTGGATGAAGCGTACAACGAGTATCTCGCGCCGGAACTGCAATACGAGTCGACGGCATGGGTGCGCGAATATCCGAACCTGCTGGTGTCTCGCACCATGTCGAAAGCCTACGGCCTGGCCGGCCTGCGCGTCGGCTTTGGCATTGCGCAGCCGGCGATCACCGACCTGCTCAACCGCATCCGCCAGCCTTTCAACGTCAATTCGCTGGCCCAGGCGGCGGCGATCGCGGCGTTGAACGACAGTGCATTCCTGCAAAGGAGCGCGCGGCTCAACGAGGACGGCTACCGCCAGCTGACGCAGGCATTCGATGCGATGGACCTGGAGTATGTCCCTTCATACGGCAATTTCGTGCTGGTCAAGGTCGGCAACGACGACGGCGCCGGCGCGCGCCTCAACCTCGCATTGCTGAAGCAGGGCGTGATCGTCCGTCCAGTGGGCAACTATGGTTTGCCGCAGTGGCTGCGCATCTCGATCGGCCTGCCGGACGAGAACGCGATCTTCATCGACGCATTGAAAAAGGCATTGACCTGAGCCGGCAGCGAACGACATTGAGCGATTTCTCGTGCTGAAGAAAATATCAATTTTTGGCGTCGGCCTGATCGGCGGCTCGTTTGCCCTGGCGCTGAAAAGCGCCGGCGCGGTGGCGCAGGTCGTCGGTATGGGGCGCAGCGCCGCTTCGCTGGAACGCGCGAAGGAACTCGGCATCATCGACTCGATCGGCAGCTCGGTGGCGGAAGCCGTCGACGGCGCCGACCTGATCCTGGTGGCCGCGCCGGTGGCGCAGACCGAACAGATACTGGCATCGATGGCGCCGCACCTGCAACCGGGAACGGTAGTGACCGACGCGGGCAGCACCAAGTCAGACGTGGTCGCGGCGGCGCGCAAGGCGCTTGGCGGCAAGATCGCGCAATTCGTTCCGGGCCACCCGATCGCCGGACGCGAGCAGAACGGTCCCGAAGCTGCGATCGTCGATTTATATATCGGCAAAAAAGTGGTACTCGCGCCGCTTCCCGAAAACACGGCGGAGGATGTGGCTCGCGTGGCGAGCGCGTGGCGGTTGTGCGGCGCGATCATTCATCAGCTCACGCCTCAGGAGCACGACCGGGTCTTCGCGGCGGTCAGCCACCTGCCGCATCTGCTGGCGTACGCGCTGGTGGACGACATCGCCAAGAAGCCGCATGCCGATTTGCTGTTCCAGTATGCCGCCAGCGGCTTTCGCGATTTCACGCGGATCGCCGGCTCGTCGCCCGAAATGTGGCGCGACATTTCGCTGGCAAACCAGGCGGCGTTGCTCGGCGAGCTGGATGCCTACATGACGCAGCTGGCGCAGTTGCGCGCCATGCTGGCCGAGGCCGACGGCGGCGCGCTCGAAGCGGTCTATGCGAACGCGCAGCGCGCGCGGCATAACTGGATTTGCACCATCGAGGCGGCGGAACAACAGAACAGACAAGGCGGCGACTAATGAAGCACTATCCCCATCATCTGGACCTGCAGCCGGCCATGCATGCGCAAGGCACGGTGCGGCTGCCGGGTTCGAAAAGCATTTCCAACCGCATTTTGCTGCTGGCCGCGCTGGCCCGTGACACGACCGATATCCACGACCTGCTGGCCTCCGACGATACCCATGTGATGCTGATGGCGTTGCAAAAGCTGGGAATCCAATGGAAGCAGGTCGGAGAAACGCGGCAATACACCGTGCACGGCGCCGGCGGTGCTCTCCCGGTACACCAGGCCGATCTCTTCATGGGCAACGCAGGCACGGCTATCCGGCCGCTGACGGCGGCGCTGGCGGCAATCGGCGGCGACTATACCTTGCACGGCGTGTCGCGCATGCATGAGCGGCCGATCGGCGACCTGGTCGACGCCTTGAACGCGGTTGGCGCGAGCATCGAATACACGGGGCAGCCGGGTTACCCGCCGCTGCACATCCGGCGCGGCCATATCCACGCGCAGCGCATGCAGGTCAAGGGCAATGTCTCCAGCCAGTTCCTGACGGCGCTGCTGATGGCCGCTCCCTTGATGGCGCGCGACCAAGCGGTCACGATCGAGGTGGTCGGCGAGCTGATTTCCAAGCCCTATATCGAGATCACCTTGAATCTGATGCGTCGCTTCGGTGTGGCGGTCGAGCGCAACGCGTGGCAGTCGTTTACGGTCGCGTCCGGCCAGAGTTACGTCAGCCCCGGGGCGATTCACGTCGAAGGCGATGCCTCGTCGGCGTCGTATTTTCTCGCAGCCGGCGCCATTGCCGGCGGGCCGGTGCGGGTGGAGGGCGTCGGACGCGACAGTATCCAGGGCGACGTGCGCTTTGTCGAAGCGCTGGAAAAGATGGGCGCGACCATCACGATGGGCGACAACTGGATCGAAGCGCGTTCCAATGGCGTGCTGAAGGCGATCGATGCCGATTTCAACCATATTCCCGATGCGGCGATGACGATCGCGGTGGCCGCGCTGTATGCCGACGGACCGAGCACCTTGCGCAACATCGGCAGCTGGCGCGTGAAGGAAACCGACCGGATCGCCGCGATGGCGACCGAACTGCGCAAGCTGGGCGCGAGCGTCGAGGAAGGCGCCGACTATTTGCGCGTGACGCCGCCTGAGCAAATCCGCAGCGCCGCCATCGATACCTACGACGACCATCGCATGGCAATGTGCTTTTCCCTGGCAACGCTCAATGGTGCCGGGCGTAAGGGGAATACGGTGCGGATCAATGACCCGCAATGTGTTGCCAAGACGTTTCCGGAATATTTCGACGCCTTTGCCAGCGTAGCGCGCAACGATCTGTTTTAAGCACGCCGGTGATACCGCCGGGCGGGTGGATAAGCTCGGCCTTTTTGATTGTTAATAATGCAAACATACTCCATTCCGGTGATCACCATCGACGGGCCAACCGCATCCGGCAAGGGGACGGTTGCGCACCGCGTGGCATTGCATCTCGGTTTCCATTATCTGGATTCGGGGGCCTTGTATCGCCTGACCGCCTTGTCCGCGCTGCGGCATGACGTTGCGTTGAATGACGAGCATGCCTTGGCCAAGCTGGCCGAAAAGTTGCCATGCAAGTTCCTTGGCGATGAAATATGGCTCGCCAACGAGAATGTCTCCAATGCCATTCGTGCCGAGGAAGTGGGCAATACCGCATCGAAAATAGCTGCTTTGCCAACCGTGCGCCATGCGCTGGCCAGCCTGCAGCACAGCTTCAAGATCGCTCCCGGCCTGGTCGCCGACGGGCGCGATATGGGGACGGTGATTTTCCCCCATGCGACGTTGAAAGTGTTCCTTACCGCAAGCGTGGAGGCGCGTGCCCAAAGGCGATATAAGCAATTGATTGAGAAGGGTTTTTCTGCTAGTATGGAAGATCTTCTCAAGGATTTGAGGGAGCGGGATGCGCGTGATTCGAATCGCGCCGTGGCTCCGTTGAAGCCGGCGGAAGGGGCGCATTTTCTGGATACCTCGGACATGACGGCCGATCAGGCGGTCGAACAGGTGCTTCAGTGGTACGCGGCAGTAAAAAAACAGATGTAATCAATGCACTGTTTTTGTAGCGGAGCCCGGCTTGGCGCAAGGCCTTGTCGGGTGTTGATGAACCTAACCCAGTATGCAATCGATTAGACCCGATCAATACTGGCCAAACCTTTTCAAATTTATGTCTACTGCGCAACAACAATCAACCGGTATGGAAAGCTTTGCAGCCCTGTTCGAGGAATCCCTGTCCCGTCAGGATATGCGTTCCGGTGAAGTGATTTCGGCTGAAGTCGTTCGTCTCGACCACAATTTTGTGATCGTCAATGCCGGCCTGAAATCCGAAGCATTCATTCCTATCGAAGAATTCAAGAACGACAGCGGCGAACTCGAAGTCCAGGTTGGCGACTTCGTCACCGTTGCGATCGAATCGCTCGAAAACGGTTTCGGCGACACCATCCTGTCGCGCGACAAGGCCAAGCGTCTGGCTTCCTGGCTCGCGCTCGAGAAGGCGATGGAGTCCGGCGAAATCGTGACCGGCACCGTCAATGGCAAGGTCAAGGGCGGCCTGACCGTTCTGACCAACGGCATCCGTGCCTTCCTGCCGGGTTCGCTGGTCGACACCCGTCCGGTCAAGGACACCACGCCGTACGAAGGCAAGACCCTGGAATTCAAGGTCATCAAGCTGGATCGCAAGCGTAACAACGTCGTGCTGTCGCGCCGCGCCGTCATCGAAGCATCGATGGGCGAAGAGCGCGCCAAGCTGATGGAAACCCTGAAGGAAGGCACCGTCGTCACCGGTATCGTCAAGAACATCACCGACTACGGCGCGTTCGTTGACCTGGGCGGCATCGATGGCCTGCTGCACATCACCGATCTCGCATGGCGCCGTGTGCGTCACCCGTCGGAAGTGCTGTCCGTCGGTCAGGAAATCACCGCCAAGGTCCTCAAGTACGATCAGGAAAAGAACCGCGTGTCCCTCGGCGTCAAGCAACTGGGCGACGATCCGTGGACTGGCCTGTCCCGTCGCTACCCGCAAGGCACCCGCCTGTTCGGCAAGGTCACCAACCTGACCGACTACGGTGCGTTCGTGGAAGTCGAGCAAGGCATCGAAGGCCTGGTGCACGTGTCCGAAATGGACTGGACCAACAAGAACGTGGCTCCGAACAAGGTTGTCCAGCTGGGCGACGAAGTTGAAGTCATGGTCCTGGAAATCGACGAAGAGCGTCGCCGTATCTCCCTCGGCATGAAGCAGTGCAAGCCGAATCCGTGGGAAGACTTCGCGATGAACCACAAGAAGGGCGACAAGGTGAAGGGCGCGATCAAGTCGATCACCGACTTCGGCGTGTTCATCGGCCTGCCGGGCAACATCGACGGCCTGGTGCACCTGTCCGACCTGTCCTGGACCGAAGCCGGCGAAGAAGCCGTGCGCAAGTTCAAGAAGGGCGACGAGCTGGAAGCCGTCGTGCTGGCGATCGACGTCGAGCGCGAGCGTGTTTCGCTGGGCGTCAAGCAGCTCGAAGGCGATCCGTTCAACAACTTCGTTGCACTGAACGACAAGGGCGCAGTCGTGTCCGGCACCGTGAAATCGGTCGAGCCGAAGGGCGCAGTCATCGCGCTGAACGATGAAGTCGAAGGCTATCTGCGCGCTTCCGAAATCTCCCGCGATCGCGTGGAAGATGCCGGTACGCACCTGAAGGTTGGCGACAAGATCGAAGCAATGGTGATCAACGTCGACCGCAAGGCTCGCAGCATTCAGCTGTCGATCAAGGCGAAGGACAATGCCGAGACCCAGGAAGCCATGCAGAAGATGTCGGCGGATTCCGCTGCCGCTTCCGGCACCACCAGCCTGGGCGCCCTGCTGAAGGCAAAGCTCGACAACAAGCAATAAGGTTCGGGGTTAATGACAAAGTCGGAGCTGATTGCCCGCTTGGCTGAGCGATATCCGCAACTGGTTGCAAAGGATGCGGATTTCGCGGTCAAAACCATTCTCGATGCGATGGCCGACGCGCTGTCTAACGGTCAGCGCATCGAAATTCGTGGTTTCGGCAGCTTTGCGCTAAATAGCCGTCCGCCGCGTATCGGGCGCAATCCGAAATCGGGTGACAAGGTGATGGTGCCGGAAAAGCGGGTGCCCCACTTTAAGCCCGGCAAGGAATTGCGGGAGCGGGTGGATGCGATGGTCGGGCAACCGATCAAGGAAGACTGAGTTATTCGCAGGAAATCAAAACGGCATCCTCGGATGCCGTTTTTTATTTTTGCATTGCAGACTCTTGTCTTGCGGTGCAAGTTTGTCTTTACCGGAACTTCGTTTCACGTACAATTTCGGTTTCTCTCGCCATCCGATTGTTGTTAAAGAAGAGGAACTGCCGCGAATAGCCGGTAATTTCATCGCGGCCGGAGTCACTTTTGCGCCGTCCCAATAAGGAGGAGCTTGCGGCATGAAAATTGTTTTCAGAATCGTTGCGGCCATGCTCTTTTTCGTGTTCTTTGTCTTTGCGCTTAAGAACACGCAGGAGGCCGCGTTGCACTTCTTTTTGGGCTATGAAATCCGGGCGCCGCTGGTATTGCTGCTGCTCGCATTTTTCATGGGCGGCACGGTTCTCGGAATCCTCGCCATGATGCCCACCGTGTTTCGCCACCGCCGCGACCTCACGAAGCACAAGAAAACGATCGCGACGATGGAAAAGGACCATGAGGCGCAGCGCATGGCGCAATTGCAGCCGCCGCCGGACGGCGTGGTCAGCAAGTGACGGCCCCGGGCGAGCCCGACTATTTACGATAACAACATAAAGCATGGAATTCGAAACCTGGTGGCTGCTTGGCATCCCAATTTTTTTCGGCCTTGGCTGGATCGCCGCGCGTGTCGATATCAAACAGCTCCTGTCGGAATCGCGCAGTCTGCCGCGCGGCTATTTCAAAGGGCTTAACTTTTTATTGAACGAGCAGCCCGACAAGGCGATCGACGCCTTCATCGAAATCGTCAAGCTCGATCCGGAAACGGTCGAGCTGCACTTCGCGCTGGGCAACCTGTTCCGCCGCCGCGGCGAGATCGAGCGCGCCATCCGCGTCCACCAGAACCTGCTGGCGCGCCCCGACCTGCCGCAGGAATACCAGGTGCATTCCCAGTACGAACTGGGGCAGGACTACCTGAAGGCGGGATTGCTGGATCGCGCGGAAGAGACCTTCAACCACCTGGTCGATACGCAGTACGGCGCGCAGGCGCGCAGGGCACTGCTCGAAATCTACCAGCGTGAAAAGGAATGGATGCGCGCCATCGAGGCGGCACGCGCCTTGCAGGACTCGGGCGCCGGCGCGCGGCAGAAGGAAATCGCGCAATTCTATTGCGAGCTGGCGCAGGACGAACTGGTCCACACCCATCCGGATGCGGCGCTGGCAATGCTGGAAAAGGCATTGGCGGCCGACCGCACGAACGTGCGCGCCGCCATCCTGACGGGCGATGCCTATCTGGCCAAGGGCGACACCGAGGCGGCGCTGCTGGCATGGCGCCGCGTCGAGCAGCAAAGCGTGCCGCATGTGGCGCTGGTGGCGCAGCGGCTGATGGACGGCTACCGTGCCGTCGGCCGGCCGCAGGAAGGCCTTAACCTATTGACGAGCTACCTGGCCGAGGCGCCGTCGATCGACCTGCTGGAAGTGGTGTTCAAGGCGGTGCTGGAACTCGACGGCGTGGAGGCGGCGAATCAGCTGGTGAGCGACGAGTTGCGCCGTACGCCGACCTTGCTCGGGCTGGACAAGCTGCTCGAAGCGCGCCTGATGGAGGCGCGGCCCGAGGTGCGCCCCGAGCTTTCGCTGGTGAAGAACCTCGTGCATGGCTATACGCAGAAGCTGGCGCGGTATCAGTGCAGCCATTGCGGCTTCAAGGCGCGCCAGTTCTATTGGCAGTGCCCCGGCTGCAGTCACTGGGAAAGCTATCCGCCGCGCCGCACCGAAGAACTCAACGTTATGAATTAATTTTGCCCGCAAGGGCAGCAAGCGCTAAATCATCATGAAAATTACCATCATCGGCACTGGCTACGTCGGCCTAGTCACCGGAGCCTGCCTGGCGGAGCTGGGCAATAACGTGTTTTGCCTGGACGTCGACCAGAAGAAAATCGATATCCTGAACAACGGCGGCATTCCGATCCACGAGCCCGGCTTGGAGGATATTGTTACGCGCAACCGTGACGCCGGGCGCCTGACGTTTTCGACCGATGTCGCCGCGAGCGTGGCGCACGGCGACATCCAGTTCATTGCGGTCGGCACGCCGCCCGATGAAGACGGCTCGGCCGACCTGCAGTATGTGCTGGCCGCGGCGCGCAACATCGGCCGCTATATGAACGGCTTCAAGGTCGTTGTCGACAAGTCGACCGTGCCGGTAGGGACAGCCGACAAGGTGCGTGCGGCAATTCAGGAAGAGCTCACGGCACGCGAGGCCGGTGCGACATTCTCGGTGGTGTCGAATCCGGAGTTCCTGAAAGAGGGGGCTGCGGTGGAAGACTTCATGCGCCCCGACCGTATCGTGATCGGCTGCGACGACACGCCCGAAGGCCAGCAGGCGCATGCGCTGATGAAGAAGCTCTATGCGCCGTTCAACCGCAACCACGAGCGCACCTTCTGGATGGACGTGCGCTCGGCTGAATTCACCAAGTATGCGGCGAACGCAATGCTCGCCACCCGTATTTCGTTCATGAACGAGCTCGCCAACCTGGCCGACAAGGTGGGCGCCGACATCGAAGCGGTGCGGCATGGCATCGGCTCCGATCCGCGTATCGGCTACAGCTTCCTGTATGCCGGCTGCGGCTACGGCGGCTCCTGCTTCCCGAAGGATGTGCAGGCGCTGGAGCGCACTGCGCGCGATTATGGTCAGGACCTGCTGATCTTGCGGGCGGTGGAAGAGGTCAATCATCATCAGAAGCATGTGCTGGGCAGGAAGATCGTCGAGCGTTTCGGCGAAAATCTGGCCGGCAAACACTTCGCGGTATGGGGGCTCGCCTTCAAGCCGAATACCGACGATATGCGCGAAGCCTCGTCGCGCGTTCTGCTGCGCCAGCTGATCGAGCGCGGCGCCACGGTGGCGGTCCACGATCCGGTGGCGATGGCAGAAGCCAAGCGCGTGCTGGCGCTGGACTTTGCCGATGCGCCGCAACTGCTGGAGCGTATCCGTTTCTCCGAGAGCCCGATGGAGACCTTGCGCGGTGCCGATGCTTTGGCGATCGTGACCGAGTGGAAGGCTTTCCGCAGCCCGGATTTCGACCTGGTCAAATCCCTGCTCAAGGCGCCGATCATTTTCGACGGCCGCAACCTGTTCGAGCCGGATGTGATCGGCGACGCCGGCTTTGAATATCACGGTATCGGCCGTTCCGTACTGACCAGATCATGAATCCCATGCAGAAAAACTTGAACGCCGCACGCATCCTGGTGGTCGGCGATGTGATGCTGGACCGTTACTGGTTCGGCGATGTCAGCCGGATCTCGCCGGAAGCGCCGGTGCCGGTGGTGCGGGTGGAACGCCGCGAAGAGAGGCTGGGCGGTGCCGCCAACGTGGCGCGCAATGCCGTCGCGCTGGGCGCCTACACCGGGCTGCTCGGCGTGGTCGGCAAGGACGAGGCGGGCGACGCGGTGCAGGAACTGGTGACGGGCTTGCACATCAACAGCTACCTCAATCGCGACGCGGCCATCCCCACCATCATCAAGCTGCGCGTGATCGGGCGCCAGCAGCAGTTGCTGCGCATCGATTTCGAGGATCCGCCCAGCGAAACCGTCTTGCGCGACAAGCTGAGCCAGTTCAATGCGCTGCTGCCAGAATACGACGTGATCGTGTTGTCCGATTACGCCAAAGGTAGCCTGGTCAACGTGACGCACATGATTGCCGCGGCAAGAAAGGCCGGCAAGCGCATTCTGGTCGATCCCAAGGGCGACGATTTTTCGCGCTACAAGGGAGCGTCGATCTTGACGCCAAACAAGTCGGAACTGCGGCACGTGGTCGGCTCCTGGAAGACCGAAGCCGAGCTGACCGAAAAGGCGCAGCGCCTGCGCAGCGCGCTGGAACTCGAAGCGTTGCTGCTGACGCGTTCTGAAGAGGGAATGTCGCTATATACGGAGAGCGAGGTCACCCACATCCCGACCATTGCGCGCGAAGTGTTCGACGTATCTGGCGCGGGGGATACGGTCATCGCGACATTGGCAGCGATGCTAGGCAACGGCTTGCCGCTGGCCGAGGCTGTTTCGATCGCCAATCGGGCTGGCGGCATTGTTGTCGGGAAATTGGGTACTGCCACTGTCACCAGGGAAGAGCTGTTCGGTTAAAAACGCACAAATTTAAATGACATTTTGTCAACCATGGTGGCTGGCGGGCGTTAGTATCAATCGGAGGGCGCGCACGGCGTCCATTCCGACCCTCAATCTACTTGGAGATATGGCATATGTTCAAAAAGCTGTTACTGGGTATGGCGGCGCTCATTGCGACCATGGGCTTCGCTTTTGCCGAAGTTGACGTCAACAAGGCCGACCAAGCCGCACTCGACGGCATCAAGGGCATTGGGCCGAAGACGTCGAAGGCAATTATCGACGAGCGCAAAAAGGGCGGCGACTTCAAGGATTGGCCCGATCTGGAAAAGCGGGTCAAGGGAATCGGCGAAAAGAGCGCCGCCAAGCTGTCCGCCAACGGCCTGACCGTCAACGGTCAGTCGCTCAAGACTCCCGCAGGCGAAAGTACACCTGCCAAAGCCGACGCAAAGGAAACGAAAAAGGATTCCAAGAAAGGCGAGTCGAAGAAATAACTCGAGCTGGCTCAATCAAGCCCCGCGGTGCGAACCGCGGGGTTTTTTGTTTGTGCCGCCGGAAAATGCGAGCCATACGCACGCATGCGACTCCGATTAAAATGATGCTTTTCCTGAAGCAGTCGAAAGCCGCCATGCCTTATCTGACTATTGAAGACACGATCGGCAACACGCCGTTGGTGCAGCTCAAACGTATTCCTGGCACTGAAGCCGCGCGTCGCAATAACGTGATCCTTGGGAAGCTGGAGGGAAATAATCCAGCTGGTTCCGTCAAGGATCGCCCGGCAATGTCGATGATAAAGCACGCGGAAGAGCGGGGCGATATCAAGCCCGGCGATACGCTGATCGAGGCAACCAGCGGCAATACCGGTATCGCCCTGGCGATGGCCGCCGCCATGCGTGGCTACAAGATGGTGCTGATCATGCCGGAAAACCTGAGCGAGGAGCGGCGGCAGAGCATGGCAGCCTATGGCGCCAGGATTGTCCTGACGCCGAAGACTGGCGGCATGGAGTATGCGCGCGACCTGGCCGAGCAGATGCAAAAGGAAGGCCAGGGAATCATCCTTGACCAGTTTTCCAATCCCGACAATCCGCGCGCGCATTACGAAGGCACGGGGCCGGAAATCTGGCGCGATACCGGCGGGCGCATCACCCACTTCGTCAGCGCGATGGGCACGACCGGCACCATCATGGGCGTGTCGCACTATCTGAAGGAACAGAATCCGGAAATCCGGATCATCGGCGCGCAACCGGAGGAGGGATCGCAAATCCCGGGCATCCGGAAATGGCCTGAAGCATACATGCCGAAGATTTACGACAAGACGCGCGTCGATCAGTTGGAATACGTGAGCCAGGCGGCGGCAGAGCAGATGGCGCGCCGGATGGCGATGGAGGAGGGGATTTTCTGCGGCATTTCATCCGCCGGGGCCTGCGAAGTCGCGTTACGCATTGCAAATACGGTGGAGAACGCGACCATCGTGTTCATCGTGTGCGACCGCGGCGACCGCTATTTGTCTACGGGCGTCTTCCCGGCCTAGCAGGAAGAACGCCGGCTTATTCGGCCGCTTCTTCGTGCTGCTCGGAGATGTTGCCGCCGAGCGGCTCCTTCGGCTTGAACTGCTTGTCGCTGATGCGGAACTTGTCGCGGCGGTCGCCCATCAGCGTGCGCAGTTCCTTGATGCTGAGATCACTCACTTCGTGCATGCGGATCAGCAGCGACGCGCCCACCGGCAGGCGGCGATGGCGGATCTTGCTGATCACTGGCGGCGCCACTTCAAGCGCGCGCGACAATGCCGCATCGTTCTTGAGATTGAGTTTTTCGATCAGCGCATCCAACAGGTTATTGGGGTCGTAATTCACCTGGTCGGCAAGACGATTGCTGTTCATGGTATTGGTGTTGTCTGATTGAGTAGTCATAGTCTCAATAATTCCATATTGCAAATTCGTTGTACAGAGAAATGCAAGCCATATTTCTTAAAATGTTGTCTTTAAGGACACAATCTCAAAATAAGCAACATCTATGGCTTGTAAAGATAGGTTGACGCTTTGCGACATACGTTGCATTGTTGCAATATAGTGAAAAAATTTCAAAATTGCAATATTTAGCTATCCAAATCAGCTGTCGCTGTTGCTGTACGAATAAGCATGAGTCGGGACAACCGGTGCGAATGGAACTAGCGCGGTGCGATTTGTAGTCGCGACGGATAACCAATACCAAGCGGCCAGGGCGAATTGCACGAGTTCGACGGCATTCTAACTAGCGCGGGTATGGATCTGTTTGATAAGCCACAACCGGATTTTTCAACGACAAGCTGTTGTTAGATGCGCATTAAAGGTCCTGCGCATTCTGCGCTAGAAGCTTTGCCAGCATTTGAGCAAAGCAGCGATGTTTAGTTCTTTTGCTTTTCATTATTCCAGGTCATTGCCTGGTGCGTATGGAAAGTTGCCATCAACCGGTTCCAGCCTTCCAACCCTAGGCTGCGCATCGTTGCGATATTCCTGTTGAAAATGTCGCTCGCCTCCGGAAAAGCGGCGACCGCGCGATCGATGCTCGATTCGCGCAGCAGGTGCAGCGTAGGATAAGGCGCGCGATTGGTATGGTTTTCGATATCGTCCGGCGCAGTGCCCGCGAATTGGTACTGCGGATGAAAGCTGGCGACCTGGATTTGTCCTGCTAGTCCCAGCTCGTCGACGGTGGCGTCGACTACGTCGAGGAAATCGTTGTAGTCGAGGAAGTTCGTCAGTACGCGAGGATGCATCAGCAAGGTCGTGTCGATTTCCTCCGGATGCGCGTCGCGCAGCAGGAGCAATTCCTTGACCAGTTCATCATGCAGTTCGAGCGGCGTGCTTGCGGCGCTGGCGACAAAGCGGATCTGTTCGCGCACGTAAACCGCTTTCGCGAACGGGCACAGATTCAAGCCGATCACGGCATTTTCCACCCAGCGGCGGGTGGCGGCGATCACATCGTTGGAAGAAAGGCTGTCCGGCGTGCTCATCATATCGGTCCGCAAATCGCCATTATGCTGCGCCGCGGCTGCCGGTGCGGCGGCGAAGTGGCGCCGCCCGGATCTTTCCTGTACAGTTGCCGGCCTCACTATGCATCGCGTTGCCCCTACACGTCATGGCTCTCAAAGCAACCATCTTCAAGGCCGATCTGCAGGTCGCCGACATGGATCGCAATTATTACGGCGACCATGCGCTGACCATCGCGCGCCACCCCTCCGAAACCGATGAGCGCATGATGGTACGCCTGCTGGCGTTCGCCCTGCATGCGCACGAGGCGCTGGCATTCGGCAAGGGCTTGAGCGCCGACGACGAGCCCGACCTGTGGCAAAAGGATCTGACCGGCGCGATCGAACTCTGGGTCGAGGTCGGGCAGCCGGATGAAAAGCGCATGCTCAAGGCGTGCGGGCGCGCGGCGCAGGTCGTGGTCTACAGCTACAGCGCGACCAGCCACGTCTGGTGGAACCAGGTTGCGGGCAAGGTCGAGCGCGCCAGGAACCTGCGCGTCGTGAACCTGCCGACGGATGCCACCACGGCGCTGGCAAAACTGGCGCAGCGCACGATGCAGGCGCAGTGCACGATCCAGGATGGACAGGTCTGGATGAGCTGCGGCGAGCAAACCGTGCAGCTCGATCCGGTCATGCTGAAAGCCTAGCTGCCGCGCGCGCTGCGTACCGCGCGACCCAGGTCGACCACCGACATGGCATAGAAGAAGCTGCGGTTGTAGCGGGTGATGGCGAAGAAATTGGCCGCGCCGAGCCAGTACTCGGTCGGCTCGCCGCCGTTCTGCAGGTCGACCAAGCCGAACTGCATGCCAGCCGGCGGCTCCACGCCCGGCGTCACGCCGGCCGCTTTCAGCTCGTCGAGCGTGAACTTGGCTTCCAATCCCTGGCCGATGAAGACGTCCCATGAACGGCTGCTCTCGGCGTTCGACACGGAAGCCGGGAACGCGATCGGTTCGCCGCGCTGCCAGCCGTGTTCAGCCAGGAAGTGCGCAACGCTGCCGATCGCGTCGACCGGCGAATTGCGCAAGTCGATACGTCCGTCGCCATCGAAATCCACTGCGTACTTGCGTATGCTGCCCGGCATGAACTGCGGCCAGCCGATCGCGCCGGCATACGAGCCCAGCAGCGTAAATGGATCGATCGCCGAGTCGCGCGCGAACAGGAGCGTGTTTTCCAGCTCGCCGCGGAAGAATTTCATGCGCGATTCGCGATTGGGCGTGTCGGGATAATCGAAGGCCAGCGTGGTCAGCGCGTCGAGCACGCGGAAGTTGCCCGTGTTGCGGCCGTAGATGGTTTCCACGCCGATGATGCCTACGATGATTTCGGCCGGCACGCCGTATTGTTCTTCCGCGCGCGCCAGCGCCTCGGCATTGGCGTTCCAGAAGGCGACGCCGGCATTGATGCGCACCGGTTCGACGAAGCGCTCACGGTACGCGTGCCAGTTCTTGGGGCGGCCCGGCGGCGCCGGCTTAATCAACTGGATGGTGGTGTCGACGTAGCGCGTCTTGCGGAAAATCGATTCCAGTTCGGCACGCTCGAATCCATGCTTGTCGACCATCTGGTCGATGAACTCGGACACATCTTTCCATTGCGTGAAGTTGGCGAATTCGCCGAGGTCGTCGGGAGCGGCTGCGACTTTGCGGATCGCGGATTTGGCAGTGGCTTGTTTGGGATGCGAACCGGCGTGTGCGGCGACTGCGACCAGCAGCGAGGAGAGAACCGCGCAACGGCCGGCGTACTTCAAGAAAATCATCGACATTCAGCTAACAGGGTTTTCAATTGAGAGAGGTAGGATAGCGGCGCTTTCTCCGGCGCGCCATACCGGACTGTTTCATAGAGCGCCAGAAAGCGCCCGATTGCCGCCTTCGTGGCGGTGGGCAACGGCGAATCGTGCGCACTCAGGCGCGCGCCGTAAGCGCGCGGCCCTTCGTGCGGCGCGCGCGGATAACCGAGCTTTGCCATGCGCCGGCATAGCGACTGGTAGGTCGCGTCGATCGGGTCGCGTTTTGGCCGGCCCGCCAGCAAGGGTAGCAGGATAGCGGCCATCACGGCGGCGCCGACGGCCAGCATGACGATCGCCATGGTACGCCAATCGACCTTGTCAAAGCCGAGCGCCCTGAAAAAATTCCTTTGCTTTTCCGGCGTGTAGTTCAACACCCACTGGTTCCATGCGTTGGTGACGGCTTCCCAGTTCTGGCGCAGGCGCGCGATCCACGCGCTGCGGCTGCCGTCCAGCGTGATCAGGCCGCCGAATGCGCGGCGCGGGATGACGCTGGCGAGGTTGCGTTCGACCCGATCCGGCGATACCGCTGCGGTCGGATCGACGCGCACCCAGCCGCGCCTGTCCAGCCAGACTTCCGCCCACGCGTGCGCGTCCGACTGGCGCACCGTCAGAAAGCCGTCGGCCGGATTGATTTCGCCTCCCTGATAGCCGGTCACCACGCGCGCCGGAATGCCCGAGGCGCGCATCAGCACGACAAACGCGCCGGAATAGTGTTCGCAGAAGCCGGCGCGGGTGGAGAACAGGAATTCGTCGACCGCATGCCTGCCCAGCGGCGGCGGTTCGAGCGTATAGCGAAAGCCTTGTTCACGGAACAACCGCAGCGCGGCATGGATGATTTCTTCATTGTTGTCTGCTTGACTACGCAATTGCGCGGCGAGCGCTTGCGTGCGCGGATTGAAGCCGGGGGGAAGCTCCAGCCATTGCGGTAAGACCGACGGCGGCGCATTCGGTTGCAGGTCGAAATCGACAAACGACGTTGCATCGTAACGCACCCTGTCGCTGATCGGCTGTGATGACAGAAGTTGCAAGTCGGGCGTGGCGACGGCGGGATTCCCAGCAAGGATAGGCAACGCGCGCGGCACGTCCAGCGCGAACAGCCAGCGCCGGCCATGCGGCTCCAGCGTCACCTGGTAGCGGGTAGGCGCGCCGCGCGTATTGATGACGATTTGCCCGCCACCTTGGTGCGCCTGCGGCGGCGACCAGGTGCGTCCGTCATACTTGCCGAGCACGATGCCGCGCCAGTACAGCTGCGATTTGGCCGGCACCGGGTCGAAGAACTTGACGCGGAATGCGATCTCGTCCGACAGCGCGAGCCGGGCGATATTCCCCGGCGACATGGTGTCCGACAGGCCGCTGCGGCCGGCTTGCGCATCGTCCGGCATACCCCATAACGGCCCCTGGATGCGCGGGAACAATACGAACAGCGCCAGCATCAGCGGCGCGGCCAGCAGCAGGATCTTCGCTCCCAGGCGCAGGCGCTGCGCCAGCGGCGGCACGGTGCCGGTGTACTGAAAAGACAATTGCGTGGTCAGGATCGCCAGAACCGCGACGATGGTCAAGAGCGCGGTGCCGATCGATTGCGAATAGAAATAGCCGGCCAGGATCAGGAAAAAGCTCAGGAACAGCGCCACGAACAGGTCGCGCCGGGCGTGCATTTCGAGCAGCTTCAGGGTGAGCAGCAGCGCCAGCATCGCAACGCCGGCATCGCGCCCGAACCAGGTGCGGTAGCTGGCGAACACGCCGCCCATGGCCAGCAGCGCAACCGGCAGCAAGATCCAGTGCGGCGGCATGCGGTTGCCACGGAAGGTGATCCAGCCGCGCCATAGCAGGATGGCGGCGCAGGAAGGAAATACCCATGCCGGCAGATGGCCGACGTGCAGCAGCAGCACCAGCCCGCAGGAAAACAGCAGCAACAGCATGTCGGCCTTGTCGCGCGACAGTGGGCGCATGGCGCGCTGCCGGAGCGGTTGAAAAGCGGGCTCGGGTCGCATGCCGCTTCAGACCTTTCCAAATAACGCCAATGCGCGCAGGCAGGCGTCCTGGTGCGCCGGGCCGAGCGTGGCGGGGAAATTGACGTCGCCCAGCCGGAATGCGTAAGGCAGGCCGCGCGCTTCGGCCTCGATCACCCAGCGCGTCATGCGCGACAGCCGGACTTCGAGGTCGAGGCGGTGCGGCAGGGCGGAGAGGTCGATCACGATCTCGGTGGTGGTGCCGCCTTCGAAATGCTTGGTCACGAGCGGGCCGCCGAGCGCGATGTCGATCTTCGCGATGTGGCGCCATGCCAGCCGCCGTGGCGAGTCGCCTGCCTGATAGCCGCGAATCCCGGCAAAGTCGTCCTGGCCGGCTGCGGCCGGGCCGCTGCCGTTTTCCACGCCGGCTTGGGGCAGCGGCGGCGCGTCGTCTTCCGGACGCGGATAGACCAGCGCCTGCGCATCGGGCTGCCAGTAGCTCCAGGCGCGCAGCAGACCGAGCGGGAAACGGGTCTGCAGGCGCACGCGCGGCGCCGGCAGCCAGCCGCGCGCGTGCGCCGGCGTGGCCAGCACGACGCTGCGCGAGGCGTGGGCTGCGACGTCGGCCGCCTGAGCCAGTTCCGGCCTGTCGTCGGCTGCGAAATCCAGCCAGATCGCATAGCGGTCGTAGTTGCGTCGGTTGATCAGGTGCAGTTCGAATTGCGCGTGTTCGCCGGCGAACACTGGCTTGGCGCGCCCGGCGGCCAGGTGCAGGTACGCGAGGTTGCGGAAGGTGAGGTACATGTCGACCAGCGCGCATCCGGCAATCAGGAAGGTGAAGCCGAAGCCCAGGCTCAGGTTGTAATTGACCGAGGCGATGAACAGCGCGAACAGCATCACGCAAAAGATCAGCCCCGGGTGGGTCGGCATGATGAAGACGCGCCGCTGGTTCAGGAAAACCTCGCCCGTCTCGGCGCCGCGCAAGCGGAACAGCCACTTGCTGGCGCGTTTGCGGATGCTGTGTTCCAGCGCGCTGAGCATGGTGCCGATCTCTCTACACCGGCACCGACTTCATTAACTGCAGCACCAGGTCGCGGCTGCCCAGCGCCGTGCTGCCGCCGTCCTTCAGCGGGCGCAGGCGGTGCGCGGCCACCGGCACCAGCACCGCCTGCACGTCTTCCGGGATGACGTGGTTGCGGCCTTCCAGCGCGGCCCAGGCGCGCGCCGCGTGCAGCAGTGCGATGGTCGCGCGAGGGCTCAGCCCTTCGGAAAACAGGCCGCTCCGGCGCGAGGCCTGCGCCAGCGCCTGGAGGTAATCGATCAGCGCCGGCGAGGCGTGGATATTCTTCAGTGCGGCCTGTGCCGCCAGCAGTTCCTCCGGATGCATGGCCGTCGGCAGCGACCTGAGCATCGCGCGCCGGTCTTCGCCCATCAGCAGGGCGCGTTCGGCGGCGGCATCGGGATAGCCGAGCGACAGGCACATCAGGAAGCGGTCGAGCTGCGATTCCGGGAGCTGGAAGGTGCCGATCTGGTGCGCCGGATTCTGCGTTGCGATTACGAAATAAGGCCGCGGCAGGTCGCGGGTGACGCCGTCGGCGGTCACTTGCCGCTCTTCCATCGCTTCCAGCAGGGCGGACTGGGTCTTGGGCGTGGCGCGGTTGATCTCGTCGGCCAGCAGCACTTGCGTGAAAACAGGCCCGGGGTGGAAAACAAAGCCATTCTTTTCACGGTCGAAAATCGATACGCCGATCACATCGGCCGGCAGCAGGTCGCTGGTGAATTGCAGCCGGTTGAATTTCAGCCCGAGCGAGATCGCGAGCGCGTGCGCCAGCGTGGTCTTGCCCACGCCCGGCACATCCTCGATCAGCAGATGGCCGCCAGCCAGCAGGCACACCAGCGACTGGCGGATCTGCAAGTCTTTTCCGACGACGATCTGGCTGACTTGCTGGGCGACGGCGTGGACTTTGGCGAACATGAATTTCCCGGAGTGAGTGGAACGGACAAACGGTCTTCTTATTCCTGATTGAGCGCGCGCAAACGCTGCAAATTAACGTATACCTGTATTACATCATTTTCTTGGCTACACTATTAACACATCCCGTCTTCCGCGTCGCAGGGCGCGGAACGAACCTCAGATTCTATTCGAGAACATCACGGTACATCGTTCCATGACCACCGCCATCTACACCCATCCCGATTGCAAGCGCCACGAAATGGGCCATTGGCACCCGGAATGCCCTGATCGCCTGCAGGCGATCGAAGACCAGCTGATCGCCAGCCACATCGGCATCCTGCTGGAGCACCGCGAAGCGCCGGCGGTCGATCTTGCCGACATCGAACGCGTCCACACGCCGGAGGCGATCGCCCGGGTGCGCGACAGGGCGGCGTCACTGGGCGAGTCCGAATATTATCCGCTGGACCCGGACACGTTCCTGAACTCGCACAGCTGGAAGGCCGCGCTCAGGGCGGCGGGCGCAGCGGTGGCGGCCACCGACGCGGTCATCGCGGGCGAGCTCGAGAACGCGTTTTGCGCCATCCGCCCGCCGGGGCATCATGCGCGCCCCGATGAAGCGATGGGCTTTTGCCTGTTCGATAACGTTGCGATCGCGGCCAAGCATGCCCTGGAAGTGCGCGGCCTCAAGCGCGTGGCGATTGTCGATTTCGATGTTCATCATGGCAACGGCACCGAAGAGATCTTTCGCGACGACCCGCGGGTGCTGATGGTCAGCTTCTTCCAGCATCCGTTTTATCCGTACAGCGAACTGCGGCCGGCCGACAACATGGTAAATGTGCCGGTTCCGGCCTACAGCAAAGGCGAGCTGGTGCGCCAGCTGATCAGCGAGCAATGGCTGCCCGCGCTGCACCGGCATCGGCCCGAGATGATTTTCATCTCCGCCGGCTTCGATGCCCACCGCGAAGACGACCTCGGCCAGCTGGGCTTGGTGGAAGCAGACTATGCGTGGATCACGCAGCAGGTGGTGACGATCGCGCAGCAATACGCGCAGGGACGCATCGTCAGCTGCCTGGAAGGCGGCTACAACCTGTCGGCCCTCGGCCGCAGCGTCGTCGCCCATTTGCGGGTATTGGCCGGAATCGATTGAGCGGGCAGCGGGTAAAATAGCGAATTGCCCCTTCTCAAGAAATTCCCGCATGTCCATACAATGGTTCCCCGGTCACATGAACGCCGCCCGCAAGAAGGCGGCGGAATCCATGGAAAAGACCGACCTGGTCATCGAGGTGGTCGATGCGCGCCTGCCGCAGGCCAGCACCAATCCGATGATCGAGCAGTTGCGCCGCCACCGGCAGCGCCCCTGCCTGAAAATCCTCAACAAGGCCGATCTGGCCGATCCTGCCGCCACCAAGGCATGGATTGAGTTTTACAACGCACAGAAAGACACCACGGCGGTGGCGCTGAGCTGCAAGAAGCCGGCCGACGTCGCGAAAGTCCCGAATCTCGCCATGAAGCTGGCGCCGCATCGCGGCACCGCATTAAAACCCTTGCGCATGATGATCATGGGCATCCCGAACGTCGGCAAATCGACGCTGATGAACGCCTTGCTCAAGAAGCGCGTGGCCGCCGTCGGCGACGAGCCGGCGGTGACCAAGACGCAGCAGCGCCTGTATCTGGGCAATAACATGGTGCTGGTCGATACGCCCGGCATGCTGTGGCCGAAGATCGAGCATCCCACCGACGGCCTGATGCTGGCCGCCAGCCATGCGGTCGGCGTCAATGCCGTGATCGAGGAAGAGGTCGCGACGTTCCTGGCGGACTTGCTGCTTGGCCGTTATCCGCAGCTGCTCGCTGCGCGCTACGGATTCCCGACCGAAGGCATCGACGGTGTTTCCGTGATTGAAGGCATCGCCAAGCGGCGAGCGTTCCGCTTGAAGGGTGGCGACCTGGATTTCGAAAAGGCGGCACATACGCTGCTGCTGGATTATCGCAGCGGCGCCCTGGGGCGCATCAGCCTGGAAACGCCGCAGAGCCGGGAGGCACTGCTCGCAAGCTACCAGCCGCCGCCGTCGCTGGGTTTGCCGAAGGAACAGGAAGAGGAGGGGGACGATGACGAACGATAGCCCGTATGTGCTCAAGTCCGTGATTGACGGCGTCGCTACGCTGACCCTCAACCGCGGAGACAGGTTCAATCCGCTGTCGGAAGAGATGATGGCGGCGCTGCAGGCCGAATTGGATACTCTCAAGGCCGACGACAGCGTGCGCGTGGTGGTGCTTGCGGCCTCCGGCAAGGCTTTTTGCGCCGGGCACGACCTGAAGCAGATGCGCGCGCAGCCTTCGCATGAGTATTACAGGAAGCTGTTTAACCAGTGCAGCAAGATGATGCTGGCGATCCAGCACATGCCGCAGCCGGTGATCGCGCGCGTGCAGGGCATTGCCACTGCGGCCGGATGCCAGCTGGTGGCGATGTGTGACCTGGCGGTGGCGGCGCGCGACGCGAAGTTCGCGGTTTCGGGCGTGAATTACGGCCTGTTCTGCGCGACGCCCTCGGTGGGCTTGGCGCGCAACGTTTCGCGCAAGCAGGCGATGGAAATGCTGTTGACCGGCGAATTCATCGACGCGGACACGGCGCGCGAGCGTGGCTTGGTAAACCGGGTGGTGGCGTCGGAAGAACTCGATGCCGAGGTGGGCAGGCTGGCGGCGAGCATACTCGCAAAACCCTCAGTGGCAATCGCCATGGGCAAGCAGCTGTTCTACAAGCAGCTGGAGATGGGAGTCGAAGCCGCCTATCAGCTCGCAGGGCAGACCATGGCATGCAACATGATGGACGAGGCGGCGCTCGAAGGCGTGCAGGCGTTCGTCGAAAAGCGCGCGCCCGACTGGAAGAAGTAAGCCGTCTCGACAAATCCAGAGAACAAGGGTGTTATTAAGCTGATGGCCCAAAGTTTGGATTCCTGGTTGTTTCTGCTGCATTGCAGCACGAAAACTCCCTAACTACCGTTCCTTCACTTCGGTATTGTCCCTTTCATGAGATACCGAAGTGCGAACACATACCCCTCCCGATTTGAAGTGGCTGCTTGTCGAACGAGCGACGGTGGCTGGCGATATCGACCGCCTCAAAGTACGTCGACTTCAGCTGGCAGGCGAACTTGCCCAGCTCGAACTTACGCTCAAAGCTCTCGACCGCTCCATCAGTATTGCTTACAAGATGGTCGACTGTCGGGCCGCAGGAAAAGTATTTCGGCATACGCAGGAGTACGGACGGCGCGGTGCCCTGACGGAATACGTCCTGTCGCTTCTGGAATCCGCGCCGAAAGGCCTGACACTGCAAGAAGTTACCGACCGAGCAGCTCAGCACTTCGGCCTGGTGTTTTACAGCAAAGCCGAAAGAAGACGTTTTTCGTTGAAAACCGTGCATTCAATGTTACGGCGCCTTTGCGCACAAGGCCGGGTCGAAAATGCTCCTATGGAGGGCAGCCGGGTAAAGCTTTGGCGCTTGAAATCTCACCTCCCAACAGTCGAGCAACTTATCGTCTTGGCTGGGAGCACCAACGCGAGGTCGAATAATGCGAACGGTCACCCCACCTGATGTTAAATGGCTTATCAACGAGGCAGCGGCCCTCGCCGGCGAGCTCGAGCGAATTGACCGCGAGATAACCGATTTGGCCGCCCGGAGAGAGCGCGAGTTGGCAACGTTAGCGCGCCAACGCGAAAAAGTTCGACGGGCAAGAGAGGCCTGTCTGGCGACGTTGGAATTGTCTACGACGCCAATGGCAACGGAAGTGATTCTGCCCGTAGTCCATGCGCATCGCCCTTATGACAGGCGCGGAGGGCTGCTGGCATTTCTGAGAGATGCGATTACTCAAGCTGCGCCGGCCGCCGTTAATACAGAGCTCTTGGCGCGCATGGCGATTGAGCATATGGGATTGCAAATTTTGTCGCCCAGGGAATATTCACGCTTTAAGCACAACACGATTGGCCGGGCGTTGCGGAAATTTGAACAAGACGGATTCGTCGAGCGCATCTTGACACGTTCTGCGGGCGTATCTCGCTTTTCGGTGTGGCGTTTGAAGTCGGAGGTTCCAACCTTGCGGGGATTTAAGGAGCTCACTGGGGCGGCAGATGGGGACAAAATGGAAGTAAAGGGAGGTTGAGGTGGCGTTGACCATGACGCGTACCCGAACGCAAAAGACGCTGGCCAAGCTGGCGCAGCTCATAGCCAACGTGCACGGGGAGCTGAAAGCGCTTGACCGCTTGGCGGTTGAGTATCAGGAGCACCAGGAAGCGTTAGCGCGTCGACGGATGGAGGTCGAGAGGACCAGGGAGACGCTTTACCTCACTCTGAAGCAATTTGACCCAGATATAGCGCCTGAGTCGATTGGCGATAGCGATGAGTGGTTGCGTCCGTATGGCCGACGGCAGTCGAACGCGTCTTTGAAACGCTACGTCCAATGCCTGTCTAAAGCAAGCGAAAACAATTAAGGGCCGACGTCGCCGCCGGCCCTTTAGCTGCTCTGATTACATGCCAGGCCAAATTTGCATCGTTCCCGCTGCTTGGTCTGCCGTGTAGCTGTTACTCCCGATGAGGAATATGTCGATTACCGGTGTAGGCGAAGAGAACTGGTTTTTCACCAGAATGCCATCCGTTCCGTCACCAACCTGCATGTAGAGGTCGGCGTCCTTACGCCAAAAATGGACAAGTTCGGGAGCAATTCCGCTCATGTCGATGACGTCCGTTCCGCTTGTATCGAAAAGGGTATCGTAGCCGTCGCCAGCCGCATAAAAGAACCTGTCATTGCCAGCGTTGCCGTACAACGTGTCGTTGCCGGACCCACCGAATAGCAGGTCGCCTTGATAGCTCCCGCGAAGAACATCATTTCCGTCACCACCAAAAATCGTGTTTGCGTAGCCATCTGCCCCCGTCAGACTATCATTTCCGGAGGTGCCGTACAGTGTAAGTCCACGTGTAGTCAGGTCGTCCGCTGACCAAGCAGTGCCATCGGCAAATTCGACCCGTTCAAGCCTGAATGCGTTTCCATCTGTGGTGGAGTACCAGTTATTGATGGTAACTTTATCTCCACCAGTGATATCCAGCACTAGGTTGTTTCCGCTCCGACTGACAGCGACATCCGCGGCAGTGATACTGCTGTCAAAGACCAAACGGTCTACTGCGGAACCAAAGCGCTCGTTGATGGTGTCATGCCCATCTCCACGGCTGAAGTGATAGACGTCTGCGCCGTCAGTGCCGTTCAGGGTGTCATCACCAACGCCACCTACATAACTGTTACCGACAACCGAATTCGGGTCAAAATACGCCGACAGGCTGTAATCGAAGGTCCAACCGGCGTGGTAGTTTCGGTCCCAAGCTGCGGAATTACCGAATACATCAGCTACCCCGGTGCCCCCAAGGGTGTCGTTACCGGCATCACCGAAAAGTGAATCAAATCCATAGCCTCCGTCGAGCGTGTCCGTTCCATCATTTCCGTGGAGGACATCATTGCCCGCGTCACCGTTCAAATTGTCATTGCCCGTTCCGCCAAGCAGGTAGTCATTCCCCGTGGAGCCGCGAACAACATCGTCGCCACCTCCGCTGAATAGCGTAGAGGGCTTTGAAAGGACCAAGGAGTTTGCCTGGTCGTCAAGCATAACAAGGGAAGGGTCGTTCGCACCGTGGACAAGGTCGATGCCCAAGCCGGAGTGATAGGTGGTTTGGCCCAATGCAGTGCTACTTTGAGGATTGAAGTTTTGAATGGTAACCGTGCTAGAGCCCCGAGTCGCCAGAAGGGTATGACTATTCGTATCCCACCAATAGTCAGCGCTTCCATCTGTGCTGCGATAGTGCAAAGTACCGCCAACGGTGGTTTCAACATACGAGCCGCCTGTCAGAAGCGTACCGTCGAGGCGCACTTGGCCTTGGTCATCAGAATCGCTAATCACGTCGTTATTGGACACGACATAGGTATCAGAGCCATCGCCGCCGAAAAGGGTATCGGCATCGTTGTCATCGCCGCCTTCCAATGTATCATTATCGCTTCCGCCAAATAACGCATCGGCCCCAGAACCGCCTTTCAACGTGTCAGCGCCAATGCCGCCAATTAATCGGTCATTGCCCGCGGCGCCAGCTAAGCGACTTCCAAAACTATTTGCTTGAAGCACGTTGTCCAACTGGTTGCCTTCAAGACTAACGTCGTGGGAATCTTCACTCAAGATGCCATTCTCGATGTTCTGTTGTAAAACATACGGATTCACATCCAATGAAAAATGGATAACTACAACGTCTGTTCCTTCCCCTGGTGTTTCGACTGTTTTATCGCCAGCATCTGAAACTTGGTAGGTATCATCACCTGCGCCACCATGCATTGCGTCGAGGCCTTGTCCCCCGTCTAGAGTGTCGGCTCCTTCATTTCCAAATAAGGAGTCTTCGTTACTCCCGCCATACAAGGCATCGTTTCCCTCGCCGCCGAAAATGTAATCGTAGCCTTGCCCTCCGCGGAGTATATCGTCTTGTCCGCCGCCGACTACAACATGATTTCCACCGCGATTAATGTCATCGGAATTACCCTCCGTATGGTAGTTGCCCGGTAGAGCAACTTGGTCAATCAAGGAGATGGGCCGCCAATTGACGTCAGTTCCGTAACTTATATTGGCCAAAGTTAATGCACGAGTTACGAATCCGGTGCAGTTCATCAATTCGTCATTTTGCATGGCAGAGTAGGTGATTCGCCCTTGTCTGCTTGCGTCCCAAATCACTTGCATGAACTCCTTGATACGCAAATATTGCGCTTCATTTATTTGAAGCACAGAAGAGCTCCATATAGAGTCAGGATTTGTTTCTAGTTTGAATTGAAGGCCATCGGAATCATCCTTTAGGAGGTCGCCTCCTGATGTGGAGTAGAACCCCCTCACGCAAGGGATATCGCCTCCGTCCGCGATACTAATCATGGCATGTCCTCCAGTTACGCCGAATACTTCATCAACCGGAAAACTGAAGCCGTTTTTATCTACAAATACTTGCAGTGAATATTGAGGCAAAATTTCACTCTTTCACAAAGTTTAGGGTTACAGGAACGTCGCTATTTGAGACCGCGCAGGTGAACATGTCAGATGCTGCTTTGTCACTTTTTATACTGCTGCGAACGGAAACCTCAATATGTGGTGATAGTGGATTGCGTATTGATTCGCGCATAACATACTGCTTGTATGCCATAAGCCGAGCTGAGCGGTCTGCGCAATCATGTAAGGCATGAAGGAACTGAGTAGAGCCACCTTGTTGTAAAGCGAGGAATCGTTCGGCACGGGCCATAAGCAGTAATCCGAGACAGATAATCGCGATTAATACCAGAGCGCCTATTAAGATTTTGCGTGTTCTATGTGGCTGACTGATATTAGAAACTTTAGATTTTTTCGCCATTAATACCGTGGAAAAGGTTGTGATTATGGGTATATCTACGCAATTTATTAGAGCAACCCTGGTCACAACAATACTGCTGGCGAATCACGAAAACCTAATGTACTGAGGCGGCACCTCAGCCACGAGCCATACTCCATTGTCCGCCTGCCGAAACTGGATGCCAGCCTTCAGCATCGGATACGTCGCGATGACAAGTACAACTGGCTTTCCGCGGCGCGCATGGACTCAGAAGGCCCGTTTTGAGATTCCGGATGAATAGTCAGGAACGATGACGCCCATGTTTATTTCTAGAATCAAAGATATGTCGCCACACAAAAAGAAGAGCAAGGTTCGCGGCAACGTGGCTGAGTACCGCCAAAATGAAAATTGGAAATAAACAGCCCGAAAATGTGGGTTCTGTCGTCGAGTACTCTCGAGGTAGAAATAGGACTATTGCGCCTATGGTCAGAATAATGAGCGAGCTGACCAAAACTCTCAGATTGAAGCTGTCGCCTGTTTTGACGTAGTCCTCAAAATATTCACGAGTGAACGAAGGGCTTTTCGCTGTGAGGTATCCTTCAGCTGCTACGTACACGGGGACGACGATAATAGCTAACCAATGAATCACAAGCAGATTTTTCCCATAGCTGCGCGGAGCTAATGCTCGTAAATTCGTGGAAAAAAGGGACTCTGTTGGACCAAGAGGCGGTACACACAGCAAGAATATTGTGGCGGCAAAAAGTAGGCTGATAAAAATTAACGCCAATGCCGTGTAGTATCTCTTTGCCAATTCCCCAGAGCGAGGGTCAATTCGGGTATTTGGCAAGCTCTTTTGTTTCGGTAAAGGGGGAGTAGACATATAACGCTTCGTGGTGGACACCACGTGTACGTATTCTCTTTATTTCGGCTTTATACCTAGCTTCAAGCCTTCTCGTTTGGGTGCTCGTCCATAGTTGTTCTTCAAGGCTTCACAGTTGCTCCAACATTGCTCGAACCGCCTGCTGTACTGCCGGGTCGCTGAGCCCGAAACGGTCGTCAGTTTTCACGAGCTTGTCCCTGCACCAGACTGTCCAAGCGTCATCATCATTATCAATTGCAAACCAGCTCTTTGGCTTACGCAGGACCACATCGCCCCAGACCTGTACTCCCCGCGGCAAAAGCTCGAATCCCTTTCCACGCATCTCGCGGCGATGATACGTTGCTCCAATTACCCGCGCCTGGAGTGTCCCAGACAAATGCTTCTTGGCGAACTCAAAACTCTTCACTCTGACCCACGACGTACTCAGAATAATTTTTACGTCGGCGTTCGGCTCGAGCAGTTCGTCTAGGATGGGCATCCACTCAAACAGTGTCCTACCAGGCGTTTTGATGTAGATGCCTCGTTTCGGACTCCAATAGACAGCGTCATCGTGGAGCACGCCATCAAAATCGAGGTACAACACCTTATCGGCTGTTTGTATGTTGTTCATGCCACTCCCTCTGCGTCTATATATGCTTCCCTCTGTCGGAGAACCTACATATCGGCTATCTCGGGGGCTTTGGCTTCGCCCCTTGTTTCATTCCGCGCCCACGCGCCGGCTGATTTCCTTCCACCAGTAGCTCCACATCTCGATGCTTACCGTGGGTGAAATTGACCCACCACCGGGAAATCCCAACACCCAATGCCGTGCGCAACAGATGGCAGAGCTTCTGCCTCGTTGACAGCCGGCGTACGTCCTCGCGCCATGCCTGTTCGCTGGCGTAATCCGACAGGTATTTCACGCTGGCATTCAGGTAGATACCTTCAAGGCCTCGACGAGTACGCCAGTTGAACGATTCACTCTGGTTGTTACTGACGCCGCCCGGTCGGCTGTAACCTTCGGAGTGGTTCACCGTCTTCAGCTCGGCAAACAATGGGCGCAGCACCGCATACGACGGGTCCTCATCACTCATGATGGTCGACTCAGCCGAGATGTACTTCCGGGCTGTCTTCAACACGTTGACGGAGGACTCCGCAAGCGTCATCGCAATGCGAGTGGCCACGGCTCCTTTGCCCTTCGTTACACCGCGTTGTCTGGCTACGAGGCATATGCGTCGGTCAGCGGGTTGTTTCGCCGTCTTGCCCCACTTCGGCGGAAGCGGCGGCCCCATCGGCTCAGCCCCATCCTTCGCACTTGCCACTGGTTTCAACAATGCTTCCGGAATCTTCGGCTTGCCCGTTGCCTTTCCGCCCAGCGGCTTGTTGCGTTTCTCCCTGTACCGCCGGCCGTTTACGTCCGCACCATCCATCTCGACGACACCGCAGAGGATGCCCACGTTATGGCCTCTGAAAATGCCTTCCCTCAGCTTCTGCAGCAGGGAGTAAACCGTTACGTACGGAAGGTTCCAATCTCGGCGCAGCTGCAATGCAGCCTTGCCTGAGGCACCGTTTGCCCATGAAAGCGCTATCTTCAGAATCTTTTTGAGAGGCAGTTTCCGGTCGGCGAACACTGTTTTTGATGTGACCGAGAACCGACTGCCGCAACAACGGCACTTCCAGCGCAGCTCCTTCACGTGCCAGTAGTGCGCATCAATGGTGCCGCAATGCGGGCACGGCATCTCCTTGTCTGAGCCCCACATCGCTCTCGCGAAAAACTTGACGGTCTCGAGCTGCGTCAACTTCTCCAGGTCGTCCATGCCGAAATTCACAGCCTCCTTGGACATGTGAAAGCCCGCCGTCCCTGTGCGCTTTCGCAGAGGGAAGAGCTTCGGCTTCTCGGTAAGGACGGCGGTCGACATGGTCAGCTGTAGAGGAAGTGCACGTAGGAGTCAGCGCGGGGTAAACCGCGTGCCGCTTCCGGGTCTTTCAACTCACCATCAGCGAGGAAGCGTTTGAAGCCCGTTCTGGCGGGTTCACTCAGGGATTCCAGGTGAAACCGGTCAACGCCTTCGAGACGAATCGGGGCCGGCACAATGAGTGCCGGCATCGGCCCCAGAATATCGGTGCCATACCACGCCCAGCAGATGGCGCGCAGGAGCAGCTCGCACGGATTCAATGCCTTGCAACCGTATTCAAATTTAACGGTGCGACTGCCGAGAATGTCTTCTGTGAACTCCGCCGTGTACAGGCCGCGCTTTGCTCCCTTTTGCAGGATTTCGACCGTGCCGAGCTCGACGCCGCGGTCGACGCTGGTCATCCGCTCGATGGAAGCGCACAGGCGGGTCGCGTAAGCACAACGCCGGTCCGGTTTGCTGGAGTGAGGAATTTCATTGTCACGATACAGCGCCTTTCCGAGGGCCCGTGCCACGAGTTCCCAGAGGCTGGAGGACCATCGCGGGTAGCCAAGCAGCTCCGCCGGGGCCAACTCACCGTGGTTCCGGAGTGATAACGCTACAACGTAATCAGCCAGCGCCGCCTTCTTGGCATAGGCGATATCCAGCTTGGCGAGCTGATTCGCATGGCATTGCTCATCGAGCGAGCCGGAATGAATGGAGACGGTCAGCATGCCGTGAGCTCCACGGACCAGGTTTGTGCGAAGTCCGCGCCATCGATGCGCTCGAAGCCGGCGAGACGCATCTTGTTGTCTCCGGCGAAGAGTAGATGTGCGTCATGCAGGCCAGGCAGGACCTCGGTTTCGGTACCCGCTTTGCTCTCGACCAAACGCGCTCGCAAAACGAAGCGACCCAACTCCGGGTCACGGCTCTCCATCACCTTCAGGTCGCCCAGGTATGGCGGGCGGTTATCCACCAGCTCGTCTTTATTGAGCAGGCGCCCGCGCCGGCGCAGTGTTCGCACATGTACTCTCATTTCCGATATTCCTGTTCTTTCGACCTTATTTTGGAAACCGGTATACGGTTAACTTTTTATTCCCTTTGAACGACCGCTGACACCGACCACTCCAACCACGCCGCCGTGTGCTCAATGAACCAGATAGCCTCTGCTTCTTTCACCTCGCCGGTCGCCAGCGCTTGTGGGTAGTCGGCAGGTATCCACGCCTGCTTGGCTGCGAGCTCAGTGCTGCTCCGGTCTAGCGCCTTGCTCAGGTCACTGGTCATGGCTTAGCCTTTTAGATTGAAAACGGCTGTTTACGGCAAAGAGACCCCCTGCCGGGCACAGGCATAGAGTCGGGACTGCGAGGAGTTACCGAGGCAGGTTAATGTCGAAATCGGCGGAAGCTTCCAACCACGACGCCGAAGATTTCCAACGAGCCGGTCGGATGGATATCGGCAAACGCAGGGTTGGCGGGCTCGAGGTAATACCGATTCTGCGCATCGAGGCGCAGCGTCTTGACCGTGAATTCCTCGTCGACGATTGCGACGACGATATCGCCGGGCTTGGTTGGTGAATTTCGCTCAACAACCACAAGGTCACCGTCAAGCAGACCAACGTCTTTCATGCTGTCGCCGCGGACGCGACACAGCACACTTCGGTTCGGGTCGTCGATGAGGTAGTCATCAATCGTGATGAGGTCAACACTGTCTTGGCTCGCCGGCTGCGGCAGACCGGCGCGCACAGTATTCACTACAGGGCGTGCGAAAAAACGCTTCGTGGGCGCGATACGTCCTTCAACGCGGTCAAGGTAGCCGGCGTCGACGAGGCGTCCTACCAGGGCAAATACAGACGAAGTTGACGACAGCCCCACCACTTCACAGAGCTTGGCCATGGCCGGGAACGCCTGATGGCGTTTCCAGTACGTCCGCAGTGCCGCGAGATGCTTCTCGTCTTGCATTTTCGACTCCCCGAATATTTATTCGATGGAATCACAATACTGTATAAAAATACAGTCGTCAAGGAGGTTGCCGGGCGAATCACTAATAAATTCAACGACTTACTGTTCTATATGTGTTGTCTATAGAAGCAACTGTTGATGCTATGTGTCATATGAGAAATATTTCTCATCTAACATCTTGAAAAGATGGTTGTTGACCAAAGTTAACCAAGAGAAATATAAATCCCTCCGTCTATATTTCTGTCGAGTTTTCTCCGCATGGCCGGGCAACACTGCTCGGTTCATGAGGCGCCTTGTCACCATTAGCCAAAAAGGAGCCGCTGCATGCTAATTAGGAAAAAAGTAAGAAGCCTTCTCCCTCATCTTTCGCCGTTTGCGAAGCAGGGAGACATATATGTTGTTCTACCCCATGCAGATGCTCACGATGAGGCACTGGTGAAGATGGGATTCTCAATCCCATTGATGGAGGGAGAACATGCGCTGCCCCCCGCTGCGGCCGGAATTGCGGCTCGTCGCAATGCGGATGGTGAAGAAATCGTCCACCGTGACCAACCGTTAGAAGTCCATTACCGCCAAAAGGAATGGACTTGGCAAGAATTCCACGGCCGTTACGACAAGGTAGAACGCACAAAAGTCGTGGAGGTGCCTTATAAGCGTTATCCCCGCACGCAGATGGCACCCTATGCAATCGAACTTACCGTTCGTACGACTCAGAAAGGCGAAGCAGTGGTTGTAGCAGGGCCATTTTCGTCTGCGACTGCCGCAGACGATAAGGTTCTACTCAATACGGTTCACATGTTTATTGAGCTGTTCGGCGAATGCACACTGACCAAAGACGACCTGGCCTTGACGGCTCAGCCAACACGCCGCCAGTTGAACTGGGAAATTCTCCCACCTGGTAAGTATCCATGGGTGAAAGCGCGACCGGCAGTAGCGAAGGTCATTTCTGAGTCCTCACCGGCGAATCAATCTGTTATCAACGCTCGTTTTAAGGAGATTACGGCCTACGAACCAGACTTCATGGCTGTTGGGCTCAATGGATTCTCTCGCTATGTTGTGTACGGTTGGGACAAACATAAACTCTATATTCTCGAGAGCACCGAGGTGGACAACGCCACCTATGTGCTCAAGGACGACTGGCAACGCGTTTCGGCAATGAGTAAGGCCGAAGTTCTCAATGCGAGTGCCCATCACGCGCGTCTCATTCATCGCAAGGCCTGGTTCAGGCAGCTTGCTGAGCTGATGCGTGGTCAACAAGTCTCTAAACCATAGAAAACCCTCGATAGCTGGGCCCCGGCCGCAGCCTGTCAACGTGACGAATTTCATCGACAGTGTGCCCGGGACTACTTCTGGGCGTTCATATTATTACCATCCTCGGCCAACGAAACCTGCTTTAGTTACATGACGCCAGACACCTCTAACGACATCCCGGCTAAACAGAGCCATCCTGACTTTGTGGCTTTATTGCGAGCACGGTATCGTAACTATCGGGCCGCCAAGCGCGCTCAAGGCAGCTTCGTCTTTTTGACGATTGCAATCCCGATGTTCAGTGTGCTGCTAGCACCAACCTATCCGCAGCTAAAGCCATATTTAGCCCTCGCCGCAGTCATACTTCTGTTACTCGACGTTGGATTCATTGACCCGCTACAGAAAGACTGGATGAAGCGCGGAGCAAAGCTTCAGGAGGAGTTCGATACAAAGGTGTTAGGCATACCTTGGAACCGCTTTGTCGCCGGCGCCATGGTCGACCGTGAAGACGTACACACCGATTCCGCCAAGCCGCTACCCCTTAAACGAGAATCCGAACTGGTTCCCTGGTATGAGCCTTGCGTTGGAGCAGTCTCGCTTTCCTTCGGTAGATTGATTTGCCAGCGTACGAATATCACATACGACGCGCGGCTGCGAAGGCGGTATAGCAGCGCTATGCTTTATGGCGCCGTAGCATTATTTTTCGTAGCGTTCCTCTTTGGTTTGGCTTTTCAATTGGATGTTTCAGGACTCCTCCTTACCGTTGTCGTGCCCTTTACTCCTCTCTTCAGCTGGGCTCTTCGCGAGTACAGAAAGCAGATAGACACCGTTGCCGCATTA
Organism: Noviherbaspirillum sp. UKPF54; assembly: GCF_007874125.1. Taxonomy (NCBI): domain Bacteria; kingdom Pseudomonadati; phylum Pseudomonadota; class Betaproteobacteria; order Burkholderiales; family Oxalobacteraceae; genus Noviherbaspirillum; species Noviherbaspirillum sp. UKPF54. The sequence goes on along the minus strand of NZ_CP040128.1, from coordinate 2,726,371 downwards.
ACGTCCTTGAAATCCGAATCTGAAAAACTCTGGGAAAGAGCATTATCAGGAGCTTCCTCCGCCGAGCTCGAAAAGGTGTCTCGTGAATTGCAAGATGCTATCTACCAGCACCGAGTGAGAAGCCCTCTTGTATTCGACTGGGTTTACGACCGCCTCCGCAACAAGAACGAAGGGGAAGCGCGTCATGCCGCGCAGCACCTTGTGGCACAGGCCAAGACATTCCTTAATAAGGAGTCCGCAGCATGAAGTTGCATGAACATTTCAAGACATTCCTGGACGAGCACGTCAATCTGAACGCTACCAGGATTGAGCAGTTGGAAAACAGTATTGAAGCAGTGAAGACGGCAGTCAAGGAAAGTGACTGGGGTGCTGAAATCCTACGTTTCGCTCCACAGGGCTCATGGGCTCACCAGACCATCATCAAGCCTCTTCCGGACAAAGAGTTCGATGCTGACCTGTTGGTCTTTGTAAAGCCGAAAGATGGCTGGACGCCAAAGGATTACGTCAACAAACTCGCAACCGCGTTGGAGAGCAACAGCACCTATAAGGACAAGTTACGCCGCTACTCCCACTGCGTCACGATTGAATATGCCGGGGTTCGCCGTATTGATATCGCTCCCTGCGTGGTCGACCGGCAGTACCAAGGGCAATTCGAGGTATGCAACCGTAATGCGGGCGAGTCCGGCACTTTCGAAGCTTCGGCACCGACGGAGTACACGCAGTGGGTCATCGACAAAAACAACATTGCTGGTGGCAATGACTTAAAGAAGGTAACCCGGCTGTTGAAGTACATGCGCGACATCAAAGGTAATTTTACCTGTCCCTCCTTCCTGTTCACGACCTTGCTGGGCTACCAGGTCTATGACCACGACAAGGATTCGGCGGCGTTCGCCGACTTGCCCACCACACTGAAAACTCTCGTCGGCCGGCTGGATGACTGGTTGCAGGCACGCCCCACTGTGCCCATGGTCCGCAACCCAAAACTCTGGTCGGAAAATCAAAGCAGCGGCTGGACTGAGACGCAGTACTCCAACTTCCGCGACAAAATCAATCTATATCGCGGCTGGATTGATGAAGCCTACGACGAGGAAGACCGCGACGAGAGTATTGGCAAGTGGCAGCGCGTTTTTGGCGATAAATTCGCTGTTGGCGAAGCCAAAGAGGCAGCACGTGTTAGCGAATCCGTCGCGAAGGCTGAAGGCGCTCTGGTCTCCCGGGGATATTTCAGTGATTTGGTCGAGCGTGTCAAAGCTCTTGGTGCCCAAGCAGTGCCCGCAAAGCTAGTCAAGCTTCCCTACGTTAAGCGTCCAAAGTGGCGTTTCGCGGAGACGAGGGTCACGGTAAATGTGAGCGCAGAGCTGTATGCCAGCCCGGGAGGAAGTCGTATTCGCCAAGTCGCCTCGCTTGCCCCACTTCAGCCCGACCAATGGATAAAGTTTACGGCCAAGAGCTCGATGGGAGTGCCTTTCCCGCCAGACTACACTGTTAAATGGCGTGTCACTAATACCGACACAGCCGCCTACAATGCGGGGGAGCTGCGCGGGGATTTTTATGACTCCGACTCCGGGGCTAGCCGCATGGAGCACTTGGCGTTCCGCGGAGTGCACTTCGTCGAGGCGTTTGTGGTTAGAAAGAGCGACAACCGATTACTGGGGCAGTCCCAGCCGTTTTATGTGGTCATTGAATGAGTCTTCTAACCAACTCACGGTGCATGGCCATTGCATTGGCCTTCAGCAACGTTTTCAATCTCCATTAAGGAGCAAGTGCAAAAGTAAAAGCGAAGGGAGCCAGAAGTGGCATTACGGGTGTATCTGGACAGTAGCGATTTTTCCGTACTCTCAGACCCAGGCAAGGAAAGCGTCGAGCTTGCAGCAATTCGCGAGCGATTAGCTGGATGGGCGCGTTCCGGGGAGGTTGATTTTCGGTACTCGGCTGCTCACATCATCGAAATGTCGCCGTTACGTGCGGAGCACACGGAGGCAGCAGAGCGCCGAGCGGAGTTACTGTTCCAACTGTGCGGCACTAAGACGCTTATTTCTTTCGATTTGCTTCTTCAGAAGGAACTTGAGGCAATGGGAGGCTCCGGCTCGGTCGTTCCCTTCTCAGACAACGGAGAATGGTTCCCTGAACTAACAGATTTGATGTCCCCGGTATCGTGGGCCGACAACATTAAGTCCATTGGTGTGCAACTCAAGGAATTGGGCGCCAACCGCGCACTCCGTCGACAGCAAATGCGTGCTCATTTTAAGGATGGGAAGCCACGCGCAAAGACTTTGGATACGCTTTCAGAGCAACAATCTGCGGGATTGAAAGAGATGATGAAGTTGTATCCAATGCGGCCGGCTGACGCCAAAGTGCTTTCAGATTATGTCCTTGGCCGCGCAAGCGCCGCTGAAGCGGATGAAGCGTTTCTTTCAAGCCTACGCGACCCGCGCTGGATGATTCGCTGGTTCCATAATCATTCTGAGGCGTTAAGTCCTGTCATCGATTGGCTTCGGGCACCAAGCCAGAACGTGTGCGCGACATTGAGCAATGCAACCGAGGCTGCCTTGAACTTCCGTAAAGTCTGGGAGCGGGTCGGAGATACATCTGGAGTACCTCCAGGCCTTGACGCCCGCGCGAAGCTTGAGATGCAGGCTAGCATCCTTAATAGAATAGCCCGCCAGTTTTCCAAGGCAAGTGACAACGAAACCGATAATGACCTTGATACATTTGCTCGGTATGCGCCAGGCATCACCGTATGTATCAAGAGCCTTGTTACTTCGGCGTGGAACTCTTTCGCGATGAAACCGCGAGTTCCGAAACCTAGCGATTTTGTCGATACCATCCACGCCATGTATTCACCTTATGTGGATGTTTTTAGGACCGATTCTTACATGGCCCCGATTATTGCAAGCAACTTAAATAAGAAAGGGGCCACTGTGGTTGGTAAATTGAAAGACGTTATCGGGGTTATTGACACGAAGCTCAGAGCTGCTTGATTTGGCCAATTTCTCGTTGGTCCTAATGTACTGGTTACGTATGTTCCTTGGGCTTATCAGGGATAAGGTACGTTCACCAGTTTATAGGCGACGGGAACGTACTTATCGAGGATTGCTACCAAGCTTTGTGCTTCTGCCTTGGATACTGGCGGAAAGGGCGAACGATACGATGTATCGTTTCGACGCTCATGGGCCTTCGCCACTAGGGCCTGCTCAGCAGTGTTCATCCCTAGGTCCTTGCATACACGCTGAATGGCCAGATTGCGTCCGGAATCCTTTGTGCGAACCTCGTAGAATTCGAACACTGCCTGAACTAGTTGGAAAAAACCCTCATAGGCAGTGGAGAACACGGGCATTGCGGCGACTGCAGGGTCGAGAAGCTTGGCGGCAGCTAGATAGCTTTGGGCATTCCGCAGATATGCCTCTAAGGCACCTGGTGTTGCGGGCTTTTCAGCAAACGCGTTTATGTTGATTAGGTTGTCGTATTCAAGCGGTCTCGGCATTAGGGAGAATCCTCACGATGGAGTCGGTGGAGATATGGCTAACGACAGGGTCATGAACCCTCAAGTCGGCCCATTCTTCGGGAGTATACATGTTCAAATGCACTGGACGCCCCAATACCTCCTCTGCCTTCGCCAATGTCTCCATTACTTCCATCATGGGCGCCGTGCCCACTACCATCAAATCAATATCGCTTTGATGCGTGTCTGCTCCCCTTGCCACAGAGCCGAAAACGAAAGCCTCTCCAATCTCTTCCTCAAACGGTCTGAGCGCGTCACGAATCGGCTCAATAAGGCCAAAGGACTTTCGACAGATGCTTTGAAGTTCGGGATAAAGTGGAAATTTTGTATTTGCGCTAATAGTTCGTTGGCGCCCTTGTCGAGGGCCTTCTTTGAGGACGCCGGCCGCAAGTAAGAGTTCGACGTGCCGTTGGCCATTACCTCGACCAGTGCCCGCCCGTTCAATGAGGTCCTTTAGCATGAACGACTTGTCCGGTGTCGCATAGACAACTCGAAGGATGTTTTGAACCGGCGGCGGAAACAAGCAATCGGCAATACTCACGTTAATCCCCAAATTAGGTCTTTGAATACCCATTATAGGGATTATTTGTTAAATCCTCAAATTGGGGATTAAAATACCCAAAATAGGGATTTAAATTTGCAAGGTCCAAGGCAATTGATTTGCTACGCTTCGCCGGAGGAAGTTTGGTAAGGGGGAGACGAATGGTAATCGGGATGAAAGAAAAGCTCGCCGGTTGGCGAACTTTGAATTACAGCGGAAGCAGCCAACCTGTTTGGTTTGGTTCTGAGTCGACAAAAGTGCAACCGATTTTCGCAAAGAATGCTTTATGCGCCTCTTGGCCGTATTGCTCTTGAAAAAGAATTTCTGTGAAGCCACCTGCGCCCAAATGTTCCTTTAGTAGCTTGATGCACTTTGTTCCAATACCAATTCGGCACAGCTCGGCGGGGCGTACTGCAAAGTGATAAATGATAAATCGCGACGGGTGGTCGGCACTTTCAGTGCAATTTTGCGCATAGGCAATCGGGTCTTTGCCAGGAAAAAAGAATGCAAGTTCGCCGTAACGCTTCTGCGTCCCCAGAGGCATTTCGTTTCTGTCACACTCCAATGATTCGCCTGGAGGAATTTGGCGCAATGCCAGTTTTGCTTCCTTCGTTTTTGTGCCAAAAAGGCCGGAGAGGCTTTCGAGCATAGTGTCCTTTCAGTATTAATCGCGATATTGCGACGTTACATATAGGCACTTGTGGTTGTTGTCTCTTAAGCGATAGGAGGGGACATCTGGTTTCGGCATAACTTTTAATTTTCACAATCTTTACCGAAAACCTTTTAACGTCAAACACTTAAGTTAATCTTCGACTTAGCGAAACTGACTTTCCGAGTTCTCAACTAGCTTGCCTCCAATCGGGGAATAAGCCAAAATTACCGCGAGCGGCTCTTTAGAGCGCTTGATGGGCCAATACGAGTGACTCGATTGGTACCCGTGATGCTCTCAGGGCGAGCGGGGTTTCATTTTCCTATGGAGCCTCTTATGCCCAATTCTCTGAGTCGTTCCCGTTCTATTGCCCACACCTGCCAAGGCGGCCGCTGCTATTACTGTCACGTGCCCACTTGGCTCAACATCCCTGACCAATTTGCTTCCCAGTACCGGTTGTCTCCGAACGAAACTCGCCTTTCGCAAGCGACTGCAGAACACCTAACTGCACGGCAAGATGGTGGGAGTAACGCACGCCCCAATATTGTCGCTGCGTGCTACTTTTGTAACTCCCGTCGCCATCGTCGCAAAACCCCTCCGTCGCCGGAAGCGTACAAGCTTCGGGTGGAAAGACAGATTGCGAAGGGCCGCTGGCTCGTCGCGGATACTTGAGCGAACCGCAACCACATGAGGTTCCAGGGCCAGTCTGTACTTAACAGACTCTTGGCCAGTGAAGCCAATTATTGCTTCTTGGGGCCCGCCCCGGGTTTCGGCGGGGCGTTTCCTCGTCCTGTGCCCGAACGGCTGCCTGTTTTGCTTGGCCAGTTCCCTCCCGGGTACCCGGTTAGCTGTTGACCGCTGTCCTTGCTTCCGCCACTGGTTTTGGTGCCGGTGCTTCCGCCTTTGCCAGTTCCTTTGCTCATGACAATTACCTCAAATTCAAAGTCACGATATGAGTCATGCTGACACAGTAGGTCTGGCCGTGGAGAGATGTTTGAGGAATCGCAGAGGAAGCGGGTTTGTTGGTGCGATGCGGCAAAAGACGGTATTTTAGAAATGATGAAGAATAGATTCTCTGAACGCGGGGCGCACTTACGTATTTCCTGCAGGCTCTGGTAGGCTTCTCTGCTATAAATTTCAGCATTTACTAAATCAGTTAATACCTTCTAATACCGCTTACTTGGACGATAGTCGTCGGGATTTCTGTACAAACTGATGAGGGCGACATCAGATTACGCGGCTGCTAATTCTTGTGCTGCGACGCAGCAAATGTTGTCTAAGTTACTGATTTTTATGGTTTTGGGCCATCAGCGTAATAACACCCGAGAACAAGAAAAAAGCCCGCAAGGCGCAAACCTTGCGGGCTTTTTAGCAAAAAGCGTAGCTTCAGGCAGGCATTACATCATGCCTTCCATGCCGCCCATGCCGCCCATGCCACCCATGCCGCCCATCGGAGCAGCCGGCTTGTCTTCAACCAGCTCGGCAACGGTGCAGTCGGTGGTCAGCATCAGGCCGGCGATCGACGCTGCGTTCTGCAGAGCCGAGCGGGTGACCTTGGCCGGGTCCAGCACGCCCATTTCGACCATGTCGCCGTAGGTACCGTTGGCAGCGTTGTAACCGAAGTTACCCTTGCCTTCGATAACCTTGTTGACGACCACGGAAGCTTCTTCGCCGGCGTTGGTGACGATCATGCGCAGCGGCTCTTCCATCGCGCGCAGGACGATCTTGATGCCTGCGTCCTGATCGGGGTTGTCGCCCTTCAGGTTTTGCACGTTGGCGCGAGCGCGCAGCAGGGCCACGCCGCCGCCAGGAACGATGCCTTCTTCAACGGCGGCACGGGTTGCGTGCAGCGCGTCTTCGACACGTGCCTTCTTCTCTTTCATTTCGACTTCGGTCGCAGCGCCAACCTTGATCACTGCAACGCCGCCTGCCAGCTTGGCAACGCGCTCTTGCAGCTTTTCGCGGTCATAGTCGGAAGTCGCTTCTTCGATCTGCACGCGGATTTGCTTGACGCGGGCTTCGATCGCAGCAGCTTGACCAGCGCCGTCGATGATGGTGGTGTTTTCCTTGCCGATTTCGACGCGCTTGGCTTGGCCCAGGTCGTTCAGGGTTGCCTTTTCCAGGGTCAGGCCGACTTCTTCAGCGATCACTTGGCCGCCGGTCAGGATAGCGATGTCTTCCAGCATGGCCTTGCGACGGTCGCCGAAGCCCGGAGCCTTCACTGCGCAGGTCTTCAGGATGCCGCGGATGTTGTTCACCACCAGGGTGGCCAGCGCTTCGCCTTCGATGTCTTCAGCGATGATCAGCAGCGGACGGCTCGATTTGGCGACTTGTTCCAGCACCGGCAGCAGGTCGCGGATGTTGGAGATCTTCTTGTCGAACAGCAGGACGAACGGGTTGTCCAGAACGGCAACTTGCTTGTCCGGGTTGTTGATGAAGTACGGGGACAGGTAGCCGCGGTCGAACTGCATGCCTTCGACGATTTCGAGTTCGTCGTTCAGGGACTTGCCGTCTTCGACAGTGATCACGCCTTCCTTGCCGACCTTTTCCATTGCTTCAGCGATGCGCTCGCCGATGGAAGCGTCGGAGTTCGCGGAGATGGCGCCGACTTGGGCGATTTCCTTGGAGGTGGTGCAGGGCTTGGCGATCTTCTTCAGTTCGTCGACAGTGGTGTGCACTGCCTTGTCGATGCCGCGCTTCAGGTCCATCGGGTTCATGCCGGCGGCAACGTACTTCATGCCTTCGCGCACGATTGCCTGGGCCAGCACGGTTGCGGTGGTGGTACCGTCACCGGCGTTGTCGGAGGTCTTGGAAGCAACTTCCTTGACCATCTGCGCGCCCATGTTCATCAGCTTGTCTTTCAGTTCGATCTCTTTAGCGACCGAAACGCCGTCCTTGGTGACGGTCGGGGCGCCGAAGGAACGCTCCAGCACGACGTTGCGGCCTTTCGGGCCGAGGGTGACTTTAACGGCGTTGGCGAGAATGTTGACGCCTTCAACCATCTTGGCACGGGCGGCATCGCCGAATACGACTTCTTTAGCTGCCATGTTCGAAACTCCTTATTTATTAGATAGGTATATCTGTATTACTTCTGGACGATTGCCATGATGTCTTCTTCGCGCATCACCAGCACTTCTTCGCCTTCGACCTTCACGGTCTGGCCGGAGTACTTGCCGAACAGCACGACATCGCCGACTTTCACGTCCAGCGGGCGGACCTTGCCATCTTCCAGAATCTTGCCGTTACCGACTGCGAGCACTTTGCCCTGATCCGGCTTTTCCGCAGCGGCTTCCGGGAGAACGATGCCGGACGCAGTCTTGGTTTCCTGGTCGAGGCGCTTGACGATGACGCGATCGTGCAATGGACGAAGGTTCATACAAACTCCTTAATAATCAATTGGTTATGTTTATTGCGGCAGGGCCGCGGATGAGAAATTCGGAAAGCCAGGGAAGTTGTTAGCACTCTCCCCTAACGAGTGCTAAGTATATGGGCGGGGTAGGTTTTTTTCAAGACAAGGTGCGAAACGATTGTCTTTGCTCTAACGAAAGCTGCGCCACCGTCTTGCTGACCGATGGCGCTGCGAGGGGATATTGCCCAGTTACGCTGATTTTGCAATATGCAAGGCTGCGATGGGCGAGAGCCTTTACGACGCTCAGGCCAGCGCTACGTCGACCTCGATATTGCCGCGCGTCGCGTTCGAGTACGGGCAGACTTCATGCGCCTTGCTGACCAGGGCTTGCGCCGTTTCGCGTTCCAGACCAGGAATGCTCACGCGCAGCGCGCCGGAAAGGCCAAACCCGCCATTGCCGTTCGGGCCGATACCGATGTTGGCGGTGACGGAGGCGTCGGCCGGCAGCGCCACCTTGGCATGCATCGCGACGAACTTCAGCGCGGACAGGAAGCAGGCGGAATAGCCGGCGGCGAACAATTGCTCCGGATTGGTGCCTTCTCCGCCAGGACCGCCGAGTTCTTTCGGCATGCTCAGCTTGACGTCGAGCTTGTTGTCGCTGCTGACGGCGCGTCCGTCACGGCCGCCGGATGCGGTTGCTTGTGCCTTGTACAGGATCTGCATGAAGTTCTCCTTTAGTGGTGGTTGGCAAGGATGGGCTACTGTTGGAATTAAATATAACACGCAATTAAATTGTGTGCAAGTTAAGTGGCCGGGAGATGGGCGTGCCGCGGGCGGCGGCTAGCCGCCGTTGCCACGGGTGAGGTCGTTGCGGATGGCCGACAATTGCTCGCGCAGCTTTTCCAGCGCATCGAGCGATTGGCCGCTTGCGCACAGCACCTGGTGCGGAATGGACTGCGCTTTCTTCTTGAGCGCGCGGCCTTCCTTGGTCAGCGTGATCCTGACCTGGCGCTCGTCCGCTTCGTCGCGCGTACGTGCGATCAGCGAGGAAGCTTCCAGCCGCTTGAGCAGTGGGGTGAGCGTGCCCGAGTCGAGAAACAGCTTTTCGCCGATGGATTTCACCAGGATATCGTCCTGTTGCCACAACACCAGCATTACCAGGTATTGCGGATAGGTAAGGCCGAGCTTGTCGAGGAAGGGCTTGTAGGTTTTCGTCATCGCCAGCGACGCGGAATACAGCGCGAAGCAGAACTGGTTATCCAGCGCCAGCGGGTCGGTCGTAGGGGATTTGGACATGGAATTCTGAAGTCGGCGTGGGATAATCAATTAAATTGCGTGTGACACATTAATCATCGTATGCGAATTCTGGAAAGACTCCAAGCTGCCTGTCTCTTATTCACCCTGTGCATGCTTGCCGCTTGTACAACGGCGCAGGAGCTACCGGTTCCGCTGGCCGATGCCTTCAAGCGTGCCGAAATTCCGCTCGACGCCGCCGGCATCTACGTGCGCGAAGTCGGCAATGGTGTCAATGGCCCGGTGCTGTTCGCTTCCAACGCGCGCGCATCCTTCAGCCCGGCGTCGACCATGAAGCTTGTCACCAGCGATGCCGCGCTGGAATTGCTCGGCCCGGCCTTTACTTGGAAAACCCTTGCCTTCGCCGACGGCACACAGGTGGGCGACGTGCTGCACGGCGACCTGATCATCAAGGGCAGCGGCGACCCGAAGCTGGTGATGGAAAACTTCTGGCTGTTCCTGCGCCGGATACGCTCGCGCGGAATCCGCGAAATCCACGGCAACGTCTTGCTGGACCGCAGCGCGTTCGAGCAGGTCGCCTACGATCCGGCCGCGTTCGATGCCGATCCGTTAAAGCCGTACAACGTCGGCCCCGACGCGTTGCTGCTCAACTTCAAGGCCATGACGTTCCGCTTCCTGCCGCTCGAAGCGAACCGCTCGGTCGCGATATCGATGGACCCGCCGGTCGATGCGTTTCCCCTCGTGGCGCCGCGACTGACGGGCGGCCCGTGCGGTGACTGGCGCATCAGGCTGCAGCCAGTCATCGACGCCAATGGCGCGCGCTTCCTGGGCGAATATCCCGCGTCATGCGGCGAGCGCACCTTGTATGTGCATCCTTACCAGATGACGCATACCCAGTATTTCAACCTGGTGTTCCGCCGCCTGTGGGCCGAACTGGGCGGCACGATCACGGGAGATGTGCGCGACGGTTACGTGCCGCCGTCGGCGCGACTGGTGGCGCAGTGGGAGTCGGCGCCGCTGTCGGAAGTCATCCGCGACATCAACAAGTACAGCAACAATGTCATGGCGCGCCAGGTGCTGCTGACCATCGCGAGCCACCAGCTGAACCTGCCCGCCAGCCAGGAGCGCGGCGCGGACGTGGTCAAGGCCTGGCTGGCCCGCAAGGGAATCGACGCGCCCGAACTCGTCGTCGAGAACGGCTCCGGCCTGTCGCGCGCCGAGCGCATCTCGGCCGCGACCATGGGAAGTCTGCTGGACGCGGCATTCCGGGCGCCGACCATGCCGGAATTTATCGCCTCGATGCCGCTGGCCGGGCTGGACGGCACCATGCGCCAGCGCCTCAACGCGCAGGGCGTCGCCGGCCATGCCCATATCAAGACCGGCACGCTGGCCGACGTGCGGGCTGTTGCCGGCTATGTGCTGGCCGCGTCCGGCAGGCGCTACGTGGTGGTGTGCCTCATCAACCATCCGAATGCGATGCGCGGGCCGGAAGTGCAGGACATGCTGCTGCAATGGGTGTACGAGCACGGATAGATGAATGGCTCCAAAGACATGAATATGTGATGTTTCCTTGTGGACATTATGATTACAATGAGCCGCCCGGCAAGACAATAAGAAGCAAGCGCCGGCACGGTAAATAACCATAATGAACACAGGGAGAATCCATGGCGGACGCGACCATCGGCGTCTATGCCCGCGGCATGCCGGCGGGACGGACGGAGCCGGCGTTGCAATCGGCAGCCGGCGCGGCGCGGCGTGATGCCGTCCGGGCTGGCGCGAAGCAGGGCGATGCCTTGCGGTTCAGCTTTACCGGCAGCGGTTCCGAATATTTCCGCATCTGGATCGTCAACCTGCTGCTGACGATCCTGACCCTGGGCGTGTATTCCGCCTGGGCCAAGGTCAGGCGTCTGCAGTACTTCTACCGCAATACCCGCATCGACGGTTCCATCTTCGACTACCACGGCAATCCGAAGGCGATCCTGAAGGGCCGCATCCTGGCGCTGGCGCTGCTGGCGGCCTACAAGATTTCATTCGACGTCTCCAAGCCGGTCGCGCTGCTGGTGGTGCTGGTACTGGCCGCCGTCATGCCCTGGCTGCTGGCACGCGCGTTCCGCTTCAAGATGGCCAACTCCAGCTATCGCGGACTGCGCTTCCATTTTCGCGGTACCGTCGGCCAGGCTTACCGCATGCTGATCCTGTTTCCTGTCGTGCTGGCTTTCATCGGCGTGTTCGTGTGGAGCCTGGTCACGTCGTTCTCGCGCAATCCCGGCATCGGCACGCTGCTGATCGTCGGCCTGCTGCCGCTGCTGGCGCTGGGCGCGACCGTGCCGCTCGCGCATTACCTGCTTAAGCGCTACCAGCACGACAACACCGATTTCGGCCAGGCGCCGTTCTTCTTCCATGCGCGTCCGGCCGACTTCTTCAAGATTTACGGCAAGGCGGTCGGGTTCTTTTTCCTCGGATCGATTCCCGCGGCTGTGTTCGCCTTCCTCACCATGGGCCTGTACAAGGTCTTGCTCGACACGATCTTCGGCTGGCTGTTCCAGCTGCTGTACGGCTTGATGAGCGCCTACGCGTTCTACCTGTTCGTGCGCACCTACCTCGAAAGCCGCATCCAGAACCTCGTGTGGAACCATACCGAGCTCGGCGAACACCGTTTCGAAAGCAAGGTCAGCGCGCGCAAGCTGCTTTGGATACATGCCAGCAACCTGATGCTGACCACGCTGACCTTCGGCCTGTACAAGCCGTTCGCGGTGGTGCGCCTGACGCGCTACCGGGTAGAGAGCATGGCGCTGGTTCCCGCTGGCAGCCTGGAGGATTTCCTGGCCGACCAGACAGTGGACCATGCCGGCGCGGTCGGGCAGGAAGCCGGCGACTTGTTCGACATCGATATCGCCCTATGATCAACGCCACCTATTTCGATGGACAGAGTTCGCGCCGCCAGCCGGTCGAACTGCTGATCCACAAGCGGATCGTCGCCATCATCGGGCCCGATGTGCGGCGCTCGGTGCGGCTGTCCAGGATTGACGTTTCCGAGCCGCTGGAACATGCGCCGCGCATCCTGCGCCTGCCCGGCGGCGGCTTCGTCGAGAGCAGCGATCCCGGGCTGGAGCGCCTGTTGCGCAAGAATGGCTATCGCGAGCCGCGCGTGGTGAAGTGGCAGCGCAACTGGCCGCTGTCGCTGCTGGCGCTGGTGTCGCTGCTGGCGCTCTTGGTCGCCGGCTACCAGTGGGGCTTGCCGTGGGCCGCCGACACGGTCGCGCAGCACTTGCCCGCCGCGATCGAAAAGAAGATCGGCGACGGCGAGTGGCGGCTGATCGACAACGTCTACATGGAAGCGTCCAGGCTGGACGAGGCGGAACAGGCGCGCTTGCGCAAGATGTTTGCGGCCTTGCGCCAGCCGCGCGGGGAAAAGACGCCATACCGGCTTGAATTCCGATACAGCAAGGTCGGCCCGAATGCCTTTGCGCTGCCCAACGGGGTGATCGTGCTGACCGACCAGCTGGTCTCGCTGGCGCAGGACGATCTGGCGGTCATGGGCGTGCTCGGCCATGAACTCGGCCATCTGCAGCGCCGTCATTCGCTGCGCCGGCTGCTGCAGGCGGTCGGCGTCGGCATGGCGGTCAACCTGGTGATCGGCGACGTGTCCAGCGCGCTGGCGACGATGCCGACGTTCTTGCTGGACCAAAAGTACTCGCGCGATTTCGAGCGCGAATCGGACCAGTATGCGATCGACATGATGCGCGCGAACGGCTTGTCCTTGTCGCCGATGGCGCAGCTGTTCGAAAAAATGGCGGACCAGCGGGAACGCGCGCAGCTTGCGCGTGCCACCCAGGCGGGTGCGCAGCAAGACGAAGGGGATGGTGGCGACGATGGCGACGAAGACGAGGAGGACCAGCCCGACGACAGACGCCAACCGCGCGAGCGCGCACCGGGCGCCAGGCAGGCCGATTACCTCAGCTCGCACCCGAGCGACGCCGAGCGCGTCGCCCGGCTCAGGGCCGCAGATGCGAAGCCGTAGCGGGCTGCGCCCGTCATAGCACCACCGGCCTGTCGGCCAGCTCGTTGGCGCGCGAGCCGTCGCCGGGATAGCGTTCCTGCAGCAGCCGGTTGAGCTGATCGAGCGCCGCCAGGACGCTGTCATGGAAGGCGCCGCGCGCAAAGCCGTGCGTCATCGTGTGGCACACCGCCTGCCACTCGGCGTTGGAAATGGCGCGCCCGGCGCCTCGGTCGGCGACGATCTCGACCTTGTGGTCGGCCAGATTCACGTACACCAGCACGCCGCAGTTCTCTTCGGTGTCCCAGACGCGGTAGTGCGCAAACAGTTCACGGGCGCGCTCGCGCGCGGACATGTGCTGCAGCACCGCCTGCAGGCCGAGCGCCGGTTCCACGATCATGCGCACCTCGGCGCGGTGCCGTGTTTCGCCGTCGGCGATGGCTTGTTCGATCGCCTTCAGCGTCGCAGGCGGAAAGGCGCGCCGACCCGTCGCGCTGGTCGCGGTCAGGTGCTTCCACAGCCGCGATAGCATCTTCGAATGCGTCTTCATTACCAGTCTCCCGATGCGCCGCCGCCGTCGGCGCTGCCGCCGCCGCCGGAAAAGCCGCCCGATGATCCGCCGCCCCAGCCGCCGCTTCTGCCACCGTTTCCGCCGTCGCCCCAGCCGCCGAAGCCGCCATATCCGCTGCCGCCGCCCAGGATGATGCCCGACGAGCGTCCCCAGCCGCCGCGGCTGTGCATGTAACGGCGCGCCGAGCGCGCTTGCTGCAGCAGAAACAGAATCATGAAGAGGAAAATCAGCGCCAGCGGGAAGGGAGAGAATCCCTCGTCCTGGTCGGCTTGTTTGCCTTGCGGCGCCGGGAATTTTTCCTGGTCGAGCAGGCTGGTGATGGCGGACACGCCTGCCGCCAGGCCGCCGTAGAAATCGTTCTGACGGAAATGCGGCGCAATCACGTCCTGCAGGATGCGCTTGGATTGCGCATCGGTGAGCACGCCTTGCACGCCGCGCCCGGCCTCGATGCGCAGGCGACGCAGGGCAGGCGGATTGTTCTTCGCCACCAGCAGCAGCACGCCGTCATCCACGCCCTTGCGGCCGAGTTTCCACTGATCGAACACGCGGATGCCATACTGCTCGATTGCCTCCGGTTCAGTCTTGCTTACCACCAGGATCGCGATCTGGCTGCCGGTGCGTTCTTCGTATTCCTTGAGCACGTTTTCCAGCGCGTCGCGCTGCTGGGCGGTGAGCATGCCGGCCTGGTCGTTCACGCGCGCCGTCAGGGGCGGCACCGGGACGAACTCCTGCGCGCCCGCCGCCGTCAGCAGCAGCGCCAGGATCATGCCCAGCAAGATGCGCAGAATGCTCATGACAGGCCTATTTTCCGAAATTCACCGCCGGCGCATTCGAGATTGCCTTCTCGTCTTCCACCATGAACGACGGCTTGACTTCATAGTGGAACATCATCGCCGTCAGGTTGGTCGGGAAGCTGCGGGCCAGCGTGTTGTATTCGCGCACGGACTGGATGTAGCGCTGGCGGGCGACGGTGATCCGGTTCTCGGTGCCTTCCAGCTGCGACTGCAGATCGCGGAAGCTGGCGTCGGCCTTCAGGTTCGGATAGTTTTCCGATACCGCCATCAGGCGCGACAAGGCAGACGACAATTCGCCCTGCGCCTGCTGGAACTTGCGGAACGCTTCCGGATTGTTCAGCACTTCCGGCGTGACCTGGATGCTGGTTGCGGCCGCGCGCGCCCGCGTCACCGCCTCCAGCGTGTCGCGCTCATGCGAGGCATAGCCTTTGACGGTATTGACCAGATTCGGGATCAGGTCGGCGCGGCGCTTGTACTGGTTGACCACTTCGCCCCACGCCGCCTTGACCGCCTCGTCCTTGGCCTGGAACTCGTTGTAGCCGCAGGCGGAGAGCAGTGAGGCGATCCAGGCGATAGACAGCCATTTGATCCAGATTTTCATGAGCTTTCCTTTGTTAAATATTGGTCTGGAAATACTGATAATTATTTATGGGTGGGATGACGCGGTTTCAACAGCACGGTGCTCATCGCCACCAGGATCAGCGCCATCGCCGCATAATCGGGCCAGTGCGGTGTTTCGCCCAGCAGCCAGGCGCCGGAAAATACGCCGAGCACCGGAATCATCATTACCGACAGGCTGGAGGCAATCGGCGGCAGCGTGCGCGCCAGCTTGAACCAGACGGTATGGGCAAAGCCGAAAATGATGGCCGCGTTGTACAGCATGGCGAGCAGCGTGGTGCGGTCGGGCCAGTGCCAGCGCGCGCTTTCGAACACGGCCGACACCAGCGTCATGGCGATCGCTGCCAGGCTCAGCATCCAGAAGGTAAGCGAAATGGTCGGCATGTCGATCGATGATCGCTTCAGCAAGACCGTGCCGAAGCCCCAGGCAGCGGCGGCGATCAGCGCCAGGATGCTGCCGAGCGGATTGCCGGCGAGGGCGGAAAATTCGCTCGACATCAGCAGCACGGCACCCGCCAGCGCACAGCCGATGCCGAACCACGCGCCGCGCGTCGGACGGTCGCCGAAGAACAGCAAGCCACTCAGCAGCGCCCACACCGGCATCGTGTAGCCGAGGATGGCGGCGCGCCCGGATGACAGCATCTTTACGCCGAGAATGATGAACACATGCCAGATCAGCATGTTCGGGATCGCCAACTTGATTACTTCCTTCAACTGGCTGCGCGGAATCGCAAGCGAGGCGCCCTGCATGCGCGCGGCCAGCCAGATCACGGGCAGGCCACCGATCATGCTGATGGTGCGAAAGCTCACCGGCGGAAAATCGCGCACGCCCAGTTTCATGACCGGCCAGTTGATGCCCCAGCAAAGGGTCAGCAGGATAAGCAGAATCCAGTCTTTGCGAGAAAGCGATGTCATGCAAAATGTCCATGGTCGATATCAGGGTCGCACGATAGCACGGCAAGTTACAATGCGCATTGTTAGGAATTTCTGGATTTCGCCGTGACTTTCATCAAAAAACTATCCGCCGCCTGGGCGGCAAACAATTCCCTGCTGTGCGTCGGACTGGACCCGGATATCGCGAAGTTTCCTGGCCAGTTGCAGGGCAAGCCGGATGCGATCTTTACATTCTGTAAGGCGATCATCGATGCGACGGCGGACGCAGCCTGCGCCTTCAAGCCGCAGATCGCGTATTTCGCGGCGCTGCGTGCCGAAGAGCAACTGGAGGAGATTTGCGCCTACCTGCGCGCGACCTATCCGCAAATCCCGATCGTGCTCGACGCCAAGCGCGGCGACATCGGCGCTACCGCCGAACAGTATGCGCGCGAAGCGTTCGAGCGCTACGGCGCGGACGCGGTGACGGTCAATCCCTACATGGGCTACGACTCGGTGGCGCCCTACCTGGAATGGAAGGATCGCGGTGTCATCATCCTGTGCCGCACTTCGAACCCGGGTGGCTCCGATCTGCAATTCTTGGATGCCGGCGGCAAGCCGGTCTATCAGCATGTGGCGCAGCTGGTGGCGGACAAGTGGAATACCAATGGCCAGTGCGGCCTCGTGGTCGGCGCTACCTTCCCCAATGAGCTGGCGCTGGTGCGCGGCATCGTCGGCGACATGCCGCTGCTGGTGCCGGGCATCGGCGCGCAGGGTGGCGACATCGAGGCGACCGTCAATGCCGGAAAGACGGCCGGCGGCACCGGCATGATGATCAATTCCTCGCGCGCGATCCTGTACGCGAAGCCGGATGAAAAGATCGGCGAGGATTTCGCGCAGGCCGCGCGCCGGGTGGCGATCGAAACGCGCGACGCGATCAACCGCTTTCGCGGCTGAAAAAACTAATACTGCTCGATAAAGCGCAGCAAGCCCTGCAGAGCGTGCATCACGGTCTGCTGGCGAACCGCCTGCCGGTCGCCGCTGTAGACGTGTCGCTCGGTGTAGGTGTGCTGGTGGTTGTTGCGCTCGATCGACCAGGCAAAGCAGACGGTGCCGACCGGCTTGCCGGGCACCGCGCCGCCGGGTCCGGCGATGCCGGTGGTCGACAGGGCCACATGCGCATTGCTGTTGGCCAGCGCGCCCTCGGCCATGGCGCCGGCGACTTCCTCGCTGACGGTGCCGAACTGCGCGATCAGCGCCGGCGAGACATCCAGCAACTCGCTCTTGGACGCGTTGGAATAGGTAACGAAGCCGCAATCGAACCATTCCGAAGAACCGGCGATCTCGGTGATCAACTGCGACACCCCGCCGCCGGTGCACGACTCGGCGGTTGTCAGCAGCAAGCTTTTTTCCTGAAGGGCGCGGCCGACGCGCGCCGCCAGATCCATCATGTCGTTCATGTCTCCCGCACTCCTTTCATAGCATCACTCTATTCTAGCCGTCCCGCTTGGCCAGTCCATCTTCGCTTGCTTCATCTTGCAGCCTGCCAAAGCCGCCGCCGCCGGGCGTCTCGATCACGAACAGGTCGCCCGGTTGCATCTCGGTACTGGCGATAAAACCGAGTTCTTCCCGCATTCCATCGGCACGGATCACATAGTTCCTCCCGCATTGTCCCGCTTCGCCGCCGGCCATGCCGAACGGGGCAACGAGGCGGTTGTTGGAGAGGATCGCCGCGGTCATTTTTTGCAGAAAGCGGATCTTGCGGATGCCGCCGTTGCCGCCATGCCAACGTCCTCGGCCTCCCGAATCGGGCCGGATTTGGTAGCTGTCCAGGCGCACCGGAAAGCGCCACTCAAGCACTTCCGGATCAGTCAGGCGCGAGTTGGTCATGTGCGTCTGCACCACGTCGGTGCCGTTGAAACCATCGCCGGCGCCGGAGCCGCCCGCGATGGTTTCGTAATACTGGTAGCGCTCGTTGCCGAAGGTGAAGTTGTTCATCGTGCACGGGGCGGATGCGAGCACGCCGAGTGCGCCATACAGTGCATTGGTAATGCAGCTCGAGGTTTCGACGTTGCCGGACACAACGGCGGCCGGATAGCGCGGATTGAGCATCGAGCCTTGCGGGATGATGATCTCGAGCGGTTTGAGGCAGCCGGCATTGAGCGGGATGTCGTCATCGACCAGCGTGCGGAACACGTACAGCACGGCGGCGGTGCAGATGGCGCTCGGCGCGTTGAAGTTGTTGTCGAGCTGGGGCGAGGTGCCGGTGAAGTCGATGACGGCGCTGCGCGCCTGCCGGTCGACGCGGATCGCCACCTTGATTGCCGCACCATTGTCGAGCCGGTACTCGTAGCTGCCGTCCCTGAGCGAAGTGATCACGCGGCGCACTGCTTCTTCCGCATTGTCCTGCACATGCCGCATGTACGCCTGCACCACGTCCAGGCCGAAGTGCCCGACCATCTTCAGCAATTCCTCCGCGCCTTTCTGGTTGGCGGCGATTTGCGCGCGCAGGTCGGCCAGGTTCTGGGGGATGTTGCGGCAGGGGTGGCGGCCGGACGAGAGCAGGGCAATCGTTTCCTGCTCGCGCAGACGCCCGCCCTGCACCAGCAGGAAATTGTCGATCAATACGCCTTCTTCCTCGACGACCTTGCTGGCCGGCGGCATCGATCCCGGGGTGATGCCGCCGATATCCGCGTGGTGGCCGCGCGAGCCGACGTAGAACAGGATGTCGTTGCCGGTCGCATCGAACACGGGCGTAATCACCGTCACGTCCGGCAGGTGGGTGCCGCCGTTGTAAGGGTCGTTCAGCATGTACACGTCGCCCGGCCGCATCTTGCCGGCGTTGGCGCGCATGATGGTCTTGATGCTGTCGCCCATCGAGCCGAGGTGCACCGGGATGTGCGGCGCGTTTGCGATCAGGTTGCCGCGCGCGTCGAACAGCGCGCAGGAAAAATCCAGCCGCTCCTTGATGTTGACCGAGAACGCGGTGTTCTGCAGGCGCAACCCCATCTGCTCGGCGATGCTCATGAAGAGGTTGTTGAATACTTCCAGCATCACCGGGTCGGCGCTGGTGCCGATAGCCTTGCTCCGTGAGCGTGCCGCGACGCGCGTTAATACCAAGTGATTCAATGCGGTCACTTCGGCGGCCCAGCCGGGCTCGGCCACGGTGGTGGCATTCTTTTCGGCGATGACCGCCGGGCCGTGCACGAGGTCGCCCGGTCGCATGTCTTCGCGCAGGTAGAGCGCGGCGTCATGCCATTGCCCGCCCGAGAACAGCCGCACTGTTTCCGCTGCCCGCAGCGGGCCCGCACGCGGCGGCAGGCATTCGTCACCGGCCTCGGCATCTTCGCAGGCGCCGATCGCTTCCACGGAAATCGCCTCGATCACCAGCGGTTTGTTCGGCATCAGGAAGGCATAGCGTTTCCGGTACGCCGCCTCGAATTGCGCCACCATGTCTGCGAGCGGTGAAAACGGCAGCACGACGGCGGAATCGGTGCCCTGGTAACGCAGGTGCACGCGTTCGACCACGCCGATGCGTTCCTGCGGCACGCCTTGCGCGGAGAGGTCGTCCCGCGCCAGCGCGGCCAGCGCCTGCAGCTTTTCCCGCAACGGCGGCATGGCCGGCGGCTCCAGCGCGATTTCCAGCGCCTGCTCGCGCATGGCGATCTGGTCCGCCAGTCCCATGCCGTAGGCGGACAACACGCCGGCCAGCGGATGCGCGAAGATGCGCGTGATGCCGAGCGCGGCGGCCACCAGGCAGGCATGCTGGCCGCCGGCGCCGCCGAAGGTATTGAGCGTGTATTCGGTGACGTCATGGCCGCGCTGCACCGAGATGAACTTGATCGCGTTGGCCATGTTGCCGACCGCGATGTCGATGAATCCTTCCGCCACCTGTTCGGGCGAGCCGCGCTTGCCGGTCGCGCGATGGATCCGGTCGGCCAGTTCGGCGAATTTCTGCGCCACGATGTCGCGGTCCAGCGGCTGCTCCCCCTGCGGGCCGAACACGGCCGGGAAGTAGGCCGGCTGGATCTTGCCGAGCATGAGGTTGGCGTCGGTGAGCGCGAGATTTCCGCCGCGCCGGTAGCTGGCCGGGCCGGGATTGGCGCCGGCGCTGTCCGGGCCGACGCGGTAGCGCGTGCCGTCGAAATGCAGCAGCGAACCGCCGCCGGCGGCCACCGTATGGATGCTCATCATCGGCGCACGCAGCCGCACGCCCGCCACCTGGGTGTCGAACTCGCGCTCGAACTCGCCGGCGTAATGCGACACGTCGGTCGAGGTGCCGCCCATGTCGAAGCCGATGATCTTGTCGAAGCCGGCGCTCGTGGCGGTGCGCGCCATGCCGACGATGCCGCCGGCCGGCCCGGACAGGATCGAATCCTTGCCCTGGAAACGGTGTGCGTCGGCGAGGCCGCCATTGCTCTGCATGAACAGCAGCCGTACGCCCTGCATCCGGTCCGCGACCTGGTCGACATAGCGGCGCAGGATGGGCGACAGGTAGGCATCGACGACCGTGGTATCCCCGCGCGGCACCAGCTTCATCAGCGGGCTGACCTTGTGCGATACCGAGACCTGGGTGAAGCCGAGCTCCCGCGCGATGCGCTCGATGGCCGCCTCGTGCTGCGTGAAGCGGTAGCCGTGCATCAGCGCCACCGCCACTGCGCGGTAACCCCGTGCATGCATTTCGCCCAGCTCGCGCCTGAATTGCGCCTCGTCGAGCGGCGTGACGATATCCCCGTGCGCGCCGATGCGCTCGTCGGCTTCCACCACCTGTTCGTACAGCAGCTCGGGCAGCACGATATGGCGGTCGAACAGGCGGGGACGGTTCTGATAAGCAATGCGCAAGGCGTCGCGAAAGCCCCTCGTCATGACCAGCACGGTCGGCTCGCCCTTGCGTTCAAGCAGGGCGTTGGTGGCAACCGTGGTGCCCATCTTGACGGATTCGACCAGGTGGGCCGGAATGGCGGCCGCCGGATCGAGCCCGAGCAGATGCCGGATGCCGGCGACAGCGGCGTCGGTGTAGCGGCCGGGATTGTCGGACAAAAGCTTGTGCGTCAGTAGCTTTCCATCCGGTCGGCGCGCGACGATATCGGTAAAGGTGCCGCCGCGGTCGATCCAGAACTGCCAGCGATCGTCCTGCCGCGGCGCGTTCATGGTCCGATCTCCGTCAGATGGCGCGCCACACGGCGAACACCAGCAGCGTGTAAAACGCGGCGACGATGTCATCCCACATCACGCCGAAGCCGCCTTTCAGGTGGCGGTCGAAATAGCGGATCGGGGCCGGCTTCACCATGTCGAAAAAGCGGAACCAGACAAACGCCCACAGCTGGGTATTGAAGTCGGCCGGCATCAGTACCAGCAGCACCAGCCAGAACGCGATGATTTCATCCCATACCATGCTGCCGTGATCGGCGATGCCGAGGTCACGCCCGGTCCGGTGGCAGGCCCAGACACCGACGACGAATCCGGCCGCGATGACGAGCGCCCAGTGCAGCGGCGTGAACCATTGCGGCCAACGCGTCGACAAGACATTGAACGCCAGCCACGCGAACAGCGTCCCGGATGTGCCCGGAACGACCGGCGACAGGCCGCTGCCGAAGCCTTGCGCCAGCACGTGGGCCGGATGGGACAGCATGAAGCGCGCGTTCGGCTTGGTGACGTAGGCGCTCTGGCCGGGTTCCAGTGTGGTCATGGGGAAGCGAAGTGGTCGAAAGAGGAGAGAGACAGATGAAGCGGCGCGCCGTGCGCATCGGCCAGGCGCAGGCCGGGCGTGGAATCGATGGTGCCGGCGCGGGTGACGGTGATGCCTGCCGTGCGGGCGGCGTCGAGGACGTCGGCGCGGCGCTTTGCCGGCGCGGTAAAGCACAGTTCGTAGTCGTCGCCGCCGGCCAGCGCGAAGCGGCGCCGCACATCCTGCGGCTGCATGGCCAGCATCGGCCCGGCCGGCAGGGCGTCGACGTCGAGCGTCGCGCCTACCCGCGATCGTTTCAGGATATGGCCGAGGTCGCCCGCCAGTCCGTCGGAAATGTCGATGGCCGCGTGCGCCAGGCCGCGCAAGGCCAGGCCGAGCGCCACGCGCGGCGTCGGCGCATGCATCCGCTGTCCCGCCGCTTGCAGGGCGGCGGCGTCCAGCGCGAGCTCGTTGCGGTAGCCGGCGAGCGCCAGACGCGCGTCGCCCACGGTGCCGGAAATCCAGATGTCGTCGCCGGCCTGCGCGCCGTCGCGCCGCAGCGCCTGGCCGGGCGCGACTTCACCGAACACGGTGATGCAGATGTTGAGCGGCCCCTTGGTCGTATCGCCGCCGATCAGTTCGCAGCCGTGCGCATCGGCCAGCGCCAGCATGCCCTGCGAAAAGGGCGCCAGCCATTCGGCCCGGGCATCGGGTAAGGCCAGCGCGAGCGTGAACGCCAACGGCTTCGCACCCATGGCCGCGAGGTCGGAAAGGTTTACCGCAAGACATTTATGGCCGAGCCAAAACGGATCGGCGCCGGGAAAGAAATGCCGGCCCTCGACCAGCATATCGGTGGAGATGGCCAGCTGCATGCCGGGCGACGGCGCGAGCAAGGCGCAATCGTCGCCCACGCCCAGTGCCACCCGGGCGGTGTCGCGCGCAGGGCGGGTGAAATACTGCGCAATCAGGTCGAATTCGGACAACATGCCGCGATTGTACCGAATGGCGCGGCGCTTGATCAGCCTGTTAAGTGATGGGATGGACTCCCCCCGTTTTTTTACGTCAAAGCGTATGCGCTGGTCGACGTGGGGACGGGGATCAGCCTTTAACGAAAGGAGTCCACAATGAATACTACTACTACCGTGGCTGTTGACTTGGCCAAATCCGTATTCCAGCTTGCTGTGGCCGATACCTCCTGGCGTGTTATCGAGCAGCATCGATTGACGCGCAGCCAGTTCGAGCGCTGGTTCCTCAATCGCAACGTATCGCTGGTCATCATGGAAGCTTGCGGTTCGGCCCATCACTGGGCGCGCTGGCTCAATAGCCTGGGCATCGACGTACGCCTGCTGCCCGCCGCCTACATTCGCGCCTACGTTCGGCGCAACAAGACCGACGCAGCCGATGCCTGCGCCTTGCTGGAAGCGGCGCGTTGTGCCGACATTGCCCCGGTCAAAGTCAAATCGATTGAACAGCAAGCCTTGCAGGGGCTGCATCGCACCCGTTCGCTTTGGATGGGTACCCGCACCTCGCGCATCAATGCCTTGCGTGGATTCTGCCGGGAGTTCGGTATTTCCGTTGCGGCTGGCAGCCGCAACGGCCTGGAACAAATCAGCCGTGTGCTGGCCGATCCGCATTCGGCCGTGCCTAACCTGATCAGAGGCACCATGAAACTGCTGGTCGAGGAAATCCGCCTGCTCGAAGCCCGCATCGCGCAGCTCGAACGCGAACTGACTACCTTGGCCAAGCAGAGTGCCGCCTGCACAACATTGCTGTCGATTCCCGGCATCGGCTTGCTGACTGCCACGGCGATGGTCGCCGCCACCAGCGGCAACGTGCAGCACTTCCGTGATGCGCGCCACTTTGCCAGCTGGTTCGGCCTTACACCCAAGGAATATTTGTCCGGCAGCACGCGATGCCTGGGCCGTATCTCCAAGCGCGGGGATCGCTACCTGCGCATGCTGCTCACCCACGGCGCGCGCTCGGTATTGCGTGCTGCCAGCGTGGCGCAGGCCGCCGGCCGACAGCTTGACGGGCTGCGGCAATGGGCATTGGCCGTGCAGGCGCGCAGCAACCATAACAAGGCCGCCTGTGCCCTGGCCAACAAATTGGCGCGCATCTGCTACGCGGCCCTGCGCGATGCCGAACCGTATACGGGAATGGTGACGCGCATGAAGAAAAAGATGGAACGCACCGCGTACGCGATGCCTGCCTGAGCAACCTGAATTGACTTTACCCCGCCAGCCTTTGCATAGAGATTGATCGCCCATCATGGCACCCCGGGAAAACCCCACACTGTTTGACGCCGATAACTCTTCCGGCAGCATGCCTGCCGCTTGTAGCGTATGGCGCACCGGTGACGCAGATTCCATGTCGGCACGGGCCGTTAAAGAGCCCATCATAGATGCCGGATATACGACTGCAGGCTTCTCCCTCATGCCATCCCTATCGATCAGTTTCTTGTACCTTGGGGGGAGTCCATATATGAGTGTTAGGCCGCATGCTGCGCGCGCTTGCCCAGTTCGCCGAGCAGTTGCAGGCGCACGCTGGCGTCCTGCGGCGCCACGCCGAAGCCCAGCATGATTCCCTGGCGATCATAAAAGCGGCAGATTGCGCTGGAGCCATTCTGCGTCGTATGCCACTCCCCGCCCGTCACGGCTGGCAGCGGCGGCGGCAGCAGGGCCAGCGGATAGCTGGGTGTCTTGACGACGACTGGCGCCGGCTTCAGGTCGATGTGCGTTGGCTGGCCGTGGATGGTGCGGGCAATGGCGCGCGCGGCCGTCATTAGCGGCGCTATGTAGGGCATGACGCGCGAGCCGTGCGCGTCGCTGTATTCGGCGCAGTCGCCCAGCGCATAAATGCCGGGTGCGCTGGTTTGTCCATAGGTGTCGACCACGATGCCGCGCGCCGTCTTGAGGCCGGCGGCCTGCGCCAGTGCCAGGTCGGGTCGCAGGCCGACGGCCGACAATACGAGGTCGGCGTCGATGCTCGTTCCGTCGGCCAGCGACACGCGCAGCGCCGCGCTGACCTGATCGACGCCAGCGGCCGTCGTGCCGCAGCGGAATGCCACGCCGCGTGCGCTCAAGGCGGCGTGCAAGCCACGCGATAGGGAAGGCGCGGCCAGCGCCGACAGCGGCAGGGTGTTCGGATCGACCAGCGTGACCTGGTGCCCTGCGCCGGCGAGGTCGTCGGCGAATTCGCAGCCGATCAGGCCGGCGCCGAGGATCGCCACCCGCGCCGGCCGACCCAGGGCCGCGATCCGGCTGCGCAACAGCGCGTAATCGTCGACATGGTTGACCGATACCACCTGGTGCGCCGCATCGCCGCCCAGCGCCAGCCGGATCGGCTGTGCGCCCAGGGCCAGCACGAGGCGGTCGTACTCGAAGGTGGCATTGCCAGCGGTAACAGTTTTGCCTGCGGCGTCGAGGTGGCCGACGCGTGTCCTGGTCAGGATGGTGGCCCCGAGCTGGGCCGCCATCTGCGCGGCGCTCTGGGTGACCAGTTGCCGCGCCTCCTTGTCCTGCGCGAAGGCGTTCGACAGCATGGGCTTGGAATAGAAGCCGCCGTCGTCTGCCGTCATGAGGATGATGGGCGTGGTATTGCCGAGCTTGCGCAGTTCGCGGGCCACGGTGTAGCCGGCCAGGCCGGTGCCGATGATGATGAGCGGCTTCATGTTTCTCCCTGGGTGCGGGTTATTTTTTCCCGCGCGGAGCGGGACAATCTGCTTCAGATTTCGACCATCTCGAAGTCGGCCTTGGCCACGCCGCAATCCGGGCATTCCCAGTCGGCCGGGATATCGGCCCATTTCGTGCCGGGCGCGATGCCGTCTTCCGGCATGCCGGCCGCCTCGTCGTACACGAATCCGCAAACGATGCATTGATAGGTTTTCATGGTGGTCCTCTCTGAATGAATGTCGGTTGGTCTGTATGGATTACTGCTGCGTGGCGGCCAGCGCCTGGCGGTAATTGTTCGCGTGGCGCTCTTCCACCTTGGCCAGCGCGGCGAAGCGCTTGGCGGCGATTTCGAGCGTGCGGCGGAAGGCGTCGGCGTGTTCCTTCGATTCGGCGATCTGCTCGTCGAACTCGGCTACCGCCGCCTGATTGCCTTCTTCCACGGCCAGGTGGCGGAACTTCGGATACATCTCGGTGTATTCGTAGGTTTCGCCTTCGATCGCGATTTCGAGGGCCTTGGCCGGGGTCAGCTTCGCCTTCGGATACAGCAGGTCGAGGTGGCCGAAGGCGTGCATGACTTCCTGCTCGGCGGTTTCTTCGAAAATCTTCGCCACGTCATGGGCGCCGGCTTCGCGCGCCAGTTTGGCGAAGTAACGGTACTTGATATGCGCCATCGATTCGCCGGCAAACGCGGCTTCGAGGTTCTGGACGGTGACGGAATTCTGCTGTGCCATGGTTCACTCCTGGGGTGTTTGTTAAAATCAATTAGGTCGGAGTGAATAATAGAATCTACATATTGATTTATGAAATTGATTGTTTAAATGAAATTGATAGCTTTTATGTTTTTCTGAGCCGGCGCAGCGAAAGAAATGCCCCAGATCGCATGGCGGCTGTTAGGACAAATACGTATAAAGTAAGATTATTGGCTCTGATAAAATCGTACGTTTTCGCAATCCAAAAAGGAACGCCGCATCATGGAATCTCCTGATCGTAAAGAAGAAATTCGCCAGCAATTGCGTCAAGCGGCGCTCGAATATCACGAATTCCCCACCCCCGGAAAAATCAGCGTTACCCCCACCAAGCAACTGACCAACCAGCGCGACCTGGCATTGGCGTATTCCCCGGGCGTTGCGGCCGCCTGCGAGGAAATCGTCGTCGATCCGGCCAATGCCTTCAAATACACGGCGCGCGGCAACCTGGTGGCGGTGATCACCAACGGCACCGCCGTGCTCGGCCTGGGCGCGATCGGCCCGCTGGCGGCCAAGCCGGTGATGGAAGGCAAGGGCGTGCTGTTCAAAAAATTCGCCGGTATCGACGTGTTCGACATCGAAGTCAACGAAACCGACCCCGACAAGCTGTGCGACGTGATCGCGGCGCTGGAGCCGACCTTTGGGGGCATCAACCTGGAAGACATCAAGGCGCCCGAGTGCTTCTACATCGAGCGCAAGCTGCGCGAGCGCATGAAGATTCCGGTCTTCCACGACGACCAGCACGGCACCGCCATCATCGTCGGCGCGGCCATCCTCAACGGTCTGAAAGTCGTCGGCAAGGACATCAAAGAGTGCAAGCTGGTGGTGTCCGGCGCGGGCGCGGCGGCGCTGGCCTGCCTGGACCTGATCGTCGACCTCGGCTTCCCGATCGAGAATATCTATGTGACCGACCTGGCTGGCGTGGTGTACAAGGGCCGCGCCGAACTGATGGACCCGGACAAGGAGCGCTTCGCGCAAGACACTCCCGCGCGCACGCTGTCGGACGTGATTCCCGGCGCCGACATCTTCCTCGGCCTGTCGGCCGGCGGCGTGTTGAAGCCGGAGATGGTCAAACAGATGAACGCCAGGCCGCTGATCCTCGCGCTGGCCAATCCGACGCCGGAAATCCTGCCGGAAGAAGTGAAGGCGGTGCGCGATGACGCGGTGATCGCGACCGGCCGTTCCGACTATCCGAACCAGGTCAACAACGTCCTCTGTTTCCCGTACATCTTCCGCGGCGCGCTCGACTCCGGCGCGACGACCATCACGCGTGAAATGGAAATCGCGGCGGTGCACGCCATCGCCGAGCTGGCGCAGGTGGAGCAGTCCGACATCGTTGCCACCGCCTATGGCATCAGCAACCTGTCGTTCGGTCCGGAATACGTGATCCCGAAGCCGTTCGATCCGCGCCTGATGATGAAGATCGCGCCGGCCGTGGCCAAGGCGGCCGAGGAATCGGGCGTGGCCAGCCGTCCGATCGCGGACATGCAAGCCTATACCGACAACCTGCAGCAATTCGTCTACCACAGCGGCAACTTCATGAAGCCGGTGTTCCAGATCGCGAAGAAGGCTCCCGCCAGCAAGAAGCGCATCGTGTTCGCCGAAGGCGAGGAAGAGCGCGTGCTGCGCGCGGTGCAGGTGGTCATCGACGAGAAGCTGGCCAAGCCGATCCTGGTCGGACGTCCCGCCGTGCTGACGCAGCGTATCGAAAAATTCGGCCTGCGCATGCGCCCCGATATCGATTTCGAAGTCGTCAACCCGGAATACGACGAGCGCTACCGCGAGTACTGGCAGGAATACCTGGCGATGACCCGCCGCAAGGGCGTCACCGAGCAGTGGGCGAAGCTGGAAATGCGCCGCCGCCATACGCTGATCGGTTCGATGATCGTCCACAAGGGCAATGCTGACGGCATGATCTGCGGCACCTTCGGCACCGTGCCGCTGCACCTGCACTATGTCGATCAGGTGATCGGCCGGCGCGAAGGCTGCAACGTCTATGCGGCGATGAATGTGCTGATCCTGCCGGACCGCCAGATCGTACTGGTCGATACCCACGTCAACGAGAACCCGACCGCGGAACAGCTGGCCGAGATCACCATCATGGCCGCCGAGGAAATGCGGCGCTTCGGCCTGCAGCCGCGCGCGGCCTTGCTGTCGCATTCCAATTTCGGCAGCAGCAACAGCGAGTCGGCCAAGAAGATGCGCGCCGCTCTGGAACTGGTGCGCGAGCTGGCTCCGGAACTCGAAATCGATGGCGAGATGCACGGCGACGCCGCACTCAACCCGGAACTGCTCAAGACGATCATGCCGGATTCGCCGTTGAAGCGCGATGCGAACCTCCTGGTGCTGCCGAACATCGATTCCGCCAACATTTCGTACAACCTGCTGAAGACCGCCGCCGGTAACGGCATTGCGGTCGGCCCGATCCTGCTCGGCTGCCGCAAGCCGGTGCATATCCTGACGGCCTCGGCTTCGGTGCGCCGCATCGTCAACATGACGGCGCTGTGCGTGATGGATTCGGTGGCGCAGCGCTGACCGGCACGCCGGCCTCCACGCCTTTTCGCGCGAAAGCCGCTCGCCCTGACGGGGAGCGGCTTTTTTTACGTCAGGAGCGGCCGGTCGCGGCCGGCGGCTGCTTGATTGGCACCAGCCCGGTCTGCACCAGGGGCGCCGCGCGGTCACAGTGGCCCGGCTGGTCGTCGAAGAAGATATGCGGCTTGAAGGCTGCCAGCACATCGGATTTTGCGACGCCGCCCATGAAGAAGGTTTCGTCGATCGCCACGTCCCAGGCGCGCAGCGTGCGGATGACGCGTTCGTGCGCCGGGGAAGAGCGCGCAGTCACCAGCGCGGTGCGGATCGGCGCCGACCGGCCGTCGGGCGAGGTGAGATTGTTCTGGATGTAGGACAGCGCCTTCAGCAGGCGCGCAAACGGCCCTTCCGGCAAGGGCTTCAGGGCGTTTTCGCGCTCATGGTTCTCGAAAGCCTCGATGCCTTGCGTCTGGAAGATCTTTTCCGATTCATCGGAAAAGATCACCGCGTCGCCGTCGAAGGCGATGCGGATCTGGTCCAGTTCTTCCAATGCGTTTTCCGGCTTCTGGTAGAGCCGGGCGGCCGCCACGCCGGAATCGATCGCCGCCTGCACGTCGTCTTCGTGCAGCGACAGGAACAGGCTCACATTGAACGCTTTCAGGTAAGGCGCCAGGGACGAGCCTCCCGACAGCACGGCGCGCGTGATATCGAGGTCGTAGTGCTTGATGGAATTAAAGATACGCATCGACGTTTCCGACGAATTGCGCGACATGATGACGACTTCGACGAAGCGCCGGTTATGCGTCAGCACGTTAAGCTTGAGCAATGCGCGCACCAGCGCGAAACCGGCGCCCAGTTTCAGGATTTCGTTTTCATTCTCGATCTGGTGCCGACGGTAGGCTTCCAGCCCCTGGGTGCGGAAGATCGCTTCCTCCGCCTCCAGGTCGAACAGGGCGCGGGACGAGATGCCGACGACGAGCAGGTTATCGAGGGAAACGGGCATGGAGGTTCTTCGCGGAGAAATGGAGCAGTACCGCTGCAGGAGCGG